>NZ_MLAP01000009.1 GCF_002272865.1 Helicobacter sp. 12S02634-8 | reverse complement strand
ACTCTATGCAATCACTTATCGCCCTGGAGATAAAAACCAACCCGATAAACTCCCCTTTAAGCCTATAGTAATCAATAAAGGTGCAGGACTCATTACCATCACTGCCTCCCCCTCACAAATCAAAAGATTAAAAAATCAAAACAACTAACACGCAAACGCCCTCTCTCACACAATGTCTTGCCCATGCCTTTGCATATCTTGCACCCAGAATTTTGCTACCACAACAGCACTTTTGAAGTCTATTGGCAGCTTTTTAAAGGCGATGGTTATGGGAAATGGGGCTTCACGCAAGATGGCTATAGCCCCTCTAAAACCCCCTTTATCCAAAACAAGCTCAAAAAGAAAGTCCCCGCGCTCTGCTTAGTGCGAGATCCGATCACAGCAATCGCCTCAGGGATCAATTATTATATTTTCAAAAATATCTTGCAAAATAGCTTTGAAGCCCAAAAAGATTATCTGGATATCTCTATCAATGATGAAAAATTCTTAGATGGAACTATCTATTTTGGCAAAAATATCGCCCAAGTGAGCCCACTGATTATAAAAATACTTGTGATTGATACAACCGAACTCATCGGAGAGATCACCCAAACAACAATGGAAAAAATCGCTGCCTTTTTATCCATCAACACGCCCACGCAAAAAGACAAATTCTCCATCAAAGTCAATGACACCTTCACGCGCTGCTTCCCCCATCGCTTCACTATCTCTAAACACGAATTCATGCTCTCGCCTTTTGAAGGGATATTTGACCCCAAAGACCGCGAACTCACTTACAACAAAAAAGACCACCGATTCTATATCACCCGCTCTTATATCTCCGAGCGCTTCCCCCAAAGACCCCTATACATCTCCACGCCAAAGCCCATCACCATCACGCCCACACTCTATGCACAAATCACAGATCAAGCAGAAGCATACCTCCTCCAAGTCCAAAAACTCCAAGCACTCTATGACAAGCACAAGCTCACACCCCAAGCAATCCTCTCTTATCTCACCTCCCACCCAAAGACCCTAAAACATCTCCAAAGCACCCTACCAGACCAAATCACCCCCATCAGCCAGCTCGCCCCTCAAATACCAAAAAATTGGCTATACTATCAGGAATTTTTGACTCTCTAGAGGCAAGAATTTTTGACCCTCTAACCCACCAACATCAAAACACAAAAGAGGCAAGACCCATCAATGAAACGTTACAAACAAGCACTCCAGCACCTAAAAATTCGTATCAAAAACAGAGATTTTGGCTATATCTGCAAACGGATATTATGGATATTTCTGCCCCAAATCCCCGATACCTTCCATATCCAACACCGATTTTTATACAACATCTTTGTGTTCCCCCAATGGACTAAGTACCTCAAAGTCCCCAATGATTATTCCTATATCATCGCAGGCTCACACGGCGTGGGATTTGCTGCTTTTATCAAGCTATGTGAGCAAATCAGGGCAAACCCTATGCCCCTAGACCATCTGTATTTTTCCACTGACCCACTTTTATTGATGAAAAAGCACGCCAAAAAGCACAAAAACTCCCTTTATGGCTTGAGCTTAGAAAAGGCTTATACCGACCCCCATCGCAAGCATATCCTTGAAAAACTACAACATCGCGTGCCCGTATTTTGCCTACTCAGAGATCCGATCTCTATCTTGCGCACCCACACACACCCCTCCCTCCTCCCGCTCATAGCCGCCACACTCAAAGCTGCTATCAATCCTAATGGGGGGGGGGGCAGACACAAAGAGTAAAGAATCCAAATTAGATAATCCAAACAAAAAACAGAAAATCCAAATAGATAACATAGAGAGCATAGAGAGCAAAGCTAAAAGCACAGCCCCACACACCCTTTCTAATACCCCCTTAGACAACACCCATCAAGATTTTAGCCATATCCTAAAAGACCCAAAACTTCTCACACAAGCAGAAGCAGCCATCACCTTTATGCTAAAATTCCTCACGCAAAACATCACCACCCAATGCCATATGCTCCCGTTTTTCTGCTTCTCTTCTGCGCTCAAACCACTCCAAAACACAACGGCCAAAATCCACTACATCGACACCCAAGATTTCAGCTCCAAAGAAAAAGCTTTTGTGACAATGCGCTCGATTGCTAAGATTTTAAACCTCCCTTTTACAAACACAATCGATGATTTTGATATCAATTATTCTAGTATCCATACCACCAAGGCATTATTCCCCTATACCTTGACCCTGCCCCCTCACCCCACAAACCCTATCCATAGCCCCAAGCTCACACTCACCACACAACCCCCTCCTCCCAACACGCAAATACTTTGTATCCATACCTTTAAAAACGGCTTAAAAATCTATGCAACCACGCAAGATACTACCCCCTCCCATGACCCAAAGGCACTTGATGCGATGATGGCAAGGATTGAAGAGTGCTATGTTTGGCTTGATGGGTTTTTACAAAAAGGTGGGATCGAACGGCTCATTTTAGAAGTATTCAAGCAATCACAAACCATCAAAGAGCAATTCAAGGCATTTCTTGCCCAAGAAATCGCGCCCATCACGCAACTTGCCCCTCAAATACCAAAAAATTGGCTATACTATCAAGAATTTTTAACTCTCTAAGGGCAAGAATTTTTAACTCTCTAAGGGCAAGAATTTTTGACCCCCTAAAGGCAGCTTGTGATTGCAACACTCAAAAAGAAATACCACTCTCTCATACAATGCTATCAATTCGGTGCATACGATAAAATCCTCTCAAGCCTATTAGGTAAAAGACTCTCGCTCTTTACCAACACCCTCAAACCCCAAAGATACAAATACATTATGCTCGCCTCACACGGCACAGGGCGCAATGCATTTTGGCATTTCTTGCAAGCTTGCGGGGCTTATCCCATGCGTAAATTTGATATTTGCTGCATGGATAGAATCTGCTTTTTTAGCTGGAGAAAAATCTATGGTATCGTAGTCGATAGAGATATTTCCCATTTAGACGCAGCCAAAAAATTCATCGCCAAGCTCGACCATCAAGTCCCCGTATTTTGCCTACTCAGAGATCCGATCTCTATTATCCGCAGCGGCTATAACTTGACTTTAGCACATGAGCTAATGTCTATGGGGGGGGGGGCAGACAAGCCTCCAAAAGGTCTTAGAGTCCTATTTGCAAGCCTATGAGCAAATGCCCCATCATTTCATCTTCACGACCTCTGCCCAACAATTTGCCCCACTCACAAAAGAACTCATTTATATCGATATGTCCGAACTTTCCACGCAAAATGCCTACAACACGATGAAAAAGGTATGCCACACCATCGGTTTGCCCTGCCCTCCAAACAACCCTATTTTTTCCAAAAAAATTGCTGATTCTTATGCCCTCAATATCGAAAAAGACTTCTTTTTCCCCAAAAACACACTCCTAGATATTCCCCTAACAATCAAAATCCTCCCCTATGAAAACACCTCGCACAAAAAATTCCTCTTTTTATGCGAGCAATTCCCCAATCCCTTTTACCAAGGGCAAGTCATCTCGATTTGTATCATCGGGGCTAACAAATCCCAAGCAAACAAAAAACTCCGCAAAACTCCCCAAGCTTACAACAAGCTTATCGAAGCCATCAATACACATTTGCAATTTGCCCAAAAACAATTCATGCAATATGAGCGTTTGAAACTCAATGAAAGCGATGTTTTAGAATTTTTTAAAAACAATCAGGATTTGTATGCAAAATTCAGCCAATTACTCCATCATGAAATCTCAAATGTAGCCAAAAAAGCACCTGAAATCCTAAAAAATTGGATATACTACCGAGAATTTTTACAAATAAACTCAAGTCTAAAAGTAAATGGGGATTTCGGTGATACAAAACCACCTAAAGCCCATCAAAGCATAACACAGCACATAGGGGCTGATTCAAACTAGGGATATTGATGCGATTGAAAATCAAGATTATTATCAGCAAATTCCAAACACTGCTAAAAATCATCAAAAGTAGGCGTTGGGGGCTTTTATGGGACAAAATCACTCCCTTAAAAAAGCTCTTGAGCCTCACAAACTACCTCCCCCACCCCCAAAAATACCGCTATATCCTCATCGGCGGGCACGGGCTGGGAATGACAGCATTGCTCTTTTATCTCAATAAAATGGGTGCAAAAGCCACTGAAATATGGACTTATGAAGTCATCAGACCTTTTATTTTTTATCGGAAATTTGATGGTTTGGTGCTTGATAAAGCCCCTCTCAATAAAGACGCCTCTAAAGTGCTCCAAACACTCAAAAAGAAAGTCCCCCTCTATCAAATCATTCGCGATCCCATCTCTGTCATCAAAAGCAATGTCAATGTGACAATGTTCCACACCATCTCGAGTATCCACTCCCAAGCAGACGCAAAGCGTGTGCTTTTTGAGATCATTACCAATATCCCGCACTTGATGTTTTATTTTGCTTCTACAAGAAAGCTCATCGACCATATCACCACAGATGTCACCTATCTGAGAATGTGCGATCTTGATGATATGCATATGCCCACCACGCTCCAAAATTTCGCATACTCTTTTGGCTATCAAGAAGCTCTTAAACTCAATGGGGGGGGGGGCGATGATAACAATGATAATGAAAGCGTTGTCAAAGGCTCTTTATTCCCTCGCTGCTTCCCCTTTGCTTTTTCCTTGCAAGGCTATGATTTTATCCTCTCACCCCGCTCAAGACTCCAAAGCCATTTCAGAAAAGAACTCGATATGAATACAAATCTCGGGAACTACACCAAAGTCCCCACAGACTACACGATCTTAAAAGACAATATCACGATTGATACCTACCCCCAATACCCCTTAGTTCTCATCGCACCTGCTGATAAGACCCCGCCCAAAGACTTGATAGAAAAATCCCACGAGCCCATCAAAGCCTATATCGATGAAGCCCTGTGCCAAATCAAAAAACACCAGAGCTTTGCTTTTAGTGAAGCAAGCATTATTGAAGCCCTGCGCCAATGGCCAGATCGCACCAAACTTGCTATCAAAATCCACAGCGAGCTTGCATATATCCGCAAAGAAAGGCCGGATTTTTTAGCAGAATTTACCCATACAGCGAGCTTTCTAGCACAAAATGGCATTGATATATTTTCAACTTCAATCACAAAGGAGGCATTATGAATCAAGGCGACTTCACACAAGTAGCCAAGCACTACCACAACAGACCTGCTTATAGTGCGATGCTCTTAGAAAAATTACTCTTATGTATTAACCCTAAAGGTATCAAAACAAGCGAATTTCAAGTCACAGAAGTTGGTGCAGGCACAGGCAAGCTGACTAAAATGTTAGCAAACTTTGGACTCCCTATCACAGCCATAGAGCCCAATGATGCCATGCGCGCAGAGGGTGAGAAATACACGCAAAATACCTCCATCATCTGGAAAAAAGGCGATGGTGAAAACACCTCAATGCCCTCAAATTCTTGCAATTGGGTAATCATGGCAAGTTCGTTCCATTGGACAAACCCCGCTAAATCCTTGCCTGAATTTGCCCGTATTCTCAAAGATGATGGCTATTTCACAGCAATATGGAATCCGCGCAATATCTTGGAGGGATCGGTGTTTTATGAAATCGAAGAAGAAATCAAAGCAATGATCCCTGAGCTCAAGCGCGTCAGTTCAGGGAAGCAAAATACCCAAAAATGGGAAGAAGTGCTCGTATCTACAGGGGATTTTCAAGACTGCTTTTTTATGGAATGTGATTATATTGAGATGATGAGTAAGGAGCGTTATATGGGTGCTTGGGAGTCTGTCAATGATATCCAAGCACAAGCAGGCGAGGCAAGATGGCAAAAAATCTTAGCAATGATAGCCTCTAAAATCGCTCATCTTGATACGATTGAGATCCCTTATAAAATCCGCGCTTGGAGCGCACAAAAAACCAAAATCAACACAAAAGGATAAAAAATGGAAAAAATTGTCGAACAAAATTGGGATTACACCAAACACGCTAAGTATTACAGCTATCGCCCAAATTACGCCCCTGAGAGTATTGATATGCTCGTGCATTTAGCTACAAAAATTCTAAGGGGGGGGGGGCGCTAAAAAGCTTCGTGTAGCTGATATTGGTGCAGGCACAGGAAATCTTAGTATCATGCTTTTAGAAAGAGGGTGTGAGGTGGTCGCTGTAGAGCCTAATGATGCAATGCGAGAAATTGGGATCCAAAGGACTCAAGGTCAAGATATCAAATGGATACGCGCTATCGGTATTGAAAGCACTTTAGAAAATAAAAGCTTTGATTGGGTCACCTTTGGCAGTAGTTTCAATGTGATGGATCGCTCTTTGGCACTCCAAGAAGCCCATCGCATTCTCAAAGACAATGGATATTTTTCTTGTATGTGGAATCATAGAGATCTTTTTGACCCAATCCAAGAGAGTGCACAAGAGATTATCCTTTCTTTAGTCCCCAACTATGAAACCGGCACAAGGCGAGAAGATCAAAGACCTATCATCGAGGCACACAAAAACCTTTTTGATAATATCATTTATTTGGAGCAAGATTTTTATTTCCATCAAGATATCCAAAACTATATCTTAGCGTGGAAAAGCGTGAAAAACCCGTATTGGGATTTAGAAACCCCTAAGGGGGCAGAATTATTTGAGAAAATCTCTTATCAAATGCGCCACCAACTCCCAAGTGAGTTTGACATCAAATACACAACCAGATGTTGGAGTGCAAAAAAAGTAAACTAACCATTGAAAAGGATTCTGTTTGAAAACATTGAGCTTTGCCACTAAAGGAGAGAACCTAAAAGCCCTCTCCCCCATCATCAAAAAAGCAAAAATCCTCCCCTTATGTCTTATCCAAACAGAAACACTTCAAGACAATCTCCCTACTATTTTGCAAGAAATCTCCCAACTAGGAAAAAAGGTTATCATCAGAAGCTCTGCTGCCCACGAAGACACCCTAGAGTCTTCACAAGCAGGAGCGTTTTTGAGTATCAGTAGTGTTGATACTTCCCAAAAAGAAGCCCTAAAATCTGCCTTAGAATCTGTCAGTGCTTCAATGGGAGCAGGCAAGCACCTCATCTTAGTCCAGCCAATGCTAGAGAACCCGCAAATGTGTGGGGTAGCTTTTAGCGTGGATAAAGACAATGGCGCTCCATATTTTTGTATCGATTATGATAGCAGCGGGGATACAAGCAGCGTGACTGCAGGGAGGGCAGGAGAGCTTGTGCGTATCATTTCATATCGAGAACATCAGCCCAAAGACCATCATATCGCTGCACTCATCGAAGCTATCAAAGAGCTAGAAAATATCTTTGGCACACATTTTTTAGACATTGAATTTGCCTTTAAAGATGGCAATCTTTATATCCTGCAAGTGCGCCCTTTGGTGATGGCAAATAAACTCAATCTTTTTGACACACTCCAAACATCTACGCTCAATGCCCTCTGTGCGCGTATCGACTCACTCAAGCAAAGACACCCGCATATTCTTGGCGATAAAACCATATTTGGCGTCATGCCTGATTGGAATCCCGCAGAGATTATCGGACTCAAGCCCAAAAGACTAGCTATCTCACTTTATAAAGAGCTAGTGACTGATAATATCTGGGCTTATCAACGCGATAACTACGGCTACAGAAATCTCCGTTCCCACCCTTTGATGCACTCATTTTTGGGCGTGCCTTATATCGATGTGCGACTTTCGTTCAATTCCTTTATCCCCAAAAGCCTCGATGATACCATCGCAAATAAACTTGTCAATTATTATCTAAACTCCCTATCCCAAAAGCCCCATCTCCACGATAAAATCGAATTTGAAATTGTCTTTTCTTGCTATGATCTCAATCTCCCCTCCAAGCTCTCCCAACTCAAGCAGCACAATTTCAATCAAAACGAACTCAAAAGGATTGAATTCTCGCTCCTAGAGCTCACCAACACGATTTTAGATACCAAAAAAGGTCTTTATCTCAAAGACCTTAGCAAGGTCAATCGCTTAGAAGAGCGCACGCAAGCAGTTTTAAAATCTTCCTTATGCACAATCGATAAAATCTATTGGCTCATCGAAGACTGCAAACGTTTTGGCACTCTGCCCTTTGCAGGCGTAGCAAGGGCTGCATTTGTGGCAATGCAGATTCTAAATTCCCTAGTCGAAATCAAATTTTTTACTCCCAAGCAAAAAGATGACTTTTTGCTCTCTTTAGGCACTATCAGCAAAGAACTCTCCTGTGATGTCTATCGCCTTGCAAATCAAACCCTCGCTAAAGAAAAATTCATCGAAAAATATGGGCATTTGAGGGCAGGGACTTATAATATCCTCTCGCCCACTTATAAAGAAGCCTTTGAATTGTATTTTTCCCAAGACGCCTCACCCCCTCCTTTGAGCACACAAACACATTTTTCTTTGAGCACCCAACAAAGCAAAGAATTAGACACGCTCTTAGCCCAAAATGGTCTTTATCTCAATGCTTCTGAGCTGTTTGAATTCCTTAAAATCGTCATTGAGGGCAGAGAGCTCGTGAAGTTCAAATTCACCAAAACACTCTCAATTATCCTAGACCTTATCACTGAATTAGGACACGAGCTAGGCATAAACAAGCAAGACCTCGCCCATTTAGACATCAAATCCATACTCTCCCTCCAATCAAGCCAATACAAAACGAGCTTGCAAGAAGCCTTGATGAGCGATGTGAATAAGCACAAACAAGAATACGCAATCACTACAGCCTTAAAAATCCCCCCTGTGATACTCAACGCCCAAGATGTCTTCTATCACACAAGCACCAAAATAGAGCCAAATTTCATCACAGACAAAACCATCACAGCCCCCACAGCCAGCGAAACAGACAAAGATTTAGCCAATAAAATTGTCTTAATCCATTCAGCCGATCCCGGTTATGACTTTTTGTTTGCTAAAAATATCGCAGGGCTCATCACTTGCTATGGTGGCGCAAACTCGCATATGGCTATTCGGTGTTCAGAAATCTCCTTGCCTGCAGTGATTGGCGTGGGAGAAGAGAGATTTTCTCAATACCAAAAGGCCTCAAAACTATGTATCGATGCGAGCAATCAACAGGTATTCCCCCTATGATAGGTATCACGCAACGACTCATAGAAGCCCCAAACTACCACGAAATCCGCGAGGGGTTAGGCTGTGAGTGGGGGGAGTTTTTGGGTGAAAGGGCTTTTTGGCCCTTGAGCTATGCTGTTCCTTTTGCGCGCTATGCTCCTAGGCTGAAAGCTGTGATTTTAAGCGGGGGCAATGACCTCTCTTCTATCACGCCCAATGCCCTCAACCAAAAACGCGATCGATATGAAAAAGAGATCATTTCCCATTGCTTAAAAACGCAAATCCCATTGCTCGGTGTATGCAGAGGCGCGCAGTGTATCGCAGAGTTTTTTGGCGCGACCATCACAGAATCCAAAGGCCATAGCCCAAACCCCCATCAATTATTATGGCTAGCAGACCAAAATACCTATGAGGTCAATTCCTACCATCATTATGCCATCACAGCACTCAAAGAGCCGCTCAAACCCCTAGGACTAGCACAAGATGAGAGTATCGAAGCCTATAGACACACTTCTTTGCCGATTTTTGGTATGATGTGGCATATCGAACGCGAAAAGCACCACCCCTATCCCTCAAAGGCAATATGGGAAAACTTTATCCAAGAGATACACACAAAAGAGATACAAGCAAAGGGGATACAATGATGAAAGCTTTGATTTTAGCAGCAGGCAGAGGCACGCGCCTTGCCCCACTCACAGATTCTATCCCCAAATGTATGGTCGCTTTTAATGATAAACCCATTATTGATCATGAGCTCCAAGCACTCAAACACAACGACATCACAGACATTGCTATAGTTGGGGGCTATCTCTTCCCTGTTTTGCAAAAATATCTCCAAAATCAATCTCTGAAATTTTTTACCAATATTGATTTTATGCATACCAATATGGTTGCTACAATGTTTTGCGCGCAAGACTTCATGCACTCTTGTATCCAGCAAAAACAAGACCTCATCATCTCTTATGCTGATATCATCTACACAGACACTATCATCAAAAAACTCAAAAATTTCCAAGGGGATTTAGGTATTATCATCGATACTGAGTGGGAAAAGCTCTGGAGAGCGCGCTTTGCTGATCCTTTGAGTGATGCTGAAACGCTCAAAATCTCTGGGGACACCATCACAGAAATTGGCAAAAAGCCCCAAAATATCGCTGAAATACAAGGGCAATACATCGGCTTGTTTAAAATTTCTCATCGCTTTTTGCCCGCAGTCTTAGAGCTGTATGCGAGCCTTGATAGAAACGCCCTCTATGATGGCAAAGACTTCAATAATATGTATATGACTAGCTTTTTACAAATCCTCATTGACACCTATCACAACGCCTCACCTGTGTATATCCATCGTGGCTGGACAGAAATAGACAGCATAGAAGATCTCAAAATATGTCTATAAATTTACTTTATCCAACGATCAAGCTCGCCTATGCAGCCGGAGAAATAATTCTCAAACACTACAAAAACCCCACCTTCACGCTCAAAGCCGACCAAAGCCCCTTGAGTATCGCTGATATGCAATCCCATCATTTTCTCTCTGCCAAACTCAACGCCCAAAGCCATATTCCTGTTTGCTCAGAAGAAGCCCCTCTCTCCTATGCTGAACGCAAAGATTTACCCTATTTATGGCTATTAGACCCCCTAGATGGCACAAAAGATTTCTTAGCACAAAATGATGGCTTTACAATCAACATCGCGCTTTTAAAAAACAATCTCCCCATACTCGGCATTGTCTATGCCCCAGCACTCAAAGAGCTTTATTATGCCTATCAAGGCAAGGGCGCTTACTTCTTATCCACAACAAATTTTGACCCCACCCAAGCGATCAAAATCACCCCCCAAAGCCCCATAACAAGCCCATCAAACCCCATAGCTTGCGTGAGTAATTTCCACGACACCCCACAAACCCAAGATTTCTTACAGCACTACAACCTCACGCCCCTCCCCTTAGGCTCAGCCCTCAAACTCTGCGCACTTGCCACGCACAAAGCCCATATCTACCCAAGATTCAATGGCACCAAAGAATGGGACACAGCTGCAAGTGATATCATCATCACAGAAGCAGGGGGCGTGATCTTAGATTGCAAGACCAAACAGCCCTTGTTATACAACAAACCCGATTTGAGAAACAACCACTTCATAGCGTTCAGCAAAAGCCTCATTGATGGCAAGATTTATCGGGATTTTTTAGCAAATATGCTATAATCTCGCACAATTTTTAACTCCATAAAAGGTCTTTGATGCACGCACCCCTAAGCCCTGTTCTTATCACCGTTTATGATCGATTGGACTGCTTGCAAAACGCCATCAGCGCACTTTTAAGCAATCCTGAGTGTTCCCAGACTGACCTCTATATCGTTTCTGACTATGCTTATGACCCCGCCCATCAGCCTGCTATCGCTAAAGTGCGTGCTTATATCAACTCCATCACGGGTTTTAAAAGTGTTGAGGGGATTTTTTGGGAGCAAAACAAAGGCAGTTTTGACTCTGCGCAAGATGCCCTCAAATATCTATTTTCTCGATACGATCGGGTGATTTTCTTTGAAGATGATATTTTAGTATCGGATAGATTTTTAGAATACATGAACCATGCGCTAGAATACTACAAAGACGACCAGCGCATTATTTCTATCGCCTCACACAGACACCATAAAGTCCAAATACCCAAATCCTACCCCCACGAAGTGTTTTTACTCAAAATCTACTCCCCTTGGGGCGTGGCGATGTGGAAAGACAGATATGAAAGCATTGATTGGGATCTTGATATTGCTGCATTGATCCAAGACAAAGAGCAAGTCCGTGCTTGCAACGCTATCACTACCCATCTCGTGCCTATTTTGGTCGATATGGTAGAAAGGGGCAAAAAATATGGCGATGCCATCGTGTGCTGTAATATGCTCCACGCACAACGTTACACGCTCTTCCCCATCAAGCCCCTATCGGTCAATCGCGGCCACGATGGGCGCGGGGAGCATTGCGGAGAAAACCTCGAACTACAAAATCAAGCCCTAGAAATGGGCTTTTGCCCCAAGCTATGCAAAAATCTGCCCTATGATATGACCATAGGCAAGCTGCACCGCCAAGTCTTTTATTCCTTCAAGCGCGATTTTCTCAAGCCCATTTTGACAAAATTCCATCTCTACGCCCCCTTAAAAGCGCTCAAAGACAAACTCAAGCCCAAAAGGCTTTCTAAGCCTTTGGATTGCTAGGGGCTAGATATTGAAAATACTGCACCTAGTCACACAAGACTCTGGAGGAGCAGGCAGAGCAGCCTTGCGATTGCATTTAGCCCTCCAAAAGCTCGCAGACACAGACAAACACGCACGCACAGAAAATACCAAACCCACTGAGCCCATAGAATCTCTAATGCTTGTGCAAAACAAGAGCAGTGATCTCACGAGTATCATACGCGTAGCAAAGACCAAGACCCAAAAACTCTTTGAAAAACTCCGCCCTGCCCTTTGCGCCCTGCCTCTCTCTCTCTACCCCAAACGCCATCAAGACATCTTTTCTGTCGATTTTATCCATAACCGCCATCTCATCAAAACAATCAACGCACACAAACCCGATATTGTCCATCTGCATTGGATCAATGGCGGCTTTTTGAGTGTCAAAGACCTTTGTAAGATCCAAGCCCCATTGATATGGAGCTTGCACGACGCCAACCCCTATACAGGAGGGTGCCACTATGTGGCACCCTCCTGTATAGGGGTTGAAAACCAATGTGGCAAATGCCCCTTGCTGAACTCAAACTTTCCTTTTGATCTGAGTTATTGGAACTTTGCTATGAAGCAAAAGGCCTATAAAAAGCTCAATCTCACCATCAATGGACTCAGTAGCTGGATTGCCCAATGTGCTAAAGAATCAGCCCTTTTCAAAGACAAACACATCATCAATCTCCCCAATCCCATTGACACCACGCTCTATGCCCCTCTTGATAAACACACTGCACGCACACTTTTGCGGCTGGATAATCCCAAAAAAATCATTGCCTTTGGTGCAATCCAAGCCACCTCCATCAAGAGAAAAGGCTATACAGAACTCAAAGAAGCCCTCAAACTCCTTAAAAATAAGCAATCCCTAAAACTCCTTGTATTTGGCTCTAGTGGTAATGAAATGGGGGTTTGTGAAAATATTGAGGGCATAGAAACACACTATTTAGGTCATCTTTATGATGATTTGAGTTTAAAACTTGTCTATAACGCTGCTGATGTTGTTGTGATCCCAAGTTTGGCAGAGTCTTTTGGACAAGTCGCAAGCGAGAGTCTTGCTTGCAGCACCCCTGTAGTCTGCTTTAATATCGGCGGACTCAAAGACATTGTAGAACACAAAAAAACAGGCTATCTAGCCACTCCCTTTGACCCGTGCGAACTCGCACAAGGCATAGAGTGGATATTAGACCTCAGCCCTCAAGACTACCAAGCCTTAGCACAAAATAGCAGACAAAAAGTGCTCACAAGCTTTGAAGCAAAAAAAGTATCTTTACAATACCTTGAAAGCTATAAAGAGATAATAGCGATAGGGGGGGGGGCGAGTGAAAAGCTAGCTACACACCTTATCTCTACGCAAAAAATCATTGCCTTTGGTGCAATCCAAGCGACCTCTATCAAGAGAAAAGGCTATGCAGAACTCAAAGAAGCCCTCAAACTCCTTAAAAACAAGCAATCCCTAAAGCTCCTTGTATTTGGCGCAAGTGCTAATGAAATGGGAGTTTGTGAAAATATTGAGGGGATAGAAACGCATTATTTAGGTCATCTTTATGATGATTTGAGTTTAAAACTTGTCTATAACGCTGCTGATGTTGTTGTGATCCCAAGTTTGGCAGAAAATCTTAGCAATGTCATTGTTGAAAGCCTATCTTGTGGCACGCCTGTGGTGGGCTTTGATATCGGTGGGAATCACGATATTATCGAGCACAAAAAGACAGGCTATCTAGCCCAAGAATCTGATTGCACTGATTTATGCAAGGGCATAGAGTGGGTGCTAAACCTTAGCCCCAAAGACTACCAAGCCTTAGCGCAAAATAGCAGACAAAAGGCTTTGCTACAATTTGAAGCCTTGCTTGTTGCGCAAAAATACTTGAAAGCTTATCAAGCAATAATGGATGGGGGGGGGGGGCGATAACCTCAAGATAGCCCTAGGGCTCATTGCGTCTTTGTATCTGCTTTTTGCGCTGCACGCACTCTATAAATATCGCACTGATTGTTTAAAGACAAAATATGCGTAAGTTTTTTAAAAATATCTTAAAAAGCTTACGAGATATAGGATTTGCACTCTTAGATAGATGTGTGTGCCATAAGACCCCAAAGCCCATCAAGCACTCCATCATTGTCATCAAAACCGATGGGATTGGGGATTATATCTTATTACGCAATTTCCTAGAAACGCTCAAAAACACCACGCACTACCACATCACATTTTTAGGCAATCATATCTATAAAGACTTCGCGCAAGCCTGTGATAGCCCTTGGGTAGATACATTTCTCTGGCTAGACAAAGCCGCTTTTCTCAAAAACCCCCTCTATCGAGCCAAAATCATCGCCACCCTCACCCAAACAAGCTATACATATCTACTCAACCCCACTTATTCTAGGGATTACCACACTGACTATGCTCTCTCTAGGCATATACACGCAACGCACAAATTCGCTCCACAGGGCGATTGCTCCAACATCTCCCAAGCCCAAAAGCAAAAGGCTGATAAAATTTTTCACCATCTTTTGAAAAATACTCAAGAAATTTTATTTGAATTTGACAGAAACAAAGAGTTTTTCACGCAATTTTTAGGCAAACATCTAAACACCAAGCTCTCTTTATCCCCCCAATCCCTGCCCTCTTGGTCTTACCTTTGCCAAACTTTTGCTATCAACGCCCCTTATGTGCTGCTTTTTATCGGGGCTAACAGCCCTCTGCGCCGCTGGAGTATGGAGCATTTTGCCCATAGCGCAAGCCATATCATCACGCACTATCACTGCGACATACTCCTATGCTCGGGCAAAGAAGACATACCCAACGCCCAAATACTCAAGCAGCATATCAAAAAAACCCTCCAAAATAAAGTCCATGACCTCGTGGGAAAAACTAGCCTTTTAGACTTGAGCGCACTCATCGCGCACGCTCAAATGCTTATCTCCAATGAAACCTCTGCCCCCCATCTAGCCCACGCCTTACACACCCCTTGTATCACCATCTCTAATG
This sequence comes from Helicobacter sp. 12S02634-8, assembly GCF_002272865.1. GTDB lineage: Bacteria > Campylobacterota > Campylobacteria > Campylobacterales > Helicobacteraceae > Helicobacter_J. The sequence goes on along the minus strand of NZ_MLAP01000009.1, from coordinate 84,604 downwards.
GCAACCATCTCACGCGCTTCACCCCTTGCCCTTTACCCAATGGCCATTACCTCATTTTACCCCCTCTCATCAGAGATAACATCAAACATTACGCCCAAGTATTCAACCACCAAATCAGTCAGCTCAACATCAACACCATCAGCCCACAAGACATCTACCCCGCTATCAAAACACTATTTGAAGCCCGCAAAATACAGCCCGCACCCACCATCAAAGAAAACACAACAGAAATCCCAGCGACCCAAGAAACCCCAACAACAAAGGAAAACACAATGATTGATTATTTCTACGCACACGGTATCCAAGCTAGCACCTATGACAACTACCAAATCCCCCCTTATCTCAAAGAAATTCTACCCCCCCCCCCGCCAACGGCAAACAAGCACGCAACAAAGCAAACAGATGACAGAGCACAACCAAGGGAAGCCATGCAAATTTTAGATATTGGCTGTGGGCTCGGGCAGTTTCTTTTAGCCCTCAAAAAACTAGGCTACACACATATCAAAGGCATTGATACCAACCCAGAAGCCATCAAGCACTGCCAAAATAATGGGCTAGATGTCGAAAAAATCACGCAAATCACCCACTATCAAGGGCAATATGACTTCATCACAATGATGCATGTCTTAGAGCATTTGCCTAAAGACACAATCATTCCCACACTCCACTACATCAAGACCCACCTACTCAAGCCCCAAGGCAAGCTTTTCATCGCCGTCCCCAACGCCCAATCCAACACTGGCTGCTACTGGGCTTATGAAGATTTCACACACCAATGGCTTTTCACAGCTGGAAGCTTGAAATACACCCTCTTGATGGCAGGGTTTGAGCATATCACATTGATTGACCCCGATTGTCTAGTCGGTATCACACGCCCCAAAAAAATCATCAAAAAAGCCTTACTTGCTCTCTATAAAGCCAACAGAAAATTCTGGAATCGCATCACCTCAAGCTCCTACCACCTACCAAGCCCTGAAGTCTATAGCTATGAAATCAAAGCTCTCATAACCAACACTCCCCCCAAGGGCTAGAATACAGAAAAATTAAAATATAGAAAGACCAAATATGCAAAAGCTCAACACACAATGTAAAATCTGCTCCCACAGCGCTCACGCGACTTTATGCGTGCCTATCCTTGAACGCTATGAAGCCATACTTTATAAATGCGATCATTGCGGATTTTTGGGCTTTGATAACCCCCATTGGCTCGCATTGGCCTATGAAGACCCTATCAATATCAGCGACACAGGGCTATTGCAGAGAAATCTAGCGCTCTATCAGCTCACTTCTGTGATTGCTTATGCGCTATTCAAAGAGCGATGTAAGATATTTGATGGGGGGGGGGGACAGGGATTTTAGTGCGATTGCTGCGTGATGTGGGGTTTGAAGCCTTTTGGCAAGACAAATACTGCCAAAATCAATTTGCCAAAGGTTTTGAATACCAAGGAGAGACCATCGATTTGATCACAAGTTTTGAAGTCTTTGAGCACCTCCCTAATCCCATCGCCCACCTAGAATCTATGCTTGCTATCTCTCAAAATATCCTCTTTAGCACCGAATTATTACCCACTGCTGTCCCTGATATAACATGGGAGTATTATGGCTTCAAACACGGACAACACATCAGCTTTTATGACCAAAAAACACTCCACTACCTAGCTAACAAATACCATCTCCATCTCAATACCAACGGCCACTCACTGCATTTATTGACCCAAAAGCCTTTTTCTAAAATTAAGTTTTTTCTGATTTGCAAGCTCTTTTCTAAAGGACTTTTTTGGCTTATCAGCAAAAAAATGACCCCCAAAACACTCCAAGATTCCCACACCCTACTCAAACTCCACACCAAATCATGACACAACAAAATACGATTAAATCTTTTTTATATGCGTTTGATTTCTTTTCTTATGATGGTTTTATCTTTGGTCGCGCTCATTTTAAGTATTTCAACGTGCTCATCCTCAATCCCCATAGGCAAATCCATACCCCTCTCTTGGACATTCCATTCGGGGTATTGCCCATTTTCATTTGCCAAATAATCATCAATGCAACATTGCTCAATCAGTTTGTAGCTGATATAGGCATTTTTGACCTTTTTTAATCCAAAAAGTCCTTTGATTTCCTTCTCAAAATTTTCTTGATACACCATATAAAATTCTATTTTTTTCTTTTTTAAAATTGTAGAATACAAAAAATACCAAATCCCAAAACTTCGAATACTTGGCCTACCCTTTACGCCCCCATCTTGATAGATCATCAAAGTATTTTTGATTCCCCCCTTGCTTTGAGAACCTCCAATCTTTTTTATCTCACCATCAACTACGATAATATAAACTCGTGCGACATTTTCTGTGAGAATTTTTTGGGGTAGTGGGTTGCCCTTTTCATCTTTTAGTTTTTTTACATAATTAAACTGCAACTTTGTGCTTCCCTCTACAAACGCAACATCTGCAATCTTAAAAGCTGTTTTGACTTCCTTTATATACAATAGCTACTCCTTGATAATTAAAAGCTCGTGGGATTTTTTGATATTGTGCTGATCTCCACGCTCTAGCCTATTTTTCCCTCTGCACCCAACTACAATCCTTTATCACAACATCCAAATACACACGCATTTTCTTATCCATTTTCTCACTCATCTTAGCCCTTGATATCCAAAAGGCTCTCTTCAAAGGCAAACAAAGGCTCTAAAACCTCCTTGTGTAAGATCACAACAGATTCAAAGCCCCGCAGATTCTTTTTGCGCGCTTCTAAAAATCTCACCACTCGCTCAAAAGCGACATAAATCTGGGCATTAACGCCGTTTTTATCCAGATACACACGCCCGCTGATAGCCCCTAGATGGGGGTATAAACCATAAAATTCCAAACTTTGCTCCCTACCCTTAGTTGCCTTTATCTGCACCAAGCTCTCTTGATGTTTTTCGTGGATAAAAAATGTCAGCACATCTTTTTGCAAAGAAAGCAGCAAATTCCCCAGTGTCAAAAACTCATGGCGGCTTTGGGTATGGAGCATTTTATCTAGCAATAGCTCATGATAAGGCTCTTTTAACTCTCCTTTTTTGATGAGCTTTTGAATATCTGAAAAACTCAGCTTGAGTGGGCTATCTTGGAGCGTTTGGAGGAGTTTGGGGGTAGGAGAGAGATTAGAAAGCAAGATCGCTCCTGTGGTGCTTCTTGACATATTTGCCCAATATCTCTGCCCGACAAACAGTTCTTTTTGACTCTTAGTATGCACAGCCACATTCCCCACTTGCAGCAAATATTCATGCGCCCCTTTTTTAGCAAGCACCTTAAGGAGCAAGGGCAAAGTCGCATTGAATCCATTGACCTCCTTGCCCTTTGGGGCGAGCATAGAGAGCTGGGCTAGGGATTTGATGGATTCTAGCATAATGTCTTTTGGATAAATTCAAGGATTTCAAAGCTCACAGCCAGCTTGTCTTGGCGCTTGATATGATGGGTGTGCGTATGAGAAAAAAGTGTCATTTCATTATCCATAGCTCCAAAAGGGCTATGCGTGCCGATACAATTCAAACACACCACTGCACAGCCCTTGCCTCCATCTTTTGGGGATTGGAGCATTTTTTGCGCGTGTTGTGGGGCGTCTTGTCCATCAGACTCTGCTTTGAAGCCGATTTTATGCAGATAGGGCGATGTGAGGGATTGGAGGATATCGATATTTTTTTGGCATTCTATGTGCCAGACCTCTCCGATGGCGTCTTTTTTGAGTTTATGCGAAAAGGACTCTTTGGGGACATAATCACTGATTGCAGCAGCCATAAACAAAAAGGCCTCTCTATCTTGAGGGATACACTCTTTGAGCGTGGATAAAAAAGTCTGGCTATCTTTTGCCTTGATACACTCTATGTCCGTAGGAAGTGCCATCGGGAATACAGAAGCAATCAAAGTAACCTTTGCCCCGCGCAAATAGAGCGCAAGCGCTAAAAAGCTTGCTTGCAAGCCACTGGAGTGGTTAGAGATATAACGCACAGAATCGATATTCTCCACGCTCCCTCCCCCTGTGATGATGACTTCTTTGTGTTGCCAAAATGTATCTGTATGGATTGTCCTTAAAGTATTATAAACAATTTCATCTATGTGTGCTAAAGCCCCTTTGCCATAGGTATCGCAAGCTAGCAGGGCTTCTTGGGGCTTGATGATACCAAAACCATATGCTTGGAGCAAGGCGATGGCTTGCTTTATTTGGGGAGCTTCTAGCATTGCTGTATTCATCGCAGGGGCAATGAGCTTGGGGGCTTTGCAAGCTAAAAATGTGCTCAGCACCAAACCATCTGTAATCCCATGGGCCACTTTAGCTAGAGTGTTAGCACTTGCAGGGGCTAAAATAGCGATATGCGCCCATTTGGCATAAGCAATATGATTGCAAGCAATCTCCCCATCGCTCTGCGCCCAACTCTCGGTTTGTGTATGCAGGACTTGTGTGTGTGCAAGCGCTTCAAAGCTCAAAGGTGTGATAAATTTCTTAGCCTCTTCACTCATCACCACACGCACGCACGCACCGAGCTTTTTAAACGCTCGGACAAGATCAAGACTCTTATAAACTGCAATACTCCCACTCACCAAAAGTAAAATATGCTTGCCCTTTGCTATCTCAAAAAGACCTTGCAGATTTTGCAGATTTTCTAAATTCAATTTCTCAAGCCCTCTCATAGCACCCCTTTTGTATCCAAAGACTCCTCAAATACTCAAAGCCCTTGGCTCATTGATATAATCTCTTCTTGGCTGAGCCATTTGTCATTGCCATTGCTGCTGTATTCAAAGCCATCGCACACAGCCCTACCGACCTCATTTTTGAGCGTATGGGTATAATCAATGGGCGTCTGGAAACTGATCGTGGGCTTTAAAATAAAAAAGTCATCAAACTCCAAAGCCAAACGCGCATCATCTTTAGGGATCATCACTTCATGGAGCTTCTCACCTGGCCGGATTCCAATGACTTCAATGGGGATATGGGGCGCTAGGGCTTGGGCTAAGTCTGTGATTTTCATACTCGCAATTTTAGGGATAAATATCTCGCCCCCTTGCATTCTCTCTAAGCTATCAAGCACGAAACGCACGCCTTGTGTGAGCGTGATCCAAAAGCGCGTCATTTGCGTGTCTGTAATCGGTATTGTCTTTGCGCCTGTTGCAACCAAATGCTTGAAAAAGGGTATCACACTCCCCCTAGAGCCCACAACATTGCCATAACGCACCACGCCAAATTTAGATTTAGCCGCTCCTTTGATGTTATTAGCACTCACAAATAGCTTATCAGAGCAAAGTTTGGTCGCACCATAGAGATTGATGGGATTGGTCGCTTTATCTGTGCTTAAGGCCAAAATATGCCCCACGCCACGCTCTAAGGCCGCATCGATCACATGACTTGCCCCATAAATATTAGTCTTGATACATTCCATCGGATTGTATTCTGCGATAGGGACGTGCTTGAGTGCAGCTGCGTGGATACAAATATCCACCCCCATAAGCGCACTACTCAAGCGCTCTTTATCTCTGACATCGCCGATAAAATAGCGCATTTTTTTGTCATTAAATACTTGGGCCATCTCATATTGCTTGAGTTCATCGCGGCTATAAACGATGATTTTTTTGGGATTGTGCTCTTCTAGCACCATCTGGACAAATCTCTTGCCAAAGCTCCCTGTCCCTCCTGTGATGAGAATCGTTTTGCCATCTACTATATGCGCCATTTTTTCTCCTACCACCGATAGCCTAAGCTCATCGTTGCGATTTTGAGCTGTCCGAGCCCATCTGATTGATACATACTGCGTCTGTTGTCTTTGAAAGTCACTGAATACCCCACGCCCAAGTCAAAACCTCTGAAATTATATTTCGCACCCAAACCGACCATATAGCCATCTGAATCAGGGATACCGATTTTATCCTGCGGGCTAGGGGCTTCATCATAAGCCAATGACCCCATCAAACGCAAGCTTTTCCCCATATAAGTCACGCCCAAGCGATAAGTGTTTGTATCTCTCCAGCCCGCTCCCATATTCATCACACCAGCAAAATCTGCTAATCCGACCATATTTTTGAGCGTGTTGGAATTGAATACATTTTGATTGGCCACCATTCCACTCAGCCCGCTATAAGTCGCATTAGCAAAATCAGGAGTGACTAAAAACTTGCTCCCCCGACTCCAAAAAGTCCGTTCATATACGCCCTCAACCCGTAAATGGTCTTTGAAAAATGTCTGCGCATAGGCTAAGGTCAAGATTTCAGGCATTGTCACAGCGATATTGAGATCGCCTGTAGTGAGGACATTTCCGATAGCCCCACCGATATAAGTCGTCGCTGATAAATTGCCTTTCATATCGAATTTCACAGGAGAATTATAGACCACAGAAAACATTCCGTGATCAAACACTCGAAGCGAAGCGGCCACACGATAGCCCGTTGAGAGGGCTTTTCCATCAGATTTTTGATAGACTTTAGCTGTGCCATAGAGATTGGTTGTTTCTGATTTGAGCGAGCCCATCAAATCTTTGATACTATAGCCCAATGGCTTTAAGACTGCTAAAACAGCATTGATGAGTGCATTGTCTTTGGGGATCAGTGCATTGATTTGCTCATCGGTCAAATTCATCACTTGGTCTTTGCTCAAAGAAATCCCTTTTCCATCTTTGTCTAATGGTACATACACGACATTATTGAAACTCCCCATCGCATAAAGCACGCGCGGGGCAAAGCCTATGGAGAAGCGATCCCCAATCGTATAGCTCACACTCGGGGCAAATTCAATCATCATGATAAACACATCTTGCAAAAATTCCCCACCCTTGCCCTGCCAATTCATCGCTAGCCCTGAGGGCGCGACAAAGCTTGCGCCAAAGGTGAAGCCATTGTGTGTGCGGGATTTATAAAAAAACTTTGGCAAGATAAAATTTGTATCGCCCGTCTTGCCATCGACAATCTGAGAATCGGGCGGGGAGTGGTAGAGGTCAATGGGCTTACTCATGATACCCGATGCCATTTTTCCTATCATTGAATCATCAAATTGCAAGGTTGTTTTTGAATACAGCCCTTGATTGGTTGTGGGGACATCAAACTGAAAGCCGGGGATTGTGATGAGTGAAGTGGCGATTTCAAACTCGCTTTTGTTCTCCCCCCAATCATTGATAAAGCCCATATTAGCGGGGTTATAATAGCTCGCATCAGCCCCTCTAGCGCCTGCGACATACGCAGAGCTTAGGGCTGTGGCATTGAGACTTTGCTCTTGGATTTTAAAGCCATTGCCAAAAGCCATAGAAGACAACACCACCAAGCCCAAAAATCTTTTCATCACGCCCCATCAAATGATTCTTTATCTGCATATTGTTGCATAGCCAACAAAATAAAGCCTATTTTATCGGATTAATGTTAAAAAATGCATAATTTTTAAAGTTCTGTTGTTTTAAAGTTCTGTCGTTTCAAGGGCTAGGAGAGGTAGGAGAGGTTTGCGTATTTGAGTTAGGGCTGTCATAATCATCGATAGCAATCGCTACACCTGTAGTCATATTGCGAAAAAGTATATGGCCTTTTTTGCGTTCATAAAAGATAATTTCTCCACTCTTTTGGAATCGCTGTATGAGCGTGTCATTTGGGGCAATTTGCTTGCCGATACCACCAAAAATATCCTTACCCAACAAAATATCTTCAAACAAATCTCCATAGCTCACTTTGCCAAAAAATTCCTTAGCTGCTGGCCACTTGGGCGCACAATCACTCAGAAAACAAATCTGTGAGGGCCCAATAGAGATACTCCCGATAGTCTTGCCTAGCTTAAAAAGCTTGAGTTGGATATCTTTTGGTGTGATATCTAAAATCCCATAGTCATAATACTTGAATAAGGCTGTTTTGATATAGATGAGTTTGAATTGAGCAGGCTTTTTGTCTTCGTTAAAAGCCCCTTGCTTGTTTGAAAGGGCTTCTTTTGAAGGTTTATTTAAAAAAAAGTCCCCCACAGAAGCACAAGAAGCAAAAAATATAGGGATCAGCACCCACCCTAAAAAAGAATAGATTTTTTTCAAGAAAGTTCTCTGTTTAACCCACTTAGCTGCGGACACCACTCAAAGCACGATACCATACTCTCCCATCAAGTTTGAGTTCCATACTGACTTGGCATAGACCATCTTTATAAACGGTTTCAGTGATCTCTGCGTTACGGATTAGGGCTTGGACTTTTGTCTTGATTGTAGAGTTTTGCAACACCATATCCCGCACGGTATCTTGGGCATTGACACGGATGCCATACATTTTCTCACCAAGCTGCCTATACGCATCCACAATCGCAGCGCGTTTGGCTAAGGCTAGGGCTTGAGAGGGTGAGATGGTCGATTCAGGAGCAACGCCCATTCCTACAGCTGAGAGCTCGATGATATTAGTCGGTGTGAGCACAGGCGTGTTGGGAATCATGGGATCGGATTTAGGCGCGATGGAGTCATTGGAGTTATCAAAGCGTGTATCAGGGAGCGTGTCATAATTATTGCGCTTAGCAACGATATTGCCCGCATTGAGATTGGGGTTGCTAAAGCCCACGGGAGGATAAACGGGGGCTTGCACATTGGATTGATACACAGCTGAGGGAGGGATAAGGCTGGTTTCATCTGATGGGGTCATGAGCGCATTGCACCCTGCAAATATGATACCTGCTGTCAAAAAAGCCGAGCTGTTTAATAACCTTCTTGTCATAAAACATCCTTTTCAAATATTGTTTAGCATTTTGAAGCAAAAGATGTGCCATTTTTATAAAGGCACGACAATAGGACTGAAAGCCTTTGCCATCACGCCCACGCGCGCCCCGACTTTCAGACCATCGGCTTCTTGGGGGCTTAGGGCGATTTTGATGATAGAGCCTTGGGCTAAAATATCTACGATGGTGATTAAAGGTTGTTTTGAGATCAAAAGAATCTCGCCACTGACTTGCATTTTAGCACTAAAATGCTGAGGTAAAAATATTTCTGCAGGACTGCCATATTGAGAGATTGTGCCATTTTCTAGGCAAATCACACTATCAGAAAGCCGATAAACCTCGCCCAAATCATGGCTGACTAAAAAGGCAGTGATAGCAAAATGCTCACGCAAGGCCTTGAGCTCATCTTGGAGCTTTAGGCGCATTTGCCCATCAAGCGCACTCAAAGGCTCATCTAAAAGCAACATATCAGGTGCACTCACTAAAGCCCTAGCCATCGCTACTCTCTGGGCTTGCCCTCCTGAGAGGGTGTTGATAGATTTTTGACAAAGCCCATCGAGCTCCATCAAAGCAATCACTTCTTGAATATGCTTTTTATCGCCTTTATGCGCAAAGGCGATATTATCATAAACACTCAGATGTGGGAAAAGTGCGTAATTTTGAAACATAAAGCCGATTTTTCTTTGCTGGGGTGGGAGATTGATCTTTGCAGAGGAGTCAAAATACACCCGATCTCCCCAAGCAATCCTGCCGCTATCTGGAGTTTCTAGCCCTGCTAAAATGCGTAAAATAGTCGTTTTGCCCGCACCGGATTTGCCAAATATAGAAAAAAACTTGCCCTCTTCTAGCCTCAAAGAAATACGCAAGACAAACTCACCTTGAGGGCCAAAAAGTGTCTTAGAAAAATCCATTTCAATCATACAACGCCCTTATTCTCGCTCTTCCTGTTGATAAAAATCACCACAAAAAGCAAAACAAAGCTCAAAATACAAAGACTCAAGGCATATTGATTGGCTAAAGAATAATTGGCCGCTTCAGCTTGGGTATAAATCGCAATGCTTGCAACGCGCGTTTCCCCTGCGATATCCCCTCCTATCATCATCACGACACCAAACTCACCGATTGTATGGGCAAAGGTAGTCACCATTGCCATTAAAATGCTTGATTTGACATTGGGTAATAAGACAAAAAACAATGTATAAAACTTGCTTTTACCTAAAGTATAGCTTGCTTCAGACAAAGAAGATGGGAGAGAATAGAGCGCGTTTTTGATGGGATTTACCATAAAAGGCAAGGAAAAAATCACGCTACCAACCACCAAACCCCAAAAACTAAACACGAGCTTAACGCCTAAGCGATCTTGCAAAAACGCTCCGAAAGCATAATTGGGCGAAAAGGTCAATAAAAGATAAAAGCCCAAAACCGTGGGAGGCAAAATCAAAGGCATCCAAATCAGAGTTTCCAACAAAACCTTTAAAAACCCCTTGCTAAAAGCAAGATAATGCCCCAAAAAAATCCCAATAGGCAACAAAATAACTGTTGTGCAAAAGGCGAGCAAAAAGCTCAGATACATTGTCTGCAAAAATTGGCTATCAAGCATATTCAAGCATCACTTCAGAGGATTTGACAAACCAACCAAAAACTTTTCCCACCTCTATTCCAAGCTCTTGATATGCTTGAGCTGAGATCAAAGCAGAGATTTCTAAGCCCTCAAAAGCAAACACAACCCGTGCAAGCACTTCAGAACTCTCCACTCTCAAAACCTCAGAAACAAAGCGATTCCTCGCACTGATTTTGGTGTAATCTTTATCACAAACCATCACTTCGCTTTCTTTAAAAAGCGCTGCCACACTCGCCCCCATAGCTTGCGTGGTATCTCTAGCCCCACCTAAAAGCATTGCAAAAAGCCTATGTGCTCCAAACTCCATACACACAAAACTCACGCCACCACTATTTGTGATAGTCTTAATCACGCACGGGATTTTATTCATTGACAATATAGCCATATTTTTCAAAAATCTTTTTTGCCTTTGGGCTTAGGATAAATGCTTCAAATTCCTTGGCTAGCTCTTTGTCTTTGCCGTGATTTGTGAGTATCAAAGCCTGCTCTATAGGGCTATAGAGAGATTTATCGATGATAATATAGCTGATTTTTTTATCTTGTTTATCGATGAGTGACAATGCCCCAAAGCCTGCTTCAGCACTCCCTGTGGCAACGAATTGATGGGCTTGAGAAATTGAGGTCGCATTGATGAGCTTGGTGTGGATTTTTTGCCCAAGGCCAGTTTTTTCTAAAGCTTCTTTTGCAGCATATCCATAGGGGGCAAGTGCTGGGTTTGGGATAGCAATGTGCGTGATAGATGGCAGTGTGAGCGTTTGTAAAGAAGTGATTTTGATCTTAGGATTAGCGCTCCAAAGCACCAAAACTCCCTGTGCATACACGCGCTCTTTTTGGGGTGCTTTGCCTTGTGTGTAGAGCTTGTGGGGGAATTCTCTGTCTGCAGAGATGAATAAATCAATCGGCGCACCTTGTGTAATCTGGGCATATGCCTTGCCCGAAGAAGAATAGCTGATATTGATTTTGTCATTGGGGTGTGTGGTTAAAAATTCCTTTTGAATATCCCCCATCACATAAGCAAGATTAGCAGCAGCAGCCACATTGATCTCACCATTTTCGCGCGCAAAAAGCAAGCCTATCAACAAAAAACTGATTACAAATAACTTTCTCATCGTTTTATCTCCTTTTTGGAGCATTATATATTATTTTATATAATGCTAGGATAAATTTGTAAGCTGTTTTTCTAAAAGTATGATTTTTTGCTCCAAGCTATCAAAATCCTCACTCGCACACATCGCCCCCTCTATCTGTGCTATCACGCGCTCAAGCTTCTTGAATACAACAATTGCGCGCTCACCTTGTGCGGTCAGCTTCGTCCCTCCCCCGCCCTTGCCTCCACTGACACTCTCTACCATAGCGCCCACAGAAAGATGGTTCATCATATCGATACTATCCCAAGCGGCCTTATAGCTCATCTGCATATTTTTGGCTGCTTTTGAAATCGAGCCTGTTGCTTTGATATGCTCTAAAAGCTCGACTTTGCCCTTGCCTAAAAAATTTTTATTTTCTTTTGTGATCCAAAATCGTATGAAAACGCGCATTTTAGTCCTTATACATCGCAGAAATAGCCAAAAATTCATCAATATTTGCCAAAAACAAATCCACAAGCTCTGGCTGGAATTGCTTGCCTTTGAGCTCTTTGATATAAGCGATCACATCAGGCAAGGGCCAAGCTTTTTTGTACACCCGATCATTGCTGATTGCATCAAAGACATCGACAAGCGCTACAATCCTGCCAAAAAGCGGAATATCCTCTCCAATAAGCCCCCTAGGGTAGCCACCCCCTGCCCAATGCTCGTGATGGGAGCCTGCGATTTGAGATGCTGTCTTTAAAATCAAGTGATGGGATCCACCAAGCATTTCTTCGCCCAAAGTCGTGTGTGTTTTCATGATTTCAAACTCCTCTGCAGTGAGCTTGCCGGGCTTATTTAAAATCGCATCAGGGATACCAATCTTGCCAATATCGTGCATGGGAGAAGCGATAAAAATCAGTTCTTGATCTGCAGGGCTACAACCATAGAGTTTGGCTAAAAGCTCAGAATAAGCTGCCACTCTTTTGATGTGATTGCCCGTTTCGCGGCTCTTGCCCTCACAGATTGTCCCCATTGCGATGATAATATCCCTCTGCACGCTCTCAATCTCAGCTTGAAACTCCATAATCTTGGTAATATCCACACCCACTGCCATGATCTCGACAGGCTCGCCTTGGAGATTGCGTATATACACCCCGATACTATGGACATAAAAATGTGTCCCATCAGTGCGATTGTGTTCGATAATCCCTCGATAGATACCCGTTGTATTGAGTGCTTTGCCGATTTCTTGGAATTGATCTCTTTGTGATGGGGATAAAAATTCATAGATATTTTTGCCCAAAATCTCTTCAAGCTTGAAACCTGAAATATCCAAAAATGTTTTATTCGCATAGATAAAATTTCGATTCAAATCAAGCCTAAAATGGCTTTGTGTTTCATCGATGATGTCTTCATATTGCTGCAAGAGGTAACGCTTTTCTTCTTCAGAATATTTCAGATTCACCAAATCATTTTCAAGCTTCCTTTGGCGCATTTCTTCTTCAGTCCTATCGATCTCACCGATGATATAAGATGAAACTTGATTGTTATGGTCAAAGACAGCTTTGATAAAAATATTGACATAATAAGGGCTGCCATCTTTTCTGATATGGTGCATTTTCCCGCTCCAAGTGCCCTTTGCTTGCAATGTGGGGATCACGACATCAGTCGCATAAGCAATCATCTCATCATCCAAAAACTCCAAAACACTCTTGCCAATCTGCTCTTGAGGGCTATAGCCTGAAATACGGCTCATTTTTTCGTTGGTAAAAGTGATTCTCAAATCCCTATCGACTTCGATATGCTGGACAGCTTCAATGACAAGATCTCTATAGCTTTTGAGTGAAAGGCTCGCTTCATCAAGCTCTTTAGAGGTGACTTGAGATAAATGCGTGATGGCATTTAATATCATCGACTCTTGGTTCCATTGTATCTGTGGATTTTCCTTTTTGAGCTCTGTATCCTTAAAGTCATCTTCGCTCAAAACAATCCGTGTATTAGCCAGATTGAGCATTGTGTTGGCGTTTGAGAAATGATAGACCTCTCCATAGGTAAAAAACCCGCAAGCTGCTTGTGTATCCATAAAAACTTCTAAAATCCTATTGATACCCTCAAGCCCCAAAAACAGCACCCGACCAATGCAAGAATACATATACACAGCTTGGACATTTTGGGGTGTATCGATTTTTTCTCTCAAGGAATCTTTTTCGACATTTTCCAAAAAACCAAAAGAAAACTTCACACGCGCACCATTAGGGATATTCCCCAAAAATGAAATCCCCCCATCACTGCGAACTTCATTGAGCACTCTGCCGATGAAATTCCCTTTCTCATCTTCTAAGATAAAAGGAAAATTCCAACCGACCTTTTCAAGATTGCTCGACACTTCCTCGCCCAAATAATGGCGATAAATCTCTTTGATTGGGGTGTGTTCGATTTCATAAATGGTATTTTTTTCTGATCGAGTCACTTCAAGGCTCAGTCCAATAGGCCGCCAACCAAAGACATAGCTATTTTGGACACGCAGCACATCTGAATCAATCACCCCGCACACAATCCCATCAATATACACACCGTGCTTATCGCCCACTAGCGTGCGGATAGCTTTCATCTGATTACCCGCAGCCCTACCCCCACAGACTATCAATTCAGGGCATAACCGAAACAATTCTGCTAAAAGTATCTCCCCAGAAACACTAAAATGCTCGATAAAAATAATCAAAAGCTTTGTTCTGGGCGTGATGAGCGTATCAAAAATCCTCTGCGCCATAGCCAATTCATCAAGCCCACTAGGGAAATGCGCTGTTTTGATGTCTGAATATTCAAAACAAGAGATACCCAAGACTATCTGGCTCATGGTTTTGAGTTCATAGACTTGATACGCACTTGAAGCTAGCAAAATCTCACAATCAGGTAAAAGTTCATTGAGGACATCGATGAGGTATTCAGATATTTCACGACTCAAAGGTCCAAAAACTTGTATGAAATACTTCTCCCTCCCACCTGATTGGATTTGATGTTGCTTGAAATCGACTTGCAATCGTTGTTTATCGCTAAAAATAATATTGACTAATCTCAATCATTTTTTCCTTATCTAAAAAGACTAGAATAAACATATTTTAGCCTTTAACAAAACTAATATAGATATTTTTCTTAAAGATTATACACTAAAAAAGGTCAAGATTTTTAGACCAAAACCCATATTATCCCTTAAAACAGATATTAAAGATATGATACCCCTCCTCATAGACATACTCAAGCCTATAGCGGTGCAAGGATAAAATCTCACTGACAATAGAAAGCCCCAGCCCGTGCCCACTGATTGCATTATGCGATACATCGCGGCAAAAAGGCTCCAAATAATAACCAATCTCATGCTCTAAAGGATCGCCTTTATTTTTGACAGAGATTTTATCAGCGATACACTCCACATAGATTTTTTCTTCTTTAGAATATTTCAGGGCATTTTCTATGAGATTTTTCACTGCGACAGACAAAAGCCGCAAATCCCCTGTGATCACAAAGTTATTCCCAAAATCTGCTATGATTTTGCTCTCTTCATCTCCAAAGCTAGAGAGTGCTTCAAACATCAGAGTTTCACTCAAGAATTTTTCATTTGCAATCACGATATTCCCGCTATTAACGCGCTCAAACTCCAGCATATTATCAGAGATTTTTTGCATATCTAGCACATAGAGTTCTAGTTTTTTGACTGCTTGGGTCTTGTTTTTCTCCAAGGCTAAAAGCAGCTTCATCTTCGCTAGAGGGGTTTTGAGCTCATGGCCAATATTACGCAAAATCAATTCGCGGCTTTTAAGCATTTTATGGATTTTATCGCGCATGAAATTAAAAGCTCTGATCAAATCCCCGATTTCATCTTTGCGTTTGGTATCTAGCACCCGATCATACTTGCCTTTAGCAAATTCTTTGATGGCATTGCTGAGCTTGTTTAAGGGCGTGAGTAGAGAAAAAGAAATGATATAAAGCACCATCAAAATAAACACAATCGGTAAGAAAAATACCCGCAAGCGATTTTTCTCCCAAAAATTGATTTCGATATTTTTGACGACAATAAAATGATCTCCAAAATAATTCATCATAAAGCCGATTTTATGCTGCGTGCGGAATATCTTGATACCTAGCATATCATCGTGTCTGGATTCGATGACTTCAAAATGAGTGGGCATATACCGCAAACGCGTGTAGCCAAACTTTTTCACTGAAAGCATGACAGCATTGAGATTCCCCGCTGTGTAGTTGGGTAAAATGCTCTGGATAAAAAGCATTGTTTCGTTTTTGATCCGTTCATTTTGGCGCTCGATGATGATTTTATCTGTCTGATACCATAGTCCCACGACAAACAAAAACGCCATACCAAAAAGAATACTGAATTTTACACGCAAGTTACCTATAAACAAAATTTATAACCTATCCCCCATACAGATTGGATAAATTTGGGTTCTTTGGCGTTGTCATTGAGCTTGAGCCGCAGATTACGCACATGTGTATCGATACTGCGTAGCAAGCTGTCTTCGTGGATTGCATTGATTGTATTGGCAATAGCCTCTCTGGAAACAGGGTGGAGGCGATTTTCTATCAAAAACACCAAAATATCAAACTCTGTATTTGTGAGGTCTAGGACTTGATGGTCGATTTTGGCCTCGCGTTTTTGGATATTGATAGCTAAATTATCAAACACCATTTCTTTGGGCTTGAATCTCCTTAACATCGCATGAATACGCGCAATAAGCTCAGCGGGTTCATAAGGCTTAGCCAAATAATCATCAGCCCCTTTTTCAAAGCCTTGTATTTTGTTATAAATATCGCCCCTTGCTGTGGAGATGATGATAGGGACTTGTGAGATGGCTCGGATTTTCTTGCAGAGCTCAAAGCCGTCCATTTCAGGCAAAGTCAAATCCAGCACGACCAAATCAATGCTGCCTTGATATTCCTTCAATAGCTCCAAAGACTCTGAGGGCAGCCCTGTGACTAGGACTTCAAATTTTGCTTGTTCTAAATAAGTCTTAATCAGCCCTTGCATTTCTAAATCATCTTCTATCAATAGCAATTTACCCATATATACTCCTTGAGGTTATTTCTAATCATCGTCGTGTTCGTGGAATTCATGAGATATTTTATCTCTTTGTTTGGCGTTTAAAATAGCGTGTAGATTTTTCAAAAATCGCATATCCATTTCTATTTTCCTATCACAATTGGCCTGCATTTGGGCTTTGATTTTCTTAGTATCCAAGCTGTCTTTTGTAAAATAATGCATAATCAGCCCATCGACTTTTTCGTTATTATGCCACCATTGCTTGAGTTCATCGTGGTATTGTTTGAATAATTCTTTGATTTCTTTCTCTTGTCTATGGCTCAAATCCACTTCTTTCAAGCCCTTATGTAGCTCGTTGAGATCCCGCCAGCTATCAGCACTCAGCAAACCAAGCAGGCACAAACAAAGCAAGATTTTTTTCATCACTAACCTTTTTTAAATATTTATAAAATTATAATCACTAACCTTTTGGTTTTTGTCAATTATCCGACAACTTTACATTTTTGCACAAAAATCAATCACGCCACTACTCCCAATCAGCACCAAAAAATCTTCGTTCAAGACTTCATAATTGGGGTCGATATCAAGCTGCCATTTTTCAGCACTCTTGATGGCTATGACTTTCAGACTCTCCTTAGATTGGGGATTTGAGAGTTCAGGGGTTTTGCTCTCAATGCTTGCAATTGTCTTTTTACCAAAAAGCTCCCCTGCAATCATTTTACACAACTTGAGGTCTTCGCTGATAAGCTCTACATCTGCCTTTTGGCTCACAAGCTCACTGAGCAAGCGATTTGCTGCTTCTTTTTCTGGATAGATGATTTTATCAGATCCGATTTTGAGTAATATCTGCCCGTGCGTTTGGCTCACAGCCTTAGCGATGATGGTTTTGTTCCCTAATTCTCTTAGTGCCATCACTGTGAGGATAGAAGCTTCGATATTTTCCCCGATACTGACAATCACCACATCAAGCTCACTGATCCCTGCTTCTGCGAGCGCGACCTTGTCTGTAGAGTCAAGGACATAGAGATCTTCAATATCATTTTGCAAATCCCTAAAATTCTCCCGTGAATTATCACAAACGATGAGATTCTCGCCTTGTGTTGCAAGCCCTCTTGCCATATAAGTGCCAAACTTCCCCAATCCAATCACAGCATAAGTCTTTTTCATAGCACCACCCTTTCTTTGATGTATTCCACCCTCGGAGTTCTAGGCGATCCAAACAAGGCCAATGAAAACGCCAAAATCCCAATCTTCCCTGAAATCATCATGAATATAATAACGCATTTTCCAAAATCATTAAAATGTGCGCTCAAGCTCAAAGTCCCCCCATTTCCCACAGAATCTCCCACGGTAGCAAAAGCCGAACCCACCTCAAACATAATCCCTAAAAACCTCGCATCAGGCTCTGCGATACTCAAAATCAAGCTAGAACCCAAAATATAAATACAAGCAATCAAAAAAATCGCAATCGCCTTTTGGACATTATCCCCATCAATTGCTCTGCCAAAAAGCCGCGGCTTTGAATCTGTCAGCACCCCTCGGCAAAAAGCAAGCAAAACTGCCACCGTTGTGATCTTAATCCCTGCAGCTGTCCCCCCTGGAGCACCGCCAATAGCCATCAATAAAACAGAAAAAAACAAGCTCGAATCCCGCAACCCACCCAAATCAAAGGTATTAAAACCTGCTGTGCGGTAATTGACTGAAGTAAAAAACGCACTCAAAACTTTCTCATACAAAGAAAAATTCTTAAAAGTCTTGATATTATCCCACTCAAGGACTAAAAGCATGACCATACCCAAAACAATCAAAATCAAAGTCCCTGATAAAACGATTTTAAGATGTAACGAAGGGCGTATTTCTTTGGATCCAGCTTGCAGAGAATCTGATTTTTTGGAATTTTGGAATTTTTGATAGGCAAAAAAATGTAATTCAGCAATGCTGATATAGCCCAAACCCCCGATAATAATCAAAAGACATATCACAAGATTGACCAATATATTTGCTCGAAAATCAATAAGATTAGTAGAAAAAGTAGAAAATCCTGCATTATTGAACGCAGAAATTGCGTGGAAAACACTATACCAAACCCCATCAAGCCCAAATTTCACACAAAAAATAAGACCCAAAAGCACCGCGCCTACACTCTCTAAAATCACTACATAAATAAAAATCTTTTTGATAAAGACCACCAACCCATCATAAGAATAGCAATTGAGCGTTTCTTTGATGAGAGTTTTTTCTGTTTTGCCTAAGTTTTTCCGAAAAAGCACATACAACAGCCCTAGCATTGTCATATACCCAAAGCCCCCAAGCTGTATGAGCCCCAAAATAATGCCCTGCCCTAAAGGAGTGAAATCTAAAGCCGTATCTTTGACGATCAATCCTGTGCAAGTAAAAGCAGACACAGCCGTGAAAAAAGCGTCTAAAAACTTCATCTCACCTCTATGGGCTACATCTAGGCTTAAGAGCAACGCCCCAAAAAGCGCAATCCCAAAATAGCTAAAAAGCAAAATACGGATACTATTGAGCCTCACAAGACTCCTCCTTAGAGGTATCGCGCCCTCTCATATGCCTTAGGCAAGCTTATCTCCTCGCCTAGCTCCAATCCAGCTTGCAAAGCCCAATATGGGTTTTTCAACAACTCTCTACCTAAAAATACAGCATCGATTGTATCAGACTTGATGAGCCTTTGGGCCATTTTGGGCTCTGTGATAAGCCCTCCACCGATACAAGGGATTTCTAAAGCCTCTCTAAGCAAGCGAGCACACTCAATCTGATACCCCGGATAGACCTTAATAGCAGCTTCGATTACTCCCCCACTACTCACATCTAAAACATCAAAAAGCCCTTTGAGCCCCCTAAGCAAAGCAATCATATCCCCCACATCATTCCCATCTTGATGGTAATCCCTTGCTGATACGCGCAAAAATATAGGAAAATCACAAGGGAGCACAGAACGGAGCGCAAGGAGGATTTCTCGCAAAAATTTTGCTCTATCTTTGCCATAATCATCTGTGCGCTTGTTGGATAAAGGTGAGAGAAACTCACTGATCAAATATCCATGTGCCCCATGGACTTCAATCGCGTCAAAACCTGCTTCTAGAGCTCTTCTGCCTGCTTGCTTGAAATCTTCTATGATACGCGCAATCTCTGAAATCTCTAGGGCTTTAGGCACTTTAGAAGTGGGAGAAAAAGCAATCGCTGAGGGAGCAAAAATCTCCCCACACCCACACTCACATTTTCTGCCTGCATGCCCTATTTGCAAAGCTACTTTTGCGCCATAAGACTGGCAAGCTTGCGTGATAGACTGCAATCCAGAAATATGCCCATCGCTCCAAATCCCTAAATCCCCTTGTGATATGCGCCCATCAGCACTCACAGCACTCGCTTCGATGATAATGAGCCCCACACCCCCAATAGCCCGTGTCAGATAATGCGTATAATGCCAATCATTGACCAAGCCATCTTTGGCGCTGTATTGATCCATGGGTGCCATGACAATGCGATTTTTTATCTGCAAGTCCTTGATTTGCCAAGTTGAAAAAAGTGTGGTATTCATTGATTTTCCTCACCTGAGATATAAAATCCCTTTTCATTATAAAGCACATCTCGCTTCTCCCCACTGGCTAAATCGATCAAATAACACTGCTCAATCGTTTCTGCCATCGCTCGCTCAATAGGTATTTGTCTGATTCTTTGATGCACCTCGTCCATATCTTCACACAAAGCCGAAAACCCAAACATCATTAATTTATATTGAAATTCCATCTTTAACCCCATAGCTATATTTGAAGTGATCGCACTTTACTCCAATTTGCATTACATTTGGTTTATATTTTGTTAAAATCACGCATCCACTAAATTCCAAATACGAAGGCTTGGTATGAGAAATTTCACACAGACTCGTGGCACAGACCACACAATCGCCCAGCAAAAAAATTTTGAAGAAGCTATTTTTGATCCCAGCGCTTCTTTTGGGGGCTTATATACATTAGAAAAAATCCCATGCATTGATTTTGGGCCGCTCAAATCCCTATCTTACCCCGAGCTTGTGCAAAATATCTTCACACAACTTGGCATACAGCTCAACAAAGAGATACTCAAAAAAGCCCTAGAGCACTACAAAAGCTTTGATGACCCGCAAAATCCTGCGCCATTGGTTAAAATCCACAACCAACTTTATGCCCAAGAGCTCTACCACGGCCCTACGCGAGCGTTTAAAGATATGGCATTGCAGCCTTTTGGGTCTGTATTTTCTCAATTAGCCCACCAACAAGGCAAAAAATACCTCATACTCACTGCCACAAGTGGAGATACAGGGCCTGCCACGCTCAAAAGCTTTGCTGACCAAGAAAATATTTTTGTCCTCTGTCTGTATCCACAAGGAGGCACTAGCGATGTCCAAGCCCTCCAAATGACTACACAAAACGCTAAAAATCTCAAGGTTTTAGGTATCAAAGGCGATTTTGACACAGCGCAAAATATCCTCAAATCCCTACTCCAAGACACCTCTTTCAAAGAAACTCTCAAAGCAAAGCAAATCTCCCTTTCAGCGGCCAATTCGGTGAATTTTGGGCGTATTGCATTTCAGATTATCTATCACATTTGGGGGTATTTTCGCCTTTTAGAAAGTGAAAAAATCCCCTATGGCAAAGCAATCTCTATCGTCGTGCCAAGTGGGAATTTTGGGAATGCGCTTGGGGCGTTTTATGCTAAAATGATGGGCTTACCGATCCAAAAAATCATCATCGCTTCTAACGCAAACAATATCTTAACAGAGTTTTTCCAGACAGGTATCTATGATATTCGCACCAAGCAACTCATCAAAACCACCTCCCCTGCGATGGATATACTCAAAAGCTCCAATATCGAAAGGCTGCTTTTTGCCCTCTTTGGTCCCAATCGCACCCATAAATTGATGGAAAATCTTGAGAGTAAGCACTACTATCAGCTCACTCCTGCTGAGCTCCAAAAACTCCAAGAACATTTTTTAGCCACAGCTTGCAGTGATAGTGCGTGTTTGGCTTGTATCAAAGAGTCTTTTGAAAATGGCTATTTGCTAGACCCCCACACAGCCACAGCCCTCAAGGCTGCACAAGAGCTAGCCCCTAAAGATTTGGTAGTCATTTGCTCAACAGCTGAGTGGAGTAAGTTTGCTCCCACGATGACAAAAGCCCTTTTTGACAAAGATTTAAGCGACAAAGAAGCTATCAAATATTTGTGTGAAGAAAAAAATATCCCCGTTCCACAAACAATACAAAAGCTATTCGCACAACCAATTATCCATCAAGATATTGTAGATCCAACAGAAGTCAAATCAGTGATTTTGCAGTGGCTTTCTGATATTTTATGAGTAGTTTGTAAGCACACATTTCGTGTGCTTGAAGTTTCAATTTCCCCTCCCAAAAGAGGGGCGTTAGAGTCAGTGGAGATCTTTCCAGATTTTTCTCTTCCAAGCATACGCTAGCACAGCCATCACAACAAAGAATATCATGATTTTATAGCCCAAAGCATCTCTTTGTGCCTTTTTGCTATCGCCGACTTGTTCTAAGTAAGAAATGACTTGCTTTTCAGCCTTTTCATCAAGCCCTACACGCGGCATTGGAGTCCCTGGAAGCAGCTTTTGAGGATCATTGATAAAGACACTCAAAGTATGTGCTCCTCTACTGCGTATCATCATAGAAAGATCGGGCGCTTTAGTGCCTAGATATTTTTCCAAATCTGCATCGGGTGTGAGTGCTGTGAGTTTGTCATAAGCCACACTATGGCAGCGCTCACAAGATTGCTCAAAGACCTCTTTATCTGTGAGCGTTTTGGGTGCGATCGAAACAAGATAGGCCACGATATTAGCAATATCCTCATCACTCATCCAATTATACGCAGGCATTGGATAGGGATTTGCATCGCCAAACTTATGCTCTAATTTGGTCGCTTTGATGGGGTCTTTGATAAAATTTGCTAAGAAATTATGATCAAACACTGCCCCTACATGCGATAAATCCGGTGGGACAACGCCATAAGCTGCCGCGGCTGAAGCCTCGTCCATTGGGGCGGCTATATCTTGGGATTTGATACTATGGCAAGCTGTACAGTTATCAGCTACAAGCTTCTTGCCCTTGAGTGCGTCCCCTTGGCTCAAATCAATCTGTTCTAAATCTTTAAAACTATAATCTGCAGGAGCAACTTTAGGGTGCATGATCGAATGCGCCAAAGGCTCCACACCCCAATAAATCACACCAATCACTACGATCAAAAGAATTAATATCTTAAACTCTCTCATCACTCACCTCCCTTTTTTCTCTCAATAATCGTGATGATGGGCAATGCGACCAAAAACAATATCAAAAATGCAATCGAAGCGACAAAACCTACATAGATATTAGCCCCCTCAGGAGGTAGCTTTCCAAAGATTGTCAGAACAATCAAATCGATCACCATCAGCCAAAACCATACTAAAAACGCAGGGCGCTTGTGTGCAGGAGCGATTTTAGGGCTTCTATCAAGCCAAGGCAAGAAGAAAAATATCACTTGTGCAATCCCAAAAGCCACCAATCCCAACTCTGCACTGAAGAAAAATCCTCTGAGCACCTCATAACTCCACAAAAAATACCACTCAGGATAGATATGTGGAGGTGTTTTCATACTATTAGCAGGGTCAAAATTGACTGGATCCATCGCAAAATCATAGTGATAGCACACCAAATAAAAGAAAAATACCATAAAAGCACAGATTACAAAAATATCTTTAGAGAGAAATACGGGCCAAAATGGAATCACTTTGGATTCTTTTTTCTTGCCTGCGATGTATTTTTTCTCTTCAGCTTCAAAATCTAGCACCTCGCCATATTGGTTATTGACATGTGGGATTCGTAGAGAATAAAAATGCACAGCAATGAGTATCATAATCACCACAGGGAGCAAAAACACATGCAGCATAAAAAACCTTGTCAAAGTCGCATCGGCCACTACATAGTTACCCCGCACCCACTCAACAACATCATTCCCTATAAAAGGTATCCCGCCAAAAAGATTAGTGATCACCGTAGCAGCCCAATAGCTCATCTGCCCCCAAGGCAGCATATACCCACTGAACGCCTCTGCAGAAAACACCACAAACAGCAGCATACCTGTAATCCAAATCATCTCCCGACCGTGTTTATAAGAACCATAATAAATGGCCACAAACATATGGATATATAAAATCACAAAAATCATACTCGCAGCCACAGCGTGGATATGCCGCCACAACCAGCCAAAAGCAACCTCTTGCATGATTGTATGATTCACGCTATCAAAAGCCATATTCGCATCGGGCTTATAATACATCAATAAAAAAATCCCCGAAACGACTAAAATCGTAAAAAGGGCTGTCAAAACCACGCCCATTGCCCATAGAAAATTGATATTCTTAGGGATCCAATATTCTGTCATCAAAACCTTTGTGAGCTTCTTGATCCCCAACCTTTGATCGAGCCAATCCACCAATCCGTTTGCTTGTTTTATTTGTGCCATTGCTTCTCCTTATGCCTTGCCTATCATCTTTTCATACTCAGCCCCACTCTCCCCAAAAACGATCTTTGTCCCCTCAAGCTTAAAGGGAGGTATGTCAAAAGGTCTGGGAGGTGGTGTGCCAGGGATATTGATACCATCAAGGGTGAATTTCCCCCCGTGGCAAGGGCATAAAAACTCTTTATCTTCAGGGTGGAATATCGGGATACAGCCTAGATGTGTGCAGATCTGAATCCCCACTGTGAATATATCTTCACCGATTTTAAAATCCCTCTGTGGGTTGAAACTAGCCCCTTTGTTTTTCTTGATGATATACACAGGCTTGCCCCGCCACTCGACAGTCGAAAACTCACCATCTTTCATATTCCCTACATCTGTCGTTGTAAAACCCGCAGATACGACACTAGGTAGAGGATCCCAAGTCTTTTTCATCGCCACAAGGGAAGCCACCGCCCCCACAGCAGTCACCCCCCCGAGTGTCATACCCAGAAAGTCGCGTCGTTTGATCTCAGCCATAGCTCAGTTCTCCTTTTTATTGTTGGTTGATTTTATTGTTCTCGTAGAAAAATCAGCTAATTTTAGTTTATAAAGACTTAAATATCTTTGATAAAAGCAAAATTTTAACAAAAACTCTCAAGAAATATTAAGAATTATCCCATTATTGATATGTTTGTTATGTATTTGCAACGCACTCATTGCGTGCGTGCAATGTGCTAAATGTGCTGATTGTGTGCGTGCATTGACTTTGATAGACTTGAATAGAATTGCTGGATACTTCTTTAAAGTATCCAAAATCCCTAAAAACACAATCTTAGATATAAGCTAAGTGCGAGAGGGTTATTTGCCAATATAGACTTGGCGGGGGCGCGTGATCCTAGCGTGGGGGTTTTTGATATGCTCTAAAAGCTGCGCACACCAACCAGGCATTCTGCCGATGACAAAAATAGGCGTGAAAAGATGTGTAGGGATTTTGAGCGCACTCAAGATAATACCTGAATAAAAATCCACATTGGGATAGAGATTCCTTTGGATAAAATAATCATCAGACAACGCGACTTCTTCGACTTTTTGGGCGATTTCACTCAAATGCGTATCCATTTTGATACCCTTTTTATCGAGTTCATCTTTGAGAGATTTGAGCACTCGAGCGCGTGGGTCATAGTTTTTATACACACGATGTCCAAAGCCCATCAACCTAAAAGGGTCATTTTTGTCCTTAACGCGTTCGATAAATTTATCGACATTTTTCACATCACCAATTTCATTGAGCTGTTTGAGGACTTTTTCATTAGCCCCACCGTGTGCAGGCCCCCATAGTGCAGAGATACCCGCAGAAATCGCTGCATAAGGATGCACGCCTGTGGAGGCGACATTTCTGACCGTGGTTGTGGAGGCATTTTGCCCGTGATCAGCGTGCAAGGTAAATATCTTATCGAGGGCTTCGACTTCTAGGGGTGTGATTTCTTCTTCTCCATTGAGGGTTTGCTTGAGTCTTTGATGGGGATAGGCACGGAGCATATAAAGAAAGTTTTCTACATAAGAGCGCTTGACATCAGGATAGATAAAGGGCGCACCTACAGCGTTTCTATAGCAGAAAGCCACCATTGTAGGGATTTTAGCAATAATCCTGCGCGCCATTGTCTGGTAGTCATCTTCATCTTCCATATCTTTATGGTCATAATAGAGTGTTGAGAGCACAGACACAGCCGAAGAGAGTGTCGCCATTGGGTGCGCACCATCAGGGAGTGCAGAAAAAAGATTGATCAATCCCTCGTGCAAAAAGCTCCGATGTCTGAGTTCTAAATCAAAAGCCAAAGACTCTTGCTCGTTGCTAGGCAATTCTGAGCTAATCAAAAGCTTGCAGACATCACTGAATTTATATTTTTTGACCAAGTCTTCTATTTTATGGCCTTTATAAAGCAGCTCGCCCTTTTTGCCATCAATATAACTGATAGTGGATTCACACCCCGCAGTAGAGCCATATCCGGGGTCATAAGAAAAAATCCCCGTGGTTTCAAAGAGTTTAGAAAAATTGACCGCCTTAGGGCCGCGTGTGCATTCGATGATATCGAAGTCAAACTTTTGATTGGTTTCGTTGTTGATTAAAGTTACCGTAGCCATTTGTGCCTCGCTTTCTATTAAAGGATTAAAAAAATTTTCTACCATTTTTGGTCACCAAGACTATTTTACACATAAACTCTTAAAATAAGTCAACAACTTTCTGGATTTCCTACATTTTTATTTTTTTAGTGCTAAACTATAGTATCTATTTTACAAAGGAGAGAATTATGTCAAAATTTAGCGGTTATAACCCCCGATTACTCCCGTTGCCACAAAGTGGTGAGGCCATCACAATCAGCAAAGATGGTAAGCTAGTAGTCCCTGATTGCCCTGTGATCCCTTATATTGAGGGCGATGGTATTGGAGTTGATATCACTCCAGCCATGCAAAAAGTCATCAATGCAAGCGTGCAAAAAGCCTATAACAATCAGCGAAAAATCGCTTGGTATGAAGTGTATGTGGGCGAGAAATGTTACAACAAATTCAAGAACGAAAGCTCGCTTTCACCGATGGAGCAATGGCTTTTACCCGATACAGTCGATGCGATCAATTATTTTAAAGTTTCTATCAAAGGGCCATTGACTACGCCTGTGGGCGAGGGATTCCGCTCTTTAAATGTCGCTTTGCGCCAGATGATGGATCTTTATGTCTGCTTGCGCCCTGTGCGGTGGTATGGCAGTCCTAGCCCTGTGAAGGAACCCCAAAAAGTCGATATGGTGATTTTCCGTGAAAATAGTGAAGATATTTATGCAGGTATTGAGTTTGCCCAAGGGAGTTTAGAGGCTAAAAAGCTCATTGAATATCTACAAAAAGAAATGAAAGTGACTAAAATCCGTTTCCCACAAAGCAGTGGTATCGGTATCAAGCCTGCTAGCAAGGAGGGCACAGAGCGCCTAGTCAGAAAAGCCATAGAATACGCCATAGAAAATGACAGAGATTCTGTGACATTGGTGCATAAAGGGAATATCATGAAATTCACTGAGGGGGCGTTCATGAAATGGGGATATGCCTTGGCTAAAAATGAGTTTGGGGCTAGCGAGATTGATAACGGGCCTTGGTGCAAGCTCAAAAGCCCTAAAACAGGCAAGGAAATCATCATCAAAGATGTCATTGCAGATGCGTTTTTGCAGCAAATCCTCCTCCGACCTGCTGAATATGATGTGATCGCTACGATGAATCTCAATGGGGATTATATTTCTGATGCACTTGCTGCGATGGTAGGGGGTATTGGGATTGCTCCAGGGGCAAATCTCAATGACTCTGTAGCGATGTTTGAAGCCACACACGGCACAGCGCCCAAATACGCTGGGGCTGATAAGGTCAATCCTGGGTCTTTGATCCTCTCAGCTGAAATGATGCTCCGACATATGGGCTGGACACAAGCAGCAGATTTGGTTGTCAGTGCGATGAAAAAGGCGATTGAATCCAAAAAAGTCACCTATGATTTTGCTCGATTGATGCAAGGGGCTACGGAAGTGAAATGCTCTGAATTTGCTGATGTGATGATCGCACATATGTAAATTATGGCGCACAAGAGGGGGTGATGGGGCTGATAGAGAGATGGATAAAAATCTTTAGTCCCTCAGTCCCAAAATGTGTATAAATCTTTTGTGCAAGTGTTCTAGCAGTAGCTTCTGGGGCAAAAATCTTAAAAATACCATACTCTTTCCTCCCACTTACCTGTTCTTTTTCGCTCAAAAGTAGCGATGTAGCCGCATATTGATGGCATTCTATATAATAAAAATCATCAAAACCATCTTCAAGCAATCGATCCACTAGCCCATCTTTGAGCTGGGCATCTGCATAAATCTCAAGCAAAACCATCTGTTTCTCCTTAGAGTTTGAGTTTTTTGGCCAGGGCTAAAAACATTGGGGGCAATAAAAGCAAGGTCAAAGCACTTGAAGTCACCAACCCTCCTAAAACAACGATTGCAAGGGGTTTTTGAACCTCAGAGCCCACGCCCGAAGAAAGCAACATCGGCACAAGCCCAAGCCCTGCGATAAAAGCTGTCATCAGCACAGGACGCAAACGCCTCTTAGCTCCCAAAAACACGGTTTCTTCGATTGTCTTACCTTGCTTGAGTAGCTCTTTGAAATACCCCACCATCACCACGCCATTGAGCACAGCGATACCAAACAACGCAATAAAGCCCACACTCGCAGGCACAGAAATATATTCGCCCGATAAAAATAATGAAATCAGCCCTCCTGTGATCGCAAAGGGGATATTGAGCAAAATCAAAAGCGCTAAAGGGATACTTTTAAAAGTAAAAAATAAAATGAAAAATATCACTAAAATGCTGATTGGTATCACCGTAGCAAGCCTTGCATTGGCGCGTTGCTGGTTTTCGAACTGCCCACCATAGGTGATGAAATAATTGGGTGGGAGCTTGATTTGTGTAGCAATTTTGGATTTGATTTCATCAACAAACCCGCCCAAATCCCTATCAACAACATTGCTCCTAACCACACTCATACGACGGCTATTTTCCCGCACAATTGTCACAGGTCCATCCACTTCAGTGATTTGAGCGATTGAAGTGATTGGCACAGCTGCACTGCGACTAGAGGCCATTTCAAGGCTTTTGAGCTTGGTAATATCTGTAGCAATATCGCTATTTTGACGGATCATCACAGGCACGCGAGCAAAGCCATTGGGGACATAATCGACAATCAAGCCCTCTAAAGAGGATTTCATGAATTTAGAAAATTCATCACTTGTGATACCGACATTTGCCATTGCGTGGCGTTCGGGCGTGATATAGAGGTAATTGACACCTTCATTGAGCGTGGTGAATACTTCGCTTGAGCCCTCAACCCCCTTGAGTAGCTGTGCGATTTGCGCACTCAGTGTATTGAGCTGAGAAATATCATCGCCAAAAATCTTGATTGCCAAATCCCCCCGCACGCCTGTAAGCATTTCAGAAACGCGCATATCAATGGGCTGGGTGAATATGAAATTGATCCCCTTGAAATCCTCTAGGGCAGCAGAGATTTTATCGAGCAATTCTTGCTTATTTTTGACTTGCCATTGTTTTTTGGGCTTAAAGGATATAAACATATCTGTTTGATTGAGCCCGCTCAAGTCCAAACCAAGCTCATCAGAGCCCGTGCGCCCTACGATAGTTTTGACTTCAGGGACATTTTCACGGATCTTTTTTTCGACCTTGAGGATAAAGTCCCTAGACTGAGAAAGCGAGATTGCAGGCGTGGTTTCGACATTTAAGACCAAGTCCCCCTCATCGAGTGTGGGCATAAATGCCTTGCCTACAAATGGATAGAGCGAAAAGCTAGCGACTAAAAATATCCCTGCGCCCATAAACATCACACGAGAATGCTTGAGGGAAAAAGCAAGCATTGGAGTATAGATACGATAAAAAAATCGTGTCAAAAAAGTTTCTTTGTGCGCTCTGACCTTTAAGACAATCGAGCTCACGACAGGAATCACCGTGATAGAAAGCACTAAAGAGCCAAGTAGAGCAAAGACAATGCTAGCTGCTAGAGGGTGGAACATCTTGCCCTCAAGCCCTTCAAGCGAAAGGATAGGGACAAAAAAGATGATGATGATTACAATCCCGCTCACCACAGATACAGCGATCTCTTTACAAGAGCGATAGAGGGCGTGGAGCTTGGTCGTGGATTTGTTGGTGCTGAGCTTTTCAAAAGCATTTTCGACAACAACCACAGCTGAATCAACCAAAATACCAATCGCAATGGCCAATCCTCCCAAACTCATGAGATTTGCACTGATACCATTGGCTTTCATCAAGATAAACGCCACAGCTAGCGACAAAGGCAATATCACACTCACAGCAATGGCCGCACGCAAATCGCCCAAAAATAAAAATAATGTAATCACAATCAATACGATGGCTTCTATGAGTGTCTTAGAAACATTATCGACAGCTTTTTGAGTGAGCTCTGAGCGGTCATAAAAGGTATTGATATGCACATTTGGAGGCAAAAGGGGTGCTAGCTGGGCGAGTTTGTCTTTGACATCGACAATCACTTCTTTGGAGTTTGCCCCTTTGAGTGAGAGGACTAGCCCCTCTGTGGTTTCTCCGATACCATCTTTAGTCACAAAACCTAGGCGCGTGCGGTAGTTGGATACAACATTAGCAAAATCCCCGATATGGATATAGCCCGTTTTTGTGGGGATTGTGATACTTTTTATCCCCTCTTCATCAATCATAGCTGTCTGTATCTTGACTAAAAATGTTTCTCCATCTCTATCCACCATTCCTGCGCCATCATTTTTAAGATTGGCTTTGAGGGCGTTTTCAAGATCAGAGATAGAAATCCCAAGCCTTGCCATATCATTAAAATCAGGGATCACAACAATCGCACGAGAATACCCCCCTAAAGAATTCACATCAGCAACCCCTTTGATAGTCCGCAAAGCAGGGCGTATCACAAAATCAAGCAATTGGCGCTTCTGCACTTCAGGCAAATCCCCATCAATGGTAAACATAAACATATCTGAGAGGGGCGTTACAATCGGAGCTAGCCCCCCCTCAACCCCATCAGGCA
Source organism: Helicobacter sp. 12S02634-8 (assembly GCF_002272865.1). Classification (GTDB taxonomy): domain Bacteria; phylum Campylobacterota; class Campylobacteria; order Campylobacterales; family Helicobacteraceae; genus Helicobacter_J. The sequence continues at coordinate 54,069 of NZ_MLAP01000009.1, read as the reverse complement.
AGTCAGACATCGCCATAGAAAGCTTTTCATTGACCATATTGCGGGCCAAATAAATATCAACCTTATCATCAAAATCAATGGTAATATCTGCAATAGCGTATTTAGAGGTGCTGCGTAAGGATTTTTGCCCTTGCAAGCCCAAAAGCTCCATTTCTAAAGGACGCACAACACGATTTTCCATCTCTTCAGGAGAAAGCCCCGGGAGCTTTAAAACGATTTTTACTTGCGTCGAAGAAACATCTGGAAAAGCATCGATAGGGATTGTGATGAAACTATAAGAGCCAAAAAACAATAAAATCCCCGCACAAATTAGCACCATAATCCTCTGACGCAGCGAAAACTCAATGATTTTTGCTAGCATTATTCTTCACCTATGTTATTGATAATACCTTTGAGGGCAATGAGTGCGCCAGAGGCTATTTGAGCGCCTTGTTTGATTTGTTTGTCGCTGATGATAAATAGATTATCGCGTTCTTCAATCACTTGCACAGGCGTGGGCATAAATCCCTCTTGTGTGCGGACAAACACCAAATAATCTTTGCCATTTTTGATGAGGGCATTGGAGGGGATTGCTATAGAATCTTGTGGTTTCATACCCTCAATATACACATCAATCATCTCGCCAACACGAAAATTCCCGTGCTGGAGCAGCGCAGTGGCTAAAATCGCATTTGAAGCCTTATCAAGCACGACAGAAATCGATTCGATCACACCAATTTTTTTGCCCTCTTCATCAAAGACCTCTGAGCCCTTTTTGATGTATTTTGACATACTGATGGGGATTTTTATCCTGCCTAATAAATCCTTGCTCTTGGTGATACGGATATAAGTCGTGAAGGCAGGGATTTTTTCTCCTGTATTTTTGGGCGCTACAGACAAAATACCGCTATCTTGCGCGACCACACGGAAGCCATATTTGCCCTTAGGCTCTTTGGGATCGATACCAAATCCTTTGAAAGTCGATTGTATCTGCTTGACTTTAAGCTCCATCTCTTGGCTAGCAAGATAGCTTGTTTGGTATTCGCGCTTAGAAATCACACCTGCTTTGTAGAGTTCTTGATCTTTTTGGGTCACATCTTTGGCAACTTTGAGCTTGTTTTGGGTGTTTTGGAGTTCAAAATAGAGATTATTGAGGTCAATAGAGCTGATCTCACAAATTGCCTCGCCCTCTTTGATACTCTCGCCCTCTCGCCGATAAAGCGCTGTAACGATAGCATCAAAGCTAGAGCTTTGCGTTGTTGAGCTTTTGTTATCAAAGTCAATATACGCATTAAAGGGCAATCCCAAACTCTCTATGCCCTCATTGACAGAAATGAGAGTGATACCCAAATCATCAAGCTGGGCTTGGGATATTTTGATGGGTTCATACCCCCATAAAAATGGGACAAATACGGCTATAAGCAACCATTTTTTCATTGATGTTCTCCTGAATTTAGACTCTGACCGAGCGCTTCTTCTAGCAAGGCTGTGGTATTGACATAATCAAGTTTAGCTTCAGCTAAAGCAATGAGTGCGTCCATATAAGAATTTTGATAGATCAGATATTCAAAAAGTCCTATTTTTTGGGATTCATAAGCGATTTTGCCCATTTCCATCAGATGTTTTTTGTTTTGGATATTTTCTTTTTGTATTTCGATGTATTTTTCCTTATTTTTGAGCTGGTCGATATAAGAGTGGGTTTGGATACGAATATTTCTCTTGATGACTTCACTTTGTGCTAAAGCCCCACTTTGGAGTTCCATATATTTTCTTTTGAGGTGGGTATTTTTAGGCGTAACTGGCAAGGGGATCTGGAATTTCAAAGAAATATTTGTCGCATCATTGACATTTTCTACTCCTGCGCCGATTTCTAAGGTATTGAATCGGTCGCGATTGGCTAGTTTGGCATTGGTCTGATAATCCTTAGCGCTCAAGTCGATGATATCAACATAAAGAGAATGGTCTAAAATCTGCTTGAGGGCACTATCTTCGATCTTCACATACCCAAAAGAAAGCCCTGTAACTTTAATATCTTGTGTCATCACAGGCGCTAAAGGCGTATCAAAAACATCAGGGCTCGTGCGGGCTATGAGCGTGTCTAATGTCTTTTCTAAATCAATCAACATAGAAGCAACCTGCGTTTTAGCCAGACGCGATTCCAGATAAGAATTTTTGAAATTGATATAGTCTTTTTGCGACATACTACCTGCATTGACCTTTTGTTTTGCGATATTGAGCTGAGAGAGGTAGTTGTTTTCTCTTTGGGTGTAGATATCGTATTTTTCTTTGGTGATTGTGTAGTTGAGATAGAGCCGTTTGGCTGCGATAAAAGTAAGATTTTTACTCAATTCATAGCTTTTTTTGTATTGGATCGTCTTGATATGGAGGCTTTGATAGAGCATTGTGCTGACCCAAGGGAGCTTGGGGATAAGCATTAAAAGGGCTGTAGTCTGAGGGGCCATTTTATTGGCGTTATTTTTTGCCATAGAAACATCTGTTTCTACATAAGGATAATCCCAAGCAATCAAAGACCTCTGGTCTTCAAGCAAGCTAGCAAACTCAGCCTTTTTGCCGATGAGCGCAATCGAATTGGCTTCTATGGCTTTGCTAAATGCAGCAAGACTCATCTCATAAGAAAACGCAGAAACCAACAACAAACACCAAATAAAAATCGCTCTCAATCCGATCATCACAACTCCGAGAAAATTAAAAAAACAATTAAACAATAAAATCATTATCTTTGTGTCAATCTATTGTCAAAATTTAAAACCTATCCAAAACTTCGTGATATTGTTGCGATAGCCATTTTTGTCATCGATATTGATATAGCCCAAAGAAAATTTCACTCGCCTATAATCGATACCTGTAATGGCGTTGAATTGGGATTGAGAACTTCTCTCACCATCATAGCCATAATCGCTCAAGCCATATTTGAGGGCTGCAAAATACTTGCTAGCGTATTGGAACTTCAAGATAGCATACATCGTTGCTGCGCCCTCGCCATAGACAACGGTATTGTATTCTAAGGGGTTATCATCAGCATAAATGGGCAAATTATTTGTCGCATTTTTCTTGTCATTTTGCAAATAACCGATAGCAAATTCAAATCCCTCATAGCTAAGAGTCTGCTGGAGTTGCCATAAATACCCCATCACACGCCCCATACTATCAGGCACATAGCAAGCAAGCCCTGCTTGGAGCGCATCAGAATACGCACACAAATCACTCCTTTGAGCACTCGCCCCCACCCACGCATAATGCATATGCGTCACAAACTGCAAGCGATGATAAGCAAAATACCAATCTGTCTTGATACCCAGCACCCCCAGCAAAGTATCAAAATAATTATAATACAAATTCAAATCCAACCATCTATGGTTGTATGCAATATCTAAAAAATAGTTATTTTTGATCGCATAACCCTCATAATCTTCATACCAATGCTTGATATAGCCAAAATTGACATTTTCTTCAGCATCGCTATAAGCTTGCTTGTCAAACCACCCTGCTTGGATATGCCAATCTTCAAATTTATCAATGCTGACCTTGATACCTTCGATATAATCACCCACCCAAGCAAGCTCAAGGGGGAATCGCCCCATTTGCAAGCTCCCCCATTGATTTTGATACCGCGCAAAAAGCGTATGGAGCAAAAACCCCGTGCTTGTATATCGAAAGTCTTTGGCCTCATCGTTATTGATACGAAAGCCAATGCCAATGGGATTTGTGCGTATATCTGCATAGATATCTTGACTTTTGACCCGATACAAAAGCCCCGATGCACTCACGCCCACCCCAAAGTCAAAACCCCCAAAACTCCGACTCTGCCAAGAAAATGTCCCAAAAACATTGCTATATCCGCCTTTGAGTGGGTCTGTGCCATAACGCCCCAAGCCCCAAGAGCTAAAAAATCCCGCTTGTGCTTGGAAGTCTTTTGTCCCATTTTCTGCTTGCAAACACCCCAAACAAAGCACCAAAAGGGCAAAAAAGCCAAATTTAAAAGCCATTTTTGCTATCCATTGTCCCTAAAATGCAATCTCTTTGATGTCCCCTATTTGCAAAAATTCCTGATAAATACCAAAAATCAGATTTTTGCGATTCTCTCTGATGGCCGTATCTGCGTCATTGACAAGCACATTTTGGAAAAATATATCCAAAGGATCTTTGAGGGCAAATAATGTCTGGATCTGTGTATCGATACTAGCAAATTCTCTTTGTTTGATAGCGCTATAAGCTTCATAAAGTTGGATTTCTTCGGGCTGCTTGAATAGGCTAGGAGAGATGGGCTGGAGTGTTTGGATATCTTTAGTGATATTAGCCAAACGTTTAAAAGTGCTGATAAATGCTTCTTTGTTGGAGTTTTCAAAAAATTGATTGAGAGCAAAAGACTTGCATACAATCTGGCACACATCTCGCTCTCCTGCTCCCAAAACACTCCGATACAACGAAGGATTCAAGCCCACGATCCCCAAAAGGCGCTCAAGAAAAAATTCTTCCAACAAACCAAGATCAAATGACGCATAGCCCACAGATTCAAAAACGCTTTTGAGATCTGTATCCAAACGCAAAGGGAGCTGATAGTGCAAAATAATCTTCAGCACGCCTGCTGCAGCGCGCCGAAGACCAAAGGGGTCTTTAGAGCCTGTGGGGGATTTGCCTATGCTAAAGAGTGCAAAAATACTATCAAGCTTGCCAACAAGGGCTACAATGCCCCCAAATAGCTCAGAGGGCAAGGGAGAGTCCTCGCCTGTAGGGAGGTATTGCTCTTTGAGCGCTAAAGCAATGCTAGGGGCTTCACCTTGTGCTTTGGCATAATAATACCCCATCAAGCCCTGCAGTTCGGGGAATTCATACACCATCTCACTGAGTAAATCGGCCTTAGCAATATCTAAAGTATGCACCATCATATCTTGCACTTTTGAGAGGGGTATAGGCAAGATATTTTTATATTTTTCTAGCAAAAATAGAGCAATCTTTTTCTCGCGCATGACCTTATCAGCCAAGCTTCCCAACCCCTCCACAAAGCGCACCTCGCACAATCTATCTGAATTCAGTGGGCTTTTTAGGTCATTACGATAGAAAAACATCGCATCGGCCAAACGCGCTTTGAGAACTTTTTGATTCCCTAAGACAATCTTTTGCGTATCAAGGGCAGTCGAATTACTCACAACAACAAAGCCATTATGGAGGGCGTTGCCTTTTTTGAGTGCAAAATAACGTTGATTTTCTCGCATGGAAGTGATGATGACTTCTTCAGGGAGTGCCAAAAACTCTGCATCAAACTCACCATACAAGGCTCGGGGGTATTCTGTGATAGCGATGATTTCTTCTAAAAGCCCTGAATCAATCTCCACACAAATACCTTTATTTTGCTCGATAGCTTGGATTTGTGAAAGAATCATTGCTCTGCGCTCTTCTTGAGAGAGGATCACACAGCCTTGTTTTAAGGTATCAAAATACTCAGACACGCTAGCGACTTTCTGCCACTCAAAGCTCTTGTCTGGGTGGATTTTTGTCGCTCTTTGTGCTTGGAAGCCATAAGCTTGCATAAGAATATCTTGCTTGCCAAAGAGAATACAGATATTTCTGATAGGACGGATAAAGCTCTCTTTGACACTCCCCCATCGCATCGACTTGCCAAAATGCAGACTTTCTAAAAATCCCATCACTACAGAGGGCAAAAATGTATCTGTATGCACCCCTGCGATATGTTTAGAAAAATACAGCACTTCTTTGCCCTCTTTTGTTGTGTGTGCTAGCTCTCTAGCCTCTATGCCACATTTTTTGCAAAAGCTCTCCCCTGCCTTACTCAAAGGATTTTTAGGATCGCCACCCACATAAGCGATACTCACAGGTGGGCCAAACAACTCTTCTTCATGCGCTGCAGTGGTGAGTGGAAATGCTCGGTCAAATACCACAATGCGTCTGGGGGTAAAAAATATCTCAGGCTCGCTGGATAAATTATATGGCCTAAGCGCTGCGCGCCACTTGTCTGCTATATTGCCAAACTCCTTGAGAAAGGGCTTTGCAGGGAGTTCTTCAACAAGGATTTCTATCAATAATTTTTCTGTATTCAAACACACTCCTTTGGCATATCTGTCTGGATTTTTATCATTTATCCCTCTATTATCAGTCTGGATAGCTCCATTTTTGGGACATTAGGTTTATTCATTATCTTTTTGTATTATATACCCCTTGAACTTAAAAAGGTTTTATCCCATTGACAAGGTCATGCATATACCAAAAAGGGGTTGATTGCTAAAAATATTCCTGATTATCTTGATGTTTTTGGTTCCAATATATGCAGAGCTCCCTCTCCATCAGATCACAGGCAAATGTGTCGATCCCAAAAATTTCAGCGATAAACAAAAAAAGGTCATTTTATATGCTTATAAATATGGCGCACCCAAGGGGTTAGGCTATACGATGGCAGCGATTGCTTGGAAGGAATCGTGCGCGGGGGAGTATATGGTCAATTTCTCTGATCCAAGCGCTGGAATCTACCACGCCCATATCCCTGGGGTCATCAAAAAATACAGCAAATACAAAGACACTAGTTTCAATCGCAACCTCGTGGGCGAGCTTTTAATGCGGGATAATGAATTTGCCTCTAAGGTCGCTTTAGACAATCTGCTCTTTTGGCAAAAAACGCGCAATGGCAACTACAAAAATATGATCAAATCCTATAACAAAGGCTTTAGCTGGGAAAAAAACAAGCACAACAACAAACTAGCTGAAAGCTATTATGAAGACATCAAGCTCAATGTCCTCAAGCTCCGCAGTTTTATCCCCAAATATACCAAAATCCATAACAACACGACAAAAATCGAGCTTGAAGACAAAAATAAAACAATCAAAAAGACCATCAAAGAACTCCAAAACACTAAAATCACGCCCGCACAACCACCACGCAAACAAGAAAAAATATTCATTATGCCCGAACCTTAAAAAATTTTGAGTTACAATAACGACACAAAAAGTGAGCAATGCCAACAAACAAGGCAACAAAGGAAAGACAATGGCACAAAAATCAGTTTTGATCATCACTGATGGGGTGGGTCATAGCCCCAAAACCCAATACAATGCCTTTTATCACGCCAAAAAGCCCACTTATGATTGGATGTTTGCCCACCTCCCCCACTCTCTCATTAAAACCTATGGCATGAGCGTGGGGCTGCCTGAGGGGCAGATGGGTAATTCTGAAGTGGGACATATGTGTATGGGAGCAGGCAGAATCCTCTATCAAGACCTTGTAAAAATCTCTCTATCGATCCAAGACAACACAATCCAAAACAATCCCGCACTCCAACAACTCTTTACAAGCTCTGATACAATCCATTTATGCGGGCTTGCAAGCGATGGAGGGGTGCATTCGCATTTAGACCATCTCCTCTCTCTTGCCAAACTTGCTTCTTCTAAAGGCAAAAAGGTCTGGCTCCATCTCATCACTGATGGGCGAGATGTCCTCCCTAAAAGCGCACTCAAATATTTAGAGCAAGTCCTTGCTATCTGTTGTGAAAATATCCAAATCGCTACGATTGCTGGGCGATTTTATACAATGGATAGAGATAAGCGCTGGGAGAGGATTGCGCTAGCTTATGAAAGTATGCTAAGAGGGGCAAACCCTAGCGAGCTAGAAGTGGGAGCTTATATCGAATCGATGTATGCACAAAATATCACCGATGAATTTATCTTGCCAGCTAGTTTTAATGGTTATAAAGGCGCAGAAGATGGCGATGGATTTTTATGCACGAATTTTAGGAGCGATCGCGTCAGAGAAATCATTGAAGCCCTTTTTAAGCCTGATTTTGAGGGGTTTAAACGCACTAAATATTGCAAACTACAAATCGTTACAATGACTTGCTATGACCATACATTCCCACTTCCTGTGCTTTTCCCTAAAGAAAAAGTCCAAAACACGCTCGCTGAAGTCATCGCCCAAGCAAACCTCACACAAGCCCATACAGCCGAAACAGAAAAATACGCGCATGTGACATTTTTCTTCAATGGTGGCATAGAAGAGCCTTTTATCAATGAAAGCCGCGTGCTGATCCCAAGCCCTAAAGTCAAGACCTATGATCTTTGCCCACAAATGAGCGCGCAAGAAGTAGGCAAGGTGGTCATAGAGTTCATGCAAATGGGGACAGACTTTATCGTGGTAAATTTTGCTAATGGCGATATGGTCGGGCATACAGGCAATATGCAAGCAGCGATCAAGGCCATAGAAGCGCTCGATACAGAACTAGGCAAGATTCTCCAAGCTGCACAAAAGCTTGATTATGCTGTGCTGATTACAAGCGATCACGGGAACTGCGAGGAGATGAAAGATGATGCTGGCAACACACTCACCAATCATACAATCGGCGATGTGTATTGTTTCTTGATGGCAAAAGGGGTAGAACATATCTGTGATGGGGGCTTGAATCATATCGCTCCTACAATCTTAAAGCTCTTAGACCTGCCAAAGCCCCAAGAAATGGATGCACCTTTATTTTAATCTCTAGCTTGCGTTTTGGCTCTCTTTAATTTTCTTTGATTTTCTTGAGTCATACGCCTAGCTCTATCCCCTTATCTATCCAGAGATTAAAAGCCTCTTTTATCCCCCCATATGCGTATATGCAGCCTATCAGAAAGGCAAAAGCCCTCTTGCAGACAAAGTGGATAGATGGCTTGGATATTTGTATCAAGCTCATGAGGTGTTGTCCCTTGGGGCATTAAAAATATTTGATTGCCCTTAAGGCGCAAGCTTGCAAGCAAGGCTTTGATCTCTTGGAGGGCTTTTGCTTCTTGGCACATTGTCGCGTTTAAGACAAACTTGAATACGACATTTTTAGCATTATCAATGATCGATTGGATCACTGGGATTTTAAGACGTTTGCTGATGGGCTCACCGGAATTGCTTAGCTTCACGCTCAAGGTAAAATATAGCTGCTTTAAAATACTATCAAATACAAAAGGCACACTGCCATTGCTCTCAACACAAATGCGATGTCCCTTTTGCAAAAAATACTCCATAGTCTGGAGCAAGATGGGATTGCTAAAATGCAAGCTCGGCTCTCCACCTGTGATGATGATATCAAATAAATGCTTGCCTAAAGACTTGATCTCTTTAATCAATAAAGCAGAGGTTTCAAAAGAGCGCCACTCTTTGGCAAAGGCATAATGGGCTGCATAGATACTATCACAGCCTATAAACTCCCTTGACCCCAAAGATCCCCTCACTCCAAAGCCCTCACAACGCAAATTACACCCGCCCAATCGGACAAACACACTCGGAGTGCCGATAAACTCACCCTCACCTTGCAAGCTATAAAATATCTCAGAAACAGCCAACATCACTATACTTGATGGGGGGGTGTGGAGTTTTTGAAGGGCTTTTCTTGTGTATGGGGGTTTTGATGGTAGGTCTTGAGTTTATGGAGCATTTGGGGGTCTTTCCACTCAAGACATATCGCTTCAGAAAACTTCAGTGTATCCCAATGGATATGCCCCATCAAAGCAGGATTTTCCAAATCAGCCCTGAAAGCTTCAGCATACCCGTGGTCTGTTTCATGAACACGCACGCTCGCTACTTGCAGCGCACCCTCAGAGTTAGCAAATGCACTTGCTTCTAAAAATTTATCGATATAAAACAACAGCACCAAAGCATAGTTTTCAGCACTCGGATTGACAGAGAGTTCAACATAGCGAGCAGAATACTTATCAATAAAGTCCCTAAATTCCAAAGACTCTTTATCCCAAAAATGATGGGCGTGGTCAAAGCCATCAATAAAATCAGCAATCTGAGTTTTAAAAAGCCCAAAATCAAGCACCATACCCGCACTATCAAGAGAGCTCGCAGTGATAAAAATTTCAACTTTATAATTATGCCCGTGGATACTATTTGCGCACCTTTGAGAAGTGCAATTACGCACGATATGAGAAGCGCAAAAACCAAAAGAACGACGGATCACCATACACAACTCCTCTAACGACAAGGCCAATAATAAGGAATATCAGAATAATAACGATAATTTTCTGGACGACTCAAATCAATCCTAGCAATGGTATGGCTGATCAAATCTCTAAACAAAAGGCTATAGCCACAAGTGCGGCCATTGACACTCCCATCAATATACATCACGCGTTTTTGCATATGCAAATCATACCAATCCAAGACAAAATGATAACTTGAAAAATAATTCAAGCTCTCTGAATACCCACTCAAAAAGAATTCCTTATTTGCCTTACTCCCGCAATAAAACTGATCGCCATACCAATAACAAAGCTGACTCACACCACTATCAACGGCTGTGTAGTTGAAATTGACACTCGGATAGGGCTGAAGACTGCGAAAAATCCTTACAAAAATAGCATTTTTTGCGCGCTTGATAGGCAAATCTTGCTGTTTATATACACTCACAAACCCCTGTCTTTGGAGCTCATAAACCACCCAATCAATATAATATGTCGATAATAAATCATTAGGATCAGAGATGACTACAATAGGGGCATTGGGATTGAAAATATAGTTTTTTTCGATCGCTGAGTAATACCCCATATCTAGCTTGTTGGCACAACCCAAAAACACTCCCAAAAGTAAAAAAAAGATAGAAATATTAAAAATATTTGTTTTCATCAGGGCTCTCCAAAACATAATCTATAAAAGCATATCGGCAAAAATAATCATTGCAGCCATAATTTCAAAGATTCTATATCTTCATAACTTGTCATATCCAAGGTGATAGGGGTGATAGAAGCATAGCCTTGTGCGATCGCATCAAAATCTGAAATCTCCCTTGCTCCCTTGCGTTTTTGCCACGCTAGAGGGTGTAAGCCCAGCCAATAATATTCCTGCCCTCTGGGATTGCAATTGCGATGGGCAGCATTGCCATAGAGTCGATAGCCCTCTTGCGTGATTTGATATCCCTTGAAATCACAAGGGGCTATGTGGGGGACATTGATGTTTAAAAACTTCCTATCGCCCAAAGGAAAATGCCCAGAAAAAATCTTTTGTGCGATGGTGGTGATCACTTCTTTTGCAAGAGCAAAATCAAAAATATCGCCTAAATTTTTATCTTTCATCACTTGTGAGATTGCCACAGATGGAATCCCTTGTATCGCCCCCTCCATCGCTCCTGCAGCCGTGCCAGAATAAGTGATATCTTCGCCCATATTTGAGCCCAGATTGATCCCTGAAACCACCAAATCAGGGCGATGTCCCTCTGCATAGATTGTATTGAGCGCTAGATACACACAATCAGCAGGCGTGCCATCATCGAGTTTATAAAAATCATCATCAACTCTAATAAATCGCAAAGGCCTTGTGAGAGAAAGTCCGTGCCCACAGGCAGATTTTTCACTCGATGGGGCAACAATCAGCACTTCGCCAAAGGCACTCAATGCTTCTTTTAAAGCCCTTAAGCCCAAAGAATCATAGCCATCATCATTGGTTAAAAGTATCTTTTTTGCCCTCATAAATAATCCTCCAACAACATATTCAGATTGCCACTCATCGCCCCATCAAAGCCATGCAATTCCTTCAAAATCCAATTTCGCAGCTCTTGGAGCTTTTCTCTAGCGCCATTGAGCCCTAAGAGATTGACATAGCTGTTTTTGCCTTGGTCGTGATGGGTCGTCTTGCCTGCTTGGGCTTCAGACTCTGTCACATCAATAATATCATCGCGTATCTGAAAATACAATCCCAACCTAAGCCCAAAAGTATCCAAACGCTCTAGCAGCTCTTTTGGGGCATTAGCAATCATCGCACCCATCTTAAGGCTTAGAGCAATGATTTTGGCTGTCTTGTTACTATGGATTTCTTCGAGTTTAGCAAGCCCTAAAGCTTGGTTTTCAAAATAGCAATCCATCGCCTGCCCAATCACCATACCTCCAATCCCCCCTCTATGCGCTAGCGCTGCAATCAGTGCGATCTTGACATTTGGATCAAGGCGGGCTTGAGAGAGCAGATAAAATGCATAGGTATTGAGTGCATCACCGACTAATATCGCTGTGGCTTCATCATAGCTTTTATGCAATGTGGGGTGTCCCCGACGCAAAGACGCTCCGTCCATCGCAGGCAAATCATCGTGGATCAATGAATAAGTATGCAGACACTCAAGGGCTAAAGCAGGCAAAAAGGCATTTTGAACCAAAGCAGGGTTGTGCGCACAAACTACAGCCAACAAGAGCTTAGGGCGAAATCGCTTGCCCCCATTTTCCATCATCTCCCAAAAACTCTGTTCAAAATATGGGTGGAAACCATCTATTTTGGGCTTAGAAGCGAGTAAAAATTCTTCAAAAGCAACACAAGTTTTTTGATAAAAATTTAAATCCATTTTTCCCTCACAGCTTCAGATAAAATTCCAAACCATCTCGCATGATAAGGATTTCTATATTTTTCTCCACCCCTGCTTGAGAGAGCGCTTCTCGCAATGCCTCCTCTGCCTTGCTCTTGGTATCATCATCTGCTTGCAAAATGGGCTTTTTGTTGATCCATACAAGCCGATCTTGGGGTTTGAAAATCTTAGCATTAGGCATAGATGTGTCTATGTGCGTGACTACAAGCTCTTTATCCAAACGCACACCAAAGCGCTCCAAAAATGTATCTGGAAGCAAGAATCCCCCATAACGCCTATCTGTAAGAACTTGGACTTTGATGGGCTTGCCATTTCTGATTATCTCAATACTAGCAGGCTTGCCATAAGCTAAATTACTACTGATCCACTCAAACTCTTGATAAGATCGGAGTTTTTTGTCATTGATACTAGTAAGAATATCTCCTGGCAAAAAGGGATTTTGCTTGAAAAAAGGGTCGATTTGATAGACAACAAGCTGCCCTTCTCTTGGCACCACTCGGATACCAATATCCCCATAGTAGGGCGTTTTTTGATGTAAAAATCTCTCCAAATATGGCTTATCAATAAAATATTCTCCACCCACACCAATGCCATAAATCTGATAGCAAATATTGCCCACAACACCATTTCTAGCAATAGGAGCAGAAAACTTCGCATAATGCGTGAAGCCTTTTTGGGCATTTAAAATCTTGCCTTGTGCATAGGTCGTGGGCGTGAGGGCAGAGAGCTCTCTACCTTTGATACGCCCATCAATAGGCAAAAGATGGTAAGCATACGGAGTCAGTGGGGTTTGGACTAGATATAGCCCGATAAAAGGATCGGCTTTGAGTATCTTGAGCCCTTGTGGAGGGAGAGGCGCAAAAAGCACTGATACCACAGCCCCACCACTAGCAATACTCACAGTGCGATACCCCCCTGCAAGAGGGGTGCTAGCTTTTTGATAATACTGAGCGCAATAAGAAAAATCATAACCAAAGCTAGAAGAAATCACTAAAGCAACAAACAGCACCCTCAGGCACAAAGCCCCTGCCATCATTGCGCCCCAAATGGGTTGAGCCCGCCTAGCATTTGGAGTGCCATCGATTTTTTATTTTCTTCAACACTTTTATAAGCATCATTGATCGCACTCATCAGTAAAATCTGCAATGATTCTTTATCTTCAAGCAAACTATCATCAATATCGATATCCACAAGCTCACCTGCACCATTGATACTCACACTCACTAGCCCACCCCCGCTTTTGGCTGTGATCGTGCTAGATTTTGCTTTTTGCTCCAAATTACTGAGTTCTTTATTCATATTTCCTAGCAAACTGCCCAACTGCTCTGGATCAAACATCGCATACCTCACTTAATTGATAATATTTTATTGCACGCATCGACCATCACGACCTTAGGGGCATAATCACGCAATTCAGACTGCTCATAGCTTGCATAGGCTACGATAATGACAATATCGCCTATTTGTGCCTTTCTCGCTGCTGCGCCATTTAGACAAATCTCCCCTGAATCAGGAGCGCCCAAAATCACATAAGTGCTAAAACGTTCGCCATTATTGACATTGAGTATCTCGACTTTCATTCCCTCTAATAGCCCTGCACTCTGGGCTAAGGTCTTATCAATAGTGATAGAGCCAACATAATTGAGGTTCGCATCTGTGACTTGAGCACGATGTATCTTGCTATAGAGCATTTCAAATCTCATCAAAGTGCCTTTGTTTTTATTAGGATTTTAGCATATTTATCCGAAATTTATCGGTTTGCCGATGAAATAACCCTGTGCATAGTCAATGCCTAAGCTTTTTAGCACTGCATAGATTTCTTCAGAGCTGACAAACTCGGCTATAGTGGCTATATGCAAGGATTTTGCAAAGGCAATGAGTGCGATGACAATCTTGAGTTTTTGGGGATTTTGATGGATATCTGTGATAAAACTCCCATCAATTTTGATAAAATCCACAGGGATATGCATTAAAATATCCACATTAGAATACCCGCAGCCAAAATCATCGATAGCAACCCCCACGCCAAGTGCTTTGATAGCTTGGATAAATCGCAAAAATTTTTTATAATCTTTAATCTTTTCGTGCTCTGTGATTTCAATAATCAAATCAGCCCCTAAATTGCGTGATGTGATCTCTTGAAGAAGCCATTGGGATATATCATCGTTTTCGATATCTGAAGCGTTGAGATTGATAGAAAGGGCGATATGCTGGTGTGTCAATACATCAAAGGACTTCTGGATCAAAAGCTTGATCGTGTGCACATACACCAAGGTATTTTTTAAGATTTTAAAAAACTCTTTGGGGTAGATGGTTTGGTTGCCATTTTTGATTCTAGCTAGGGCTTCATATCGGGAGATTTCCCCTGTTTGCATATCGACAATTGGCTGAAAATAGGGCAACAAAGCCCCATCAATCAAAGACTCATAAAGCAGTTTTTTTATTCTGGCTTTTTCTTGGGTGTTTTGCAGAATTTTTTGAGAAGAATCAAAGACACAAAGATGTTTGTGCGTATTTTGAGCCTCTAGCAGTGCGCAAAAAGCCTCTTTGAGCCAATCATTTTCTGCCGCTAAAGACTGATGATAAGAAGCCACGCCCATACGCAAAGAAGGAAAAATACTGATTGTTTGTGTGGGCGAGAGTTTAGCAGAGATAAAAGCTGTGTAAAACTCATCAAGAAGACGCACAAACTCATCTAAAGCCACCGCACTCAAAGCACGCAAGCCAAACAGCCCAAAGCCCAAAACATCGAGTGCATACATATCAGAAAAAAATTTAGCTATTGTTTGGCAGAATTGTTTGTGTATATCAGCAGCAATCTCTGTGCCATGGGCGATAGTGATTTCATCAAAACCCTCAATTTGTATCAAGCTAAAATGATAGATGGGCTGCTGGCAGGCTTTATGGATAAAAGCCCCAAATATTCCATCTCCTATCAAGTATTCTTCTCTAAAATAGGTATCGATAACATCAGTCTTCACTCTTATCCTAACGATAGTCTATATAGCCCTCTTTGGGGAGGGTCAGATCTATATTCTTGGGGAAATAATGCAATATTTTATCCAGAAAAACTTTTTCCCCCAGCATATCGCCTAAGAGTAAAATATTTTTTATACTAAAATTCATCACCATATCACGGGCAAAATTCCCCAAAAACTCCGATAAAGAATCAATAAAACCATAACTCAAAGTCGCCTCATCTAAACCTGCAATCTGAAAACTCATCGCAGAACGGATAATCCTAGGATAATCAAGCCTTAGCACCTCATCATCTCTGATGAGCTTGAAATCAATCCGCGGACCTTTATCCCGAACAAATTTTTTAGCATTGTTTAAAATACTCTCACGCCCCAGCTCAAAACGCTCCTGATAGCCCAACACAAAAGACGCACTCGCAAATATATCAATCAGATTATTGCTCTGTATGGGTGCAGGAGATAAAGCCATGATGCGTGCAAAAATCTCGCTTTGATGTTCGCTAAAATTTTTAACAAGCTTATCTCCATCTAGGTAGTTGTTTTGGAGGTCTTCGATAATGCATCTTGGATTGGCTTCAAAGCTAATAGGTAAGGCAGTTTTATAAGATTCTCCATCTTGCACCCAAAATCGCGTCGGATTTGTCTTACTCAAAAATAAAATAAATTTTTGATGGTTGGGTGGGGGCGTGCTTCTTTTGCCCTCAGAGATATTTTTAGAGCTAGTTTTAGAGCCACTTTTAGGGCTTATTTGGGACGTGCTAGAGGGCTGGGGTTGATGGGTGTTGTAATGAGAAAGCAGAGTTTGGATACTTTGTGTGCTTTTAGCAATGCCTTTATCAATCAGCAAACCATCATGGCTCACGATAATATGGCGCTCTTTGGGGACATACGGGCTCTTATAGCTCAAATCCCAAGCCTTCCCCTTGCTGTCTTTGATATAAACATATCCCATATCTAACTCTAAGGCAAATAGCCCCAAAAGCCCCAACACAAGGTCATAAGGCAAGCACACATCAAGCTCAAAATTATTAGGATTTTCTAGCAGCAAACTAGCAAAAACTTCTTTAGGGCAAAGAGATGTGATAGGCTTTTCATAGCTAGCGAGCAAGTGGGATTGAGCTGTTTGCAAGCGCATATAAGTCAAGACATTAGAGAGATCCCAAAACATAATCTTTTGGCTTTTATGGACAAAGGAGAGTTCCTTGCCTCCTCTTGAGGTTTGGATCAACAAAGATTTGCCCTCTTTAAGATCTGAAGCCATCTTTTGAAAAGCCTTCTTTAGGGCTTGGGGCGAGGGGTTCCAATGCTTTTGTGTGCTATCAGAGGGGGTATCAAGATATGGACTTGAAAATTCAAAGACCCAATCAAAAATCTGGCAAAATTCCCCTGAATTTTTATCCAAAATCTGCTTGATTCTCAAAGCGTCTGGGAAACTAGGCTCCTTGGGAGCAGCAAGGATGGGTCGCAAGGGAGTATCTTCATAGGGCTTGAATTCAATGAAGTTAAAATAAACTGACATCGGTAAGCGTTCGCCGATAGTTTGGGCAAATTCAAGGGCTTCTTGGGGGGTGGCTTCTAGGAGAAATGTATAAGTATTATAATGCTCTTCGCGCTTGAATTGATGGCCAAAGCGCAAAGCCCTATCTTGAGCGTGGTGTTCAAGAAATTCAATGAAATGCCTGATTTGAGCCTTGGTTTTTGTAGAAGAAAAAAGAAATGCAAACACCATCTCAATATCCCCTAAAGGAAAAATCAGCAATATCTTGCAGATCTCTGTTATCAGTTTTCTGGGCTTGCATACCTAGTTCGCTTAAAAATTGAATCGCTAATTCCTCTGCCAAAATGGCTCCTTTTTTTACTTTTTCAGAAAGCCTAAAGGCTGTTTCCTCGCCGATGACCTCTGGGATAATGCCAATAATTTTTACTGGCGGGAGATCGCCTAAGAGTTCAGTGAGCTTGAGCGTCTGGAGCATTTCAACTTCATGAGCACTCCCTGCCCAAGTGATCATTTCAGGAACTTTATCAAAATCAAAATAATACACAGCCCCCACCTCTGCACCCACAACACTGACACAATCAAGCAACAAAACACGATCGTATTCGATAATGATAGGGATCAGTGTCGCTGCCATCGTCCCCCCATCAACAAACTCAACTGTGTGCGGACCTTGGAGGGTATAGTTGAGTTTTAAGAGATTGCAAAGATGCACACCAATCCCCTCATCACCAAACAATATATTCCCAATCCCTAAGACTAAAATCCTCAAAACATCAAACTTTTAAGTCTTTTTTATACCGCAAACCACTGATGATAGCATCAGCTCCACCATTGGGGTATTTCAGCGAGTTCCAAACGACCATATAAATATGCACAGGGATAAAAATAATAAAAGCCCAAGTCAGGAGATGATGGATCAATCTGACATTTGCAAGCCCACCACACAAGACTTCAAACCACTTGAAACAAGTTTCTAGCAAAGCCCCCAAGCCGTTGTGATAGACATTATAATACAACACCACGCCTGTGAGCGAAATCAATAGCACCAAAACAGCTAAACAAAAATAAGTCACAAACTGCAAGGGATTGTAAGCCCCTTGTATATGGGGGTGCTTACCTAGCCATAGATAAACTTTGATTTGGTCAAACCAAACCTTTGGACTCAAACATTGAAAAAATGAGATCCTCTCAGGGTGGCTTGCACGATCAAAAATAAACAAATAGACCCTAAAAATCGATACCCCTATCAAAGCAAAGCCCAAAAATAAATGCCAACTCCGGACATAAGCTTGCAAAAAGTTAGTCGGTTGCGCACTAGAATCTGGCTGCAAAAACGGATAAGCGATATAAAAACCTGTAAAAATCAAGCCAAAAATTGAAAACGCTCTGATCCAATGGAATATCCGTGTGAGCCCTGAAAATTCTTTATAGACTTGGAATTCTTTTTTGTCTGTATGTGCTGTATTTTTCATCATCGCCTCCCTAGATTCTTGCAAATGCAGGATCCACGCTGTATTCGCTGATTGTATTGCCTTTGATATCCATCATATGGACAGAACACGCGATGCAAGGGTCAAAGGAATGGATTGTGCGGATAATCTCTAAGGGCTGGGTAATATCTGCAACTTGCGTGCCAATCAGGCTCATCTCATAAGGGCCTTTCTGGCCTTTAGCATCTCTAGGGCCTGCGTTCCAAGTCGAGGGGACTACAGCTTGATAATTTTCTACCACGCCATTTTTAATCCGCACCCAATGTGAGAGCATACCTCTGGGGACTTGACCGATATAGCGACCTTTGTATTCTTTGTCTTTATCGATGATATAAGGAGCACAAGTCTGCTTATCGGATTTGAGATTTTCTATCAAAGAATTCAGAGTTTGCAAGCCATTATCTACGATAACCTTTGCTTCAATGCAGCGAGCTGCTGTCCTTCCTAGGGTGCTAAAGAGCGCATCTAAAGGCAATCCTGTGTCTTTGAGGAACTTTGTGGCAACTTCTGTGATATAAGGATTTTTTGCAGCCAAGCCCACAACAACAGAAGCCAAAGGCCCCACTTCCATAGGCATTTGGTCATATCGCGGGGATTTGATCCAAGAATATTTCCCGCTAATATCGAGCAGTTTTGTATCAATCGGCTTGCCCTCTGGCCCGATACTCTTGCCATCTTTAAAGCCTGTGTAATCGGGGTTTGTCTGCCCATCATAAGGCTGGAGCTGGATTTCTTTGGTATTTTCATACTGATACCATGAGTGTGTCACTTCTTCTTTGATGAGGTCTTCATTGATGGAGTGGAGCTTGCTGATATCTCCATTGAGCACAACGCCTGTGCTTAGGAGGTTTTTGTCTTTAGAGAGCAAAATCTCTTCATAAGCAATGAAATTCCTAAGCCCACAGCCTTTGATAACTGATTGCTCGTCTTTAAAGGCAATGCCTGCCATCACAAGATCAGGATAATAAGCACGATCCACAAAATCCTTGACTTTTTCAAACTTGAATTGCCACTCTGCTAATCGGGTCGGATCTAAAATATCCATCACAGAAGTCACGCCCCCGACCGTAAGGCTCTGTGGGTGGGGCTGCTTGGCACCAAAGATAGCTGTCATTTTTGCTGCTTCTCGCTGGATCTCTAGGAGCTTGAGGTAATGGGAGAGGACAATGAGATTTTGCTCTGGGCTGAGTCGGTAGGTCTTATGCCCCCAATAGCCATTATTGAACGGCCCTAAAGCCCCTTGTTTGACAAAATCACTCACTCGCTTCTGCACAGCTTTGAGTTCATCTTCGCCTGCGACAATGGGATAATCTGTATATTTAAATGCTATCTTTGCTGCCTTAGCAGGATCGGCTTTGAGCGCAGATGTGATATCGCACCAATCCAATCCGTGCAAGGTATAAAAATGCACCACATGGTCGTGCAAAAACAACGCAATATTCATCAAACTTCTGACTAAAAGTGCGTTCAATGGAGGCGTGATCCCTAGGGCATTTTCTACAGCTGTGATCCCTGCTTTATAATGCGAATAGGTGCAAACCCCGCAAATCCTTTGCGCAATAAACCCCGCATCTCTGGGGTCGCGATTTTTGATAATCGTTTCAAGTCCCCTAAAAAGCGTTGAAGAAGAAAACGCATCCACAATCACATTATTCTCATCTACAATCACTTCAATCCGCAAATGTCCCTCTATTCTTGTAATCGGATCTACCACAATTCGTTTTGTCATTTTATCTCCCTTTTATTGCTCATCTTTAGTTTTTACAAGGCTTGAAACCACGGCGTGTGCTGCAATACCCACAGCTGTAGCTGCTAAAATCACAGTCCCTACGGTATTAGCAGTCTTATCAGCACCGATACCATCATAAGAAGTATGGAAAAGTCTATTGCCAATGGGCTCTTCAAATGGGCTCATTGTGTCCCAAAAGTTTGGCTCAGAACAGCCAATGCAGCCATGCCCTGCTTGTATGGGCCAGCTAGTGTGGGAATTGAAGCGCAATTTAGAGCAGTTGTTAAATGTATAAGGGCCTTTGCAGCCGACTTTATAAAGGCAATAACCCTTTTCAGCGTTTGCATCACCAAAATGTTGCACAAACTCACCTGCATCAAAATGCCCTCTGCGCTCGCATAAATCGTGGATTCTATGCCCATAAGCCCAAGTGGGGCGATTATAAGCATCGACAGCGGGCAATGTGCCAAACATAATAAAATACATAATGTTCCCAACGATATTTTTCTCGCTCGGTGGGCAGCCAGGGACATTGATGATGGGCTTGTTGATGATCTTACTCAAAGGTTTTGCATTGGAGGGGTTGGGATAAGCTGCTTGCACACCCCCAAAGCTCGAACAAGTCCCGATAGCAAAGATTGCTGCTGCTCCCTCTGCAGCATCTCGGCACTCTTGAGCGCCTGTGCGCCCCTCAGCCCCAATGGTCAAAAAATACTCCGTGCCATGTGGGATTCCACCCTCTACCATCAAGATATAATTCCCTCTGTGCTTTTTGATAGCATTTTCTAGGTTTTGCTCAGCTTGATAGCCTGCAGCTGCCATAATTGTTTCGTGGTATTCGAGGTTGATATAATCAAAGATAATCGCATCAATACTGGGATCTTCACTCCGTAATAAACTCTCAGAACAGCCTGTGCACTCTGCCATATGCAGCCAAATAACAGGGACTCTATTGGCAATTTCAGCAGCCTTAGCTGTGAGGGGAGCAAAACTTGCTGGGAGGGCTAGAGTGGCTGTCATTGTGGCTGCCCATTTCATAAAATCCCTCCTATCAACGCCCTTTTTGCTTAACTCTGCATTGAGGTCTTTATCAGGATTGTGCGCTTCTAGCTGGGAGAGCCTTTCTAATCGTTGGTTGATTTGCTCAAACAGGTGGTTGTTATTGTCTGGTTTTTGCATTTTCGATCCTTTCGATCCTTTGGTTTGGTTGGTTTGTGTCTCGAGATTATTGTTTCACCAACTATATTTTATATTTTTTTTCTGAAAATGCAGTATAAAATGAGAAAAAATTTTAAGCCAAATAAACATTATGTAACATAATCTTTACAAGAAAATCAGTCATTTGATAAACCAAAAGATACTTTATAAATTAAGTAATTTTTAGATAAACTGCACGATTAGAGCTTGCCAACACCATTGGTTTATCAAACAAAGCACGAGGAGAAACAAAGTGAAATTCAGTATTTTATTTGGAGGGATCAGCTGGGAGCATGAGATCAGTATCGTGAGTGCGATTTCGCTCAAAAAGGTCTTGGGCGATAGTATCGGGCATTTTATCTTTACAGACGCTTCCCATCGCTTCTATCTGATTCCAGCAGAAAATATGAAATCCAACTTTTTCTCTTCACAAGATTATAAAAAATGCACGCAGCTAGATATCAAACTCGGTGGGTTCTATAGTCACGGATTTTTTGGAAGCAAGCTTTTAAACACTGAAATGCTTATCAATCTCATACACGGCGCTGATGGGGAAGATGGGACGATAGCCTCACTTTTAGAATTCCATCAAATCCCTTTTATCGGACCTCGGATTGAAGCGTGCGTGCTGAGTTTCAACAAATACCTCACAAAGCTCTATGCCAAAGAAAGAGATGTCAAAACATTGCCATTTCAAGTCTTACGCAAGCATAGCCCAAGGAATATTGGCAGCGACTTTCCATTGATCATTAAGCCCAATCGCTTGGGGAGTTCGATTGGTGTTTCTGTGATTTATGCAGCTGATGAGGCTGATTATGCGATTGATAGTGCTTTTGAATTTGACAATGAAGCCTTGATAGAGCCCTTTATCAAAGGGGTTAAAGAATACAATATCGCAGGCTGTAAAGTCGCAGAGGGCAATAACGCCAATAGTGAATATATTTTTTCTATCATCGAAGAGCCCAGTAAAAAAGACCTTTTAGATTTTGAAAACAAATATCTGGACTTTTCTCGAACAGAACAAGTCCTCAAAGCCAATATCCCCGCAGATATGCAAGAAAAAATCAAAGACGCGTTTAAAAAGCTTTATTGCGATAAGTTTGAGGGGGCGTTGATACGATGTGACTTTTTTGTCATCGATAATGAAGTCTATCTCAATGAAATCAATCCTATTCCTGGCAGTATGTCTAATTACCTTTTTGATGATTTCAAGCAAGCCCTCCAAGGTCTGAGCTTACATCTCCCTAAAAAAGAACCCATCAAAGTTTCTTATAAATATATCGAAAAGATCCAAAGGGCTAAGGGCAAATAATGGCCAAACGCTCCATCATCTACCAAGGGTATTGTTTTGATATCGCTTACAAACATATCAACAACCATCAAGAAAAAAATATGGTTTTTTTGCACGGCTGGGGGAGCAATAAAGAACTGATGTTACTAGCTTTCGGTGGCGTTTTCAAGGACTTTAACCACTATTATATCGACTTACCTGGTTTTGGGGATTCGCCCAATGATAAGGTGCTCTCTACCAACGATTACAGCAAGATTATTGATTTGTTTTTGCATACTTTGGGGGTGCGTGCAGATATCATCACAGGGCATAGCTTCGGGGGGAAGGTCGCTTTGGGCTGTAAAAATGATGCAATGATTCTTTTGAGCGCTGCAGGTATCCTCACGCCTAAGTCTTGGAAAGTGCGCATAAAAATCCTGCTGGCAAAAATCTTAAAAATTTGCAAATTTAGAGCAAAGTTTTTACGCAGTGCCGATGCTCATGCACTCAATGAAGCGATGTATCAAGTGTTTAAGCAAGTTGTGTCAGAAGATTTTGCCCCTTTTTATAAGCAATGCAAAAAAAAGGTCACTATCTTTTGGGGAGAAGAAGATAAAGCCACGCCTTTGAGCTCTGGGCAAAAAATCGCAAGCTTGATAGCAGATAACCGATTTTTTGTCCTCAAGGGGGATCATTTTTTCTTCCTCAAACAAGGTAAAATAATCGATGAAAAATACCATTTTCAAGGAATCATTGCAATGAAAACAATCATAGTGCATGCAAAAGGCAAGGTGCAAGGGGTCGGTTATAGGAAATTCTGCCAAGCTAAAGCCCTTGAGCTCAATATCACAGGCACTGCCCAGAATCTTGCTGATGGGAGCGTGGAGGTCTATGCACAAGGGAGCGATATAGCCCTAAAGGCCTTTATAGACGCACTCAAAAAAGGCCCTAGCAAAGCTGCAGTCACCCATTTAGAGTATCAAGACATCTCAAGCAGAGATTTTGACCAATTTAAGATTTTGGTATAAGAGAGGGATTCATGGAGTGGCTAGACACCATTGATGGGATTTCAAGATGGATTTTTATCTTTTGTATCAGCTATTATCTAATCACTGCGTTGCAATGGTATAACTACAGCCTTTATCGCGCTATCAGCAAGCACCACAAAAAGCGATGGCATATTATCCATTTTGTCTTGCCGATTTGCGTGTTTTTGATAGCAGGATTTTATGGGCAAAATATTATTTTTTATGTGTATCTGTATTGTATCCAGATTCCACTTTTATGCTTTTGGGCGATGAACCTTGATAGAAGACTCCATTTTACCAAACGCGTCATTAGGTTTTTTATCATCTGCTTTGCCTTTGTGGCGTTCAATGAAATCCTCACTCTGATTTCAAAAAATTTCAACCAAAACTTGCGTTTTTTATATTTGCTGCCCTTGGTGTTTGGCTATATATTTTCTAAACTCTATGAAAATCTCTTACTCAATCGCTACATACAAATCGCTAAAGACAAGCTCGCTGCAATGGGGTCTTTAAAGATTGTCGCTATCACAGGGAGCTTTGGAAAAACAAGTATCAAAAATTTCTTAAAACAAATCTTGCAAAACAAATACAATGTCTATGCCTCACCAAGAAGTGTCAATACACTCAAAGGACTGATAGAAGATATCAACAAAAATTTAGACTTTGGTATTGACATCTACATCGCTGAAGCAGGGGCTAGGCAAAAGGGCGATATCAAAGAAATCGCTGCCCTCTTAGAACATCAATACGCTATTATCGGTGAGTTGGGCGAACAGCATATCGAATATTTCAAGACCTTTGAAAACATCATAGACACAAAGCTCGAACTCCTAGAATCCAAGCGGCTCAAACAAGCCTTTATCCACGATAAAATCCCGCTCAAAAGCCCTATCGCACAAGAAAAAGCCTCTATTTTGCAACCCTATCCCAATCAAATCAGAAACGCTAGAGCCAATCTCGATGGGACAAGCTTTGAAATGGAGATAGACCACCATTGGTATTTGTTTGAAACCAAGGTGCTAGGAAGTTTCAATATCACCAACATCAGCGCTGCTATTTTGGCTGCATA
The DNA here is from genome assembly GCF_002272865.1 of Helicobacter sp. 12S02634-8. GTDB lineage: Bacteria > Campylobacterota > Campylobacteria > Campylobacterales > Helicobacteraceae > Helicobacter_J. The sequence continues at coordinate 29,493 of NZ_MLAP01000009.1, read as the reverse complement.
TAGCCTGAAAATCCCCATTGCAGAGATCCAAAAGTCCATAAACAAGCTCGAGCCTATCCCCCATCGGCTCAATCTCTCTTGTGTCAATCAAAAAATCATTATCGATGATAGCTTCAATGGCAACCTCAAAGGAATGCTAGAAGCGATCCGACTCTCTGGGCTCTATCCCAAACGAAAAGTCATCATCACCCCAGGTCTAGTAGAAAGCAGCACAGAAGCTAATATCAAACTCGCTCAAAGCATTGATAAAGTGTTTGATATCGCTATCATCACGGGCGAACTGAACGCAAAAGTCCTATCAGAGCATATCTGCAAACCCCAAAAAATTATCCTCAAAGACAAAGCCCAACTAGAAAATATCTTGAAGGCAAGCACATATCCTGAGGATTTGATACTTTTTGCCAACGATGCACCCAACTATATTTAGGAGGCACTATGGATAGAATCTACTCCCCTTGGCGCAGTGAATACTTTGGATCCAAAAAGAAAACTTGCGTCTTTTGTGATATCAGTGCCTCTCCTGAGTCTGATGAGACCAATCGAGTCATTTATCGCGATGATATTTGCTTTGGTGTGATGAATCTCTATCCCTACACTCCAGGGCATTTTATGCTGATCCCCCATCAGCACACAGATTCACCCGAGCACCTACCCCAAGAGCATTGGCTCCATATCCACAAACTCTCCCAAAAATCTATACCCTTGCTGTATGCATATGGTGCGAGTGGAGTCAATTTGGGTATGAATATCAAACAAGCTGGTGGGGCTGGGATCCCTGAGCATATCCATTTGCATATCCTCCCCCGCTATATTGGAGATACAAACTTCTTCACTACCATCGCAGAGGGGCGCACTTATGGGGTGGATTTTGATGCAACTTATCAAAAAATCAAAACATTAGCCCAAAAATATTTGAAGGAGTGCTCATGAAACAAATTTGGCTGCTATTAGTATTGTGTGTCTGTGTCTTGAACGCTAACAAATATGACTATCTCCTCTTTAGCAATAACTACACAGATGTCCGCAAGGGCATTGATCTTGGTGCTGATGTCAATGCACGCCTTCGTGGCAGCACGCCCTTATATGACGCATCGCGCAAAAACAATATGGATATACTATATCTACTCATCAACCGAGGGGCAAAAATCAACGCCCTAAGCCACGGAGAAACAGCCCTGCATAAAGTCGTCCAATTTGGCAACTTCCGCTTCGCTCAAGCCTTACTCAAAGAGGGAGCAGACCCCAATATCAAAGACTCGATTCGGGGCAACACGCCCTTGCACTATGCTGTCAATAAGCAAGATAAAAATATGATCACGCTTTTAATGCAATATGGCGCAGATATGTATATCGAAAACAACAATGGCGATACGCCTGCGCGCTATATTCTCTCACGCGTCAATGTCCCCTCCATGCAAGTCGGCAATAATGATATTTTACTCACCTCTTCTCCTTTTAATATTGGCCGTGGTTCTGTGGGCTTGCATATCACCAATCTGACACAAAATTTCATCACCATCACCTATAGTGCCTTTTATATCAATGGAGATCTGATCTCAGAAACGAGCCTAAATCGCACGCTCCCTCCAAAAGCTGCAGCCAACATAGGCTCTCTCCCTATCACAAGAGATGCTTACAAAAGCCTCTCTATCAAGCGATCAGGCAGTGTGAATATCCGCTATGGCTTTGCAATCGAATATAGTATTGATGGGAGCGGGGAAAGTATGTATAAAACCACTAAGATCCAAATGCAAGTGTGGTAGGTCTAAGCCTTGCTTGTCTGCGTGATTTGAGCTTGTAGGCAATACAAACCATCAGAAATCTCTATCACATCAGAGGGCTGGAGTTTCTCTAAAGATGTGATTTTGCCTTGATACAAAATCTGTGCATAGCCTGATTGGACAAAGTTTTTAGGATTTTTAGACTCCAAAGAAAGCTGCATTTCTTGGATACTCGCTGCCTTAGCACTCAAAAATCCCTCCATCTTGAGCTCTAAGGGCAGAGTCGATAAAAGCTGCGCTTTAAAATCAAGCATATTTTGAAAACTCTGGCAAAAATACCCCCTCAATGCTTCAATCTCACTCCACGCCCTCTGGAATTTTGCCTCATAGCTGACTTGCTCAAAGCCTTGTATCAAAGCCTTGCAAGCCTGCTCTTGTGTGCAAAGGAATTTATCAACCACCCCTTGGAGCAAATCACTCATCTCATCAAGACGCATTAGCCACTCCCTTTGGTCTGGCAATACCATCTCCATACACGCAGATGGCGTAGGCGCACGCAAATCAGCCACAAAATCACTGATGACAAAATCAATTTCATGGCCAACAGCTGAAACAATAGGTGTTTGCGCTTTAAAAATCGCATCAGCGACTATCTCTTCATTGAACGCCCATAAATCCTCAATACTCCCACCCCCACGCGCAACCACAATCACATCAAACCCCTCTGGTGTGCCATAAAAGCTATCAGCATAGCCGATATTTTTTGCAATATCAAACTTCGCCCCCTCGCCTTGGACTAAGGTATTGATCCCAACGAGCACACACAAGGGCCAACGGCTCTGGGCAACGCGCTTCATATCTTGGAGGGCTGCCCCTGTGCTTGAGGTGATGAGGGCAATTCTAGTAGGGAAAGGTGGGAGCTTTTTCTTTGCTTGGATATCAAAATATCCCTTTTGCTCTAAAGCACTCTTTAGCTGTTCATAAGCCAAGCTCAAAGCCCCAAACCCACTAGGTTCTAACATCTTGCAAGTGATCTGATATTCCCCTCTAGGGACATACACACTCAAAGCCCCATAAACAATAATCTTCACTCCATTTGCTAGCTCAAAGCGCACTTTTTGTGCATTGCCCTTGAAAAGCACGCACCGAATCGAGGAGCCTTCATCTTTGATACTAAAATATATATGCCCACTGCTGTGCTTGGTGAGATTACTGATTTCACCCATAACACTGACATTTAAAAATGTGCTTTCCATCAAGGATTTGACCTGCGTATTGAGTGCAGAAACACTCAAAATATGCTCGTTCAAGACCCCACCACCAAACGATGGATATCATTATAAAGCCCCAAAGCCATCAAGCCCATCAAAAGCGCCCAACCTACTATCGTGAGATAGTATTGACTAGTTTGAGAAAGCTGCTTGCGTGTGAGTATTGCATAGAGATTGAATAATATCTGCCCCCCATCAAGCGCAGGTATGGGCAATAGATTCAAAACACCCAAATTGATAGAAATCAACGCCACCAAAACAAACAAGGTCATCACCCCACTCTGCCCTGCTTGCGCGATAAAATCAACAATACTCACTACGCCCCCCACCTCAGAAACACTCACCACGCCCACAAGGATTTTTTCCACACTCTCTAAAATCAGTTTTGAGCCATCATAAGTCTTTAAAATAGCGTATTTTAGAGCATCTTTGAAGCCATAAGAAACCACACCCACCTCGCCTTTTGCCACAATACCAATAAAATTCCGTTCAATATTTTCACCAAAAATATTTTTTGCGGGCATTTTTTTTGGATAGATAGTTGTTTGCAGTTCTTTGCCATCACGCACAAACTCAATACGCACAGCTTCTTTTGCCTGCATGATTGCCAAAGAGAGATCTTGCCAATTATGCACTTGAGTGCCATTGACAGATACAATGCGATCATCATATTGCAAGCCACTCTCGCTAGCAGGCATATGCGCTTGGAGCTCCCCGATGACAGGTAAGACCATCTTTTGCCCCACAAGCGCTACCCCCATATAAATACACAATGCGAGCAAAAAGTTGAATCCCGGACCTGCTAAAAGGATACAAATGCGTTTCCAAGGGGCTTTGGCACTATAGCTATCCGTATCTTGGCTGTAAGCTAAAGGATCGGTGTCATCTTGACCTTTGAGCTTCACATACCCCCCAAGCGGGATACTTGAAATCGCATATTGCGTCTGCCCAAAAGTCTTGCACAAGAGCTTTTTCCCAAAGCCGATACTAAAGACCTCAACCCTCACTCCAAAAGCCCTAGCAACTAGAAAATGCCCCAATTCGTGAAAAAAAATCAAAAAAGACAGAATCAAAATAGCAATAACAATCCACATCACTGCATACTTTTATAATATCTATAGACATAATCGCCCCCTGAATACAAGGTCGCAAAAGTCGCAATCCAAAGCAAAATCTCTCCACCTGGAAAAAAATCTGCCAACAAAAAAGCGATCGCTAAAATCTGTATGCCTGTTTTGTATTTACCCAGCATATTTGCTGCAATGGACTTGCCCGTGCTAGCGACAACTACGCGCAAACCTGTGATAAAAAACTCCCGACTCAAAATAATAAACACAGCCCAAGGATTTGCCTTAGAAGCAATCAAAAGCCCAATGAAGGCTGAGAGTATCAGCATTTTATCAGCCAAAGGGTCAAAAACCTCGCCAAATATAGATTTTGAGTGATAATTTCTTGCGATATAGCCATCAAAAAAATCCGTCAAAGAAGCGATACAAAAAATCAAACAAGAAAAATAATGCACCCAGCTCCCATTGACCCATGAGGGCAAAATATCCCGTCCATACAAGATAAAAAAGAGCAGAAAGATTGATAAAAATATCCTTGAAATTGTCAAAATATTCGGTAAATTTCTCAAAGCTAGAGCCCTTCTTGTTTTGGATATTTTACAACACTCTTTGTGAATCCTCAATCATCTTGCAATCAAATATGTGATTTGTTTGAGCCTAAAAAACCCACTCACCATCATCAATCCACCCATCAGCATTCCCAAAAGCGATATCAAGGATAAAAACGACCCCAACTGCCCCATAAAAGCAAACACGACATTGGCTATAAGCATTAGCACAACCGAACCTGCAAAGAAATTAAAGCCATTTGAAAAAATCCTATCCCCACTCAAAGCAGATAAGATGGAGCATATTTTATAACCCCAATAAATACTCAAGCCAAAATACACCATACCCCCAACAAACACCAACGCAAAAAACAGCATATGTGCACTTGTATCCCCCAAGAGAGTCTGCAAATCAGCTACAGACATCTCAAAAATCCAAGTCCCTAAAAATAGCTTAAAAGCCAAATGCACCACCACCAAAAATATAGCCAAGCCCACGATAGAAAGCATATAATTTTTAAATAAAATCTGACTTTGTGCGAGCTTTGAAAGGCGATAAAACCCTGCGATATTGGATGCAAAAAACGCCCCAACAAGCCCCCAATGCAACAAGCTCACAATCCCCCCTTGAGGCAAAAACAAGCTCACCCCCACCAACAAAGCATAGACCAATATACTGATAATCAAAAGATTTTTTGTGATCCTCAACTCTTTGTTGTCCTTGACATACAAAGTCACTGACTGCAACATTTTATCCTTTCTTAAAGAGTGCTATCCCATTGCGATTTTGGGATATGAGTGGATTATTTAAATGTCGTCCCACCATCAATCACGATAGTCTGCCCTGTGAGCCAAGCACTCTGTGTGTCATCACACAAGAAAAATGCCGCCCCTGCTAAATCCTCTGGTGTCCCCATGCGATTGAGCGGGGATTGCTCTTCTACGGCTGCTTTGATTTGTTCATAATCAGGGAAAGCCCTCAAAGCGTCTGTATCGATAGGCCCCCCACTGACTGCATTGACACGAATCCCCCAGCCACCGAGCTCTACAGCTGCATATTTAACCATCGTTTCCACAGCATTTTTAGAGTTGCCATGCCCTGCATAGTTGGGCATATAGACCAAATTGCCCGTAGAGCTTAAAGACACGATAGCCCCCCCACCGAGCTCTTTCATGCGCTTAGCAGCTTCTTGAGCCCCCACGACAAAAGCAAGCACTGTAGCTGTATAGATGTTATTGAGTCCTCTGGGCTTGAGCCGCATAAAAGGCGCAAACCCACCGGCCACAGACTTCCCATAGATGATTGCATTGGATATAAAAAAGTCTACGCGATTGAAATCTGCGTCTATTTTTTTAAAAAGCTCGATATATTGCTCAGGCTCTAAGACATTTAAGCAGTAATATTTTGCTTTGATACCATATTTGCTCTGGACATCTTGGGCGATTTTTTGGGCTTCTTCTTCGTTTTTATTATAAGTAAAAGCGACATCAACTCCATTTTGAGCAAATTTATAAAGAATAGCCTTGCCAATACCTCTAGTAGCCCCACTGATGACTAGAGTCTTCCCTTTCATGTATTCTGTCGTATTTTGCAAACTTGTCATTTTAACACCTCATAATTTTGTAAAGTTTTCTCTATTCGTTGCATATTTTCTTTGCTTGGCATTACCAAAGGAAGACGATATTCTAGATTTTTTATCAGTCCAGCCAAATACATCGCAGCTTTTATTGGAATGGGATTGCTCTCACAAAACAAAACTCTATTTATATCATAAAGTTCATTATTTATTCTTTTAGAAGCAGACAAATCCCCATTGAGGGCATATTTTGTCAGTGCAGAAATCTTATCAGGCAAGAGATTCCCGCTCACAGAAATCACTCCCTTGCCCCCATTGGCTAAAATAGGGTAATTGATCGCATCTTCGCCACTAAAGACTTCCATTTTTTCTGCGTTTTGATTGAGTTCGATAATCCGTTCCATCGAGCCTGAAGCTTCTTTGATAGCAAAGATATTTTTAACCTCTTTAAAAAGCTTGATAGCTGTTTCTACCTCGATACTCACGCCTGTGCGCGCAGGGACATTATAGAGCATTAAGGGAATCTCTACAGAATGTGCTACAGCCTTATAATGCTCATAAAGCCCTGCTTGTGAGGGCTTGTTGTAATAAGGACTCACGCACAAAATACCATCAGCACCGCTTTTTTGTGCAAATTGTGCCAATTCAATGGCCTCAGAAGTCGCATTGCTCCCTGCTCCTGCTAGCACCTTCACGCCACTCCCTTTGCAAACATTGACAGCGATTTCAATGCATTGCATGTGCTCTTTGTGCGTGAGTGTGGCTGACTCCCCTGTCGTGCCTACAGGGACACAAGCGTCCATACCATAGCGTATCTGCCTTTGGATCAGATATTCATAAGCTTCCTCATCAATCGATGTATTTTTAAAAGGAGTGATCAAAGCACTCATAGCCCCTTGTAACATCAAATACCTCCCCTATTTTGTCAAGATCACAGTTGTAGAAGCCTGATCTATGAAATATTTATTGGCTACTTTGACAATATCTTGGATACTCAATGCATCAAATTTCTCTTCATATTCTATCAAAGGCTTCACATCTCCCCTTGCAAAAAACCCTCCAAACAAATCTGCCACACTCGAAGAGTCTTCAAGACTATAAATAAAACTTGCCTTGTTGTTGATTTTGATTTTATCGAGCTGGGCTTGTGTGATCTTGCCTTTTTTGATGTTTTGGATCAAAGAGAGGATTTCTTCTTTGAGTTTTTTAGCACTCACGCCTTGATTGCCCCCTGCGATAAACAAAAATACGCCCTTGTCCTTAAGGGGCATATTATAAGCATAGACTTGAGAGGCAAGGCGCTTTTTATCCACAAGCTCGCTCTGCAAAAGACTACTACGCCCCTCGCTCAACAAATCAGCAATCGCTCCTAAAGCCACTTGATCTCCATCGGTATAATCAGGGATCTTATAACCAAGTGCAAGCCACTCTAGCTCGGTGTCTTTATGGATAGTAGCCTCTCTTGGGCCATCTTGTGCGGGCTCTTGCATATAGACTTCAGGTATTGTGGCTGTGGTGTTTTTGATAGAGGCAAAATATTTTTTAGCACTCACAAAGACTGCTTGAGGGTCAATATCTCCACTCACTAAAATCACGGCATTTTGGGGTTGATAATACAGAGAGTGGAAACGGGTAATATCATCAATATTCCAATTTTCTATATCCTCCATAAAGCCTATAGGCGTCCAATGGTAGGGGTGATAGACAAAGGCTGTGTTGAAAAATCGGAAATACAAATACCCCATCGGTGAATTGTCCGTGCGCCAACGCCTTTCTTCAGCAACCACCTTGCGTTCAGGGATAAATTCATCTTCTTTGAGTGAAAGATTTTGCATCAATTCTGCAAACAACTCGAGCGACTTATCCAAATGCGTATTACTAGATTTGATAAAATAACGCGTGTAATCAAAGCCTGTAGAGGCATTACTCAGCCCACCAAAACGCCTGATAATCTCATCAAATTCACCGGCCTTAAGGTGCTTGCTGGATTTAAAATTCATGTGCTCTAACATATGTGCGATACCGCTTTTTCCCATCACCTCATTTCTGGAGCCGACTTTATAAAAAATATCTGTTTCAATCACCCCGCTCCCGTTTTTTATCGGCACTACAACAACTTGCAGTCCATTATCAAGCTTGATACTCTCATATTTGGGCAGATAAGACTGCCCCTTTGCATTTAAGCCCATCATCACTCCTAAAACCATTAATATTAAAAATACTCTTCTCACTTCAAATCCACTCCTATGGCATCTCTTAAATTCAAAAAACCATCTCTTTGCAAGTATTGTGCAATCTCTTGATTGATTTGCTTGCATAAAGCAGGCCCTTTAAAAATCAGCCCCGTATAAACTTGAACCAAAGATGCCCCCATTTTAATGCGTTTATAAGCCTCTTGAGCATCATCAATCCCACCTGCAGCAATCAAAATCGTCTGGCCAAAAAAGGCTTTGGCAAGGCTCTCAAATACCTCTGCACTTTTAGATTTTAACACAGCTCCACTAATGCCACCAAAATCCCTAGTACCCCAAAGCAAAGTATAATCCACACTCGTATTGGTCGCTATGATACCACTTGCTTGGCATAAAATAGCTTGCTCACAGACAGAAAGCATTGTATCTTTTGGCATATCAGGAGAGATTTTCAAAAATATCGGCTTGTTTGTATGCTCCCTTGCCATCATAAAAAGCTCTTTCACAAAGCTAACATTTTGCAAATCCCGCAAATTAGGTGTATTGGGCGATGAAAGATTGAATACATAATAATCCCCAAGCGATAAAAAATCGCACAAAACCTCTTCATAATTTTTCAATGCATCTTGTGTGGGAATGGATTTATTTTTCCCCAGATTGATTCCAATTGGCAAGGTATAAGGATAGATTTGAGCGAGCCTTGCAGCAGCTTTTAGTGCGCCTTGATTGTTAAAGCCCATAGCATTTTGCAAACTCTCTTCTTGAAGGTAGCGAAAAAGTCGGGGCTTGGGATTGCCATTTTGAGCGTGCTTGGTGAGTGTCCCCACTTCTAAAAACCCAAACCCCAATGCGCAAAGCCCTCTTACCATCGTGGCGTTTTTATCAAAACCAGCAGCCAGCCCGATAGGATTATAAAAATCTAGCCCACAAATTTGATTGTGTAATATCTCATTTTCATAGCAAAACTGATTGGCAAGTATCTCTTGGAGGACACTAGAGGTCGAAACGCTTTTGAGAAAAATCTCTGCGAGATAGTGGGCATTTTCTGGATCAAGCTTAAAAAGGACACTACGCAATTTTTTATATACTGACATCGATGGCTCTTTCTTTGTTTTGGATCTTAGGGAACGCCTGCGCGTGAAAATGGTGAAAATAACCCGAATATTTTACTCAAAAAACATTTAAATCTAGCCAATCACACATCTAAGGTTCTTGACACCATATAAGACTTTGCTAATGCAACATAGCTAGAAGCTGAAAGCTTGATTGAAGCAATCTCTTCTTCAGAGAGCTCACGGACTACTTTAGCAGGATTACCCATGATCAAACTCCTTGGTGGAAAAACCTTGCCTTTAGTGATCAAACTCCCTGCTCCAATAATACTCATCTCACCGATTCTAGCCCCGTCCATCACGATACTCCCCATACCCACAAGGCACAAAGAATCAATATGGCAAGCGTGGATAATGCAGCGATGTCCGATTGTCACATCAGATCCAATCACCACCCCACCCCCATCACCATGGGCTACATGGACTACACTCAGATCTTGAATATTACTCCTAGCACCAATATGGATATGATTGACATCACCGCGCAGCACGCAGCCAAACCAAACACTGCAATCTTCTTCAATACGCACATCTCCGATCACACAAACATGTGCAAATATCTTGGCTAAAGGGTCGATTTGGGGCTGTATATGGTTATATGTGATACTATGTTCTGACATTTTAGGACTCTCCAATCATTCTTTCTAAAAGCTTTTTAGCCTTGTAATGCTCTTGCTCGCTCTTGCTTGCATTATAGATTCCATTGACATAGCCTTCATAAAATATCTGCGAACTCATCGGCTTGTCTTTAGAAACCACCTTAGCATACTCGCCATCTGCACCAAGCGCATACATTTGGACATTATCGCTCAATTGCAGCTCTAAAATCTCTATGAGTCTTTGGGCAATGGCTTCAGAAGTCGCTGGTATGAGTAACTCCACCCTACGTTCAAGATTTCTAGGCATCAAATCAGCGCTAGAAAAATACACTTGAGGCAAGGCGTGGGCAAAATAATAAATCCTAGCGTGTTCAAGGTATTTACCCACGATTGAAAACACACGAATATTTTCACTCACTCCCTTAAGAGAGGGCTTCAAGCAACAAATCCCACGGATCAATAAATCAATCTTGACCCCTGCTTGAGAAGCCTTATAAAGCCAAGAGATAATATCAGTATCCACCAACGCATTTGCTTTTAAAATAATCCGACCGCGCGCACCTTGCTTGATTTCTTGCTCGATGAGGGCGATGAGTTTGGGCTTGATTTGAGCAGGTGCGACACAGAGGGCATTGAGCTCTGTTTTATATGAAGTGCCTGTAGAGAGGGAGTGGAAAAGCTTGATGACATCATTGGCGATATTTTTATTTGAAGTGAATAAGCTCACATCTGTATAAATCTTAGCCGAGGCGCTATTATAATTCCCCGTGCTGAGATGGACATATTCTTTGAGCTTATCGCCTGATTGCTTGATCACTAAAGCAACCTTTGCGTGCACTTTAAGCCCTGGCACGCCATAAATCACATGTGCCCCTGCTGATTCTAGCGCCTTTGCCCAATGCAAATTATTTTCTTCATCAAATCGCGCCTTGAGCTCTACGAGCACGGTAACTTGCTTGTTTTCGGCCGCTTCAGTCAGGGCTTTGATGATGGGTGAATTTTTGCCTGCACGATAGAGTGTCATGCGGATAGAGAGCACATCAGGGTCTTTAGTCGCACTTTGGATAAACTGCACCACTGAATCAAAGCTCTCATAAGGGTGGAAAAGCATTACATCTTGCTTGTCAATCACATCAAAAATACACGCCCCGCAATCAAGCGGCGGGAGAATCCGCGGGTGCAAGGGCGGGGTGGAGAGATGGGCAAAGTCTTTACACAAGGCAAGCTCCCAAAAAGTCCCCATATTCAAAGGCATATCATTGGTATAAACATCTTCTTTGGCTACGATGATTTGCTTTTTGACAAATTCAATCAAACTGCTATCCCCTACCCCCACTTCAAGCCTTACAATCTCGCCTTTTTTCCTCGCCTTTAACCCCTCACTCATCAGCTCAATGAAATCATCAGCCTCATCTTCTTCAATCTCAATATCTGCATTGCGCGTGACTCTAAAAGGTAGATAACTCACAAGCTCATACCCCTCAAACAAATCTCCTGCAAACTCCCCTACAATCGTTTCCACCAAGACAAACACTCCCTTTTCGACCTCTACAAATCGCTTCAGAACTCTAGGGATACGGATCATTCCATATTTGATTTCGCCATTTTCTTCACTCCTAAGCTTGAGGGCAATCCCAAAGCTCAGATTATTCAGATGGGGGAAAGGGTGAGTAGAATCAATCACAATAGGGACAATGATGGGGTAGAGATAATTTTGAAAATAATCCTTGATACCTATTTTTTTGCTTTTATCCAATTCATTGAAATTTTTGATAAAAAGCCCTGCTTGGGAGAGCTGGGATTTGATCTGATGGAAAAGTGTTTCGATACTTTTTTGCTCTTGATGCAAATAATCCCTGATATGGGATAGCTGCTCTAAGGGCGTGAGCTTATCTGAGCCAATCTCAGCAATACCGCTTGCATACAAGCGCCGCAAGCCCGCTACACGAATCATATAAAATTCATCAAGATTAGTGCCATAAATTGCCAAAAATTTCAATCGATCCAATAAGGGCAAAGTCTCATTATAAGCTTCATTGAGCACTCTTGTGTTGAAACGAAGCCAAGAAAGCTCGCGATTGAAAAACATCTTAGAATCACAAAAATCCATACCCGCTCCTCTAAAATTCAGGATATAAATCATTTTATCTAAATTATCCCTATAAAAATACCATAGAATCCAATCAAAAGTCACTCAAAAGACAAAATACCACAAACACTAAGCCCTACATTGAGCCCTATGTGAGCCTTGCAATAAAATTTAATACGAACTCAATAGCTTGATAGGAGGTTTTTTGGGGTGATTAATATGGGGAGGGTGAATAGATATGGGGGCAAGTAGTATGAGTATATAAACATATGAATAGAGGAAATAGAGGGTGTGTATGGATACAACCAACAAAAGCAATCCATCTCACGCCAATCTATAAAAGGCTAAAAGAGGGGTTTGACGCCCCATAAAAAGGCATCAAAATCAAGTCAAGTTATTTTTTTCTTGAGAGGGCAAGGTTTTTGATGTATTGGTCTGCAAGATACAAGCCATTGCCATTATCCCCAATCAAGCGGACTTTATCGACAATTCCTCTGAAAAGCGCTTCTTCTTCGTGCTGCTCTTTGACATACCATTGCAAGAAGTTAAATGTGGGATAATCTTTATGCTCAAGCATATGATCTACAAGCTCATTGATAGAGAGAGTGATGGTTTTTTCGTGTGCATAAGTCTTCTCAAAAATATCTAGCAAGCTTGTGAATTTGCTCTCTGGCGCATCGATTTTAACCAACTCAACATGAGAATCTGTTTCGTTCAGATAAGTGATAATGCGTTTAGCGTGATCGCTCTCTTCTTCAGCGTGATCGAACAAAAACAATCCCGAACCATCAAAGCTATTTTCATAGCACCAAGAACTCATACTCAAATAAAGATTTGCCGAAAACATCTCTTTTTCAATCTGAGAATTCAACAATTTGACTACTTCTTTTGATAACATAACATTTCCTTTAAAATTAATTTTGTATCATAATTGTATCATAATTGTAGCATAAATGAGAATCAAAAAGTAAATGAAGAAAAATTATTGTGTCGTTTGGAGACCTGTGCATTTTTGATAACATTGCTCTCCTTTACAGACCATATCGCATTGGATAGTTGTGAAACTCCCGCTTGCTTGGGGCTTTGAGGCGCAAGAGAGCAGCAAGAGGGGGAGGAGAGTCAAAAGAATTTTCATTTTGCCTCTGGTTTGAAGCTACTGAGCGCTGATTGATAGGCTGCCCCAAAGGCTTGGGCCATGATTTGGTCTTTGTCAGCTTGGGTGACAGAAGCGTCTTGCCCGATACTTAAAATCTTCTTACCCCCAATCTCCATCGCACTCTTGCCCTCAAAGGTTTTTGTGACACTCGGGCTTTTAAGCACAAAGCTAATGTTAGCCCCAATCGTGTTTTTTACCTCTGCGCTAGCGATTTTCTCATCAGAGAAGCTTTTTAAAGAAGTGCTGTAATTGATGGTCGTTTCATAGGTATTTGTATCAGGGGTGTTGGTGAGCTCTAAGCAATTGTCTTGAACGCTTTGTTCTAAAAGAGATTTGATGAATTCAGGGCTGATATCAAGGTCATTTTGTCCTGACTCGATCGCACTGATATGGATTTTACCCAATGGAGTGGCACATTTTTGGCTCGCAGTGGCAATTTGCGGGCTTGGTGGCTGGGAGCAGCCATAGAGAAATAAGACTGAAGCAACAGCTGTGATCCAAAAAGAATATCTTGCATTTTTCTTTATTTTCATACTTTTTCCTTATCTTTAGGGGTTTTAGTTTTTCTATTATATCTTAACTTGGGATATAATGGAGGGATTATATAAATTTAAGGAGTCACTCATGCCTTTATTGGATAGTTTTAAAGTAGATCACACCATTATGCCTGCCCCTGCTGTAAGGCTTGCAAAGAGTATGGAAACCCCAAAAGGAGATAAAATCTCTGTATTTGATCTGCGGTTTTGCAAGCCCAATCAAGAGATTTTGAGCGAAAAAGGTATCCATACCTTAGAACATTTGTTTGCGGGCTTTATGCGCGATAATCTCAACAACTCCAAAGTAGAAATCATTGATATTTCTCCCATGGGCTGTCGGACAGGATTTTATATGAGTGTCATCGGTCAGCCTGATTCTTATGAGGTGCGGGATGCTTGGGAGGCGAGTATGCGAGATATTTTAAAAGTCAAAGACGAAAGCGCTATCCCTGAGCTCAATATCTATCAATGCGGCACAGCTAAAATGCACTCTTTGAAGGAAGCCCAAGATATTGCTAGAAATATCCTTGATAGAGGTGTGGGCGTGATGGATACTCAAAGCTTGCTTTTAAAAGATTTCAAATAATCCCTTTTGCCCTTTTAGCCCTTGATTTGATTGCCCTCCTCCAAACCTCTGCTAAATCCCTTTAGCCTCTCCCTCCCTCCTCCTTTTTTTGCAGGGCGTGGCGGGGCGTGGCGAGGTGTAGTAAAGTGAGAGGGTGGCAGGGCGATTATGGGGTAATTGCAGAATAATGATAAGATAATTATAAAACCATCAAGGCTCACAAATCCACTGACCTATTAATTTTTAGGGCTTGTTTTGAAAATATAAGTCCAGCTAGCATTTGACCCCCCTATCACTTACAGATATTCTAAATATGCTCTAGCTTTTGGAGTGCGCCAAATTTCTCGCAAATATATTGGATATGGTCTTGTGTGATATGCTCGCCCATGGGCAAGCTGATGATATTTTGGGCGTATTTTACTGCATTGGTGTTAGCAAAAATCCTGCAATCAGGGTGTGAGGCGACAACTTCTAGGCTGCTGAGGTCTTTGGGGTAATGGGTGAGGCATTGGATACCATTTTTTTGCAGATATTCCATCACGATATCTCTTTTCCCCTCCCAACCCCGCACAAGACAAATCACATAAAGATGCCAAACATGATTACCGATAAATCCCCCACTAGCAGGAGTTTTGATACCATCAAACTGACTCAAGCCCTGCTCATAGAGTTTGGCTATTTTAGCCCTCGTGGCATTGGCAGTTTTGAGGGCTTGGAGTTTGATATTCAAAATCCCTGCTTGCAAAGTATCAAGCCGTGAATTCCTCCCAATCAAGCGATGGTCATATTTATTGTTTTGGATTCCGTGGTTGGCAAGAGATCGGCATTTTTGCACTATCTTGGGGTCTTTGCTCACAATCCCTCCCCCATCGCCATATGCCCCGAGATTTTTCCCCGGATAAAAGCTAAAACACCCCACATCACCGATACTCCCAACGCTCCTAGGCTCCCCCTCCCAAAGACTCTGTGCGCCATGGGCTTGGGCGCAATCTTCAATCACTTTCAGAGAATAACGACGCGCAATATCCATAATCGCCCCCATATCACACGCTCTGCCATATAAATGCACGGGCATAATCGCTGCGCTATTGGGTGTGAGCGCTTCTTGCAAGGAGTTTGTATCAATAAGATAATCTGCGTTGCAATCAACCAGCACTGCCTTGTGCCCACTATTTAAAACAGCTTCCAAAGAGGCAAAAAATGTATTTGCTGGCAAGATAATCTCACTTTTTGGCTTCAAGTCCAAAGCCTTGAGTGCAATCTCTAAAGCATCTGTGCCATTACCCACGCCCACGCAGCCTTGCGTCTGGGTAAATGCTGCAAAATTGGATTCAAATGTCCCAACCCACTCCCCTCCTACAAAAACGCCTTGGCGCAAAATATCTGCAAAAAGTGCGTCAATTTGGGGCTTGAGCTGCTTGTATTGTGCGTGAAGGTCTAAAAATCTGACTTCCATTGCCATCAAAACGCTGGAATAATTTCGCCCTGATAGGTCTTGAGGATAAAATCCTTGACTTTTTGGCTTTGGAGGGCTTTTTTGAGTTTGAGAATACTCGGTTTATTCGCATCGCCCTCTCTGACTACCAAAATATTAGCATAAGGTGAATCTTTCCCCTCGCTAAAAAGCGCGTCTTTGGTTTTGAGCCCTGCTTGGAGGGCATAGTTGGTATTGATGATAGCCCCATCAAGGTCATCGAGCGATTTTGCCAACATCGCAGCGTCTAGGGATTTGATTTTGAGTTTTTTGGGATTTGCGATGATATCAAATTCGGTCGCATAGAGATTGCTTGGGTCTTTGAGCTTAATCAGCCCTTGTTTGTCAAGCAAAATCAAAGCCCTCCCGCCATTGCTAGGGTCATTAGGTATAGCGATAGTCGCACCATTTTTGAGTGCGCCAATTGATTTGATTTTTTTAGAATAAAATCCCAGTGGTTCGATATGGATCTTAGCAATACTCACTAAATGCAAATGCCTGTCTTTATTGATCTGGTCTAAATACGGCTGGTGCTGCATAAAATTTGCGTCCAAAGACTTATCAGCAAGTGCAAGATTTGGCGTTACATAATCAGTAAATTCGACCACTTGCAAATCAATCCCTTCTTTTTTCAAATCAGGAATAATCTCTTTTAAAATCTGTGCGTGCGGGATAGGAGTCGCCCCGACTTTTAAGACTTCAGCATACATAGCACTCAATGCAATCAAGCATACAAAAATAAGTTTTTTCATTTTTTTCCTTTATTGTGGTTTGGGGTTATGGCACAGGGATAATCTCGCCGTGATACTTCTGCAAAATAAACTGCTTGACCTCTGGGCTTAAAAGCACTTCTTTGAGTGTTGTGATATCAGGATTGTTTTGATTATCCTCCCTAGAGGCCAAGACATTAGTATAAATGGACTTGCCATTTTCGTGGAAAAATGCCTGTTTGATACTCATACCTGCTTGCAAGGCATAATTCGCATTGATCACAGCAGCGTCAATACCATCTAAAACCTTTGGGAGCATAGCAGCTTCAACTTGCTTGAATTTGAATTTTTTAGGATTCTCGATGATATCAAATTCGGTGGAATCAATATTTGTGGGGTCTTTGAGCTTGATGATACCGTGATCGTGCAAGAGAATCAGTGCACGTGAATAGTTTGTGGGATCATTGGGCATTGCGATAATAGCGCGGTCTTTGATATCAGCAACATTTTTATATTTTTTAGAATAAAATCCCAAAGGCACAACATAAATAGGTGCGATAGACACAAGTTTGAATCGCCTATCGTGGTTCATTTTTTCTAAAAAGGGCTTGTGCTGATAGAGGTTAGCGTCGCTAGAGCCCTCGTTCAAAGAAACATCAGGGGTGACATAATCTGTAAAATTCTGGACAATGAGCTGAACGCCTTTTTTTGCTAAGATGGGCTTAGCAAACTCTAGGATTTCAGCAGCTGGCACGGGCGTAGCACCGACTTTGAGTGTGCCTGCAGATAGACTGAGGGCTGTTGCTAAAAAAACTAATATGATTTGAGTGGTTTTCATTGCTTTCCTTTTATTTGTATTTGCGGAGTCTTTTGACGATGAGATCGCCACTTGTCTGGATAATCTGCACCAAAATAATGATGGTAACACAAGCATAAAACAACACATCAGGGCGATAAGTCTGATAGCCAATCCTAATGGCTAAATCCCCCAATCCACCTGCTCCTAAAGCCCCTGCCATCGCTGAATAGCCGATGAGAGAAATTGCAGTGATGATGAGGGCATTGACTAAAGCAGGCAAACTCTCTGCAATCATCATTTTGATTATCACAGATTTATTTGCTCCCATACTCAAGCTCGCTTCAATCAAGCCCTTAGAGACTTCAGCCAAAGCCCCCTCAAACAATCGAGCCACAAATGGGATTGCTGAAATCGAAAGAGGGATAATCGCAGCAGTGCTCCCGATACTTGTCCCAATCAGCAGCCTAGAGAGTGGGAGCAATAAAATCACAAGGATAATAAACGGAAAAGACCTCGCTGTATTGACCACGCCACCTAAGATTTTATTACACACAGGCATGGGCAAAATACCATCGTGTTTGGTTATCTGGAGCAGCACACCTAGAGGCAGTCCAAACAGCACAGCAAAAACGCATGAAAAAAATACCATATAAAGTGTTTCTAAAGTCGAATCATAAATCATATCAAAAATCATTGCACGCCCCCTAATGGCTCGATTGTCAAGCCCTTTTGCTGTAAATAAGCAATCGAGGCCATGATTTGGTCTATCTCCCCGCCAAATTTGATAACCAAATATGCCACACTCTGCGTTCTTAGGTCTTCGATATTGCCTGAGAGGATATTTGCATCGATATCAAATCGTTTGATCACATCTGAAATCAAAGGTTGGTTAGCATTTTTGCCTGTAAAGATGATTTTATACACATGGCTATGATCGCTAAGATGGGCTAAAATATGCTTGCTATCTGAGGGAGGGAGATAAGAAATCAGCTCTTTGGTGACCTTGTGTAAAGGATTGGCAAAAAGCTCGTGGACAAGCCCTCTTTCGATAATCTCTCCATCGCTCATCACGCACATTTGGTTGCAAATCTCTCTGACAACTTCTATCTGATGGGTGATGAGCACGATCGTGAGATTGAGCTTTTTTTGGATATCTTTTAAAAGCTCTAAGATAGATTGCGTGGTCTTTGTATCTAAGGCACTTGTAGCTTCATCACACAAGAGAATATGGGGGTGGTTGGCTAAAGCGCGTGCGATAGCCACTCTTTGCTTCTGCCCGCCACTGAGCTGACTGGGATAAAACTCTGCCTTTTGGCTCAAACCCACTAATTCTAGCAGCTCTTTGACCCTTTGGGCGATTTTTTGGCGTTCCCAGCCTGCGATTTCAAGGGCAAAAGCGACATTACCAAAGACATTTCTTGAGCTCAGCAAATTAAAATGTTGGAAAATCATACCGATTTTTTGGCGCACTTTTTGGAGGGCTTTGCCTTTGAGGGCAAGCATATCGGTGTTATTGACAATGATATGCCCGCTAGTGGGCTCTTCTAGGCGATTGATGATTCGGATTAGAGTGGATTTCCCCGCACCTGAATACCCGATAATCCCCACGATATCCCCTGCTTGCACTTCCAAACTAAGATTTTTTATCGCACAAAACCCATTGGGATAGGTTTTGGTTATATTTTTCAAAGTGATAATGGCAAACTCCTTGAGATAAAATATGAGATATTCATTGCTTCGGATTTTATACAAAAATTTTAAAACACGATTTGTATTTATGATTTTTTATAAAAATTTTACTCGATTTGTTACGATTTGTTACAAATATTCCCATTAATCCCAAAGTCAGTGGGGGTCAAACTTTGACTTTTAATCAGGTTTGCTGAGTTCAGAATTTTCTTGAGCGTCTTGGAGCCAGATAAAAATCTCTACAACACTCGCATAAAGCTCACTAGGTATGGCACTATCAAGGGGAACTTGAATCAAAGAATTTGCTAAAGCAGGGTTTGCAAAAATGGGTATGTCAAATTCTTTGGCTTTAGCAATGATTTGTTTTGCCATCGCTCCCACACCTGAAGCAACGACTTTAGAGGCATTATCCATAGGGGTTTCTTGGGCGTGGTATGCTAGGGCAATGGCTTTAGGGAGCTTGGAGGGCATTAATAACCTAAAATCATGGAATCAATGGCCTCCCAAGAGTGGAGGTTTTGCTGCTTGTCGCGTTGTTTGAGTAATAGGGCAATGCTCCTTACAAGCACATCTGTTTCGATATTGACTCGCCTTTGGGGCTTATAGGTGTGGAAGAGTGTGTGTTTGAAAGTATAAGGGATAATCGTGAGCTTGAAGCTATTTGAGAAAATCTCTGCAATCGTTAGACTCACACCTTCTATCGTGATAGAGCCTTGGGGAATGATGAGATTTAAAATATCTTGAGAAGTCTGGATCACAAAATCGATTTGATTTTTATGGGGGGTGATGGATTGGATTGTCCCTATCCCATCGATATGCCCTTGCACAAAATGCCCATCAATGCGTGAATCAGCCCGCAAAGCTGGCTCGATATGGACAAGATGTTTGTAGTTTTCTGAAGCGATTTTTTCTTGTGTGTGGCTACTGAGTTCTAGCCCAAAACCACTTGGCGTGAGCTTGATGACTGTCAAGCAAGCACCATTGACAGCGATACTATCTCCTAGCGTTGGTCGATAAGAGCTACGCAGATATAAAATGTTGTTTTGAAATTTCTCTACTTTGGCAATCTCACGCACAAGTCCAGTAAACAAAACAAGTCCTTTTGGGATAAAGTTTATTTGTTGTCAAAATGCTGCAGTTTTTTACTAAAATACTAAAGTTTTAAACGGATTCTACCATAAATATCAATGCCAAAATCATCAAACAACAAAGAGGGAAAATTTGAGCTATTTTATCGATACACATTGCCATCTTGACCATCAAAACTATCAAGACGATCTCACTGGAGTGATCGCGCGTGCGTATGCAAAAGGAGTCCAAAAAATCATTATCCCCGCTGCAGACCCCCACGATCTCCCAAAAGCTATAGATATCGCCCAAACATATCCTTTTATTTACTTTGCAGTCGGCTGCCACCCTTATGATATAGAGGCGTTTGATTTATTGATGTTGCAAAAAGCACTGAGCCATACCCAATGTGTCGGCGTGGGAGAGTGTGGCTTGGATTATTATAGACTGCCGATAGAATCGAAACGAGAAGCTTATAAAAAGGCACAAAAAGAGGCTTTTATCGCACAAATTGAGCTAGCACTCAAATTTGACAAACCTCTGATTGTCCATATCCGCGAGGCCAGTGGAGATGCCTTTGAGATTTTAAGCTCCTATAAGGGCTTGCGGGGAGTTTTGCACTGCTTCAATGCAGATAGTATTTTGCTGGGCTTATCGGATCGGTTTTATTATGGGATCGGTGGGGTGGCGACTTTTAAAAATGCTAAAAAAATCATTGAGATTTTGCCAAAAATCCCCAAAAACAGGCTATTGCTCGAAACAGACGCGCCCTATTTGACCCCCCACCCCCATCGGGGAGAGCGCAATGAGCCCATGCATATCCCCCTCATTGCACAAAAGCTATCCGAAGTCCTTGATATGGGTATTGATGAGATTTCTCAGATCACGACGCAAAATGCTTGTGAATTGTTTGGGTGGCATTGATGGGGAAAAATTTTCTTATCAAGCGATTGGTGTTTAAGGATTTTTCAAGTAGAATCAACCCTTATGTTTTTTATATTTTTGAGTTTCTCACAAAAGTATTAGGAAAATAGATGAAATTGAAACTGATGGCTTTGTTGTCTTGTGTGTGCTTATCGAGTGTATTGCGAGCCGATTTAAACAACCTAGTCTATGACCGATTCAGCGAGAATATCTTGAACTCCTTTGGGGTGAGTGGAGTGTTTTTAGCCAAACTCAAAGCAAAAAACTCCCTCAAACTAGGCAGTGCAGAAACCAAATGGGATTATTTTTTACAGAAATTTGACGCCAGCTATGAATTTATCCCGATTCTCAAAAGTATGATCGCGCAAGCAGGGATCCCTCAAGAATTTTTGTTTTTAGCGATGGCAGAATCAGAATTCTCCACCAAAGCCTATAGTCCCAAAAAAGCTTCAGGTATCTGGCAGTTAATGCCTGTGACTGCCAAGCAGTTAGGGCTTACAATCAATGATTATATCGATGAACGGCGCGATCCGATCAAAAGCACGCAAGCTGCTATCAGGTATCTGCAGTTTTTGTATAAAATCACAGGTCAATGGTATCTGGCTGCAATGGCTTATAACTGCGGTATAGGGCGTCTTCAAAAGGCGATAAAAGAAGCTAAGAGCACAGATATTGATGTGCTTTTAGATGATGAGAAAAAATACCTCCCTAAAGAAACAAGGAATTATATCCGCATGATTTTGAGTATGTCTGTAGCTTTTAATAATATCGACAGGCTTAAAAGCGAAGACAGAGAATATCTCCTCAACAGAGGGGCTATGAATACTCTAGCTAGCGTGCATATCAAGGCAGGGACTTTGCTAGAAAATATCGCTGAGGGTGCAGGTATGCGCTTAGAAGATCTCAAAAAATATAACCGACAATTCCGTTATAACTTCTTGCCCCCTGGCTATAATGAATACACAGTTTATATCCCTTATGAAAAGCTAGCCCATTTCAAGCAAAATTTTAAGGCCGATACAGATCCTAATGAAATGTTTGTCCTCCACCGCGTCAAGCAAGGTGAAACTTTAAGTTCTATTTCTAAAAAATACAAAGTTCGTATTTCAGAGCTCAAAACTACCAACAACCTTAAAAATTCTTTTTTATCTATCAATCAAAAGCTCATCGTGCCTATCATCAAAAAAGACTATCAAAAGATAGCTCAAAATGAGGTCAAGCATTGAGTGGGCAATGGCTAAAAGGGGGGCTAGCCTTTAGCATAGGGCTGTTTGTGGGCTGCTCGCCACAGAGTGTTTATAATGGCGGTGTGGGAGGATTTAGCGATTATGAAGCCTTAGGGGCGTATCGCTCAAAAAAATACACTTCAAACTACACCAACCGATCCTATGGCGATACACAAGGTTTTAGCTCAAGCAATGCCCCTAATGATCTTTTTAATAGCCCTGATCCTTCGATGCTTGAGGGTATGCGGGATTCTGCTGCGATACAAAGGGCTACAATGCGTCCTTATCAGATAGCAGGCAAGTGGTATTACCCCACACGCGTTGATGTGGGTGAAATCTTTGATGGGATCGCTAGCTGGTATGGTCCTAATTTCCATAGCAAGAAAACTTCTAATGGCGAGGTCTATAATATGCACGCACACACAGCTGCAAGCAAGATTTTGCCCATGAATACGGTGGTGAAAGTCTATAATAAAGAAAATGGCAAAACCACGGTGGTGCGTATCAATGATAGAGGGCCTTTTGTCGATGGGCGTATCATCGACCTCTCCAATGCTGCTGCTAGAGATATTGATATGGTCGATAAAGGCACAGCCAAAGTGCGTTTAGAGGTCTTGGGCTTTGGCGGGGTGATTTCTAAGGATTATGAAAACTCTGTAGCAAAAGATATGGATCGCTCCAAAACTCTCAAAGAAGAGTTCAAAATTGGCGAGAGTAAAAGTAGCGTTGAAGGAGGGGATTTCTCACTGCAAGTAGGGGCGTTTAAAAAACAAGCAGGGGCAAATGCTCTCAAAGAACAAATGCAAAAAAATATAGGAGAAACTTATCGGGCTACAATCAAAGAACAAACCAGCAATGGCGAGCCGATTTATCGAGTGTTTATCGAGGGCTTTAAAAGCGAAGATGAGGCTTTTGACTTTGCGAAGTCTAAGAATCTAAGCGGTATTATCATCAGGGAGTGAATCAATGCAAACAATCACACGCAACACAAAAGAAACAAAAATCAAAGCTTCATTAGAAATCTATGGAAATGGAGTGGGGAAAATCGATACTAAAATTGGGTTTTTTGACCATATGCTCGAGGCTTTCAGCAAGCACTCTTGGATAGATTTATGTATCGATTGTATCGGGGATACGCATATTGACTACCACCATAGCATAGAAGATTGTGGTATCGTGCTAGGGCAGCTACTCAAAGAGGGGATTTATCCAGTTTCTGGGATTGAGAGATTTGGCAATGGGGCTGTGGTGATGGACGAGGCGTGCGTAGAGTGCGATATTGATATTTGCAATCGCGCTTTTTTGGTGTTTGATATGAGCTGTTATGGGGATTTCAGAGGGAAAGTGGGAGATTTTGATATCGAGCTTGTTGAGGAGTTTTTCAAGGCAGTAGCAGCTAATGCGGGCTTTTGCGTGCATATTTATCTCAAAAGAGGCAAAAATCTCCACCATATCATAGAAGCGACTTTTAAAGCCTTTGCACTCGCTTTGCGTCGGGCATTATCGCCCAATCTACGAGCTGGGATCCCTAGCACAAAAGGGGTTTTATGATTGAATTGATTTTATTAGATGTCGATGGCACACTCACAGATGGGGGCTTGATTTATAATCAAGACTTGCTTGAGAGCAAGATATTTGATATCAAAGATGGGCTGGGGCTGGTCGCTTGGAAAAAGCTAGGCAAAAAAGCAGCTGTCATCTCAGGGCGGCACTCTAAAATCGTGACTTATCGCATGAAAGAACTCGGCGTTGAATCTGTTTATATGGGCATATCTGATAAAAGAGAAATCGCTTGCAAGCTCAAAAAAGAATTTGATTTGCAAGCTTGTGAGATAGCTTGTATCGGTGATGATCTCAATGACTTGGGTATGTTTGCAGAATGTGGCTTGCGCTTTGTGCCTAGTGATGGGGCGTTGTGGCTGAAAGATTTTGCTGATGTGATACTCCAAAAGCCCGGGGGCAAGGGGGCAGTGCGCGAGATGATTGAGTATATTGTAATGCGAGATGGGCTCAAAGATGAAATACTTAAACTCTACCAATAGTGTATTGAATTTTTTCTTGGTGCTTTTAGCCATTACTTTTGCGTCATTTTTTTTCTTCGCTCCCCAGACCTCTCTTGAAATATCTGATACGAAAAATATCCCTAAAATCGAGCTGATGGGATTCAATATGTATCAAATCAATAAGAATTTTGTTGATATGAAAATCGAGGGTGCAAGGGCCGTGCAATTCAGTGATTACGAGGTGTTGTATGGGTTTTTAGCAAGCCGCTATAACAGCCAAGCAAAAAATATCTATGAATACATCAGTGGGCAAGAAGTGCTCAGAAAAGGGGATCTTTACGAATTCCCTAAGGGCGTGGTGTATACTAAAAGTGATGGGGGGAGCTTTTGGAGTGAGAGCGGGGTCTATGACTATCGTAATGAAACCTTCAAAGGCAAGGGAAATTTTATGCTCACTGCGCTAGAGGGGAACTTTGATGGTAAAAATATTATCTATAACAGAAAAACCCAAACCATCAGTGCGATTGATATCACTTCAGAAATCACGCTTGATGGGCAAAAATCCCAAGACAAGCAAGCAAGCTCCAAACGCCCAGCAAATCCCAATAATCAAAGAATCCAAAAAGAGGGTATCCAATGAAAAAAACTCTCCTTTTGCTCTGTGTATTGATGGCCTTAGTGGTCTATGGTAAAGAAACGCTTGAAGTCACTGCTGATAAGTTTTCTAGCGATGATACCAAAGGGATCACGACCATAGAAGGGCAAGTGCATATCACAAAAGGCAAAGACACTCTCCAAGCCGATAAGGTCATCATCTATACAGACAAGAAAAGAACTCCCCAATCTTATGAAGCGATGGGTAATGTCAAGTTCCATATTTTTATGGAAAATGGGCGGGAGATCCAAGGGCACTCTGATAAACTGATCTATAATGCAACCAATGGCGAATACAGATTGCTAGAAAATGCCGTTGTCAATGAAGTAGGCAAGGCAAATACTATCAGAGGCGAAGAAATCATTGTCAATAATGACAGTGGCTATGCTAATGTGATTGGAAGCAAAAATAAGCCCGCTAAATTTATCTTCAACCTTGATGATATGGAGCAAAACAACAAAACACACCCAACCCCCACGCCCAAAAATACAGAAAAAAATACCCAACAAAATCCCACCGATAAGCCACAAAAAGATACAAACCCAAAGGAAAAGCCATGAAGGAAGAAGAGCAAGACCACAAGGTGATTTGTATCAAAGAAGCTAGCTTTTTGACTTCTGCGACCAAGCTCTCTTTTTGCCCCCCACCTGATGTGATGGAAGTGGTATTTTTAGGCAGAAGCAATGTCGGCAAAAGCACTTTCATCAATCTATTATTAGAAAAAAACCTTGCCAAAAGCTCTTCAACCCCGGGAAAAACGCAGTTGATTAACTTTTTTCACACGATTTGGGAGAGGAAAGCACCTTTTATGCAAACAGCGACTTTTAGGCTCATCGACCTCCCTGGATTTGGCTATGCGAAAGTTTCTAAAGCCACAAAAAAGCATTGGGAACACCACCTCTGGGAGTTTTTACACCAACGCATTTCTATCAAGCTCTTTGTCCATCTCATCGACGCAAGGCACACCAACTTGCAAGCAGACACCACCCTCCAAAATCTCTTGCACTCCATAGCGCGCCCCGATCAGAGGATTTTGAGTGTTTATACAAAGTTTGACAAATTAAACAAAAATCAACAACATATTTTCTACCAAAAAGGCAGAGTGGTCGTATCAAATAATGATAAAATGATAAATAAAAAATTTGGTGGCAAAGCTAAGATCCAAGAAATGATTTTAAATGGAGTGCTCGGGATAGATGCAAACAGAGATGATGATACAAAAACCCATATTGAGTGATATTGCTTTGATGTGTGCTTTAGTAGAAAAAGAAGTGCAAAAAGGTCTGATACTGCCTAGAAGCCCTGAAGAGATGGCAAACTCTATCCGTTCTTATTGTGTTGCCAAACTTGATGGCAAGATTGTGGGGTTTTGTGCCTTGCATATTTATTCGCCCTCTTTAGCAGAAGTCAGAAGCTTGGTTGTGGGCGAGCCTTATCGAGGGCAAGGCATAGCGAGTGCTCTTGTTAGCTCGGTATGCCAAGAGGGAGAGGCCTTGGGTGTTAAAGAATTTTTAGTTTTGACCTATCGTGAGCGCTTGTTTAAAAAGCTAGGTTTTGAAGTGATCGAAAAATCATCATTACCCGATCATAAAATTTGGGCAGATTGTATCAAATGCAAACATTTCCCCATTTGCGACGAAATAGCACTTTTAAAGAAACTCTAAAAGCACTCACGCTTTTGGTTTCTTTTGGTATTTATACTTGCTTGAACGATATTTTTTTATTTTTACCCCCTATGATTGGAGTGCTTTTTATCCTTTATGCCCACGCAAGCAAAAAAAATCAATGGATCAAAGTGCTTGCAATTGTGGCTTGTTTGATATTTTTTGAGCTCGATCACAACAAGCCTGCGGGGATTTTACCCATTGTATTTGTCATAGCCAATTGGCTAGTGGTCAAAAAATTCCGATTGCTTTTTGAAGAAAATATCTTTTTTGTTTTTGTCTATGTGCCACTGATTTATTTCATTTATTTTTTCGTGTTGTATTTGTTTGGAATGTTTGATGCAGGGTTTGATTTGAATTTAAATCTGATTTTAATAGCCTATATCTTTTATGAGTCTTGCTTAGGGATTATTTATGAAAAAATTAGATATCAGATATAAAATCCTCTTAAGCCTTTTTATCATTGTTTGGCTTGTTTTGATTACTAAAATCTTTGTCCTCACCATCAAATCCCATCAATACTTTGAAAAACTCGCCCAAAGAAACACAATTAAAAAAGAAATCCTTATCCCCTCCAGAGGACAGATTTTAGACAGGAACCACACGCCCTTAGCAATCAATGATGTCGGATTTTCTATCTTGCTAAGCCCTTCGCTCAAAGACAAAGACTTGCAGACAGAAGCGGGGATTATTCAGAGCTTTTTCCCCGATATCAATCCGAGTGAAATCATTAAAACCTATAAAAAACAAGATTCCCTCTACAACCACACCCCCATCAAAGTCATCAACTTTATTCCTTATGCGCAGATACAAAAAATCTATGCACAAATTATTCAATACCCCAACATATCTATAGAGCCTGCCACCAAAAGACTCTACCCCAACAACACCTCTGGCTCCCATATCATCGGCTATGTAGGGGCTGCTGACCGCACAGATATCAAAGACGACCCCACAAGCAAATACACCAATATCATCGGCAAAACAGGCTTAGAAAAAGAATACAACTCCTTTTTGCAAGGGCAAATCGGCTATCGCATTGTAGCTGTCAATGCCCTCAATCAAGAGCTTGAGATTTTAGAAGAACAAAAGCCCGAGATTGAAAATGACCTGATTTTGAGCCTAGATATGCGACTCCAAAAAATCGCCGATAGTGAATTCCAAGACAAAGAGGGTGCTGTGATTGTGATGGATATCCAAAGTGGTGAAATCATCGCAGCAGGGAGCTATCCAGAATACAATCTCAATGATTTTGTCGGCGGGATCAGTTATGAAAAATGGAACGCTTTGCGAGAAAATGTCTATAACCCCCTGCTCAACAAGCTAGTCAACGCCCTCTATCCACCTGGGTCTGTCGTGAAAATGGGTATGGCACTCGCATTTTTAGAATACGCAGGTATCAATGAAAACACCAAAATCGATACACCAGCTTATATCGAGCTAGGTGGCAGAAAATTTCGTGATTGGAAGCCCACAGGACACGGAAAATCAGACCTTTTTAAAGCCATCAGAGAATCTGTCGATGTGTATTTTTATAAGCTATCCCAAAACGCTGGGATCAACAACATCGCAAATGTCTTGCGGCAGATGGGCTTTGGGGAAAAAACAGGTATCGATATTCCCAATGAATTCATAGGCATTGTCCCTGATCCTGAATGGAAAATGAAGCGCTATGGGAAAGTTTGGTACACGGGTGATACGGTTGTGACCTCGATTGGGCAAGGGGCGTTTTTGGTCACGCCCATGCAAATCGCGCGATACACAGCCCTCATCGCAGGAGGGAAGCTCCCCACGCCCCATTTTGCTAAAATGTTTGGCAATAAAAGCTCTGATTATGTGAGTCAAGATGTTTTAAACAACTTCCAAAAATCCAAGCTCCCCGTGCTCCAAAAGGCTATGTATGAGGCGTGCAGCCTGCCTGGAGGGACAGCCTATTCCCGTACTCGCGGCTCTAAAGCCCCCCTTGCTTGCAAGACAGGGACTGCCCAAGTTGTACAAATCCCTCAAGAAATCAAAACCAGAGTCAAAGAGAGCCAAATGGCATATTTCCGACGATCGCATGCGTGGATCACGGGATTTGTGCCTTATAAAAACCCAAAATATGTCATCACCGTCTTGCTTGAGCACGGACAGAGTGGGGGCAAAGGAGGACCGATTTTAGTCAAAATGGCCAATGCACTCTATGATTATGGGTATTTGAAATAAACAACACTAGCCCCCTACCCCCTCAAGCTACCTATTTGTCGCGATTGGAGCGATATTTTAAGACCTTGGATAGATATAATACTTAAGAGTTTGAAAGCTTTTTCAAAAATGCTTTTTATTTCCTTTCAAAAAAGGGGTTTATCCACCCCTACCCCCTCCTTAACCCCGAAAAAACTCTTTTTTTCGGCAAACAAGGAGGGGAAGCTCGCAACTTCCTTGCTAGCAAAAAGCCAGCGACTACACTTCTGTAGTCTTAAATCTGCCTTTTTGCACCACGCAAGGGCGAGCGAATACACAGCAATCCGAGGTTTTCTATCCTTGCATTTTTGTATTTCGCCTTTGCGTGCAGGGGTAAAGGGGTTTTTAAGGGGATTTAGGAGGTGCAAAGCTTTAAGCTCAGCTCCCTTTAGCCCCTTAATGCGTAAGCAAAAGGATTTTGCAATCCAAAAGAGTTTTTTCGGGGTTAAGGAGGGGGTAGGGGAAGATACCCCCCCTTTTTTTTGAAAAGAAACAAACAATATCGCAGGTTTAGCCAAGATAAAAGCTGTGGCAAATAAAGCAATGTGCTTGCTGGCCTCTATTGTCATATCTATGTATCTTAAGATTGTGTCTGTGTTGTCGTTGATAAAATCCCCTGCTTCTT
>NZ_MLAP01000056.1 GCF_002272865.1 Helicobacter sp. 12S02634-8 | reverse complement strand
CTACTCATTATGAGATTTAGGTCTTCACTCAAGCACCTTTGGCGTTTGCCATAAATAGAACAAGCCTGCACTCCACTTGGAGAGTCTGAAGAAAACTTCAAAAGCAGTAGGAAGCTTTTAGCTTCATAGATCCTTCAAAGGGGATTAATCCAAATCTCCTTTAAGGAGAACTCTGCACTTTATTCTAAAAGTGCCTACCTACACTTATGACCAAAAATCCCCTTTGAAGAATCCATGAGATTCTAAGACTTACAGCCCATAGTTGGGATTCTTTATCCCACTTGGGATATTGAAATGCCCTTGAATGTTTAATCCCATAAAGGATAAAATATGTTAGAATATGCCCATAAAGGAGAAGTGATGGAAATTATGCCATATCATTTGGATCAAAGCACCTATGATGCTATCCATGAACGCTTCCCTGATCCTAGAGATACAGAGATCATTGTCTTTACAATTGAACATATCTTGAGCCACCAAAGTCAAGTGGTGATTGATACGGTCAATAGAAAAATCAAGCAGATCATTTATGAAGTGAGATGCGAACTTATAGGAGA
>NZ_MLAP01000008.1 GCF_002272865.1 Helicobacter sp. 12S02634-8 | reverse complement strand
CTGGCTTTTTGCACCCTTGCTGAGGGCGAGCAAAGACACAGCAATCCGAGGTTTTCTGCCTTTGTATTTGCCTTTCGCCTTTGCATTTGCTTTTCTGCCTTTAAGCGTGGCAGGGGTAAGGGGGTTTTTAAGGGGATTTAGGGGGTGCAAAGCTTTAAGCTCAGCCCCCTTTAGCCCCTTAATGCGTAAGCAAAAAAGGTTTTAGCATTTTAGATTTTAATTTAGCTTGCTACTTGCTTGAGGGTTTGAAAGGTTTTTCAAAAGACTTTTATTTCTTTTTAAAAAATAGAAATAAAAACTCTTTAGGATTCTTCTCAACCTCTTGAGGATAATGTGGTGTCGCATTGTTCATATTTTGGTAGAATCAACTCTGTTAAAAGATTCTGATTGCAAAAAGTAGGGAAAATGAGATTGATATTTGAAAATGTGAGTCAAGAAGTCGCACCAACATTGATAAATCTCGCAAAGGCTCTGCAGATAGAGTGCAAACAAGAAGTGGGGCTTACAAAATTTGAATCTGAAATCTTGCAAGCAAGCAAGGAAGTCAAAGAGAGAGCAAAAAGAGGTGAGCTAGAGTGCTATAGCGATATGCAATCTTTCAAACAAGCCATACTCAATGAAATATAGCCTAGCGTATGCTAAAGTTTTTGCCAAAGAGTATAAAAAATTATCCCCCAAGAATCAAGAACTTGTTGATGGTGTATTGGAGAAGCTAGGTAATGGCGAAACCTTAGAAGCAAAGCATAAAGACCATCAACTCAAAGGTGTGCTCAAAGACTTCAGAGAGTGCCATATCAAGCCAGATTTATTGTTGGTGTATGCAAAACAAGAAGATGTGCTAATCCTCACAGCCTTGCGTGTGGGCTCACATAGTAAGTTGTTTAAATCTTAGGATTACTTTTGTGTTGCTTTTATGGAATCCCAAAAAAAAAGAGGGCGTTATGTGTATTTGCTCGCCCTTGCGTGGTGCAAAAAGACAGAGAAAAGACTACAGAAGTGTAAAACCTCTGAAAACGAGTTGATGAACGACAAAGTCGGAATAACTCTATCCTTTAGGAACGCAAGGGATTTTTAATCCCTGAAGTGGTCTTAAGGATTTCATAAAGAAATCCCAGATAAAAATTAAATAGAGGGAGGATTGCGAGCTTCCCCTCCTTATTTGCCGAAAAAAAGAGTTTTTTCGGGGTTAAGGTCTTGACCCACCCACTATGTTAGGGGAGGATAAACCCCTTTTTTGAAAGAAATAAAAAGAGCTTTTAGACTGAAAAATAGGTCTTAAGATTTCATAAAGAAATCCAAACCCCCTAAAAAACGAGTTGATGAACGACAAAGTCGGGAATAACTCTATCCTTTAGGAACGCAAGGGATTTTTAATCCCTGAAGTGGTCTTAAGGATTTCATAAAGAAATCCCAATGAAAAATAAATAAATAGGAGGAAGTTTTAGATTTCAAAGCGCGTGTTGTCTTCATACCCACAATCAAGCATACCACCTAGGTGCAAGACTTTGCAGCTGTTTTCAATCAAGGCAATGGTTTTTGCTAGGGCATATAAATCTCTGTGATAAGCATAGATTCCATAGCCTTTGATGAAGATAAAATTTTTCTTGCTCTGCTTGAAATAACGCGAAATATCCACATCAGCGCGTTCATACCAGCTATCATAGCCCTTGGGGTCAAAAATATCGACCTGCCTGCCTAATAAGCGATAGCCAAAGTAGTCTTTTGGGCATAAAACATCGTGCCTGAGCGAATACGCCACGCTATAAGGGGGCATAGCATAGACAATGAATCGTGCTTCTACTAGGCCTTGATAGATACTTGAGTGGATAAAGGTATCGATACTTGCTTCTTGCCAGCGATAGTCTTCTTTGTCATAGAGCATGATTAAGGAGTCGTTGTTGATTTGATCAAATATCGCGTCTTTTTTGTTTATCAAGAAGCGATTTTGAGAGATCCGTGCTGAGATGGAGCCGTGGAATACGCCAAAAAAGCTTTTTCTAAACATCGCTAAAGAAATGTGACTGATACTCTCAATGAGCTTGGGGTCTATGTTTTTTGTATGGATATTCATAGAGGTATTTTACCATTTTTGTTTTTCAAAATGGATTGAGTCGCGCACTTCTTTTGTGCTTCCTTGTATATTTCTATATTTTTTGCTCGCCACGCACTCGCCTATCTCACTCATCACGCACTATCTAACTCGCCATTTCACTCAATGTTTCGCTCACTATTCTACGCCGAAAAATCCCCCAATGTCAGTGGTTGTTATAAACTTTATTTAGTCTAACTAGTTATATAGGTTTATATGAAATGGCTAAGGTTTTAGATTTTTTAGCAATATTTTTATATAAATGCTAATTTTATTTATTTTTTTTGGTATAATATCTGCATTGATATTTGAAACCCAATATTCAAAGGTCTGAGATGATGTATCGCAAAAAAGATTTGCTTTTAGATAAAATTATCCAAGAATATATCCAATCTCAAAGCCCCATCGGCTCGGAGTCGCTTAAAATGTCTATGAGTATCAAGATCTCATCAGCGACAATCAGAAATTATTTCAAAGCACTCTGTGATGAGGGGATATTGACACAGACACATATCAGCAGCGGCCGGATACCCACGGCTTTAGCGCTGAAAAATTATTGGAGGAGTAAGCTCAATATCAAAGACAGCACGCCCCAAGTGGATCTCAAGAAGTTTCAAGCTGCTTGCGAGGGCAAGGGGATATTTGGTATCATCAAGACTAAAGTCCCTCAAAAGCTCCGAGCAGTCATCAACTGCGAGCATCAGTTTTTGATTTTGGATTTTGAAACCGATCAGATAGCCTTGCGTTTCAATCCCTCGATAGAGCGCTTTGCAAAAGAGCTAGTGGGTTTAGAAGTCCAAGATATTCGGCAGATCGCCCATCAAGTCTGTGCTAATGCTCTTTTAGAGAAGCTAGAGCGTATGGGCGAGTCTTGCGAGTTGTTTTATTTTGGCGTGGAGTTTTTGGGCTTTTTGCTCCAGTATTCTGGATACCAGCAGCTGTTTTTTGAGATCACAAGCGGGAGGATATTTGACCGATTGCCTAAGGGCATTTATTTTGAAAATGCTGTCCCTAAGGGGAGCATTGCGATCATCCAAGATATTCAGCTGCACCAAAAGGAAGCTAAAATGCTTTGTATGGGGGCGTTGGATAGGGATTATACAGATTTTTATGACCAGATTGCCTCATAGTAATTCAATACAATTCAACACAAGGAGTGATTCATGAAAGAAACCCATAACCCAATCAATGACCCAAACACTTTAGAGGAGGCACAACAAGAGCCTTGTGCGACTCAAGAAGAAGAAAAACAACTAGCACAGGAGGATTATGAAAAAAAATACCAAGAACTGCACGAGAATTATATCCGTGTGTATGCGGATTTTGAAAACACTAAAAAGCGTTTGGAAAGAGAGAAATTTCAAGCGCTTGAATATGCTTATGAAAAGATAGCCAAGGATTTGCTGCCTGTGGTGGATACATTAGAAAAGGCATTGGAAAGCTCGCAGAGCACGCATTCGATAGAAGCGATTTTAGAGGGGCTTAAGCTCACGATAGATAATTTGCTCAAAGTGCTGAGTAAGCACGGCATTGAATGCATTGATTGCGACCAAGACTTTGACCCTAATTTCCACGATGCAATCATGCAAGTCCCCTCTGAGGAGAAATCAGACGGAGAGATTGTGCAGGTTTTGCAAAAGGGCTATAAATATAAAGAGCGTATGCTTAGGCCAGCAATGGTGAGTATCGCAAAAAATAATTAAACTCAATACAAAGGATATACAATGGCAAAAGTAATCGGAATTGACTTAGGAACAACCAACTCTGCAATGGCAGTTTATGAGGGCAATGAAGCAAAAATCATCGCCAATAAAGAGGGTAAGAATACCACACCTTCTATCGTGGCTTTCACTGATAAGGGCGAGGTTTTAGTCGGGGAGAGTGCGAAGCGACAAGCGATCACGAACCCTCAAAAGACAATTTATTCTATCAAGAGAATCATGGGCTTGATGTTTAATGAAGACAAGGCAAAAGAAGCGCAAAAACGCCTGCCTTATAAAATCGTTGATAGAAATGGGGCTTGTGCGATAGAGATCGCTGATAAGGTCTATACACCGCAAGAAATCTCGGCTAAAATCTTGATGAAACTCAAAGAAGATGCTGAAGCTTATTTGGGCGAAGAGGTGAGCGAAGCTGTCATCACCGTTCCTGCTTATTTTAACGACAGCCAAAGGAAAGCCACAAAAGAAGCAGGGACAATCGCAGGACTCAATGTCTTAAGAATTATCAATGAGCCCACTTCAGCAGCCCTTGCGTATGGATTAGATAAAAAAGAATCTGAAAAGATTATGGTCTATGACTTGGGTGGAGGGACTTTTGATGTCACGGTGCTAGAAACTGGGGATAATGTCGTGGAAGTTTTGGCCACTGGTGGGGATGCGTTTTTGGGTGGTGATGACTTTGATAATCGCATTATCGACTGGGCAGCAAAGGAATTTAAAGATGAAACAGGGATTGATATCAAATCTGATGTGATGGCGCTCCAAAGGCTCAAAGATGCTGCAGAAAATGCCAAAAAAGAGCTCAGCTCTGCGCAAGAAAGCGAAATCAACTTGCCTTTTATCACAGCTGATGCGAGTGGCCCTAAGCACTTAGTCAAAAAGCTCACTCGTGCTAAGTTTGAAAGCTTGATCGATGATCTCATCAGTGAAACAATCAAAAAGATTGATTTTGTCATCAAAGACGCAGGGTTAGGCAAGGGCGATATTTCTGAGGTTGTGATGGTTGGTGGTTCGACTCGTATCCCCAAGGCACAAGAGAGAGTGAAGGAATTTATCGGCAAAGACCTCAATAAATCTGTGAATCCCGATGAAGTTGTAGCCATTGGCGCAGCGATCCAAGGGGGCGTGCTTAAAGGTGATGTTAAAGATGTCTTGCTCCTTGATGTGACACCTTTGAGTTTGGGGATTGAAACTTTAGGTGGTGTGATGACAAAAGTTATCGATAGAGGCACAACAATCCCTGCGAAAAAAGCACAGGTTTTCTCTACAGCTGAAGACAATCAGCCTGCTGTGTCTATCCATGTATTGCAAGGGGAGCGCGAGCTAGCTAGGGATAATAAATCTTTGGGGCGATTTGACCTCACAGGTATCCCTGCAGCCCCTAGAGGTGTCCCACAAATTGAAGTGACCTTTGATATTGACGCAAATGGGATTTTGACCGTATCGGCTAAGGATAAGGCCAGCGGCAAATCTCAAGAGATCAAAATCTCTGGCTCAAGTGGCTTGAGTGATTCTGAGATTGATAAAATGGTTAAAGACGCAGAATTACACAAAGAAGAAGACGCCAAGCGCAAAGAGGCCATTGAAGCTAGAAATCAAGCCGATGCGCTGGTCTATCAAACAGAAAAGAGCCTCACTGAGCTCAAAGACAAGCTAGAGGCCTCTGAAGCACAGAAAATCCAAAGTGCGCTCGATGACCTCAAGGCCACGCTCAAAAATGAAAATGCTTCTAAAGAAGAGATTGAGTCCAAATCCAAGGCACTCACAGAAGCAAGCCATAAACTTGCTGAAGCGATGTATGCCAAAGAGGGGGGCGCACAAAATGCCAACGCAGGCACACAGGCAAATAAAAAAGATGATGATGTGATCGATGCTGAAGTCGAATAAGCCTTATTGTTTGCCCTCGCGTTGGCTTGCCTAGCGCGAGCTCTCCATTTTGTGTAACTTGAGAAACTTGAGGGGGCTCAAATAATTCAAGGAGTTCCAACAACTTGAGAGGGGCTCAAGCAGCTCAAAAAAAGGGGGGGGCTTGAGGGGGGGGGGGTAAAGACTTGAGGGTCTCGCTCTTGTTTTCTCTGTTTTCTTTTGTTTTTTTCTCTATTTTTTCTACTTTCTTTCTGTTCTTTTGAAGCCCTCTTTAAAAGAGGGGGCTAGTGATTAAATGCAAGCCAATGCAATTAAATATAATCAAATCCCCATCAAATTAAAAACTTTTTAAAATCAAAATTTTATCTGATGGCAATTTTAGGGGGGTATCTGTTGGCTTGTTTTTTTGCGTGATTTATTTTTGGTGGGCTGTGGTGGTGGGATTTAGAGTGTTTGGGATAAGTGGTTTTTGATAGCTAGGAGTGTAGGGATAGTCGTAGGGAGGTTGGTATGCGTGAGTGTGTGGGTGTAGTTGGGGATACGATAGACTTTGTCGTAGTATTTTTCTATCAAAATCATAGCGATTTTATCCAAAGCTTTTTGTTTCCATAGGCTTTGGATTTCATAAAAAATATGATGGGAAATATAGGGTTTGATTGTTTGCATACCGAGGGCAAAGCTTGTTTCAGTGATGTTTTGATACATCTTGACAATCCTTTGAATACGGGATTCTAAGGGCGCTTGTATCAAGATGATTGTATGGCTTTGATAGGCGTTAAAGAGGTTGCGGGGGATTGTGAGTGCCCCGATTTTGCGCGATTCTGCTTCGATGAGTAGGATAGGGAGATGGGCTTTTTGACTCAAATCAGCAAAAAGAGTGTTTTCAAACATTTTTTGCGTGGGCTGGCCTTGCTTGTAAGAAGCGACATTGCCAAAGCTAGAGCCATAATGCCTTGCAAGTCCCTCTAGGTCGATACTCCAGCTTGACTGGTCTTGGATAATTTCGCTTTTCCCACAGCCTGTAGGGCCACAAAGCGTGATGAAATGCTGCTTTAAGGGCGTATTCAAATACTTTAAAACTTCGTTGCGATAGCCTTTGTAGCCATTGGGGAGCTTTTGGATACGCAGGCCAATCTGACACAAGACATTTTGCAAAGCCTCGCTGCGCTTCCCTCCTCGAGCGCAATAGACTAAAAGCTTGTTTTTGTGATGGAGTAGGGCTTGGAGGGGTTTGTCATCAGGGAGAGAAGCTAGGATATGGGCGATATTTTTACAAGCCATACTCGCGCCAAGTATTTTAGCTTTTAGGGGGGATTCTTGTTTGTAGATTGTGCCGATTTGGGTGCGTTCTTGATTGTTTAATACAGGGAGGTTGATGGCGTTTGGGATATGTGAGTGGGCGTATTCTAGGGGCGTGCGCACATCGATAATCCCATCAAACTCTGCTAAAAATTCCCCCATCAAACTAGGATTTATCATCGCTTGACCCAAGCGAGTTTATAAAGCTGCTTTGAGCCCATAAACAACAAATAAATGAGTGCAAAAACCCAAGTGGGTGCGTCGATGAAATAATCAAAAGGATTAGAAGAATCCATCACACCTAGCCCAAAGCCTAGCAAAGCAATCAGATACAAAATCCCCAAGGGCTTATGGATAAAATAAGCAATGATAGTGAGGCAAGTGCAGATAATAATGAGGGTTGTGGGGGGTTGGTAGTATATGTTGATGGGAATGAGATTAAAAACGTTCAAAAATAAAATCAATCCAAACACAAAAATAAAAATACTTGCTTTGAGCCCTAAGGGATTATGGGGGTTTGTTTTCAGGCTTTCAAAAATCCCAATCAAGCATAGTGCAAACAAAAATATACTCATCGCGCCCAAAAAACTATAAGTCAGCATATTCAAAGAGATACCTTGAAAGGGGATATTGACTACGATACCAGAGAGGATAATTAGAGTGGCTTGCAGCTTGCGCCCTAGCTTTGCTAAATGCCCAAAATACCCAAAAATAGCCATATAAACAACAGAAAATACATAATGATTCATTGCAGGCCTTTGAGATAGGATCGGTTGAAACGGATATGGCGGATATTTTTTCTATCGTGTGTATAGACAATATCGATATTATCGCCATCTGTGATGGTTGTAGGGTAGCTCACTTCGCCCTGAGGGAGGGAGGTGCTATCGAGGTCAAAGATTTTTTTAAATACACTAGGGCTTTGCATGAGCGAAAATGTCAGTGTTCCTCGCTGCAGGTTGGGTCTGAGGTCTAGGGTATTGTGGATTAAGTAAGTTTTTTTATTGAAAAAAATCAGATTGAGCGAATTGTCATAGTTTTTGATATTGGTTGGAATCGGGGGGAGCCATTGCCTCCCTGCTTGCTCGCAGAGCTGGGAAAACATCACATTATCATAGCGCCCAGCATTTCTAAAAACAAGCATACAACGGCTGTTTGAAAGAGGGGTAAGGCTTGGCTGGAGCTGGGCGTGGAGGTGGTTTGGTTTGGTGATATGGGTGGGTTTGCCAAGGCTATCAAACTTTAATATCAAGGCATATTTATCGGCAAGCTCGTGATAAATAGGGAGGTAGAAGCCCCCATCGCTGGTCTTGATGGGCAAGGTTCTCACAAGGTTGCTGATATTGAGAAAGGGGCTGAGTTGGAGGGTTTGGTGATAGGTGAAATGTTTGTTGGGAGCAAAGTTTTCCATAGAAAGCTCATAAATTCTACTTGTCGCCCAGCCCCCTAAGCTCACGCCAACAACAAAGAGATAGAGCCTGTTGTTATCCCGATAAAGCACGGGATTGCCAAGCTTTTTGATGTATTGATGGGCTTTTGCGCCAAGCTCTTCTTTTGTGAGTAATACAAAGGGTTTGCTCCAAATGTGCTTTTGATGGTCATAGACGCTTCCATAAATTTTCACATCGCCTGCTCCCTCTCTGCTCCCTGCAAAAAAGGCCGTAAGCAAGTCGCCATTTTTGAGATAAGTGAGCGTGGCAGCGTGTGCTTGGGGGATACCATCGGGCATTGGAATATCTTGCTTGAGAAATAAGGGCTTGGTGTAGGGTGCAGGAGTGAGGGTGATCTGAAAATTGGGTGGATTTTGGGGCTTGGGGGAAAGGTATATGAGTATCCCCCCTAAAATCACAGCAGCACAGATAAAATAAAGTTTTGCCATCAGCCCAAAGCCCAGCCTAGCATTTGACCTCCATTGAGGGGAATGATATTGTTTTGGATCAGTTTGATTTGGCTGGGGATACTGGAGTGTTTTTTATAGAGTGTGATGGACTTTTTGCCTAAATGGGTGATGTTGTAGTTTGTTTGGGCGTTGTTGCTGATGAAGGCTTGGAGATTGTGGAGTTTGTCGTATTTTTCAAAAAGCTCACATAAAGCAGGCAAGACCATCGGAGCAGAAAACACGCCTGCAGCGCCATTGTCTTTGAGTTTGTTTTTTTCTAAATGTGGCGCGCTATCAGAGCCAAAGCAGACTTTTGGGTGGGCATTGAGTGCGAGTTTTAAGAGCATATCTCTGTCTTTGGGGGTCTTGAGTATGGGTTTGCAGAAATGGTGCGGGCGCAATCCCCCGCCGATCACATCATCTAAGGTCATTGTGATGTGATGGAGTGTCAAGGTCGCATAGATATTTTCATAACGTTCTAAAAGCTCGATACTGCGATGGTCGCTCATGTGTTCGATGATGATTTTGAGTTTGGGGAAGCTTTGGGCGATTTGGGCAAAAATTGTTTTGAATTCATACTCTCGCTCCATACAAAAGCCATTGCTCTCTCCGTGGATAGAGAGGATAAAGCCTAGTTCTTGGGCTATTTCAAAGATTTTAAGGGTATGGGGGGTTAAGATTGTATCCAAGCCATTTTGGGAGTTGGTCGTAGCACCTTTGGGGTAGAGCTTGAGGATTCTGATACCATTGCTTTTGGCGTTTTTTAGCTCTTCTTCTTCAAGGCTATCAGTGAGATAGAGCGTGATGAGGGGTAAGAAAGACTTGTCTTTGGAGCTTTGGAGGATTTCATCTCTGTATTGTAGTGCCAGATAGGTTGTTATGATGGGCGTGGAGAGATTGGGCATGATCACAGCGCCACTAAAAAATGAGGTGGTGAAATCGATTGTGTTTTTGAGCATCTCGCCCTCTCTGAGGTGTAGGTGCATATCTAGGGGGTTGTGCAGAGTGATGGATTCCATAAAACTTCCTTTGTTTTTGTCTTTTAATTTTACTATGAATTTTTATACAATCAAGGTTTTAGAATATTTTGTCAAAATCCCATCGATTCTAGTCAATTCTAGCAAGACAATCAATACATAAAATAGCGCACATGGATACGAATCAGCGTCGTTACACTCGGGCGTGGATAGTCTTTGTAGGCGATTTCTATGGTTTTGAGTGTGTTGCGGTCTAAGATGACATAGCCTGATTTTTTGAGGATTTTTAAATCCGTGATATCGCCATTGGGGTGGAGATAGAATTCAACAGCATTTTGCCCATCTTGTCCTAAATAAGCAGCTGTTCGGGGGTATTGGAGGTATTTTTGAGTGATACGGCCGATATCGCGCAGATTGTTTTTGATGAAATCTTTTTCTGCACTGCCTAAATCGCCAAATTCATCGCCATAAAGCTCATCAATATCTCTTTGGGTCTGGGGATCGACGCCTTTGTCTTGGTCTTTGGAGGCTTGGGTATTTTGCGTATTAGAGGGGGATTGGAAAGCTAGGGATTGGGCAGGGGAGAGTAGGGAGAGATTTTTGGGGTCGATGTAGTCTTTTTGGTATTTTTCAAGGGCTTTGTGGGGGGAGTCTGTCTGCTTTTTTTGCTCTTGGAGTTTGTTTGTATCAGGTTTTTTGGTTTCTTTTTGTGGGGTGTTGTTTGTTTTGGGCTTTTGCTCTGGCGTGGGTTTTTGCTCTGGGGGGGTAGGGGGCGTGGGAGGTGTTTGTGGGCGTGGGGGGGTGTATTGGGGTCTTTGCGCACTTGCTAGGCTTGGTTTGGGCGCGCCTTGATTGTGCTTGCTTGGGTCTTGGGATTGCCCTCTTTTTAGGATCAAAAGATTGCTCGCATCGATTTTAGTCAGATGGGTTTTGGGCGTGTAGGTGAGCTTTTGGACGCCTTCAAAAATCAGCCAAATGAATAGATGGATCAGAATAGAAACAAGCAAAGAAATCACAAAACGTTTATCGGAGTTTTTATCTAGCATTTTTGTGGTTTATGGGGGGCTTTATAGAGGGGTTTGAGCGATGCCCAAAAGTCATCACTCACAGAGGTGGCGTTGGTGGCGTTTTCTGGGAGTGTGAATTTATCGAGCAAAAGATTTTGTTTTTGACCCAAAAGTATGATATAGCCATTGTTTTGGTATTGCAATAAGATGATTTTATTGTGTGTATCGAGTGGTTTTGAAAAAAGAATACGGGGGTAATGCGCGCTTTGTGTGCTGCCTAGGGGCATACGAAGCTTTTTTCTCACAAAAAGCAATACGCCAATCAAAAGCACCATGATCCCTAAGATCAGTCCATAGCGATAATCACTGATGGGACTAGGGGCTGTGTTTGTGGGCGTTGTATCGCTGAGTTTAGGCGTTGTGTCGCTGATTGTGGGCGTGGGCGTTGTGAGGGCTGGGTCTATAGGGGCTTTTTGGAGGCTTGGGGTTTTGTGTAGGAGCGTGGTGAGTCTGCTAGGGGGGGCAAATGCAAAATGCAGCCTTAAAGTAGCGCCATCTTTGGATTGGGCTGCTTGGATATTTGGGGCTATTTTGCTTTTTGGGATTATATAAAGATTGCCATTTTGTGAAAAAATTTCAAGAGATTCTATGGGCGCATTGGCAAAGTTTTGCTGCCATTTTT
Organism: Helicobacter sp. 12S02634-8; assembly: GCF_002272865.1. Lineage (GTDB taxonomy): Bacteria > Campylobacterota > Campylobacteria > Campylobacterales > Helicobacteraceae > Helicobacter_J. Next base: position 91,332 of record NZ_MLAP01000008.1, on the reverse strand, counting down.
GCTTGGGTGCTTTGAAGGTGGTGTTTTGGAGTAAAAGGATTTTTTGACCCTCAAGCACTAGACTCTGGGGCACAGAAGTGATGGGAGTGTCGCTAAAAAGCAAGATGTCTAGGCTCTTTGGTTGTTTGAAAACTTGGATAGATGTGATGGTATCAGATAGGGCGATCGAAAATGTAAGGGTAAGGAGCAGCAATAATTTTTTCATACAAAAACTCAAAAATCCTTGGTTAAATAATAAACAATCGCATCAGAATCTAAGATTTCATTGAGCCGCACAGCAAGGTTTTTTTCATAGACCATCACTTCGCCTTTGCCGATGACTCTGCCATTGACAAATGTATCCACGCTCTCACCAGCAGGTTTTTCTAAGTCGATAATTGAGCCTTTTTCAAATTTCAAAATATCCATCAAGGGGATTTTTGTGCTGCCAAGCTCTGCTGTAAAAGTAACTTCCATATCCAAAAGCCCCTCATAATTATGCATTAAGTCTTCTAAATAAGTTGCTAGCTCAATGTCTTTGGGGGTATGGATCTTGTGTGCGTCTAAAATAGGGTTTTCTGCTGCCATCAATGACCTCTCATAAAAATACTGCATCGTCCATTTTCTAATCTAAAATGCAGACCTTTGTTGTAATCTTTCACTAGCTTGATTCCTAAAAATTTTGGGGTAGAAATGTTAAAATTGCCCCCTTTTTGTTTTGTGATGACTTTAGCGCGTCCGATGATGAGATTAGCAAGCTCTTGGGACATATCCATCAGTGTGTCTTGCGTGGGGTTTTCATCCAAGAGAAAATGTTTGCATAATATCTGCAAAAAGGGTTTATTGCAGCACAAATAAGTGATGATACCACTCTCAAGCATTTCTATCGAGGACAGATAACCCCTTTTGAGGGGCATAATCGAATCTTTGGGGGTTTTGCCAATCATTTTTTGGATCACATCAAAAAAACTTTCACGGATAATCTGCATACCTCAAAGCCTTATCTATTTTAATTTCTCTTAAGCTTGATTATAGCGAGAATTTGTTTATGCTGGTTTGAAATTGCTTTGAGTCATGCAAAAATCTTGGACAAAGCACTGCTGGCATTGGGGTTTTTGAGCCTTGCAGATATACCGGCCAAAGAGTACAAACGCTTGGTGTAAAATACTCAAATCAGTCTTGAAAGCCTTAGTCAAATCAGCTTCAGTTTGTTGTGCGCTTTTAGCATAGCTCAGACCGAGCCTATGGGAAGTTCTGAATACATGAGTATCCACAGCCATAAAATTTGCTTCAAAATATTCAATCAGCACGACATTGGCTGTCTTTTGTCCCACGCCAGCTAAGGTTTTTAGCTCTTCTTGGGTGGTGGGGATTTTGCCATCAAATGTATGCAAGACTTGTTGGGCCATTTTGATGAGATTTTGGGCTTTGTTGTTGAAAAATGAAACGGATTTGATGAGCTCTTTGACTGATTCAAGGGGAGCTTGGGCTAATAAGGCGGGTGTGGGGTATTTTGCAAAGAGTGCAGGGGTCACTAGATTAATGCGCTTGTCTGTGCATTGGGCTGAGAGCATAACAGAAACGAGCAGTTCATAGAGATTGTTGTATTTGAGCTCTGTTTTGGGATTGGGGTAATGGTGCAAAAAGAGCGTTTTGATGGCTTGGGCACGTTGCTTTTTATTCACAGAGCACTCTCGACCTCGATAAATTTTGCCTCATGATCGCGCAAGGCGATTTGGGTTTGGTTGATATGGATTGCTAGGGTTGATTTTTTGGTCGAGTGGTGCAAGAGCGTGAAAATGCTGTCTTTTGTGATACCAAAGGAAATGAAGCGATTTTTCAAGGCATCATCGCAGAAATTGATATTTTTGATTTTATAGGTTTTGCCCTTTTGGCATTGATCCAGTGTCATAATTGCTCCAATCATTAGGTGGGTTGCTATCATTATAATATTGAATATTAAATTGATTCTTTTTATTTCATTTCGTTTTTGATTTCATTGACGATAATATCAATCGGTGTGAAAACTCTACGCAAGATATTGAACGGGGCTTTGATAGCGTCTTCTGCGAGCGTGATTTTAGTTTGAGGGTTTTCTAGGGTGCCATTGATGATGACATTTGTAGAGATTTTGCCCTCTTTGCCGAGTATGAGATAGCCCACCACAGGGATTTTATTGATAATATTGCTAAAATTTTTGATTGTAGAAATGCTGAGGTTCATATTGATTTCATCACTCCCTAGCTCGATGATACCATTGCCTAAAATATCCATCGATTGCCCAATCAAATCAATGCGTTCAAATCCAATGTATTTGGAATTGATAGCAAAGATAATGCTACCCTTTTGGATTTCATAGCCCTCTGTGCCTAGATTTGGGTTTTTGAATACAATCAAAGAGGGAATTGTATCGATGAGATTGATGAGGTTTTGCACAAGGGCAAAGTCTTTAAAAAGCGTGTTTTGTAACTTGAGCTCTCCATTAAACACTCCATCGCGATAAGCCCCTATGAGCGTGTAAAGACCGCCATTGATGATATTTTTGCGCATGACTTTGTTGATGAAATCCCCGCTGAAGTTATTGGCACGCACAAAAATATTGCCATCTAAAATATCCAGATTGAGTATGCCATTTTTATAAGTCCCATCAGCAGAAACCTTGCCATCACGCAACATTAGATTTGCATTTTCTAAGGGGATTTGGTAGTTTTTGTAAGTGATACGCGTGTTATCGACTTCAAGGGCAGTGAAATAGGGGTTGATATCGTGCAGACGCTCATATTTTTGCTTTTCGCGTATGAAACGAAATTTTTCTTCGAGCTGCTTTTGCGTGAGCTTGGGCGCAGAGGAGGGGGCAAATATCTCTTGGACAGCGGGGATTGGGCTGTTGAAAAACTCATCGAGATTGAAGTTGAGATTTTTGATAGTGATATGGTTTTGGTTGTCTTTGGCGCTGAAAGTGATATTGCGATCTGATGAGGTCGCAGAGATTTCTTCGGGAGTGATTTTCCCTGAAATGGCGATTTCATCGAGTTTTTTGCCATCTTTTTGATACAAGGGGAGGGGGAGGGCAGAGAGATAGACTTCAAAGTTGAAATGGGAGAAATCGCTTGTGGTGACATCGATACTGCCTGCTTTGATAGAGAGGTATTGCATCAAAGGAGAGAACGGATAGAGCTTACTCAAATCATTGAGTTTGAAGGTGTAGGATTGGTCTGTGATGTCCCCTTGGATCTGTAGCTCTGGGATATGCAAGGAAATAGTATCGGGATTGGAAAAATCCAGATCAAAAGAGAGCGTGGGGAGATTGTCTTGGTCAGCATAAAAGACATTTTTGGTGAATTTTTCTTTTCCTTGGGCTTTGATGGCGTCGATGATTTTTCGCTTCAACAACGCAGCTGCATTGCTTTGAGAAGTCGGAGATGGCGGGGTTTGGTAACTTTCTTTGGCTGCGATGGGTTCTGTGCTTGTGTGCGTGGTGTCTGTGTCGCTTGTGCGCGCGGGTATCAAGGGTGCTGTGGGGTTTTGGGGGTTGGGCTCTTGGGATTTTTGGGGCTCTTGGGGCTCTTGGGCGTTGAGAGGGGGCGAGTAGGGCGCAGTGTTGATATCGTTGTTGGTGCTTAGCTGGAGCTTATGGATAGCTGTGTCCATATGCAAATTGTGGGCTTTGAGGTCGAGTGTGATGTTGGTATCAAGATCGGCGATATTTTGGTATCGTGTGTGCGTGGTGTCGATATAGACATATTCATATTCGGACGTGATATCCAAAGAAATATGTGCATCTTGTGTGTATAGGGGGATATGATAGAGAGAAAAGTTGCTTTCTTGGGTATGCAGCGTCCCTTTAAGACCTATGATTGGCTCAGATTCTTGCAAAAACTGCAAAGAAAGTTCAAGGTCAGTGTGGATAGGGGATTGGACATTTTCGATAGGGAGGGTGATATTATAGGCATTGAGTAGGGCTTGGAGGGCTTGATTGTAATGGGCTGTTTGGGAGATGATTTTGACACTGAGTTTGGGCGATTCTAGTAAATGGGTCAAAAGCAGGCTTGAGCCCTCTAGGTCGGTATTGTCATATGATGGGCTTTGCATATCCATAGAGATATTTTGCTTCTCTAGCTTGATGGTGGCTTGTTTGGCAGTGATTGGCTCTAGGTTTGATTCTAAATAGACGCGAGGGTTTTTGATAGTGGCTTTCAAGCTGGCATTTTGCAAGAGGCTTGAAAGGAAGTTGTTTTTATTCAAGCTTGCTTTGATGTTGGCTGTATTGAGCTGTAGGCTTGAGAATTTGATTTTTTCAAATAGCCATTGTTTGAGTGCGGGATTTTGGATTTTTTCTACATAGGGTTCGAGGAATTGGAGGTCTTTGATTTCAGAGCTCTTTGCTTGGAGGGTGATGGTTTTGAGATTGGTGATACCTTGGAGATAGAGGAGGTTGTCTTTGGCTGCTGTGGGCGAGAGGATCAGGTTGAAATTTAGGCTTCTGTTTTGCGTGAAATACACGATATTGCCATCGGTTTGGATCCCTATGTTGCTCAAGATGAGCTTGAGTATTTTGAGCTGGATACTTTTGTCGTTATTGCTGATAGCAAAATCAGCTTGGAGGTTGGGAAATGCGATTTTGTATTGTGCGCCATCATAGATGACAGAGCCTCTGCCCTCTTTGTCTAAAATAATTTCTTTGATGGAGAGTTTTTGGAAATATGAAATCGCCCAAATGCCGTATTTGATCTTTTCAGTGAAGGACTCTATGCTGCTAGAGCTTTGCTTTTTAGAGGGTTTCAGATAGGCTGAGATATCGAGCTTGTTGATATCAAGTATCAGCTTATTGTCTAGTTTTAGATACAATGTGTCAATATTTAGCTTTCCGAGTTTTATGCTTTTGATATAAAAGCCATCGGATAAAATCTTATATCCCGTAAAGAGAAGTATCAGCACGATGAGAAAAAAAATGATAAGGCTCAGTATTTTTTTTGATACGATTTTACTCATAGCAGTGTCAGTCTTTTTTTATTTAAATGTGCCTGTGAGCTCAAGTAGCGTTATCTATATGCCACAGGGTTCTATCAAGGGGATTATAACATATTTATCTAAAAATAATTTTGACATCAATGGTTTGGATCGCTATATTTTGCGCTTGATGGGTAAGCCCCAGAGTGGGTGGATTGATATGGGAGAAACGCAGCTAACCAAGGGGGATTTTCTCTATCGCTTGACGAAATCTAAAGCAGCCCTCAAAGACCTCACGCTAATCCCTGGGGAAACGATGTATTTTTTTATCCAAGATGCGAGCAAGGTATTTGATTTAGACACGACTGCCTTGCAAGAGGCGTATGATCGGTATGCGCCTTTCCCTGATGGGGTGATTTTACCCAATACTTATAAACTCCCTTTAGGTATCAGCGCTAATTATTTGATGCAATATCTCATCACCCAATCAATGCGTAAGCACAAGGAGCTAGCTATCAAGGTTTTAGGGCGTTTTGATGAAAAGCAATGGTTCCGTTATATCACCCTTGCTTCTATCGTGCAAAAAGAAGCCGCCAATCAAGCAGAAATGCCCTTAGTGGCCGCTGTGATTTATAATCGTATCAAAGCAGGAATGCCCTTGCAGATGGACGGCTCGCTCAATTATGGGCGATACTCACACCTCAAGGTCACCCCTGAACGTATCAAAAAAGACACCACACCTTATAATACCTATAAATATCGCAGTATCCCACCTTACCCAGTAGGTAGCGTGAGTATGGAAGCGATTTTAGCTGCGATCAATCCAGCCAATGTGAAATATTTGTATTTTGTCAAAGCCCAAAATGGTCAGCATATTTTCAGCACCACCTACAAACAGCATTTGAGCCATATCAAAAAAGGCCGCTAGGTCTTTGGGGGCGTTTGGAGCTATTTTTGAACACTTAGTTTCATTAAATTTTAATTATTTTTTGCCCAAAGGGTCTTTGAAAGTATGCAACACTTTTTATATTATTTTGTGTTTTTAGCTGAATTTGATAAATTTTATTCAAAATATTATGTTACTATTTTTTGATTTGGATTGTTGCTTATTTTATCAGTTCGGATTAACAAATTAAATAGTCAATCAAAGGAGAAGAAATGTCCAATATGGTTGCGCCCAAAGATATCCCTGTATGGGTCAATGAAGATCGGTGCAAGGGTTGTGATATTTGTGTTTCTTTGTGCCCAGCAGGTGTTTTGGGTATGAAGATTGATGTCAATAAAGTCTTAGGCAAGGTCGTGAAGGTAGCCCACCCTGAGAGTTGTATCGGTTGCTTAGATTGCGAGCTCAATTGCCCTGATTTTGCCATCTATGTTGCTGATAGGAAGGAATTTAAGTTTGCAAAAGTGTCACAAGAAGCCCAGGATAGAGCACAAAAAGTTAAAGCCAATAACTTTATGTTGCTTGATTGAATCTAAAGTATCGAAAGTATAAAGGAAGATAATGCGAGAAGTTATTTCTGGTGGGAACGAATTAGTGGCGATGGCTGCTATTGATGCAGGTTGTAGGTTTTATGGTGGTTATCCGATCACGCCTTCTTCAGATATCATGCATCAAATGAGTGTGCTGCTTCCCCAGCACGGCGGGTATTTTATCCAGATGGAAGATGAAATCAGTGGGATTTCTGTGTCCCTTGGGGCGAGTATGAGTGGTGTGAAGGCCATGACAGGGAGTTCAGGGCCGGGCATATCGCTCAAAGTAGAGCAAATCGGATTGGGCTTTATGGCTGAAGTTCCGCTTGTGATTGCTGATGTAATGCGTTCAGGGCCATCTACAGGTATGCCTACACGCGTTGCACAAGGGGATATTTCATTTTTGAAACACCCCACACACGGAGATTTTAAGGCTGTAGCCCTAGCCCCGGGTAATCTAGCGGAGTCATATACAGAGGCTTTCAGAGCCTTTAACCTCGCAGAAGAGCTGATGACTCCTGTATTTTTGCTTTTAGATGAAACGATTGGGCATATGTATGGCAAGACAATGATCCCTGATTTAGAAGAAATGCAAAAAACTATCATCAATCGAAAGACCTTCACAGGCGACCCTAAAGACTATCAACCTTATGGTGTCCCAGAAAATGAGCCAGCTATTTTGAATCCCTTTTTCAAGGGCTATCGCTACCATATCACAGGCCTCCACCACGGTCCTATCGGTTTTCCTACTGAAGATGCTAAGATGGGTCAAGCACTCATCGATCGCTTATTTGGCAAGATAGAATCGCGTATTGATACCATCACCAAAAACGAAGAGCTAGACTTAGAAGACGCAGAGATTGCTATCATCGCGTATGGTTCTGTGTCTTTGGCTGTAAAGGAAGCGATGGTAGAGCTCAAGAAACAAAACGGCAAAAAAGTAGGGCTTTTCCGACCGATTACGATTTGGCCCAGCCCTCAAAAGCAGATCAAAGCCCTAGGAGAGAAGTTTGAGAAGATTTTAGTGATTGAGCTCAATAAGGGGCAGTATGTCGAGGAAATCGAGAGGATTTTGGGGCGAAAGGTGCATTTTATGGGTCAGGCAAATGGTCGCAGTATCGCACCTGCACAGATTATTTCCAAACTAAAGGAGCTTTAAGATGGCGTTCAACTATGATGAATATTTGAGAGTGGAGAAAATGCCCACTTTGTGGTGTTGGGGCTGTGGTGATGGAGTGATTTTGAAGTCGATTATCCGTGCGATTGATAGCTTGGGTTGGAATATGGATGATGTTTGTTTGGTGAGCGGGATTGGCTGTAGCGGGAGAATGAGCTCTTATGTCAATTGCAATACCTTGCATACTACGCACGGGAGGGCTGTAGCGTATGCTACGGGTATCAAAATGGCCAATCCAGACAAGCACGTCATTGTTGTATCTGGCGATGGTGATGCCCTAGCTATCGGGGGGAATCACACAATGCACGCTTGCAGACGCAATATCGATATTAATTTTGTGCTTGTCAATAACTTCATCTATGGACTGACAAATTCACAAACCTCTCCGACTACGCCCAAGGGTATGTGGACTGTTACAGCGCAATATGGCAATATTGATAATAACTTTGACCCTTGCAAGCTCGCTGATGCTGCGGGGGCGACCTTTGTGGGTAGGGAGAGTGTCTTAGAGCCCAAAAGGATTGAAAAAATGCTTGCTGAGGGTTTTGCCCATCAGGGATTTAGCTTTTTTGATATCCATAGCAATTGCCATATCAACCTAGGGCGCAAAAACAAGATGGGCGAGGCTGTGCAGACGCTGAAGTGGATCGAATCACGCACGCTCACTAAGCGCAAATACGAAGAGCTCGATGCAGACCAACAAGAGGGTAAATTCCCCACAGGTATTCTCAAGCACGACACAAGCAAGACTGAATACACACAAGCCTATAAAGAAGTGATCCAAAAAGCACAAGCAAAAGGAGGGCATTAATCATGGAAGCCCAGCTCAGATTTACAGGCGTTGGGGGACAGGGGGTTTTGCTCGCTGGTGAGATACTTGCAGAATCCAGAATCAAAGGTGGGGGCTATGGTGTGCAGGCTTCTACTTATACAAGTCAGGTCAGAGGAGGTCCCACTAAGGTTGATATTTTATTGGACCATCAAGAAATACTCTATCCTTATGCCAATGAGGGCGAGGTAGATTTTATGCTCTCGACTGCCCAAATCAGTTATAATCAATTCAAAAGCGGGGTCAAATCTGGTGGTATCGTGGTGATCGAACCCAATCTAGTGACGCCCACACCTCAAGATTACCAAAATTTTCAAATCTATAAAATCCCCATTATCACGATCGCAAAAGAAGAAGTCGGCAATGTTGTGACCCAATCAGTTGTTGCCCTAGCAGTCACTGTGACTTTCACAAAATGTGTCGATAGGGATTTGGTATTCAATACGATGATTTCTAAAGTCCCTGCTAAGGTTGTAGAACTCAATAAACTTGCCTTTGATTTGGGAGAAAAATACGCACTCAAAGCCCTGCAAGATGGCGTAAGCAAGGCATAGCCTTAGCGGATATCCATCGCGCGTTTGACGATTTTTTCAAATTCATCTCGCATATCGGGATTGAGTTCGCTGAGTCGTTTTTGCGTTTGTAAGATCAGTTTTGCATTGGTATTTTTATGCAAGCAAGCTGCAAATAAGAAATTCCTTTTTTGCGCTCTGCTGAGTTTCCAGTCTTGATAATAGGCAAAAAAATATTCGATTGCCTTACGCAAGTCTTGATAAGTGCTATACCTAGAATTGACTAAAATCATCAAAGTATCAAAATCGATCCCCTCTTCTTGGGGAGGGATTTTTGATTTTTTTTTGGTGAGCTGGATCAGGGCGATAAAAAACACGCCAAAAACAATGATAAATGAAACGATGATAAAAATCGCATTTGGATTCATTTTTCCCTCGTTTGGATTTACTATTTTTTTAAAGACTTTTTTAGCTAAAATTGTAGCCTTTTTATTATGATTCTATCAAGGATAAATAAATATGGATTTTTTTGCACTCGCACAAAAGTATCAAACGCCCTTGTATGTGTATGATTTCGATAGGATCAAGCAGCAATTTTTAGACTTCAAGCAAGCTTTTGCAGGCAGAAAATCCTTGATTTGCTATGCACTCAAAGCCAATTCCAATTTGAGTGTAGTCCATACGCTCTCTGCTTTAGAGAGTGGGGCTGATTGTGTGTCGATTGGCGAGGTGAAGCGAGCTCTTTTAGCCGGGATTAAAAATTACAGGATTATTTTTAGTGGTGTGGGTAAGTCAGATACAGAAATCAAAGAAGCACTCAAGCTTGATATTTTGTTTTTAAATGTCGAATCTGCCCAAGAGCTTGCACGGATTGAATCTGTAGCAAAAGAGCTGGATAAAAAGGCCAGAATTTCTATCCGTGTCAATCCCAATATTGACGCTAAAACCCACCCTTATATCTCTACAGGTCTGCATCAAAATAAATTTGGTGTCGATGAGCCCACTGCCTTGAAGCTTTATATGCACGCAAAAAATTCACCCTTTTTAGAGCCCGTGGGGATACATTTTCATATCGGCTCCCAGCTGACAGACCTAGCACCCCTTGCTGCAGCTACGCAAAAAATTGCCGATTTTGCCCGCTCTTTGCTCGCGCTCAAGATTGATTTGAAGTTTTTTGATATTGGTGGGGGGATTGGTATCACTTATACAAACGAAACGCCTATTGCTTCGTATGATTACGCGCAGATGGCGCTCAAAGCCCTCAAAGGTCTTGATTTAACGATTATCTGTGAGCCAGGGCGTTATATCGTAGGGGAGAGTGGTTATTTGCTCACGCAAGTTTTGTATGAAAAACACACGCAAGATAAACGCTTTGTGATTGTAGATGGTGCGATGAACGATTTAATGCGCCCAAGCTTGTATCAAGCTGTCCATAAGGCTAGGGCTTATCGCAAGGTTTTGGGGCAAAAGGAGCCTTTTCAAGAGAGTTTGTGTGATGTGGTCGGGCCTATTTGTGAGAGTGGGGATTATCTTGCAAAAGATATTGCCCTCCCACCCCTTGATTCAGGGGATTTGGTTGTGTTTGAAAATGCAGGGGCATATGGCTTTTCGATGTCTAGTAACTACAACACCCGTCCTAGGGCTGCAGAAGTGGGGATTTTAGGGGGAAAAGACAAGCTCATCAGACGCAGAGAGAGGTTTGAAGATCTCATTGCTAGCGAACTAGAGATCTTAAGAGGGGACAAAAATGAACCTAAATGACAAGCGCAGTAAAATCGATGCTATCGATGATGCAATTTTTGAACTACTCAATGAGCGCCTAGCAATCGTATCAGAAATCGGTAAAGAAAAGCTCAAGGCAGGAGCGAGTATCTATCGCCCTGAACGCGAGAAGGAAATCATCGATCGTTTGGCACAAAAAGGCTCTCAATACCTCAATACCCCTGCGATTGAAGCGATTTATCAAGAGATTTTTGCTATTTCAAGAAATTTAGAACTCCCTGAGCGCGTCGCTTATCTAGGGCCTTTAGGGAGTTACACACATCAAGCAGCCGAAGAGCGCTTTGGGGCAATGAGTATGTATCTGCCGATGACAAATATCCAATCTGTGTTTAAGGCTGTGCAATTAGGGCGTGCAAAATATGGTGTTGTGCCTTTAGAAAATAATACCAATGGTATGGTTGGGGATACGATTGATTTGCTCGCAAATTGTGAGCTTAAAATCATTGCTGAGATTATTTTGCCTATCCACCATAGCTTTGTGAGCGATTGTGAGCGTTTGGAGATGATCGAGCGCATTTATTCAAAAGATATTGCTTTTGGGCAGTGCAACGCATTTATCGAGTCCCACCACCTCCAAGACATCACGCGCATTCCTGTTGATTCCACAGCTAAGGCTGCGCAACTTGCCAAACAAGTCCCCAATTCAGCTGCGATTTGCTCAAAGATTGCAGGGAAGTTGTATCATTTGCCTGTTATGTTTGATAATATCGAAGACTCGAGCAAAAATAAAACCCGATTTGTCATCATCAGTGATTTTGCCAATCTCCCCAGTGGTAAGGACAAAACCTCTGTTTTTGCCCATCTGAAGGATTTTGAAAAATCTGGCACTCTCCTAGCTTTACTCAAAGATTTTAGCCAAAGGGGTATCAATCTCACTAAAATTGACTCGCGTCCGATAAAATCTAAGTCTGATTTTAGCTTTGGTTTTTATATTGATTTTGAAGGGCACCGAGATGATCCACATATCAAGGAGCTTTTTGAAGCATATCCCAATGAAATCAAATGGCTAGGCAGCTATGTAAAGACCGATGAGTGAGGCAGCTATGATTACATACAAACAACTATCACTAGAAGATAAGCCCTTGATAGAGAGCTATTTGTGTCAAGATTTTTTTTATCTCTCTGATGTAAGCTTTGGTAATCTTTATATTTGGCATACATCTCGAAATATTAGTTTTTGCATTGTCGCAGGATTTTTGGTGATACGCACGCAATACCCACAAGGAAAGCCTTTCTATTTTTATCCCATCGGCACAGGGGATAAGACACAATGCGTGCTTGCTTTGATAGAAGACTCTAAGGCAAGGGGGGAGAGGCTAGAATTTCGCTCCCTAGAAGCGCGCTCTGTCCAAGAGCTCACTTTGCATTTTCCTGATCTTTTCACCTTTACCCCCAATCGCGATCGCAGCGATTATGTCTATAGTATCAAAGAGCTCATCGAACTCTCAGGTCGCAAATACCATAAGAAAAAAAACCATCTCAATCAGTTTTTGCAGACTTATCCAGACTATAGCTACACTTCTATAGACCCAAGCAATGCCCCTAGAGTCTTGCAGACTTGGGAAGAGTGGTATGCATTGAATCAAGAGGGGGCGAGCGAGGGCTTGAAAAATGAAAATCTAGGTATCATCAACGCGCTCAAAAATTATCACGTCCTAGGCTTAAAGGGGGGATTTATCAGCGTGGGTGGTGTGATTGTGGCTTTTAGCTTTGGTGAGGCGATCAATCAAGAAATGGCAGTGATCCATATCGAAAAGGCAAACCCCCAATACCACGGCGCTTATCAGATTATCAACCAGCAGCTTTTAGCCCATGAATTCAGCGAATATTTGTATGCCAATCGCGAGGAGGATTTAGGGATTGAGGGCTTACGGAGGGCAAAGATGAGCTATAATCCTGTGTTTTTGGTAGAAAAATTTGAGGCTGTTTGCTTGCAATGATTTTTGGAGATAAAATCTATTCTCAGAGTCTAAAAAAGCTTATAGCCTTTGAGAAGCAGGGCTTTCAAGCAGCCCTTGATTATATCGATAAACATCGTGAATATGGCTATTTTGTCGGTTATATCCGTTATGAAGCTAAGGATATTTTTTTACAAAATGATATGCCTGCTTCTAAAATGCCGCTTTTGTATTTTGAGCATTTTGAGTGTGCGACCTCTCTGGATATAAGCTCATATCAAGAGGGTAGGCAAGAGGTGTTTTATCCAAGCATTGATTTGCAGATAGATTTTGCTACTTATGCGCAAAAAATTGCCCAAATCAAAGAAGCAATTAGAAGTGGGGATACTTATCAGACAAATTTCACCCACCCTTTGAAGCTCAAAACCCATTGTGATGCGCTTGCTATTTTTTATTCGATCCTTTCTACGCAAAATACTCCTTATAAAGCCCTGATTATCAATGAATTTGAGAGTATTTTGAGCTTTAGTCCTGAGCTTTTTTTCACCATCACAACATCTAAGTCCCATGACACCATCACGACTTGCCCAATGAAAGGCACAATCAAGCGCGGGGCTGATCCTCTTGAAGACAGAGCCCATCAAGAATTTTTACGCAATGACCCTAAAAATCGCAGTGAAAATGTGATGATTGTCGATCTTTTGCGTAATGACTTGAGTCGCATTGCCCTCAAAAATAGTGTAAATGTCAATCGACTTTTTGCTATCCAAACCCACCCCACGCTCCATCAGATGGTTTCAGAGATTTCTGCATTTATCCCCAAAAATACACCACTTTTTACGATATTTTCTGCACTTTTTCCTTGCGGGTCGATCACAGGAGCGCCCAAAAAAAGGACAATGGAGATTATAGCTGCATTAGAGGGCAGCCCTAGGGGTGTTTATTGTGGGGCGATTGGTGTGATTAGTAAGGAGCAGATGACTTGGAGTGTGCCGATCCGCACTCTGCATAAAGCACAAGAAGACAAAGAATATACTTTAAATGTAGGAGGGGGGATAGTCTGGGATAGTCGGGCGAACGAGGAGTGGGAGGAGAGCTTGCTGAAGTCCTTTTTTGTCTATCCGAAATTGGAATTTTCTTTGGTAGAAACAATGTGGGTAGAGGGCTTGGAGATTGCTGATGCGCCATTGCATTTTGAGAGGTTGAAAAATTCAGCCAAATATTTTGGTATCGCCTTTGACACGAAGCTTTTGGAGCAAAAACCCCAAAAAGATGGAATCATGAGGCTTTTACTCTCACAAGATGGGCAGATACACACCACTTACCACCCACTTTTAAGCCCCCAGAGTCAATATGTCAGACTCGCACAAAGCCCCTTAGATTATCGCAATGATTTTTTGTATCATAAAACCACGCACCGACCTTGGTATGCAAGCAGTATGGAAATGATTGCAAAGGGGCTTGTGTTTGATGTGATCCATTACAATCAAGACGGGCAGCTCACTGAGGGAGCAAGGAGCAATATCGCTTTAGAGATTGATGGGGAGATATGGACGCCACCGATTGCTTGTGGATTGCTTGGGGGGATATATCGCCAAAAAATGCTCACAAAGGGGCTTTGGAAGGAAAAGATTCTTTATATCTCTGATTTGTTTAGGGCTGATAGAATCTATTGTGCCAACTCCGTGCGCCAGTTGCATACACTCAAGTTATGCCCATCAATGAGGTCTGTATGCCCCAAACACCCCTAGCACAGAAAAATCATCAAGCACCTAAAATAGCGATGATAGACCATTATGATTCCTTCACTTACAATCTTGTTTATTATCTCCACGCCCTTTCTTGTTCTGTAGATGTTTTTGCCTATGATACCTGCACGCTCTCTATGCTTTTGCCTTATAGCCATATCATCATCGCACCTGGTTTTGGCCACCCAAAAGACGCTAAGGGCAGTTTAGAGGCCATCAGGCATTATGCTCCAACAAAAAAGATTTTAGGTGTGTGCTTGGGACATCAGTGTATTGGCGTGGTCTTTGGTGGGGAGATAGCCAGACTCACAGAGCCAATGCATGGCAAATCCAGCGTGATTGACTTGCTGCCTTGCCCGCTTTTTGCAGGGTTGGGAGATCGGCTTGAAGTGGGGCGTTATCACTCTTTGTATGTGGCTTCTTTGGGCGAGGAGCTTGTGCCTTTGGCCTTTGATAGTGCTGGGATTGTGATGGCACTCAAACATAGGGATCATGATGTCTATGGAGTGCAGTTCCACCCTGAATCTGTGCTTTCAAGGGGAGGCATGGAGTTATTGGCAAATTTCTTGCGTTTATAAAAATTTTAAAAAACGTGGGAGAAAATCGTGGAAAAAAAAGAGGGGCTAGAGTGGCTAGGGGAGGGGGCTATTCGATGATTTTTGGCACGATAAAATACCCATCTTTAGCTTCAGGGGCATTTTTGAGGACATGAGGGGGGATTGTAGGGTCGATTGCTGGGGTATCTGCACGCAAGGGCGTTGCCTTTTGTGCGTTGATTGAGTGATTGGGGTCTGCTAGTTCTTGAATTTTATCTTGTGTGTCACAAAGGGGGAGATCAGCGATATTTTCTACAAAACCCAAAATATCTTCCAAACTTTTTTTGATTGCTTCACTTTTTTGGGGATCGATTTGGATCATTCCTAGTTTTTGGAGCTTTTGGAGTAGTGGGTCATCGATAGTCATTGTTTCCTCGAAAGTTTTGTATTTTTGTTTGGGGAGATTATATCAGATTTCACCCAATGGGTCTTCAAATCAATGTGTGTTTTCCTAGTTTTGTGCTAGTTTGAGGGGGCTTATTGAAAACTTTAGGATAAAATACCCAAGATAAGCGACTACCCAAAGGGGGCAAACATATCACAAAGGAGCAAAGATGCAAAAAGAAGTGCAAACAAAAGAGTGGTTTCCGGAGTCTTGGAGAGATTTCCCTATCAAGCAGCACCCCATCTACCCCGATCAAGAAGCCCTAAAAGAAAGTGAAAAAGAGCTCAAGAGCTACCCACCATTAGTTTTTGCAGGGGAGGCTAGAAATCTCAAAGAGCGACTCAAGCAGGCCTCTTGCGGTAAGGCATTTTTGTTGCAAGGTGGGGATTGCGCGGAGTCATTTTCGCATTTTAGTGCCATCAATATCCGAGATATGTTTAAAATCATTATCCAAATGGGAGCGATTTTGACCTTTGCAGGGAGTTGCCCTATCATCAAGGTTGGGCGCTTGGCAGGGCAGTTTGCTAAACCCCGCTCTTCAGATACAGAAGAGGTTGATGGGCTCAAGCTCCCTAGCTACCGAGGTGATATGATCAATGGCATTGAATTTGACCCCACAAGCAGGATACCTGATCCCAAAAGAATGCTGAGGGCTTACCATCAGAGCGCTGCGACACTCAATCTCATACGTGCTTTTGCGCAAGGGGGCTTGGCTGATCTCAATGAAGTCCATCGCTGGAATTTGAGCTTTGTGAAAAATAATGATTTTGGCAAGAAATATGAAGAGCTAGCAGATCGTATCACCCAAACTCTAGGCTTTATGAAGGCTTGCGGTATCAGCACGCAAAATACTCCGATTTTAAAAGAAACAGAATTTTATACTAGCCATGAGGCCTTGTTATTGCATTATGAAGAGCAGTTGGTGCGTCAAGATAGCTTGAGTGGGCAGTGGTATGATTGCTCTGCGCATATGCTTTGGATTGGCGAGCGCACGAGGGAGCTTGATGGGGCACATTTAGAGTTTTTGCGCGGGGTTAAAAATCCTGTGGGGGTCAAAATCGGCCCTAATGCCACCAAAGAAGATATTTTAGGAATCTGTGATATTCTCAATCCTCAAAATGAACCCGGGCGCTTGAATCTGATTGTGCGTATGGGCGCTGAGAATATCAAAACCCGACTCCCCGCACTCTTGGGGCAGATCAATCCTGAGGGCAGAGAAATCCTTTGGAGCTGCGATCCCATGCATGGCAACACCATCAAAGCAAGCTCGGGCTATAAAACACGAGTTTTTGATAGTGTTTTGAGCGAAGTGAAAAGCTTTTTTGAAATCCATCAAGCCCAAGGCAGCCACGCAGGGGGCGTGCATTTAGAGATGACAGGGCAAGATGTGACTGAATGTGTTGGGGGCTCTCAAGCCATTACAGAAGCAGGCCTTGGCTGTAACTACAACACCCAGTGCGATCCCAGACTCAATGCGACTCAAGCGATTGAACTTGCTTTTTTGATTGCTGATATGCTCAAACACCAAAATCGCTCCTAAAGTTATGGGGGGCTTAGAATTTAGGGCTTTTAGAGTGCTTTGCTTGTTTTGTGATCTAAGATTAGAGTGCTTGAGAGCCCAAAATATGGGATTTTTAGCGGGAGTGTTTGGGATTTGGAAGTTTGTTTGATTGGGGTTATATCAATATGGGTATAATGCGAATTTTGGTCTAGGTTTGAGATCTGATGAGGACTACTTGAAATGGGACTTGTTCTCGCTTGTTCTTGATGGATTTTATACACAACGACACAACCGAAAGGAGAAAAAATGATCCGATTATTCACAGCAATACTGATAGCCTTTGTATTCAATGCGTGCGCTTCTACAACTCAAATCCCCTCCACCACCACTACCCCTGCTACCAAGTCCAAAGCACAAACAGCCCCCACGCAAGCCACTCCCACACAATCAGACCCGACACAAGCACAAGAATCTGCAGTCGATGATACACTCTACCCACCATCACCAGATACATTTTGGGAGCCTGAGCAAAAATAACCCTCTGACCTCAAAAGCACTTTAAGGGGCAGTCTGAAAGATTTCAAATATCCAAAAAATCTAAAAATCCATTGCGTTCAAGCGAGTTCAGGATCACCCAAGTGCGCCTATTAAACTCAAGTGACTTTAGGTGTGCTTGAGTGAGCCTATCAAACTCAAAGTGCGCCCCCTCCCCATCAATCTCAAGCGACCTCAAGTGATCTCGAGTGAGCCCCCTATTGACCTTAAGCGAGCTTTTAATGCCCCACTTTTTTGAGAGCTTGAAACCTTGATACAGATACCCAACTTGGATACCCATAACACAGATACGCACAACATAGACACGCATAACTTGTGATTACAGCTCTAAAAATCACTTTTGATAATGGACTAAAGTGTTACTTTATTTCCAAAAACCTTTTATTTTTGTCCCTTTAGCTTTTTGTATATGGTGCTTTTTCTTGATTTGTAGTTTATGATTAGTGTATCAAATCAAACGAAAGGAAAGATAATGAATCGTATTGTAGTTGGGGGGATTTGGGCTTTGATTGCCGTTTTGGCAGCTTGTTGCTTTGGTGTCTTGGCCTTAAATGAGGGGGAGAGTGTGAATGCGATTTGGATGGTGACAGCGAGTGTGTGTATCTATGCGATTGGGTATCGTTTTTATAGTAAGTTTATCGCTTATAAAGTGCTTGAACTCGATGACACGCGTCCCACGCCCGCACAACGTTACAATGATGGCAAGGATTATGTCCCTACTAATAAGATTGTTTTGTTTGGACATCATTTTGCAGCCATTGCTGGGGCAGGGCCATTGGTCGGGCCTATTTTGGCCGCGCAGATGGGGTATTTGCCCTCTATGATTTGGATTTTGGTCGGAGGTGTGCTAGCAGGGGCAGTGCATGATTTTGTCGTTTTGTTTATTTCTATAAGACGCAATGGCAAGTCTTTGGGCGAGATGATTAAAGATGAAATGGGGCATTTCACTGGGGCTTTTGCGATGTTGGGAATTTTTGGCATTATGTTGATTATCATTGCGATTTTAGCCATGGTGGTAGTGAAGGCGTTGGCTGATAGTCCTTGGGGATTTTTCACGATAGCAATGACAATCCCTATTGCAATTTTTATGGGCGTGTATATGCGTTTTATCCGACCTGGCAGAGTAGGGGAGGCTTCTATCATCGGCTTTGTGCTCTTGATGGGGGCTTTGTATTATGGCAGTCATATTGCTGCAGATCCTTATATGGCGAGTTTGCTGACCTTTGATGCGCCCACTTTGGCTGTGATTGTGATTATTTATGGCTTTATTGCTTCGATTTTGCCAGTGTGGTTTTTGCTCGCCCCACGCGATTATTTGAGCACTTTTCTTAAAATCGGAGTTATTTTGTGTATGGCATTGGCTATCATTGTTGTCGCCCCGCCTTTGCAAATGCCTAAAATCACTCAATATATTGATGGCAGTGGGCCTGTGTTTGCAGGGAGTCTTTTTCCTTTTTTATTCATCACAATCGCTTGTGGGGCTATCAGTGGTTTCCATGCGCTCATTTCCTCTGGCACTACACCTAAGATGATCGAGAAGGAATCACATGCGCGTATGGTTGGCTATGGCTCAATGATTATGGAATCAGCAGTGGCGATTATGGCACTCATTGCAGCCTCTATCTTGCACCCAGGGCTATATTTTGCTATCAACTCTCCAGCCATCACGATTGGCACAGATATCGTTCAAGTAGCCCATACCATCAGCTCTTGGGGCTTTACTATCAGTCCAGAAGAGATCCAAACACTCACACATAACATTGGCGAAGAAACGATTTTGAGCCGCACAGGTGGTGCGCCGACCTTTGCTATCGGGCTGGCTTTGATTATCCATCAGATTATTGGCGGTCCTGAGATGATGGCGTTTTGGTATCATTTTGCGATTTTATTTGAAGCGCTTTTTATCCTCACAGCTGTTGATGCAGGCACACGCACTTGCCGTTTCATGGTCCAAGATATTTTGGGTAATGTCTATAAGCCATTAGCAAACACGCATTCATATACTGCAGGTATCATCGCGACAGCTATTTGTGTGGCAGGTTGGGGGTATTTCCTCTATCAAGGGGCGATTGACCCTAAAGGCGGGATCTATTCACTCTGGTCGCTTTTTGGCGTGAGTAATCAAATGCTAGCAGCTATGGCACTGCTTTTGGTGACAGCGATTTTAATCAAGATGGGTAAGGGGCGTTATGTATGGGTTTCTGCCTTGCCTGCGGCGTTTGTCCTTGTTGCGACATTTTATGGAGGTATCCAAAAAGTCTTGCCTGCTAGTGGGGATAAAATCGCAGATAGTATCAGCCATATTGCAACAGCACAGATTTTGAGCGCTAAACTAGAAACTATCACCGACCCAACAGCCCTCACTCTAGCAAAGAACTCTATCCGAAGCAATATCATCAATGCGATTTTGTGCGTGTTTTTTATGCTAGTGACTTTGTTGGTGGTGTTTGCTTGTATCAGGATTGCGTGGGGGCATTGGCAGTCCCATCGCATTTCCCCGCCTTTAGGGTCTGTTAGGATTTAGGGGGTTTGGTAATGGGTGTTTGGGGTAAGGTCACTTATTTTTATAGACGCCAAGAGCGATTTTGGCATCTATTGGTGGGATTGCCTAGCTATGATAGATATTTAGAGCATATGGCTAAAAACCACCCTGATAAGATCCCCAAAACCCGAAAAGAATTTTTTATCGAGGTGCAAGAAGCCCGTTATGGGAGCAATGGCACAAAAAAATGCTGATAGAGCCAAAAGAGTATCGGAGATACTAGACAAGCAGAGGCTTTATATTTTGAGGGCTTTTTGTTATAATGCCTTGGATATAGATGTGTATATATTTAGAGGTATTGATGGTTGGTGTGAAAAATATTTTATCTATAATGATACTTGTTATTGTTATGCATAACTTTGTATCTGCTGATGGGCTCAAGCTTCTTGTTGGGGTGGATACGCAAAATACTGATAGTGTCTATCGGTCAAGATTGACCAAAGGGAAATTAGAGCGAGAAAATAATGAATTTTATGGCTATGAGGGTTATATCGGAGGGAAGCTGGGATTAGAATATTTTTTGAGTCGTAGAAATGGTGTGCGTGTGAGTATTGGCGTGGGATATATGAATATGCGTTTGCTTGATAAGCGCAATCAATTTGTTTTGTATTCAGGTGTTGGGGTCAAGACTGAAGCTGATTATTTATTCAATTATTATTGTGGGGAGCGATTTAATTTTGGAGCTTTTGTGGGTGCAAGCTATATGAATTCTTATCACACAAAAAAGAGCGAGCATATTTTGATCCATCAGCTATTAGCGATTTTGGGCGTGAATATGACGATTGATTCCAAACATCGCTTGGAGCTTACAATGGGTGTGCCATTTTTTTCTCAAGGGTTTTATAGCTCAGATTTATACAAAAATATTGCCATCAATAAGGGCTTTAACAGCTTTTATTATGGCTTTTCATATGCGTTTTTATTTGCCTTGCAATAGCGTGGCAACTTCTTTGGCGTGGTAACTGATGATGATATCTGCCCCTGAGCGCTTGAAAGCTATCATTGTTTCTAGCATTACTTTTTCATAATCGATAATGCCAGCTTTTTGGGCTGCTTTGAGCATTGCGTATTCTCCACTGACATTATAAACAGCAAGAGGGAGGAGCGTTTGCTCACGGATATCCCGCACAATATCCAGATAAGCCAAAGCGGGCTTGACCATCAAAATATCTGCCCCCTCTGCTTCATCATTAAGACTCTCAAGTATGGCCTCTCTGCGATTAGCGGGGTCTTCTTGGTAGCTTCTTCGATCGCCAAAGCTCGGAGTGGATTGTGCAACTTCTCTGAAAGGTCCATAATAAGCGCTAGCAAACTTAGTCGAATAGCTCATGATAGGGATATGGCTAAATCCTGCGCGATCGAGCTGGGTTCTGATGGTTACGACCATGCCATCCATCATTGTGCTAGGCGCGATGACATCAGCACCACTTTTGCATAAAACAATCGCTTGTTGGGCGAGTATCTCTAAGGTCGCATCATTATCAACGCTATGCAATACAGGGTCGATGATACCACAATGCCCGTGGTCTGTGTATTCACAAAAGCACAAATCTGCTGTGATAGTCATTTCAGGGTGCTTTGCCTTGATAGCCCTAATACTTTTGGCGATGATCCCTTGATCGCTCAAAGCCTCACTCCCGCAGGCGTCTTTATGTGATGGGATTCCAAAAAGCAAGATATGATAAATCCCAAGATTTTTAAGCACTTGGCACTCACAGAGGATTTTATCGATACTCATTTGATACACACCGGGCATTGAAGTAATTTCATTTTGGATACCATCGCCCTCAACGATAAATAGCGGATAGATAAAATCATTTATATCCAGTCGGGTTTCTCTGACAAGCTCTCTTAAGTTGGGTTTGAGGCGCAAACGACGCAGTCTTCTAAACATTTTCACTCCTTAAAATTAATATTCAATCCCAGCACTTTTGAGCTGATCGCGCAAATAACGCATTTGGATATTTTTGTCAAAGCACCATTTAGGAGCGAGCAAGGTTGTATCATGTGCCCCTGCGCTCACTCTTTGGACAACGACATTTGAGGGAATTATCTGGAGGGATTTGACAATGAGTTGGGCATAATCAGCCAATTCAATGGGCGTGTAGTTGCCCGATAGATAGAGCTTTTCTAGGTATGTGCCCTCCACAACATAAAGAGGGTGGATTTTGAGTCCATCAATCCCCCAATCAAGCGTAGTTTTTAGAGAGTGGAGCATCATTTCAGGGGTTTCTTTGGGTAGTCCATAGATGAGATGTGCGCAGACTTTGATACCTCTTTGGCGGCTTTTGGCAAAAAGTTCAGGTATGCCCTCAGTGGTATGTCCTCGGTTGGTGATTTTGAGAGTTTCATCATATACAGATTGGATACCATATTCTAGCCATATTTCCTTGCCCTTTTGCACATAGCTTGCTAGCAAATCAAGCACCTCCTCGCTCACGCAATCTACGCGCGTCCCGATACTCAGTCCGATGACATTTGGGAGGGCTAGGGCTTCTTGATAGAGTCGCTTGAGCGTGTCAAAGGGGGCATATGTGTTGGTATAAGACTGGAAATAGACCATATATTTATGGATAGCAAATTTGTCTTTATGGAATTGTGCGTGCCATTTGAATTGTGCTTTGAGTTGGGCGACTTGATTTTCTAAGATAGGGTTTTCTTTGATTTTAAAATTCATCTCTACGGGGGTTTTGAGATCTGAGATTTTGACAATACTCGGAGAGAAGCTTTCATTTCTGCAGTAGATACAGCCCCCTTTTGCTACGGTGCCATCGATATTGGGGCAGGTGAAGCCTTGTAATGAAATAGGGATTTTTCGCACCCTTTGACCAAAACGCGATTTAAAATATCTTCCAATCGTAAGTATTTTTTTCAAAATTGATTCCTATGTTATGATGTAGTTGCCATCAAAGCAAGCTTGACAAAAGCCCTGATGGTTGTCATCATCGTGATGGATACTCTTTTGGAGTCCTGAGAGGGAGAGAAATGCGAGCGAATCAGCCCCGATAAAATCTCTAACTTCTTCTAAAGAGTGATTAGCACAAATGAGTTCTGAAACATCGGGCGTATCAACGCCATAATAACAAGGGGATATGGTAGGGGGGGAGCTGATGAAAAGATGGATTTTTTTAGCCCCTGCTTGCCTTAAGATTTTGATGATTTGCTTGCTTGTAGTGCCGCGGACAATGGAATCATCGATGATAATGATTTCTTTGCCTGCAATGATTGCTGCTATGGGGTTGAGCTTGAGCTTGACTTTTAGCTCGCGCGCACTCTGGGTGGGCTCGATAAAAGTCCTGCCGACATAGTGGTTGCGGATAATACCTAGCTCAAAAGGTATCCCACTCTCTCTAGAATACCCAATCGCAGCAGCTACGCCACTATCAGGGACAGGGATCACCATATCAGCTTGGATTTTATGCTCTTTGGCAAGTTCTATACCCATTTGCTTGCGAATTTCATAGACATTTTTTCCAAATACTTTGCTATCAGGGCGAGCAAAATAGACATACTCAAAGATACAGAATTTAGGCTGTGGAGTGAATATTTGCAGAGATTTTGGCGTGGTGTTATGCTGGGAATAAGCCCCCTCAAAGACTAGCATTTCACCAGGGGCTAAATCGCGGATATATGTAGCTCCAATCAAGTCAAAAGCACAGGTTTCACTCGCTACAATATAGCCCATACTCCCATCGGGGTTTGTGATTTGCCCCAAGCTCAAAGGCCGCAGACCATACCGATCCCGCACAGCAAACATTTTTGTCCGAGATAAAAATACCAACGCATAAGCCCCTTGTATTTGTTCTAGCGCATCAACAATGCGATTTGTAAGGCTTTTTTTAGGGCTTTTGGCGATGAGGTGGATAATGTTTTCAGTGTCTAGGTGGCTTTGGAAAATCGCACCATCTTCAATCAGCCTTGTGCGGACTTCTTTGGCGTTGGTGAGATTGCCATTATGGGCTAGCGCCATCTCGCCTAGACTATACCTCGCAAAGATAGGCTGGCACTCATCTATAGAGTCTTCGCCTGCAGTAGAATAGCGATTGTGTCCGATACTTGAATTCCCTTGGAGTTTTTTGAGTGTGGGGGCATCAAAGACTTTTGTCACCAAACCCATCTGTTTGTGTGTGGCAATCTTTTTGCCATTAGAGGCACTGATACCGCTAGCTTCTTGCCCTCTGTGCTGCATTGCAAAGAGTGCATAATAACTCAGTATAGAGGCATTAGGGACATTATAGACACCCACGATGGCACATTTCTCGTTCCAATCTTCCATATCTTTCATACCTGACCCCTTTTGTGCTTGGATATTATCCCATAAGGGAAACAATAAAGCCATAATACCACAAGAGTTCTCATAGTTTTTTGTCCTTTTTGGGGACGATACAGAAGTTCTCGACAATGCAGCCGTGGATAATGAAATAGTTGGTGCCATCTTTGTGTTCATAGGTGATATTGAAGCCTTGGGCGTCTAGGGTATTTTTGATGATATACATTCCAAGCCCAAAGCCTTGAGAATTGGCTTTTGTAGAGTCTTTGAAATAAGGCTTGAAATATTCTTTGAATTGCATTTTCAAGGGGTTGCCTTTGTTGGCAATGATGAGGCTGTATTTGTCTGTATTGATGAGGACTTTGCCATCAAGACCATATTTGATCGCATTGTCTAAGAGGTTTTTGACAGCCATTGCAAAGAGGTCAAAATCAGCTTTGATGAGGTCATTGGGCGATAAAAGCACGATAGGATCCACACTCATTTTATCGATAAGGAGCATTTTTTTTGTTTGTTCGATGAGTTCATCAACCAAAAATTCCCTTTTGTTGATTTTGTAGCTTTGTGAAGTGAGCTGCTCGATTTTGGCAAATTCATTGATAAGGGTGTTGAGTCTTTCAAAAGCTGAGGTCAGACGCTCTTTTTGCAGGGGATTTTCGATCATTTCAGCTGTGATTCTGCCCTTGGTGATAGGGGTTTTGAGCTCATGCATGATAGACCTGAGGAATAGGCTTCTAGATTCATTGAGCGCAGCAATTTTTTTGATGGCGTTGTTGAATTCATTAGCGAGCTCACCGATTTCATCTTGTTGATCGATTTTGCAATTGATATTGAGCTTGCCATTGGAGAAATATCGGATTTGCTGGCGGAGTCTTTTGAGCGGGAGGAGGCTTTTGATCACTAGGGTAAATAAAAATATGAGTAGCAAAATCCCCGCAAATGTGATGAGATAGTAGTTTTGGTAAGAGGTTTTGAAGGTGTCTTTATACAAGGTGGCTTTATTGCGCGTTTCTAGGAGGATAAAGATTTCATTATTGATTTTAACGGTCTTGGCTAAAAGACCATTGAAACCGATGGGGAGTTTGTTGTAATTCAGCAAGGCTTCTTTGATGTCAGCTTCTGGGGCGATTTCAAAGCCTAGTTCTTTGAGGTATTTTTCTATGATTTCGATGTTGCCATTGTGGGCTATGATTTGGTTGATTGTGGTGGTGAATTGCTTGTATTTGATTTCAGATTGGTTGGCTTCGTATTCAATCTGGGTTTTGATGAAATAAAAAGAAAAGGCAAAAAAGCTAAAGAGAGCAAATAAAAATAAGATTGTGATCTTAAAAAATATAGAAGTTCTCATTGTGCGGGCTTTAGGATTCTAGTTTATAGCCTACACCTCGAACAGAAATGATATATTTTGGTTTTTTGGGATCTTCTTCGATTTTAGCGCGCAATCGCCCGATGATAACATCAATGCTTTTATTGGAGCTTTCAGGATTGATGGATTCAGATTCAATGGCGATAGCTTCTCGTGAAAATACATGACCCTTTTTGCTGATGAGGAGTGTGAGGATCTCATATTCAGCACGTGTGAGTTCGAGCTTTTTATCTTTGAAATAAACTTCACGGCTGTCTTTGTCTATTTTGAAAATAGAGCTTTTGTCTTTTTCTTCATTTTTGCCGCCTTTTTTGTTGTATCGCCTGAGGAGAGATTGGATCCTTGCTAGGAGTTCTTTAGGGTCATAGGGCTTGGGGATATAATCATCAGCGCCATATTCAAGCGCTCTGACTTTGTCATCAAGGTCGCTTCTAGCTGAAGAGATGATGATAGGGATATTTTTTTGCTTGGCCACTCGCTTGCAGACTTCAAGACCATCGAGATTAGGGAGCGTTAGATCTAGTAGCAAAAGATCATAATATTGCGTGGCTACAGCACTCATACCTGTGTAGGGTTCATCGTAGTTAGTGACATTAATATCGTGCCCTCTGAGGTATTCGCTCAAAATCTCTGCGAGCTCTATATCATCTTCTATCATCAATACTTCTAGCATTTTTTACCTTAGTCTTAGGAAATATCTGTCGGATAATGATACTATAAAAATTATAAATTCAATGTATATTTTAGACCAAATCAGGCAGAATAAATTCTAAGTCCCTCTTTATGGGGTCTTGGAGGGGGTCTTGGGCTATTCTTCTAGCTTTTGGTCGATGATGGAGAGTTGGTATTGCAGATAGTTGATGACTAAATCAAGTTTTGCACTCAAGTCTTTGGCTTGCGGGGATTGCAGACCTTCAAAGAGGACAAGAGTCTTTTCTTTGAGGGCATAGAGGAAGTCAAGCTCGGCTTTTGTGCTATGCGTTTTGGGGGGTGTGGGGCTTGTTTGTTTGCATACATCTTGCTCTATTTTTTGATTTTGCCCTCTCTCTTGATTTTGTCCTTTTGCTTGATTTTCTCTTGTATCTTGTTGATTGTGTATGTGCGTATTGTGTGCTTCTCTTGCGTGCTCTTTTGGGCTTTGGGGGTAGGGGGATTCTTGGATTTCTGTGAGAGTTTGGAGGATCATATCTTTTAGTTCCATCGCATCAAATACCTTTCGATTGTTTGGAATTCTTCTGGAGTGCTCGCAGAGATAAAGAGATCCCGCATTGCTGTGTTGGTGCATTGTGAGTCTTTGTTTTTTTGACTCAAGCGTTGGTATCCGCTTTGGGCTTCTGGGTGCTCGGGGTTGGTTTTTAAGATATTTTTATAGATTTCTAGGGCTTCTTCTTTGAAGCCTTGTAATTCATAGATACTTGCGAGTGTGATGGTTTTAAAGCTCATTTTAGACTTGCTCCAAATGTTTTGC
This sequence comes from Helicobacter sp. 12S02634-8, assembly GCF_002272865.1. Classification (GTDB taxonomy): domain Bacteria; phylum Campylobacterota; class Campylobacteria; order Campylobacterales; family Helicobacteraceae; genus Helicobacter_J. Next base: position 64,301 of record NZ_MLAP01000008.1, on the reverse strand, counting down.
TATCAAATCTCCCATTTGATGGGTGTTGCAAATTTCTTTGGCATCAAAGGCACTGATATCTTTGGTGCGATAGCCCTTTTGGAGGGTGCGGCTCACAGCCTGCCAAATCGCTTGCGCAGCTTGGGTATTATGGAGTGTGTGCTGGAGCATCATCGCAGCGCTCAAGATGGCTGCTATTGGGTTAGCGATCCCTTGCCCTGCGATATCAGGGGCTGATCCGTGTATGGGCTCATAGAGTGCAGCCCTCTCGCCGATACTTCCAGAGGGCAAAAGACCGATAGAGCCTGTCAGCATACTGGCTTCATCGCTCAAAATATCTCCAAAAAGATTGCTTGTCAAAATCACATCAAATTGCTTGGGGTCTTTGATGAGCTGCATACTCGCATTATCGACATATTGGTGGGAAAGCTCGACATCAGGGTATTGCTTTGAGATTTGAGTGACAACTTCACGCCAAAGCTCACTGACCTCTAAAACATTTGCCTTGTCAATCGAGCAGAGTTTTTTTCTCCGTTTTGTGGCAAATTCAAAGCCCACTTTAGCAATCCTCTCAATTTCTTTAGGGGTGTAGCGCATGGTATTGTAGGCACAATCAGCTTCTTTGCCCCGAGGCTCTCCAAAATAAATCCCCCCGACAAGCTCTCTGATTACGACCAAATCCACACCACAGACCACCTCTGGTTTGAGTGTGCTTGCAAGTTTGAGTGCGTCAAATACGATGGCTGGACGGATATTAGCAAAGACCTCTAGCGCTTTTCTCAAGGCTAAAAGCCCGCTTTCAGGACGCAATTCTCTGGGTAAATGGTCCCATTTTGCTCCTCCAATCGCCCCAAAAAGCGTCGCATCAGCTTGCAGACACCCGCGAATCGTTGCTTCAGGCAAGGGAGTTTTGTGTGTATCATATGCGCACCCTCCCATCAAGAATTCATCATAAACGACCTCAAAACCATAGATTTGCCCTGCTTTGTCTAATACTTTTTGGGCTTGTGTGATCACTTCAGGGCCGATACCATCTCCTTTGATAAGGGCTATGTGATAGGTTTTCATTTCTGTCCTTTTTGCTCTTTGATTTGCTTTTGCGCATAGGGCATCAATCCCCCGCAATGGAGGAGTTCAAGCATAAAAGGTGGGATTTTAGCATAGGCATAGGTGGTATTTTGCGTGCGGTTATAGATCTTGCCCTCAAGCAAATCAATCGTGAGTGTATCGCCCTCAGCAATAGCGTCAATATCGCTTTGAGCGACCTCTAAGATTAGCAGACCTGTGTTGAAGGCATTGCGATAAAAGATCCGAGCAAAAGAGGGAGCTAGCACAGCCCCAATCCCTGCTTCTTTGAGCGCTAAAGGTGCGTGTTCTCTGCTACTCCCACAGCCAAAGTTTTCCCCAGCAACGATAAAATCTCCCGCAGCCACCAACCCAGCAAAGCCACTTCTAAAATCTTCCATAATGTGCTTTGCAAGTTCTTTGCCATCGCTAGTGTTGAGGTATCTTGCTGCGATGATAATATCTGTGTCGATATTTTTACCAAATTTCCAAACCCTGCCTGTTTGTATCTGCCCTGTTTGAGTCTGCCCCATTTGAGTCTGCATAACCACTCCCGTTTTGTTATTTAGTTGGCATTGATTTTAGCAAGTTTGGTTTAAAAATCCCTTTATTTTTGCGAAGCATTGACAAAAATCTGATTATAAGAGATCGAAACGCCAATAAAGATATTTGTTCCGATTTCCTTGAAATACCGACCTTTGAGCATATAAAAACTCACAAAAGGTGAGATGGAGAAATTTTTATATAAATTCGTATTCATGCGCGCTTCAAATTCTAGCTCATATTGTGGGTTATGGGAGGGAGGGTAGTTGTTGAGGAGGTAGTTTTTGAAATCCATATGATAAGTGAAATCCACCCCCTCGCGGACTTTTTGCTCGATATCAAAGCCCATCTGCACACCAAGGCTCTCTGCGAATTTGGCATAGGTGAAGTCTTCTTCGCCAAAAAGATTGGCATAGAGATTTTTGACATATTTGCCCTCAAAGATTTTAAACCCCGAGCTAAAGCGCAAGATTTTTATCCGATTGAGCCCTGGTTGTGGGGTAAATTCTGTGCGATAGCTCAATTGGGCATAAGGCCCTAGCTCAAAGCCCCCTAAACTTTCAAACTTCCAAATCCTTTGTGTGTAATCTGTGGATAAAAGGATTCTGTCTAAGGTTTTGTTGTCGATTTTGCCCCCTTTTTGAGGGCTGATGATATTTCTGCCGTATTCTGCAAGCAAGGAGTTGAATATGACAAAATTTTTAGCATAAAAGTTAGCATCAAACTCCCCAAAGGTTTGTGTAACAATCTGAGAAGTGCCTCGGATACGGCTGTTGGAGAAACTACTATAGAGGTTTTGGTTTTTGAGTGAAGTCGAAGAAAAATTGAGCGAAATCCGTTTGAGTTCTAGCTGCCAGCCATCTTTTGTTGTATCGATGTCTAGGTTTTGCCCCCAAAGACCCCATACACACAAAAGCAAGGGCAAATATCTGCAAAATCTCATTTGCCCCCTTTGCCTCCTTTGATTTTTTGGAGCCATTCATACAAGGTCTTTTCAAATGCTTTGTGTGAGTGCGTGATGAAGGTAAGGGGTTTTTGGAGGTATTTTTGTCGCACCCACCCTCCAAAATCGTGCGGATAGAGATAGTCTTTGGAGTGGGGGAGGAGATGGGGTGGGATATTTAAGATTTCGCCTTGATGGATAGAGTCTATAGCAGCATTGATGGCTTGATAAGCAGTGTTTGACTTGGGCGAGCAAGCCAGATAAATCACGCATTGAGAGAGGATAATCCTAGCTTCAGGGTAGCCGATTTTAGCAACAGAGAGCATTGTAGAAGTGGCGAGATTGAGTGCATTGGGGTTGGCATTGCCAATGTCTTCACTCGCTAAAATCACAAGGCGCCTAGCGATAAATTCTGGGTTTTCGCCCGCACAAATCAAACGAGCCAGATAATACACAGCAGCATTTTCATCGCTCCCGCGGATTGATTTGATCATAGCGCTGATGAGATTGTAATGTGTGTCATCATCGCTACTCCCATCATTAAGGCTTACAGGGCGTAGGGCTTGGAGTGTGCGGAGTTCTATGGGAGTGTCTTGGCTGTGTGAGGCGATATCTAAGAGATTAAGCATAGCACGCCCATCACCACCACTTGAGGTGATCAGATATTTTCTTGCGTCATCACAAAGCTCGCAAGGATAGAGTTTAAGGGCTTTTTGCAAGATAGTTTCAAGCTCTTGAAAACTCAAGGGCAAAAATTCAAAGAGCAAAGCCCGTGATCGGATCGCACCTGTGAGGGTATAAAAGGGATTTTGGGTGCTAGCCCCTAAAATAATGGCTGTTTGGTCTTCCATAATGGGGAGTAAAAACTCTTGCTGGGTTTTACTCAAACGATGGATTTCATCGATGAATACAATCGGCTTGATGAGCGTGTTTTGGTATGGCTTGAGGGCTAATCGGAGATCTTCGAGCTTGAAATGCGTGGCATTGAAGGCTAAAAAGGGGTTTTGGAGCTGCTGGGCGATGAGCCTAGCTAAGGTCGTTTTCCCACTCCCAGCAGGGCCATAGAAAAATGCGTGCGGGAAACTCCCTTGTGCTATGACTTGTATCAAAGGAGAATCAGGGCCTATGATATGCTTTTGCCCGATGAAGTCTTCTAAGGTCTTAGGGCGCAAAAGATTGGCAAGATTTTTCATTATTTTTCATCAATTTTTATCAAAATGCATCAAACAAGCAAGATTATTTGAATTTTTTGAACACAATCAGTTCATAAGAGCTCTTTTTGACACTCACTCCTGTGCTAGAAGTGTGGGACTTTTTTTGTAGATTGGAGCGCAGTTCTTCATTGAGCGTGTCTAATTCATCAAGCTTTTCTTTTAGACGCAAGATAATATCGACCCCAGCGAGATTGACTCCCATATCGCGTGTGAGGCGAAGGATTGTTTTGATTTTGTCAATATCCCTTTGGGAATATAGCCGCATTTTGCCATCTGTCCTACCGGGCTCAATCAAGCCCTCCTTTTCATATTGTCTGAGTGTTTGGGGGTGGATTTCAAGTATCTTTGCGACTACACTGATGAGATATACAGGTTCATCATAGCTATACATTGTTTTGTCCTTTTGGTGTTGGAGTTATGGCAGTTGGTCTTCTAGGGCTTTTTTCAGCTCTTCAGGCAGGGTGTCTGTATGGGGCAAGATGATATTTGCTCGCAGATACAAATCCCCCATATGCCCTGTTTTTCTGTTTTTGACCCCAAGTTCTTTGATACGAAATTTTTGGTTGTTTTTTGTATTAGCAGGGATTTTGAGCTGCACTTCTTTATAGAGCGTGGGTATGGTGATTTTGCCTCCAAAAAGCGCAGTTTTGAGTGGCAAGTCAAAGGTTTTAATCAAGTCATCATTTTCTCTTGTGTATGTATCATCAGGTGCGATAGAGATTTTGAGTAGCAAATCCCCATTGCCATTTCTGCCGGCCTTGCCTTTTCCGCGCACACGAATCGTTTCTCCCTCACAGATTCCCGCAGGGATTTTGATATCAAAGCTGTTGTTTTGGATATTGATATGGTGTTTATCCCCTAGCACAGCACTCACAAAGGGGATTGTGAGATTTGCGCGGATATCCAAATCTGGCTCAAAGCCAAACCCCCCGCCAAAGCTAAAATGATTCGCCCCTGCTCCAAAACCCCCTGCATTACCAAAGATCTGAGAGAGTATATCATCAAGATTGATACCTGCTCCCCCTTGAGAGCGGGCAAAGTCGCTAAAATTCTGCCCTCCGAACATATTATCGCCAAACTGATCGTATTGCGCCCGTTTTTTCTCATCGCTCAAAATCTCATAAGCAGCATTGATTTCTTTGAATTTTTCTTCAGCTTCTTTGTCTTTGTTGATATCAGGGTGGTATTTTCTTGCTAATTTTCTGTAAGATTTTTTGATTTCTTCAGCTGTGGCATTTTCACTGACATCAAGAGTTTTGTATAAACTTTTGCTCATAAAACACTCCCAAAATGGCTTAATTTTTAGTTTTATTATATCATAAAAGTTTAGTATAAGTCAATCAACTTTATTTATAAAATATTTGATGTGTGGGGGTGGGTTTGATTTTGGAATTTTTTTTGCTAGCATAGATTTTAGAAGTGGATAGACCATTACCATAATGCATTGAAAGGACATGGATGCTCAGGAAGTTCATTGTGTGTTGTTTGTTGGGGGGCATTGTTTTTGCTGCTGGTGCTAGGACTCCTGAGGAAGCATTGATGAAAGGCGTCATCAATGGGCATATCGGTGCATTTTTCCAGCAAGCAACCAAACAAGACCCCACATATGGTGATTTGAATATGGCCCTCTCTTATGGGAGTGCACGTTTTATGGGCTATAAAATCGGTGCAAAAGCTTGGCTTGTGCCTAAGATTTATGAGGGCACTCAAGGGGATTTCAAGCGCGCACAAGAGCTGTTTGTCTTTTCTCATTTGTATGCAGATTTTTATAATGAATATGAAAAATTCCAGATGACCTTGGGACGTTATCGTATCGATGAAGAGTGGATAACACACGATAGCGAGGGGCTTAGCGTGTCTTATAACAAGCTAGATAATATTTCTTTGTCTTTTGTGTGGGCTCTGCGGAATGCTTGGGTGACTAATTATTATTTGAGCGATTTTAGGAAAATGTTTTATGGAGCAGGGGCTTTGCTCTTTAGGGCTGATATCCAAATCCCCAATGCTCCTGTGAAAATCAAACCTTATCTTTATCTTGCCCCTGGTGTTTTTGTTTCGCCCGGTATTAAAGTCGAGCTGCATTTGCCCTTAAAATCAGGGCTATATTTTGATAGCCATATCCACTTGCTCTCTTATGTGGCTGATAGCAAATATTATGGTAACTCAAGCAGCAGTGGAGTGGTATGGGCTGAGGGCTTGCTAGGGTGGGAGGGGATAGAAGGTGGGCTTGGGATTGTTTCAGTCGGGGGAGGCGAGGGGGCCAATCGGATTGATGCGTTTGGGCAGCATACGAGATTTGAGCGCACCGTGGGTATGTTTTATGGCGATGCTGTGACTGCTTATGGCTTTGCTTCTTTGGAGTTGAGTCAATATTTTTCTATGTATGGGGCGTTTCGAGGGACTTTTATCAACAATCAAAACATCTTAAACTGGGAAGCAAGGATTAATTTCAGTCCTCAAAAAGGCGTTGAAATCGGCTTTGGTCTTTTGGGTATGTCAAATCCAACGACTGCAAGGGGGTATTTTAGCGGGACAAGCCAATATTTGATGGGGCGAGGCTTTGTCCAGTATAGCTTTTGAGTGCATTTAGGTTATAATACGATTTACAAATCTCACAACTTCTAAAGGGGTATTATGAAAAAAATATTTTTGGGTTCTATTCTTTCTTTTGGTCTATGGGGGGCTAATCCTGCACAAGCCCTTGATGTCACCGTGGATCCTTTTGGTTATTTGGGTGTGCTTTATAATCAAGGCATTGAATCATTGCCACATAGTTATATCGGGCTCAATGCAAGGGCAGGGGCAAACTTTATGCTGGATAATAATTGGAGCTTAGGGCTTGGAGCTATCGGGGCTTGGAGTGTGTTTAGTCATAAAGATGACAATGCTCCTTATGCGAGCACGGGAGATATTTCTGATGCGTATGTGAAATACGATACACAGAGGCTTAAATTTGCCCTTGGGAGGTTCAATACTAACTTTGTTGAGTTTGATTGGATTGCTGGAAATGTGCAAGGTGCGTCTGTTAAAATCAATGACAGAAAGATGAATTATTGGGGGATTTTTATGGATTCGATGCTCTATAATGGGTATCAATACAATGGGCAGCAAGGGGATCGGATTGCTACAGATCTCAATGCACTCTCAGCCTATAATCCCAGCTCTAAAAAGGCTTTTGTCGGTGGAGAGGTGATTGCAGGGGGTGTGGATTATACCTACAAGGGATTTCGTATCTCACCTTTTGTGCTCATAGACACACAACTCCCCACGCCCACAAAAGGCGTATTGGTGCAAGTTGGGGCTAAAGCAGGGTATGCGACTGATATAGGGGGGTCATTTAAGTCTATCACACTTTTGCGTGGTATGTTTCAATATGGTGATACAGATGGAGTTTCTGGCGATGATGCGGCTGGATTGATCTGGATCGATCAGACTTTCAAACATAAGATATTTAATTTTGGACTCGGTTTTTATGCTGTCCCTGGAGCAGACAAAAAGGGCTCTATCTGGACTTTTAGTGATCGCAGTAAATTTTATGGCAGAGGGATCAACTCTCCGGGTGTGCCTGCAGTGTATTTTGCTAACGCCACTGTGACAGGGTATTTTTCTGGTGGTTTAGAAACCAATCGCGTGAAAGTTGATGCGATGGTAGCTTTTGGGAATTATCAAGAATATTCTTTGATGGCAGATTATAAAGTCTGGCAATACCGCAATATGAAATTCAATGCTGGTGGGGGTTATGTCTATTCGATTTCATCAAAAGCACCCAATAGCATAGGCAATAGCTCATTGGTATTTTTTGGCAAGTTTTCTTATTGATTCAAAAAGGTTGATTTTGGTCGATATGACAAATGTATTTGACTATCGTGATTATAAAATATACTAAAACATACTAAGGAAACACAATGAAAAGTAGAATTGCTCCCTCCATCATACTAGCAGGAGCTTTTTTGAGCAGTGTCTCTGCGGCTGATTTTGATTTTTTTGGGCATTTGGGAGGCTTTTATAGCAAGGGATTGGGAGTAGCCAATGGAATGCATGATTACAAAGATGATAAAACTAAAAAAGCTGATTATGCTGGGGTCAGTGCCCAAATCGGCGTAGATGCTGGGTTTGGTGATCTGCATATTGGTATAGCAGGTTGGGGAGCTTTCCCTGTGTATGGATCGCCTCAAAAGATTGATAGTCCTAGTGGTGATAACTATGCACAAAGAATGTATACAACTGATTATGCTGATCTCTCTGATTTATACATCAAATATGATAGTGATATTCAGATTGCTGTGGGGCGCTTTGATAATGACTTTTTGGGTTCTGATTGGATCGTGGGGCATACTCAGGGCGTGGGAGCTAAATGGGATACAAAGTATTTTGGAGCGTGGGCTACTTGGGTCAATGACGCAACAACTTTTGGCTATCAGCCCAATCGCTTTGGTTCAGAGCTCAGCCGTTTCAATCGCTATCACTCTAGCTTCAATCGCTTCAATGTGGGCGATCGGGATCTATTTGCCGGAGGGATTGATATTGATTTAGATTTTTTGAAAATCAATCCTTTTGTGCATTATTGGCTCGGTGGGGATTATGGGCTTGATGGTGTTTATGTAGGCAATCACCCAATGCTGCAAGCTGGGAGTAAATTTGCGTTAGAATTTGGTAATGATCGCGCAATCAAATCCATCACATCACTCAGATTTTTGTGGCAAAATATCATTGATGTCAATAAAGATGACACAACTTTGCTCTGGCTTGAAGAGGAATTGCGATTCAAAAATATGATTAAAGTTGGCGCTGGTTGGTATAGTGTGGGCGGGAATAATGGGCTTTATACACTCAATGACAGAAGTCGCTTTTATGGTTGGAGATATTTGAGTGGGGCATACGATCATTATTATTTTGGTCGGGCGCAAAGCAGTTGGTATGCGTTTGCTGGGCTAGAGAGCGAAGAGTTTAATTTTGACTTGCTCTATGCTGATGGTGATTATAAAGAATTTTCAGCCATCATTGCTTGGAATATTTTCCAAAAAGATGATTTGGGATTCCAAATAGGTGGTGGCTATGTGAGCAATGGCTTCCAAAGCAAGGCATACCAGCAAAATAATGCTGTTGTGTTTGCAAAATTATCTTTTTAAACCTCTTTTTTCCTCCGATTCTTCTGATTACTCATTTTTGATTTGATGGCCATCTTGATGGTGGCTGTCCCTCTCTTGACTTAAGTCTATTTTTTTCTTTTTGATTGCTTGTAATATATAGTTTGCTTGAGATAAAACAAAAAGGAGCAATTCAATGAGAAGAAAATATTTTGGTTCCATAGTGTTGGCACTCGCAGCGAGCTATAGCTTGGGGAGTGCGATGGAGTTGAAACAATTTGGTTGGTTGGCTGGATTTTATAATCAAGGTTTGAGCAATACACAAGCAGCCAATTCTAACGCACAAAGTTCTTATGCTGGTTTGCAATCAAGAGTTGGCGTGAATTGGGATATGGGCTATGGCTGGAATACAGGCGCAGGTGTAGCAGCAGCACTCCCCGTAATGCAGAGTTCTAAGGCATATTCTAAATCTTATTACACCGATATGGGTGATTTTTCTGATCTGTATGTGCGCTATAACAACGGAGGGTTTAAGTTCGCATTGGGACGCTTTATGTCGGACGCATTTATTGGCTCAGATTGGATTGCTGGACCTCTTCAAGGTGGGGCTATCCGCTATACAAATAGCTTTTTTGATGTGTGGGGCGTGGTGATGGACTCTAAGCTAGGGCTTGGCAAGCAGCTAGGGAGGTATGGCTCAGAGCTTAGCTGGCTAAAGACCTATAATCCCTCTATCAAAGAAAAGACGATCGGCGGGGAGGTGCTCTCTCTTGGGGTGGGGTTCAAGCAAGCAGGATTTAACATAGACCCTTTTATTCTCTATGATACCAATGTCGTTTTGGCTAATGGCCGCTATGGGAATAATGGGCTATTGCAAGCAGGCTTTAATGGTGGGTATAGCTATGCAAACCAAAGCATTAAAACTACAACAACACTGAAGTTTATGTTTCAAAATACAGCTGCTAGAAATGTGGCACTAGGTATCCACACAGGTGGGGATATTAAAAATAATACTTACTTTGTCCTCATCGAAGAAGAGCTCAAATATCAAGGCTTCAAGGCAGGGGTCGGGTATTATAACATTGGCAATGGGGCTGGGATATGGTCAGTCAATGATAAAATGAGATTTTATGGAAAATATGTCAATGGTATGGGGACTTCAAACTACCTAGCAGGTGGGGCGTATTCGGGTTATGTGTTTTTGGGTTATGATGCCCATGGGCTCAAAGTCGATCTTTTGTATGCTGGGGGGACTTATAATGAAATCTCTTTAGCGATGATGTATCGAGCTTATAAGAGCAAAGATGCTAACTTGGATATTGGTGGGGCATATGTGAGCTCTAATGTCACACTCTCCCATCAAAATCGCCCTTATCCCAATGCCTTAGTGCTATTTAGCAAACTTTCCTTCTAAGGCTTTCTAAGACTTTTAGGCAAGTTTAGCTGCTAGGCTAGCTTGTTTGAAAGCTCTGATATTTTTGATTGGGTTTAGGGATTAGGAGGGGGTGGGTGCTTCGATGGTGATTTTGCGCCCACATCTTTCTATGGTGCTGAGCCTGTGGGCGATGATGAGGAGCGTTTTGTCATGGGCGATATGATAGATTTCGTCCATAATCTTTGATTCTGTGTCTGTATCTAGGGCACTTGTAGCTTCATCAAGCACCAAGATTTCAGGGTCATCATAAATCGCTCGAGCAATCCCAATACGTTGCTTTTGCCCACCACTGAGTTTGATACCCCCATCGCCTACAAGCGTGTCTAAACCATCATTTTGGATTAGAAAATCATAAATATTTGCCATTTTGGCTGCCCAAATGACCCTTTGTGTATCTATCTTGCTTCCAAAGGCAATGTTTTCTGCGATTGTGCCATCAAAGAGGTAGATATTTTGGGGAATATAGCCTATTTTTTTGCGCCAAGTTTTGATGTTTTGGCTTGTGAGTGGTGTGCCATCGATATAGATTTCTCCTGAATCTGGGCTATAGATCCCAATAATCAAGTCAATCAAAGTCGATTTTCCCGCTCCACTAGACCCAATAAAGGCTATTTTATCGCCTTTGTGGATAGTGATGCTGAAGTTTTTGATGAGAGGTTTTTTGTGTGAGTAGCTAAAAGAGATGTTGTTGAGTGTGATATTATGGCAAAATGAGAGAGGAGCGTCATATTCGGGCTTTGTGGGATGGTTGAGATGTTCATAGACGATTTCAAGAGATCTTTGGCTAAAGATAATGGCATTATAGCTTGAGAGGATTTTATTGATAGAGGGCAAGATTCGATAAAGGGCTAGCGCATACATTGAGATGATAGGCAAGACAGCGCTCGCATCGTTGTAACGATAGAGGATATAAGCCACACAGCCGATGAGTATTGAAAATCCTATGGTTTCAAGGATATTTTTAGGGAGAGTGTTGAGTGTTTGATAGATGATTTGTGCATCAGCTCTTTTTTTGTTGGTGTCATTGAAATTTTTATAGACTTCATCTTCGCTCCCTTTGAGCTTGATGATTTTGAAATTTCCAAAGGTTTTAGAGAGGATTTTAAAAAATCTCTCTTCCATCTGAGCACGGATATTGCCTTGATTGCGAATAATTTTTGAAATGCCTTTGGTGATAAATAAAACTTTAATGGATAAAATCACGCTCAATACAAGTGTCATTTTCCAACTAACTAAGAGTAAGAGGATATACAAAAGAAAAATTGTAAAAATTTCTGAAAAAATCATCAAAAGGTGTTGGAAAGATTGGGAGGTGCTGAAGGATTCTTGAACAATGGCACTGCGGATTTTGTCGGTATTTTTGTTGGTGAATTCTAAATAGGAGAGATCGACGCTTTTGCAAAAGAGCTTATAAGAAAAATAATGGTATTTTCTGAAGGCAAAGCGATTGATCGCATAGGTGTAAGCGACATTATAAAATGCTCTGAATACATAAAAGGCAATGAGAATTGCACTAAAAACTAGCATAAAATGCAAGGTAGAATGGAAGCCAAAAAATTCATAGATAGATTTTGAAAATCGATTTTCAAGTATGAGATTTGGGGTGCTAGCAAATGTGATAAATGGCATGATCACGCTAATCCCAAAGGTTTCAATGATAGAGAGCAGGATTGTTGCTAGGAGCAAAAATATCAATATGAATTTATCGCGTCGTGTGATGAGATAGCGGAGTTTGTTGAGATTGTTGAGAAAATTATTTTTTTTCATTGTTTTTGATATACCAATCATAGACTTTTTTGATACCCTCTTTGAGTGTGGTTTTGGGCTTAAAGCCCATCGCATTGAGCTTAGAAGAATCTAGCAGTTTTTGATAAGTGCCATCAGGTTTGGAAGTATCAAAGACAATCTCTCCATCATAGCCAATGATATCTTGAATCAGCAAAGCCAGCTCTTTGATACTGATATCGCTCCCATAGCCGATATTGATATGGGTATTTTTAATCTCTTGGGTTGATATGATGAGGTCTTTGAAATCAATATTTTCCATAATATACACACAAGCCTCTGCCATATCAAGGCTATAAAGAAACTCTCGCCTTGGCTCCCCACTCCCCCATAGCAGCACAGATGGGCTCCCTGAGAGCTTAGCTTGATGGAACTTTGCAATCAAAGCAGGCAGAACATGGGAGGTTTCTGGGTCGAAATTGTCATTTTGACCATAGAGATTAGTGGGCATTACAGCGATGAAATTACAGCCATATTGCAAGTTGAACGCCTCACACATCTTTAACCCCGCAATCTTTGCAATTGCATAGGGCTCATTGGTGTATTCTAGCTCGCTTGTGAGTAGGTAAGATTCTTTGATGGGTTGGGGAGCGTTTTTAGGATAGATACAGCTAGAGCCTAGAAATAGAAGCTTTTTGACCCCGTATCGATAGGCGTTGTAAATGACATTGTTTTGTATGGCTAGATTTTGATAGATAAAATCAGCGCGATAAGTGTTATTTGCGTAAATCCCCCCGACTTTAGCTGCACTCAAAAATACATATTCAGGGGCTTGTTCTTTAAAAAATTCTTCCACCCTCGCTCCATCGCTCAAATCAAGCTGGGCGTGCGTTTTTGTGATGAGATTTTGATAGCCCTTATCTTGCAAGGTTTTTGTAAGTGCTGAGCCAACTAGCCCAAGATGTCCTGCGATAAAAATCTTAGATGCATGATCCATTGTTTTCCTTGTTTGTAGATGATAGATTGCCTATTTTAGATATGGGCTATTCAAAGTAGCTCAAAATCTCATAGCCACCTTTTTGGAGGTATTTGTTTTTTTGCATCAATCCCAAATCAGATTGCATCATTTCTTTTACCAAGCTTTTGAGGTCATATTGCGGGATCCAACCGAGCTCTTCTCTTGCTTTGCTTGCGTCCCCAATGAGCAAATCCACTTCTGTAGGCCGGAAATATCGTGGGTCTATGCTGATAACCTCCTTGCCAATGGGTAATTGAAAGTCTTTGTTGTGGCATTTTTGGATATAGCCTTTTTCATCAATCCCCTCACCCCTAAAGGCAATCTCTATGCCTATCTCTTCAAAAGCCATCTTGACAAACTCGCGCACTTCTGTGGTGACCCCTGTAGCAATCACCCAATCTTGCGCTTCTTTGGCTTGCAGAATCAACCACATCATGCGCACATAGTCTTTGGCATGCCCCCAATCTCTTTTAGCCCCTAGATTGCCTAAATAAAGCTTGTCTTGAAGCCCAAGGGCGATACTAGCGACCCCGCGTGTGATTTTTCGGGTGACAAAAGTTTCGCCACGGATCGGACTTTCGTGGTTGAATAAAATACCATTGCTAGCAAAAATCCCATAAGCCTCACGATAATTCACAGTGATCCAATATGCATAAAGCTTTGCACAAGCATAAGGGGAGCGTGGGTAGAAAGGCGTGGTTTCTTTTTGGGGGATTTCTTGAACCTTGCCAAAAAGCTCGCTTGTTGAAGCCTGATAGATTTTAGTTTTCTCTCCTAATCCTAAAAGCCTTACAGCCTCTAAAATCCGAAGTGTCCCGATACCATCGGCATTAGCTGTGTATTCAGGTGTTTCAAAGGATACCCCCACATGACTCATAGCTGCAAGATTATAGATTTCATCGGGCTGGACTTCTTGAATAATATGCGTGAGATTCATCGAGTCTGTCATATCGCCATAACGGAGGATAAAATTGCGATTTTGGATATGGGGGTCTTGATAGAGATGGTCGATTCGATCTGTGTTAAAAAGCGAGCTGCGCCGTTTCAGACCATAGACAATATAGTCTTTTTTCAGCAAGAACTCAGCCAGATAAGCACCATCTTGACCTGTGATCCCTGTAATGAGTGCAACTTTCATGAGATGTTCCTTTGGCTAGATATTTTGGGGTATTTTAGCATAGATTCAAAAAAAGCTTTGGGCTCAAAAATCACAAAAGAGCCATTTTAGGAGTCTTGATTGTTTGTTCTAAGACTTTTGAATCTTTTAACATCTTTTGAAATCATCTTCTATTCTGATAATATCATCTTCACCAAGATATTCACCCACTTGAATTTCTATGATCACCAAATCAATTTTGCCAGGATTTTCCAAGCGGTGGAGTTGCCCCATCGGAATATAGGTAGATTCATTGGCTTTGAGAAAAATCTCTTTGTCCCCTAAAGTAATCAATGCACTGCCACTGACTATTGTCCAATGCTCATTGCGATGGAAGTGCTTTTGAAGACTCAGACGGGATTTTGGCTTGACAATGATTTGCTTGATTTTATAGCTTGGAGATTCAAGCAGCACGGTGTAATTCCCCCAAGGGCGATAGGCTGTTGTATGGATTTGTGCGAGGTGGGGGTGGGAGGTTTTGAGTGTGTGGATAATGTCTTTTATCTTTTGGGATTGACCTTTTTTGGCGATGAGGAGGGAGTCGTTGGTGTCTACTATAATGAGATCATCGATACCGATAGTGGCTACAAGTTTGTCTGCGATCACAAAATTATTTTTGCTTTCTTTGGCAATCAGAGCATTTTTGGAAGCATTGCCTAAAGAGTCTTTATCCCACTGGGTTTCTAAGGACTCAAAACTACCGATATCACTCCACTCAAGCTCTTCGATGACACATTTGACTTTTGGACTTTTTTCCATCAAGGCATAATCGATACTGATTTCTGGAAGCTCTTCAGAGGATTTGGGATCTAAACGGATATATTCTCCATCTTGTTTGGAATTTTCATAGACTTTTTGGCATATTTCATATATTTTAGGGGCATAAGTTTGCATTTGGTGCAAGAAACTTGAGGCTTTGAAGCAAAACATACCACTATTCCAGAAATAATTTTTTTCACAGATGTATTTTTGTGCCATTTCAAGATTGGGTTTTTCGACAAATTGCTCGACACAATCAGAATCACTACATCGGATATAGCCATAGCCTGTATGGGGCGTGGTGGGGCAGATACCAAAGGTAACAAGATAATCTTTTTTGGCATATTCTATGGCTTTTTGGACAGCTTTTTGGTAGTTTGGAGTGTTTTTGATGAGGTGATCGCTAGGGAGTGCTAGGATAATCTCATCGCCACCATAATGTTTGATTGTATCGAGTGTGCTGATAGTGAGGGCAGGAGCAGTGTTTTTTCCGAGCGATTCTAAGATATAGCTTTGGATAGGGGTGTTGGCCTTTTTGGCTTGGTCTTGGGCGAGAAAATAATGGTCTTGGTTGGTGATGATCTGGAAATGTGCATCAAAAAGCTCAATAAAAGGGCGATTACGCAGTAATGTTTGGGTAAAAAATGAGGTATCGTGCAGCAAGGGGACAAATTGCTTGGGTAACAAAGATCGCGAAAGGGGCCAAAGTCTAGTGCCTGAACCCCCACAAAGGATTGTGATAGTCATAGTAAAGATCCCTAAAAATAAATTGTGCCTTGCATTATACTCAAAAGTAGGGGGCATATCTAGGTTTATTGCTGGGTTTATTGATCGCAAAGCTATAAAATTATTAAAAATGCTTGACAGATGGGGGTCAAAATCAGTATAATTTCGATTTTGTAATTGATGTGCTGGTTTAGCTCAGTTGGTAGAGCAGCTGCCTTGTAAGCAGCAGGCCGGGGGTTCAAGTCCCTTAACCAGCTCCATATTTTTGTTTTTTCAAACTCTAAAACAGAATTCTCTGAATCAGTGTTTGACCAGTATTGTTTGCTATAACTATCAGTGTTTTAGTTGGGTGAGATACTCAAGTGGCCAACGAGGGCAGACTGTAAATCTGCTGACTATGTCTTCCGTGGTTCGAATCCACGTCTCACCACCACTAATATGTCCTATCTTAGGTCGTATTGTCCTAGGGTTTATCGCATTGAGTTATAGTGTATAAGCCAAGATGCGGGAATAGCTCAGTTGGCTAGAGCATCAGCCTTCCAAGCTGAGGGTCGCGGGTTCGAGCCCCGTTTCCCGCTCCATATTACTGGGAGCTGAACTTCTACTAAAAAGTATACTCTAAGCTCCAAAACAATGCCCATATAGCTCAGTGGTAGAGCACTTCCTTGGTAAGGAAGAGGCCGGCGGTTCAATCCCGCTTATGGGCTCCAGTTTTTCTAAGAAAAGATTTTGATATGAATCGTTTTTAACTGAATATAAGAACATTTCTATTAGAATCAAAACTCAAATTTTAATTTCAGGAGAAAACAAATGGCGAAGGAAAAATTTGTCAAAACTAAACCCCATGTCAATATTGGGACTATTGGACACGTAGACCATGGTAAAACCACATTGAGTGCTGCTATTTCTGCTGTTTTATCTCTCAAGGGTCTTGCTGAAATGAAAGACTATGATAACATAGACAATGCTCCAGAAGAAAAAGAAAGAGGGATCACTATCGCAACTTCTCACATCGAGTATGAAACAGAAAACCGACACTATGCACACGTAGATTGCCCTGGACACGCAGACTATGTAAAAAATATGATTACAGGTGCTGCACAGATGGACGGCGCGATTTTGGTTGTTTCTGCCGCAGATGGTCCTATGCCCCAAACAAGAGAGCATATTCTTCTATCCAGACAAGTCGGTGTGCCTTATATCGTTGTGTTTTTGAACAAACAAGATATGGTAGATGACCAAGAATTGCTTGATTTGGTTGAGATGGAAGTGCGCGAACTTTTGAGTGCTTATGAGTTCCCTGGTGATGATACACCAATTGTTGCAGGTTCAGCTTTGAAGGCATTGGAAGAAGCAAAAAGTGGCAATGTCGGTGAATGGGGCGAAAAAGTCCTTAAATTGATGGCAGAAGTCGATAGCTATATCCCCACTCCAGAAAGAGATACCGATAAGACCTTCTTGATGCCTGTTGAAGATGTATTTTCTATTGCAGGTCGTGGAACGGTTGTGACAGGTAGAATCGAGAGAGGCGTTGTCAAAGTCAGTGATGAAGTCGAAATCGTAGGTATCCGGGATACACAAAAGACAATCGTTACAGGTGTAGAGATGTTCCGAAAAGAGCTAGACAAAGGTGAAGCTGGTGATAATGTCGGTGTTCTCTTGCGCGGAACTAAGAAGGAAGATGTTATCCGAGGTATGGTTTTGTGTAAGCCAGGCTCTATCACTCCACACAAGAAATTTGAAGGTGAAATCTATGTCCTTTCTAAAGAAGAAGGTGGTAGACACACTCCATTTTTTGATGGCTATCGCCCCCAATTCTATGTCAGAACTACAGATGTGACAGGCTCTATCAAATTGCCTGATGGTGTAGAAATGGTTATGCCAGGTGATAATATCAAAATCAATGTCGAACTCATCAGCCCTATTGCGCTCGAACTTGGGACTAAATTTGCTATCAGAGAAGGTGGTAGAACAGTCGGTGCAGGTGTTGTAACCAAGATCATTGAATAATAAGGTTTAGGAAAGTATTATGAAAGTTAAAATAGGGCTAAAATGCTCTGAGAGTGGCGATATCAATTACAGCACAACAAAAAACGCTAAGACAAATACAGAAAAACTGGAGCTCAAAAAGTTCTGCCCTAGGCTTAATAAACATACAATACACAAAGAAGTTAAGCTAAAGAGCTAGGATTTTTCCTGGCTTCATAGGTCAGTAGCTCCAATGGTAGAGCGTCGGTCTCCAAAACCGAGTGTTGGGGGTTCGAGTCCCTCCTGGCCTGCCATTTTTAAATTGGACTATAATTTAGAAGTGAGATTTTATGAAAAAAATATTTGTATATTATAGATTGGCTAAAGAAGAATTATCCAAGGTAATTTTTCCCACTAAAGAGCAAATAAGAAATGCTTCAATATCAATAGTTATTGTAGTAACAATTATTACTTTGTTTTTGGCATTAGTCGATCTTATTTTGTCTGCTTCTGTATCTAGTATTCTGTAATAGGAGATTTTATGTCGTTAGATTGGTATGCCATACAGACTTATTCGGGTAGTGAGCAGGCTGTCAAAAGAGCCATCGAAAATATTGTCAAAGAGCATAATATCGGTGATCGTTTAAAAGAAATCGTTGTCCCCACAGAGGATATTATTGAGGTTTCTAAGAAAAGTAAAAGCAAGGTAACAGAGCAGAGCCTCTATCCTGGTTATGTTTTTATCAAGGTTGATTTGGATACTGCACTTTGGCATATGATACAATCACTCCCCAAGGTGAGCCGATTTATTGGTGAAAATAAAAAACCTACACCTTTGAGTGAAGCAGATATCAACCATATTCTTGAAAAAGTCAAAAATCGTGCGGCGCCCAAGCCAAAGATTTCTTTTGATCCTGGTGAAGTTGTGCGGATTGTAGAGGGTCCTTTTGCAAATTTTACGGCAACAGTTGAGGAATATGATATTGAACATAGAAAGTTAAAGTTAAATGTTTCTATTTTTGGTAGAAATACTCCTATAGAGATACTATATTCACAAGTAGAAAAAATAGTATAATTAAAACATTTAAAAGGAAACAAAGATGGCAAAGAAAATTGTTGGGGAATTGAAATTGCAGATTCCTGCTGGCAAGGCAAATCCTTCACCTCCTGTAGGTCCTGCATTGGGTCAAAGAGGGGTGAATATTATGGAATTTTGCAAGGCTTTTAATGAAAAAACTAAAGATATGGGGAATTTTAATATTCCAGTGATCATTACGATTTATCAAGATAAAAGCTTTACTTTTGTGACTAAAAAACCTCCTGTGACTGATTTGATCAAAAAGGCTGCAGGTATCACAAAAGGATCAGACAATCCATTGAAGAACAAAATCGCTAAATTGACCCAAAAACAAGTCGAAGAAATAGCAAACCTCAAGATAGAAGATCTGAACGCAACCACTCTAGATGCTGCAAAAAAGATTGTTGCAGGCAGTGCGAGGAGTATGGGCGTAGAAGTCGTTGATTAAAAAAATTATAATGGAGTTTATGGTATGGAAAAAAAGGTAGCCAAAAGATTACAAGGTTTGCTTTCAAAAGTTGATAGCAATCGTATATACGACATAAGCAGTGGAGTCAGCACTGTCAAATCTTTAGCCTCTGCTAAATTTGATGAAACAGTAGAAGTAGCTCTCAGGCTTGGCGTAGACCCAAGACATGCCGATCAGATGATAAGGGGTGCTGTAGTATTGCCCCATGGGACAGGCAAGAAAGTTCGCGTTGCTGTCTTTGCTAAGGGGCTTAAGGCTGATGAGGCTAGGAGTGCTGGAGCAGATGTAGTGGGTGATGAAGATCTTGCAGAAGAGATCAAAAATGGTAATTTGAACTTTGATATGGTGATCGCAACGCCTGATATGATGGCACTTGTTGGGAAAGTCGGTAGGATATTAGGGCCTAAGGGATTAATGCCTAATCCCAAAACTGGAACGGTAACAATGGATATTCTCAAGGCTGTAACCAACGCTAAGAGTGGTCAGGTGAATTTCCGAGTGGATAAAAAGGGAAATATCCACGCTCCCATAGGCAAGGCAAGCTTCCCAGAAGAGAAAATCAAAGAAAATATGTTAGAATTTCTTAAAACCATCAATCGCTTGAAGCCTGCGAGTGCAAAAGGAAAATATATCAAAGGAGGGATTTTGTCTTTGACAATGTCGCCCTCAGTCAAATTGGACTCTCAAGAACTCATGGATGTTAAATAAAGTTTAAGTTTTATTTTTATCTTTGGACTAAAGATCACAAGGGCTTTTTAGCTTAATTTGATAACTCTCCTTGTAGAAGTCTAGTCTGGAAAGGAGGAAAAAATGACCAAACTTCAAAAGAATCAAACCGTTGCGTATCTAGCAGCAGAGTTTCAAAATGCCTCTGCTCTGGTTGTGTGCGATTATAAAGGACTCAGTGTCAAGAGTTTGGAGAAGCTTAGGGTTTCGGCTAGAGATTTGCAAATCAAAGTCCAAGTAGTCAAAAATACTTTGGCAGAGATTTCTATGAAAAATGCCCAATACCCTGATTTGGAATTGAGAGATACCAATATTTTCATTTGGGGCAATGACCAAATAGCGTTATCCAAGCTAGTAGCTAAGTTTTCTGAAGAAAATAAAGATAAGTTTGCTATCAAAGTGGGTTGTTTTGATCAAGAAAAAGTTAGCTCAGATCATATTATGGCTATCTCAAAACTACCAAGCAAAGAAGAACTTATCGGTATGCTTTTGTCTGTCTGGACAGCACCAGCACGATATTTTGTCACTGGATTGGATAATCTGAGAAAACAAAAGGAACAAGAATAAAAATTTAAGGAGGCCATTATGGCGATTACAAAAGAAGAAGTTTTAGATTATATCGGGAGTTTGTCAGTTCTTGAGCTATCAGAATTGGTGAAGGCTTTTGAAGAGAAGTTTGGCGTGAGTGCAGCACCTACAGTGGTCGCTGGAGCTGTTGCAGCAGGAGGAGCGGCAGCTGTTGAGGAAAAAACAGAATTCAATGTTGTTTTGCTTGATAGCGGTGCGAATAAAATCAATGTCATCAAAGCTGTCAGAGAGATCACAGGACTTGGTCTTAAAGAAGCTAAAGAAGCCACTGAAAAAACTCCCCATACCATCAAAGAGGGCGTGAATAAAGAAGATGCTGAAACCTTTAAGAAAAAACTCGAAGAAGCTGGAGCTAAGGTCGAAGTGAAATAACCTTGCATAGAAAAATGTTTTTAAATACCCAAAAATAGGCTTTTCTATTTTTGGGTTGTTGTATTTATAGACACTCCAAGTAATTTTAATTCACAATCAGAACTAGATTTATTTGGAGTGTTTGACTCTTCTAAATTCCACCGAACGAAGGTTTAAAGATATGCCAACAAGAATTAAAACAAAAAATAGATTACGAATAGATTTTACAAAGTTGCCCCAAAGTTTGGAAGTGCCAAATTTACTGCTATTGCAAAGGGATAGTTATGATTCTTTTTTGTCATCAAAAGACGATAGAGAAAGTGGGATAGAGAAAGTTTTCAAATCTATTTTTCCTATTCAAGATGCTCAAAATCGAATTACTTTAGAATATGCTGGGTGCGAGTTTGGAAAGCCTAAATATACGGTGCGTGAAGCGATGGAGAGAGGTATCACTTATGCAATCCCTTTGAAAATAAAAATCAGACTTATTTTATGGGAAAAAGATGAAAAAGGTGAAAGAATCGGTGCAAAAGATATCAAAGAACAAAGTATCTTTATCCGTGAAATCCCATTGATGACTGATAGAACCTCTTTTATCATCAATGGAGTTGAACGCGTTGTGGTCAATCAATTACACCGAAGCCCAGGGGTTATTTTTAAAGAAGAAGAATCCATCACCTCGTTCAACAAGCTCATCTATACAGGGCAGATTATCCCCGATAGAGGCTCGTGGCTTTATTTTGAATACGATGCCAAAGATACTTTATTTGTTCGGATCAACAAACGTCGCAAGGTTCCTGTGACAATATTGTTCCGAGCAATGGGCTATAGCAAGCAAGATATTATTAAGATTTTTTATCCTTTGTTAAAAGTTCGCTTTGAAAAAGGAAAATATTTGATTCCTTTTAATGCTAAAGATTTTGATGGTAGGGTAGAATTTGATATCAGAAACTCTGATGGTGATATCGTAATCCCTGCAGGCAAAAGGCTCACTGCCAAAAAGGCAAAAGATCTCCAAGAAAAGGGTCTGGAGTGGATAGAATACCCCATAGATATCTTGCTCAATCGCCATCTTGCTGAGCCAATCATTGACAAAAAAACTGGAGAAATTCTCTTTGATACCTTGACCCAAATCGATGAGAGCAAGCTCAAAAAAATCTCAGAAATCAAAGTCAAAGATTTTGTGATTGCTAATGATTTGGCGTTGGGTTATGATGCTTCTATTATCCATTCTTTTGTTGCAGATGCAGAGTCTTTGAAGCTCTTAAAACAGACAGAAAAAATCGATGATGAAAACGACTTAGCAGCTATCAGAATTTATAAGGTAATGCGACCTGGAGAGCCTGTTACTAAAGAAGTTGCCAAGCAGTTTGTCAAGCAGCTGTTTTTTGAACCAGAGCGCTATGATCTCACGCGCGTAGGTAGAATGAAAATGAACCACAAATTAGGGCTCAATGTGCCTGATTATGTGACCGTTTTGACCCACGAAGACATCATAGAAACCGTGAAATATCTTGTCAAGGTCAAGAACGCTCAAGGCAGGATTGATGATAGAGATCACTTGGGTAACCGAAGAATTAGAGCGATTGGGGAGCTTTTAGCCAATGAACTGCATACTGGACTTGTTAAGATGCAAAAAGCCATCAGAGATAAGCTCACTACTATGAGCGGTGCTTTTGATACGATCATGCCCCATGATCTCATCAATTCCAAGATGATCACAAGCACAATCATGGAGTTTTTCACAGGTGGTCAGCTCTCTCAGTTTATGGATCAGACAAATCCCCTCTCAGAAGTTACACACAAACGCAGACTTTCAGCACTCGGTGAGGGTGGTTTGGTCAAAGAAAGGGTTGGGTTTGAAGCTCGAGATGTGCATCCTACTCATTATGGGCGGATTTGTCCGATTGAAACACCAGAGGGTCAAAATATCGGTCTGATCAATACGCTCTCTACCTTTACACGCGTCAATGACTTGGGCTTCATCGAAGCCCCTTATAAAAAGGTCATTAATGGCAAAGTGACAGATGAAATCATCTATTTGACTGCCACGCAAGAAGATGGGCATATCATCGCCCCAGCAAGCACAAAGCTCAATGATAAGGGAGCGATTGTTGAAGATTTGATTGAAACAAGAGTTGGTGGGGAGATCATGCTCAATGAAAAGAGCAAGGTTACACTCATCGACCTCAGTCCTAGAATGCTAGTGGGTGTGGCTGCTTCTTTGATCCCTTTCTTAGAGCACGATGATGCCAACCGCGCTTTGATGGGGTCAAACATGCAGCGTCAAGCTGTGCCATTGCTCAAGCCAGACGCACCTATTGTTGGGACAGGGATAGAAAAAATCATTGCTAGAGATTCTTGGGAGGCTATCAAAGCCACAAGAGCAGGTATCGTAGAAAAAGTCGATGCGAAAAATATTTATGTCTTGGGTGAAGATGAAAATGGAGCTTATATCGATACCTATGCTTTGCAAAAAAACCTCCGAACCAACCAAAACACAAGCTTTGCACAAAAACCTATTGTCAAAATCGGCGATAAAGTCCAAGTCGATCAAATCATTGCTGATGGTCCGAGTATGGATAATGGAGAGCTTGCGTTGGGTAAAAATATCCGTGTTGCTTTTATGCCTTGGAACGGCTATAACTTTGAAGATGCGATTGTTGTGAGTGAAAAAGTTATCCGTGAAGATGCATTTACCTCTATCCATATCTATGAAAAAGAGATCGAAGCCAGAGAGCTCAAACACGGTGTCGAAGAGATCACTTCTGATATCCCCAACATCAGAGAAGAAGAAACAGCCCATCTTGATAGCAGTGGTATTGTCAAGATAGGGACTTATGTCAGTGGGGGTATGATACTTGTGGGTAAGGTTTCTCCAAAAGGTGAAGTGAAGCCCACTCCCGAAGAAAGGCTTTTGCGGGCTATTTTTGGGGAAAAGGCAGGGCATGTTGTCAATAAATCGCTCTATTGCCCCCCATCATTAGAGGGGACTGTTGTGGGCGTGAAGATTTTCACCAAAAAGGGTTATGAAAAAGATTCTAGGGCTATCAGTGCCTATGAAGAAGAAAAATCCATCTTAGATATCGAACACCACGATCGCTTGACAATGCTGAATAAAGAAGAGATGTTGCGTATTGGTCTAATGCTCTCAAAAGAAAAGCTCAGTGCTGATGCGACTATCAATGAAAAAAAATACAAAAAAGGCGAGATTATCCCCAAAGAAGAGATTGCCTCTATCAATCGCTTTGCACTCAACACACTCATCAAGAGCTATTCAAAGGGCGTGCAAGGCAAATATGAACAAATCAAGACAAACTTCTTGGAGCAAAAAAAGACCTTGGGTGAGGAGCACGAAGAAAAACTCTCCATCTTAGAGAAAGATGATATTTTGCCCAGTGGGGTTGTCAAGCAAGTCAAAATCTATATTGCAACCAAAAGAAAACTCAAAGTTGGGGATAAAATGGCTGGAAGACACGGGAACAAGGGCATTGTTTCTAATATCGTGCCAGCTGTGGATATGCCTTATACAGCAGATGGTGAGCCCGTTGATATTGTGCTCAATCCCTTGGGCGTGCCTAGTCGTATGAATATCGGTCAAATATTGGAGGTGCATTTAGGGCTTGTGGGTAAAGAGTTTGGTAATCAGATAGCTGAGCTTTTTGAGAAACAAACAGCCAATTTTGCTAAAAAACTCAGAGAAAAGATGTTAGAAATTGCTGAGGCTGTCAATCACAATGAACCTGAAATTATCGAAGTTCTCAAGCAGTGCGATGATGAAGAGTTATTGGGCTATGCAAGGGATTGGAGCAATGGAGTTAAGTTTGCTATTCCTGTGTTTGAGGGGATATCACAAGAGAAATTCAATAAACTTTTTGAAATGGCAAAAATATCCATTGATGGCAAAACAGATCTTTATGATGGCAAAACAGGTGAAAAGATGCGTGAGAGGGTCAATGTGGGCTATATGTATATGCTCAAACTCCACCATCTTGTCGATGAAAAAGTCCACGCTAGAAGCACAGGACCTTACTCACTAGTCACACAGCAGCCTGTAGGCGGTAAGGCACTCTTTGGTGGGCAGAGGTTTGGTGAGATGGAGGTTTGGGCATTAGAGGCGTATGGAGCTGCCCATACACTCAAAGAAATGCTCACAGTCAAGTCTGATGATATCAAAGGTAGAGAAAATGCCTATCGAGCGATCACAAGGGGTGAGCACGTCGGAGAATCAGAGATTCCAGAAACTTTTTATGTCTTGACAAAAGAATTGCAGTCTTTGGCTTTAGATGTGAATATTTTTGGCGATCAATGCGATGAATATGGTCTTCCAGAGCCCATTGCCATCAAAGAAGAAGAGCGCCCAAAAGATTTCAATTCTTTCCAATTAGTCCTAGCAAGCCCTGAGAAAATCAAAGAATGGAGCCGTGGTGAGGTTAAAAAGCCTGAAACCATTAATTATAGGACACTCAAGCCCGAGCGAGATGGCTTATTTTGCACCAAAATTTTTGGCCCTGTGCGAGATTATGAATGTCTGTGTGGTAAATACAAAAAACCTCGATATAAGGGCACTGTGTGTGAAAAATGTGGTGTAGAAGTCACGAGCTCTAAGGTTCGGCGCTCTCGTATGGGGCATATCGAGCTTGTCACACCAGTTGCGCATATTTGGTATGTCAGCTCTCTACCTAGCAGAATTGGCACATTGTTGGGCGTGAAAATGAAGGATTTAGAGCGTGTGCTTTATTATGAAGCCTACATTGTCAGCGAGCCTGGCGAGGCGTTTTATGATAATGAATCCACAAAACCTGTGATGAAATATGATGTCTTAAATGAAGAGCAATATCAGAATATCCATCAGCGCTTTGAAGACAAGGGCTTTGTCGCACAGATGGGTGGGGAAGTGGTGAAGGATCTGCTAGAGCAGCTTGATTTGATGGTCTTACTCCAAAACCTCAGAGAAGAGATCAAAAACACCAATTCTGAAGCAAAGAAAAAGACGATTATCAAGCGCTTGAAAGTTGTTGAAAGCTTTTTGAATTCGGGCAATCGCCCTGAGTGGATGATGCTCACAGTGTTGCCTGTTTTGCCACCTGATTTGCGTCCTTTAGTCGCGCTTGATGGTGGGAAGTTTGCTGTTAGTGATGTCAATGACTTGTATCGCAGAGTTATCAACAGAAACCAGCGCTTAAAGAGATTGATGGAGTTAGATGCCCCTGAGATTATTGTGCGCAATGAAAAGAGAATGTTGCAAGAAGCTGTAGATGCGCTCTTTGATAATGGCAGAAATGCTAATGCTGTCAAAGGTGCTAACAAGCGACCTTTAAAATCCCTCTCAGAAATCATCAAAGGCAAGCAGGGCAGATTCCGACAAAACCTCCTTGGGAAGCGTGTGGATTTCTCTGGACGGAGCGTTATTGTCGTAGGCCCTAACTTGAGAATGGACGAATGTGGTTTGCCTAAAAATATGGCATTGGAGCTTTTCAAACCCCATTTGTTGGCAAAGCTTGAAGAAAAGGGCTATGCGACGACCTTAAAACAAGCTAAAAAGATGATCGAACAAAAGGCAAACGAAGTTTGGGAGTGCCTCCAAGAGATTGTTGCGGGCTATCCTGTGTTGCTCAATCGTGCACCGACATTACACAAACAATCGATTCAAGCTTTCCACCCCAAGCTCATAGATGGCAAGGCCATACAGCTACACCCATTGGTATGTTCAGCTTTCAACGCTGACTTTGATGGGGATCAGATGGCAGTGCATGTGCCACTATCTCAAGAAGCCATCACAGAGTGCAAGGTTTTGATGTTGAGTTCAATGAATATCTTGCTCCCTGCAAGTGGTAAGGCAGTGGCTGTGCCAAGCCAAGATATGGTATTGGGGCTATATTATCTGTCTTTAGAGCGCAGTAAGGTCAAAGGCGAGCACAAACTATTTGGCAATATTGATGAAATCATGATAGCTATTGATGCCCAAGAGCTTGATATCAACGCTAAAATCAGGACAGTTATTGATCGCAGAGTGCTTTATACGACTGCAGGTAGATTGATTTTGAAATCGATTTTGCCTGATTTTGTCCCTACAAGCCTTTGGAATAAAGTGATGAAGAAAAAAGACATCAGTGTATTGATTGATTATGTTTATAAAGAAGGTGGTATCGGGATTACAGCGACTTTCTTGGATAATCTCAAAAATCTAGGCTTCAAATATGCCACAAAAGCGGGGATTTCTATATCAGCAGCTGATATTATCGTGCCAAACGACAAGCAAAAAGTAGTCAATGCAGCAAAAAATGAAGTCAAGAAAATCCAAGTCCAATACGATCAGGGCTTGCTTACAGAACAAGAAAGATACAATAAAATCATCGATATTTGGACAGATACCAACAATAAAATGAGTAAAGAGATGATGGCGTTGGTTGAGGCTGATAAGGGTGGTTTCAACTCGATTTATATGATGGCAGATTCAGGGGCTAGGGGTTCAGCTGCACAAATCAGACAGCTCTCTGCTATGCGGGGTCTGATGGCCAAACCTGATGGCACGATTATTGAAACTCCGATTATCTCTAACTTCAAAGAGGGCTTAAATGTGTTGGAGTATTTTAACTCTACACACGGAGCTAGAAAAGGTCTGGCTGATACAGCCTTGAAAACTGCTAATGCGGGGTATTTGACAAGAAAGCTTATCGATGTTTCTCAAAATGTCAAGGTTGTGATGGAAGATTGTGGCACACACGAGGGCATTGAAATCACAGATATCACCGTGGGGAGCGAGCTGATTGAGCCTTTAGAAGAGAGGATTTTTGGTCGGGTGCTTGCTGAAGATATCATCGATCCTATCACAAATGAAATCCTTTTGAGTGCAGGCACTTTGATCAATGAAGAAAAGGCCAAAAAAATCACTGAAGCAGGTGTGAAATCTGTCATTATCCGCACTCCTGTCACTTGCAAGGCGCAAAAAGGCGTGTGTGCGAAGTGCTATGGACTCAACTTGGGTGAGGGCAAAATGTCTAAACCTGGCGAGGCAGTAGGGGTGATTGCAGCCCAATCCATCGGTGAGCCTGGCACTCAGCTCACACTCAGGACTTTCCACGTCGGAGGGACAGCATCCAGAAGCCAAGAAGAGCGCGAGATTCTCGCAGAAAATGAGGGCTTCATCAGGTATTATAATCTCAAAACCTACAAAAACAAAGAGGGCAAGAACATTGTAGCCAACAGAAGAAATGCAGCTGTCTTGGTGGTCGAGCCTAAGATCAAAGCTCCTTTTGATGGTGTGCTTAAAATTGATAGTGCCCACGATGAAACGATCGTGAGTGTAGTCAGCGAGAAGCAAGAAGCGCGATTTATCCTCAGAAAAGGCGATGTTGCAAAGCCCAATGAGTTAGCAGGGGTTAGCGGGAAGATTGAGGGCAAAATCTATTTGCCTTATGGCACAGGCCATAAAGTCAAAGCAGGGGGCAGTATCGTAGATATTATCAAAGATGGCTGGAATATCCCCAATCGTATCCCTTATGCGAGTGAAATAGTTGTCGATGATAACGCACCTATCGCTCAAAATATCTATGCTAAGGAGCAAGGTGTTGTCAAATATTATTTCTTAGAAGCCGATCATTTGCAGAGAACCAAAAACATCAAGGCAGGGGATATTGTCAAAGAAAAAGGTATTTTTGCTGTTGTAGCTGATGGGAATGACCGAGAGGCCATCAGACATTATCTAGCCAGAAGTTCAAAAATCTTGATCGATGATAATAGCCCTGTTGAAGCCAATACACTCATTGCGCAACCTGATGTAGCTAGCAAAAATGTGATTGCTCTTTGGGATCCTTATAACAACCCTATCATCGCTGATAAGGCAGGTGTAGTGAAGTTTGAAGATATAATCCCTAGCGTAACGGTAGCAGAAAAAGAAGACGAAAACACAGGTATCACAAATCTTGTGGTCAATGAATATATTCCCGCAGGCTATAAACCCGCTATTTTGGTTGATGTAGGCAATGGCGAAGTCTTGCGTTATGCACTAGAGCCCAAGACATCTATTTCTGTGCTAGAGGGTGCTCGGGTCGAAGTTGCAGATATTTTGGCAAAAACCCCTAAAGCCACGGTCAAATCAAGAGATATTACAGGGGGTCTTCCCCGAGTTTCTGAGCTCTTTGAAGCCAGAAAGCCCAAAGATATTGCTATCCTTTCAGAGATTGATGGGGTTGTGAGCTTTGGTAAGCCCATCAGAAACAAAGAAAGAATTATCGTTACAGCCGATGATGGCAGGATTGCAGAATATCTCGTCGATAAAAATAAGCAGATTTTAGTCCATACCGATGAGTTCGTCCACGCAGGTGAGGCGATGACTGAGGGAGTTGTTTCTAGTCATGATATTTTAAGGATTAGTGGTGAGAAAGAGCTCCATAAATACATTGTCAGTGAGGTGCAGCAAGTTTATCGCCGACAAGGGGTGAGCATTGCTGATAAGCATATAGAAATCATTGTTTCACAGATGTTGCGCCAAGTCAAAATTATTGATAGTGGCAATACAAAGTTTATTGAAGGGGATTTGGTCAGTAAGCGGCACTTCAAAGAAGAAAATGAAAAAACTATCCGTTTGGGTGGTGAGCCTGCTATTGCTGAACCTGTCTTGCTAGGGATCACTCGCGCAGCAATCGGTAGTGATAGTATCATTTCTGCAGCTTCGTTCCAAGAAACCACTAAGGTCTTGACTGAAGCAAGTATCGCAGCCAAAAAAGACTTTTTAGAAGATCTGAAGGAAAATGTCGTTTTGGGTAGAATGATACCTGTGGGAACAGGGCTTTATAAAAACAAGAGATTTGTTGTCAAAGCAGATGCACAAGATTGAAATTTTGTGCATTTCTAAGATAAATAAAAGACTTTTTAGGGTAGAATTAGACCATTTTTAATTTAAATTTTAGAAAAAGGAATCAAATAGTGCCAACCATCAATCAGTTAGTCAGGAAAGAAAGAAAAAAGGCGATCAGAAAAACTAAGTCACCAGCTCTGTTGGAATGCCCCCAAAGACGAGGTGTATGCACTCGTGTCTATACGACAACTCCCAAGAAACCAAACTCAGCTTTGCGAAAAGTCGCTAAAGTTCGCCTTACAAGCAAAGTAGAAGTGATTAGCTATATCCCTGGTGAAGGACATAGCCTCCAAGAGCACTCCATTGTGTTGGTAAGAGGTGGTAGGGTCAAAGATTTACCTGGTGTGAAGTATCATATCATCAGAGGTGCATTGGATACTGCAGGTGTCGCTAAAAGAACGGTTTCTAGAAGTAAGTATGGTGCCAAGAAGGCAAAAGCTGGTGCAGATAAAAAATAAGGAAGGTAATCAATGAGAAGAAGAAAGGCTCCTGTAAGAGAAGTTTTGGGTGATCCTATTTATAACAATAAAGTCGTGACTAAATTTATCAATAAAATGATGTATGATGGCAAAAAAAGTATTGCTGAGAAAGTGATTTATGCAGCTTTTGGCAAGATAGAAGAAAAAAGTGGAGAAAAGGGTATTGAAATCTTTGAAAAAGCCCTTGAAAAAGTCAAGCCCTTGGTTGAAGTCAGGAGCAGGAGGGTAGGGGGTGCTACTTATCAAGTTCCTGTAGAAGTCAGACCTGTAAGGCAGCAGTCTTTGTCTATTCGTTGGATACTTGAAGCCACACGAAAAAGAAACGAAAGAACAATGACAGACCGACTCGCAAATGAATTAATCGATGCTGCTAATGATAAAGGTGCAGCATTTAAGAAAAAGGAAGATGTGCATAAAATGGCTGAGGCGAATAAGGCTTTTGCTCACTATCGTTGGTGATTTGGCGAGATTCTCGCCTTTCTTCTTTATTATTCTTCGCTCAATTTGATAAAATAAAATTTTGACACAAGGACACAAATGGCACGAAAAACACCATTAAACAGGATCAGAAATATTGGGATTGCTGCACATATTGATGCTGGAAAAACCACCACCTCTGAAAGGATACTTTTTTATACAGGCGTGAGTCATAAAATTGGTGAGGTGCACGATGGTGCTGCGACGATGGATTGGATGGAGCAAGAAAAAGAAAGAGGGATTACCATCACTTCTGCGGCCACTACTTGCTTTTGGAAAGACCATCAAATCAATCTCATAGACACTCCCGGACACGTAGATTTTACCATTGAAGTGGAGAGATCTATGCGGGTTTTAGATGGTGCTGTTGCAGTGTTTTGTTCTGTGGGAGGTGTGCAGCCTCAGAGCGAAACCGTTTGGCGACAGGCAAATAAATATGGCGTCCCTAGAATGGTTTTTGTCAATAAAATGGATCGTATCGGAGCAAATTTCTATAATGTCGAATCCCAAATCGCCCAACGACTCAAAGCCAACCCGATCCCTATCAATATCCCCATCGGTGCAGAAGACACCTTCAAGGGCGTGATTGATTTGATTGCAATGAAAGCTATTGTTTGGAATAACGAAACAATGGGTGCTCAGTATGATATTGAAGAGATACCTTCTGAACTCAAAGAAAAGGCCGAATCTTACCGAGAAAAGCTGATTGAAGCAGCTGCAGAACAAGATGAAACCTTGATGGAAAAATATTTAAGTGGCGAAGAACTCAGTGTCGAAGAAATCAAAAAGGGCATTAAAATTGGTTGCCATAATATGAGTTTGATCCCAATGCTTTGTGGGTCATCGTTCAAAAACAAGGGCGTTCAGACACTTTTAGATGCCGTGGTAGAGTTTTTGCCCGCGCCCACTGAGGTCATGGATATTAAGGGCATTGACCCTAAAACAGAAGAAGAGATACATATCAAATCAACTGATGATGGGGAGTTTGCTGGACTTGCTTTTAAAATCATGACAGATCCTTTTGTGGGGCAGCTCACATTTGTGCGTGTGTATAGAGGTATGCTTGAATCAGGTAGCTATGTCTTGAATTCTACAAAGGGCAAAAAAGAGCGTGTGGGACGACTTTTGAAAATGCACTCCAATAAACGCGAAGATATTAAAGAAGTCTATGCAGGCGAGATTTGTGCGTTTGTGGGCTTGAAAGACACTCTGACAGGGGATACACTCTGTGATGAAAAAGCCCCTGTAATCCTTGAGAGAATGGAATTCCCTGAACCTGTTATCCATATTGCAGTAGAGCCAAAAACCAAGGCCGATCAAGAAAAAATGGGCGTTGCTTTAGGCAAGCTTGCTGAAGAAGATCCGAGCTTTAGGGTCAGCACTCAAGAAGAAACAGGCCAGACACTCATTGGAGGTATGGGCGAGTTGCATTTAGAGATTATTGTCGATCGCTTGAAAAGAGAATTTAAGGTCGAAGCCGAGATCGGTCAGCCCCAAGTGGCCTTTAGAGAAACAATCCGCAGTGCTGTCAATAAAGAATGCAAATATGCCAAACAATCTGGTGGTAGAGGGCAGTATGGACATGTCTTTATCAAGCTAGAGCCTAAAGACGCGGGCAGTGGCTATGAGTTTGTCAATCAAATCTCTGGTGGAGTTATCCCCAAAGAATATATCCCTGCAGTCGATAAAGGTATCCAAGAAGCAATGCAAAGTGGTGTTTTAGCGGGTTATCCTGTTGTGGATTTTAAAGTCACATTGTATGATGGAAGCTATCACGATGTGGATTCTTCTGAGATGGCGTTTAAAATCGCTGGTTCAATGGCGTTCAAAGATGCTTGCAGGAGTGCTAATCCTGTGTTGCTTGAGCCAATGATGAAGGTTGAAGTTGAAGTCCCTGAGGAATATATGGGTGATGTGATTGGAGATCTTAATCGTAGGAGAGGGCAAATCAACTCAATGGACGATAGAATGGGACTTAAGATTGTCAATGCATTTGTTCCACTTGCTGAAATGTTTGGGTATTCTACAGATTTGCGTTCTGCGACCCAAGGGCGAGGGACTTATTCAATGGAATTTGACCATTATGGGGAAGTTCCTGCAAATATCGCTAAAGAAATTGTCGAAAAACGCAAAGGCTGATTGGATTTTATTGCTATTATTTGTTCTGCTATTTGTTTTTATCCTCTGTATTCTTTCATTGCCCCTCTGTATTTCAGAGGGAGGGTTTTGAATTATAAGATTTTGCCATAGCCTAAACTATCTATAGACTATAGCTATCTAGTTATGACTCATGGGGTCAGATTTTGCTCCATTTATCCTATAAAATTGGGGATAAAAATATGGATATGAATTTGACAACAATGAGCGTGCTGATACCTGCTAATAGCCCTGCTAGGGCATCATCTCCCACAACACCAAGACCCCCCTTGACTTCTTTGTCTATTTTGCCAATCAAAGAGGGCTTCCATATGTCATAAAGCCGAAAAAATACAAATGCCCCGATGATCCCTATGAGCGAAAATCCAGCAATCCCCATCGCTAGCCATAGTCCTACAAGCTCATCGATCACGATACTTTTATCATCGTGTTCTCCACCATTTTGCTCATAAATATCTATTTGCCTCACAGCGACCACCCCCACAAGCAACCCCAGCAAAAAAATAGTTTCAGCCCCATAATACAAAATCGGCAACCCTAGCACCAAAGCCACCAAGCTCCCCATCGTCCCTGATGCGATGGGAGATTTGCCACTATAAAATAATGTAAGGAATAATTCTCTCACAACAACCCCCTGTGATTAAAATGAATTTTGATAAAGCCGCATCAATTGGATATAAAATTCCTCTTCATTTTGGCTGTGTAAAATCCCATCAGAGGGCACAAGATCATAATAAAGCCTTTTGAGATTAGAAAAGCGATTGGGATAGAGATAAGAAAGGATCATTGCTGCAATCTGATCTCTGACTAAGATAGAAGGAGGGGGGATCCCTAGCTTGAGGAGTTCTAGGATAGATTCAGCATTGTAGTTGGTATGGTGGTGGTGTCCGTGTGGGCAGGTAGATTTGCTTACGAGTGTTTTGCATAGTGAGCAATAGACATATTCACTGATGATTTTGGTTTCGATATCAACGCCTTGGAGGCGGTCAAAAACGGAGTGGATTGTGTTATCAGCATAATAAACAGAGAGATTGGCTGTATTTTGCCCGACAATGAGCTTGGTGCAGCCATAATTTTTAGCCACGATGGCATAGAGAATCATTTTATTTTGCCCTGCAAAAAGATAAGTATCATCGAGGGCAATGATACAGATTTTGTCTTTGATTAAGAAATGATTGGCGATGTATTGCATGCATTTTTCTCGCAAATGATAGCTAATTGAGTCCTTTTTGTAAGGTTTCAAAAGAAAAATAACAAGCAGATCGCATTGGGCCAACTCTTCACGCAGCATTCTTTCGTGGGCAATATGGATAGGGTTCGCACTCATCATCACGCCTGTGATTTTTTTAGCCCCTAAAAGGGCGATTTTTTCTTCTAGGATTTTTTTGGCTTGTTTGATGTCTTCAAATTCGACCTGATATTCCCCACTGATGGCATAATCCCCAAGTCTTTGGAGTGTCGTGGCTGCTTCGGTGGTGGAGAGATCTCCACCCATGATTTTTTCAAGTCTTTGGAGTTTGTCGATTTGATAGGTCTCAGAAGCTGTGATTGAGCCGACAAGCTTACCTTCACTGACAATATCGAGCACCTCGCCTTTTTTGACTTGGGAGAGTATGTGTTGGTTTCTTTTGCCATTAGGGCTTAGCAAAAAGGGGCAGGGGAAGGTCTGATTTTGATAGAGCCCACTTTGATTGACTGCTTCCATTTCTTTTTGATCCATCAAGGTTGTAACAGGATACAAAAGCCCCTCTTGGGCTAAAGAGAGCGCTGCGAGTGCTTCTTTGTCGATAAATAATTTATTTTTTTCTGGAGATGCCATATTTTTTTCTCTTTTCCCATAAACTTTTGCGGCTCATTCCTAGCTTTTTGGCCAGTTCGATATCTGGATAGCGCCCCTCAAATTTAGCGATGATAGCCTTTTCATATTCTTTGACAGATAAAATCTCAGCCCCAATTTCGTGGTTGTTGGGGATATGGGATATATCAATGATTTGGGGGAAAATAATTTTGTCAGTAGAAACTAGAGAGATAATCATTGAATATTTTAAGGCAATCTCAAGGAAGTCTTTTCTCTCTTGTCTTTTGAGCTCTTCTAGGTTGGTGATGTAGATGATTGTGCTTTTTGAGGGGGGATTTTTGAGTATATTTTTGTATCGATCTTCTTTGAGTGTGTAGAATTCAAAGTGGATATTTTTCTCACGGGCATATTTCATCGCATAAATATCAGCACTGCGTTGGGAATTACTCTTGATGACAAAGGGGGGTGTATAGGGGAAGGGCGTGGGTGTATTGAGCTCTTTTTCTATGAAATTAAAATAAGAACTATAGAAGTTGATTTTAGTGGCAATGTCTTTACAGCTGCGATAATGCTCGATTTTTCGGATTAATTCATCGATCATAAAGGGCTTGAGGATATAGTCTTTTGCCCCTGCTTTGATGGGCTTGCTTACGGTGTCATCACTGACATAAGAAATCATCATAATAATAATGGCATCTGCGTGGTTGTGGATAAATTTTTCATAATGATCCCCGCAAATACTCGAAGAGATTAAAATCACATCGTGGGTGTTTTTAGTGTTGCTATCCATGATTGAGGTGATATGGCACTCATGCCCTATATCAGCGAGTTTAGAAGCTATGCTTTGTGCGAGATAAGTTTCATTTTCAATGATTAAAATATTCATATTTTCGCCCTCCAATCGATGAATCTGAGATGGACATTTGCTTGTGTGCATATGCCTTCTTTTCTGCCGATAAAGCCTAAATGCTCTGTTGTGGTGGCTTTGATATTGATACGATTGAGGTCTGTGTGAAGCAATGAGGCAATGCTTTGTCGGATTTGTGATTTATAGGGGGCTATTTTGGGCGTTTGGGCAAAGATAGTGATATCTGCGTTGATGATTTCAAAGCCAATGCTGATGGCAAAGTCATAGACTTTTTTGAGTAATAGCTTGGAGTTGGCATTTTGATAGGTCTTGTCTGTATCGGGGAACCACTCGCCGATATCACCCCCACCTATCGCCCCTAGCAGTGCGTCTGTGAGTGCGTGTAAGGCGACATCACCATCGCTATGTGCCTTAAAGCCAAAGTCTGTATCCATCTCCACTCCACCTAAAACCATTTTTTTACCTACTTCAAAACCATGGACATCAAACCCACTCCCAGTAAAAATCTCTCCAGAAACGCAAGGGAGGTCTTTGAGCCTATGCAAGTCATCGCCATGAGTGAGTTTAGCAAGCTTGGGACTGCCTGTGATATAGCTAACTTTCCCGCCACAATGAGAAATAGCTGAGCTTTCATCGGTAAATGTGCCTTTTGTCAATGCGTCTTTGAGTTTTTGGGTATGACAAAGCTGGGGCGTTTGGATCAGTTTGAGAGCTTTTCTATCGATATAAGTTCCACCATAAACGGCTGTATCAGCGACTTCCAAATAAGGTGCGATACAATCTGTGTGGGTATTGGCTTGGTTGAGTAAGTTAGCAATCACATCTCCATCAAGACACCATCTAGCAGCGTCACTGATGAGAACAAAGGGAGTATGGATATGTTGCAAGGCATTTTGCACAGAGGCTTGGCGCGTATTCCCACCGATCACAACAGGATAGCCATAAGCTTTTTGTATATAGCTATAATCATCGGGTGAAACAGCAATGATAGTTTGTGCGAAATCGTAGAGTTGCATGAAATCATCTGCTACTTTTTTCCACAAAGGCACATTACCAATCCGTAACCATTGTTTTTTGACCCTTTGATGGGGGGGTAAGTGTGCACAAAAACGTTCAGAGCTTCCAGCTGCCACAATCACCAAAGATATTTCCCCTTTTTCTATCGCCCTCTTTTGTGTCATTTGTAACCTTTTGTATTGACTTGTTACTAAATTATACACTATTTTGGCTTTTTTGAAAACTTGTATTTGAGTCTGTTTTAGAAAATTTTATTAGCAAGGTTTTGTGTATAATTAGAAACATTAAATTAAAATATACCCTAAAGTATTTTGAAAGTGAGAAAAAATATTATGAGAACGCAATGGATCGCACAACGCAAAGATGATAAGATCAAGACACAATTGCATTATGCCAAAAAAGGTATCATTACCCCTGAGATGGAATACATCGCTAATAAAGAAAACCTCCAAGCAGAGCATATACGCAAAGAAGTGCAAAAAGGCAGATTGATTATTCCTGCAAATATCAACCATACTAATTTAGAACCGATGGGAATAGGCGTGGCTTTGCGAACTAAAATTAATGCAAATATCGGGAGTTCAGCTATCATCAATAGTATTGATGAAGAAGTAGAAAAGCTCAAAGTTTCTATCAAATATGGTGCAGATACCGTGATGGATCTCTCTACAGGCGGGAACCTCGATAAAATCCGAGAAGCCATCATCACAGCTTCGAACATACCGATTGGCACAGTCCCTATGTATCAGATCCTCCACGATGTCAAAAATGATGTGATGCAACTTGATATCAATCTCATGCTTGATGTGCTCAAGAAACAAGCCCAGCAGGGCGTGAGCTATTTTACTATCCATTGTGGATTTTTGCTCGAGCATATGCCTTATGTGAGCAGACGCAAGATGGGGATTGTGAGTCGGGGTGGGAGTTTGATGGCTAGTTGGATGATGCATTACCATAAGCAAAATCCATTTTATGAAGCTTATGATGAGATTTTGAAAATCTGTCAAGAATATGATGTGAGTTTGAGTTTGGGGGATTCTCTGCGGCCAGGTTGTTTGGCTGATGCCAGTGATGCTGCGCAATTTGCAGAGCTCAAGGTCTTAGGTGAGCTTGCTCAAAGGGCTTATGAAGCCGATGTGCAAGTGATGGTAGAAGGGCCAGGCCATGTCCCACTCAATCAGATCGAACGCAATGTCAAGCTCCAAAAAGAATATTGCAACGAAGCGCCTTTTTATGTCTTAGGGCCTTTGGTGACAGATATTGCAGCAGGATATGACCATATCGCAAGTGCTATTGGAGCGTGTGTGGCAGCTTGGAAAGGCGTGGCGATGTTGTGTTATGTAACGCCCAAAGAGCATTTAGGCTTGCCCAATGCTAAAGATGTGCGTGAGGGGATTTTGGCCTATAAGATAGCAGCGCATGCAGCTGATATTGCACGCGGTAGGGTAGGGGCTAGAGATAGAGATGATGCGATGAGTGATGCGAGATATGGCTTTAATTGGAAGGAGCAGTTTGCCCTAGCGCTCGACCCAGAGAGGGCTAGAGAATACCACGATGAAGCCCTCCCACAAGATGTATTCAAAGAAGCAGAATTTTGCTCAATGTGTGGGCCAAAGTTTTGTAGCTATAAAATCAGTCAAGATATTTTCAAAGAATATCAAGAAACAGAAACAGCACAATAGCCCAAAACACATATTTAAAATCATCACAACACATTAAAATTCAAAAAAAACTAATACCCCTAACGCCCTTAAAAAGGGAGAGGGGCATATACTTTAGCCACGCATATTTGTGCGTGTTATATTTGCGTGTATTATATTTATGCATATCTTAGGGGCTAGATTGATAGCAAGGTTTGGGATAATGGGTCGTGTGGGGCTTGTGTTGGGCTTGCGTTGGGGGATAGAAAAGTTTGGGGTGGGCTAGAATTGATAATTGATAAAAGTTTGGATAAAGCTTCTGTCTTGGGAGATATTTTGACTCAAGACAACAGCGCTCGGAGGAAGACCTAAGGTGTAGCCTTTGAAAGTTGTGTTATTGTAGTATTCAGCCTTAAATCCTGCGTCAATCCCGTGGGCAAACTGATAAGCCATACTCAAGCTCAAGCTTTGTTCATCAGCCCTCTTAGCGTGAGTCAGGCGAGCGAGCAGACCTAATTTTAGCCGCTCATAACTGGCATTAGCAAACAAAAATATATCCAATGCATCG
The DNA here is from genome assembly GCF_002272865.1 of Helicobacter sp. 12S02634-8. Classification (GTDB taxonomy): domain Bacteria; phylum Campylobacterota; class Campylobacteria; order Campylobacterales; family Helicobacteraceae; genus Helicobacter_J. Next base: position 25,607 of record NZ_MLAP01000008.1, on the reverse strand, counting down.
CGTCTGAAGGCATTATTCCAAGTGGCACTATCATAGACACTATTTGTCCAATTATCATACCCCGTGGGATCGCCGACACTGCCTAGGAATTCATTGGGATTGCCAAAGTTTTTATACAGCACAAAGCCAAAGTCATAAATATCCACATAAGAGGTCTGTTTAAACATCAAGCTCACGCCACCTTTTCCGATAGTAGGCATCAAAGCAGGGATAGTGGTTTCATAGTGCTGGGGTGAGCCTGCACTGCCTTGGGGGTAGTTATTGAAGCCACTTGTTTTACGCATACCAGGGGCAAAATGAGTCATAAAAAGCCCTAAAATTTCTGTCTTGAATCCAAAATGGGGGCTGGGCTTTTGGTCATATTTGGCTCGAAAGCCTGGTGCGATGAATCGTGAGTCTTGTGCGTAAATATAAGCATTGATATTGAAATTTTTATATGTGATATTTGCCCCACCTGCATAGATATAAAAGCCCTTGCCATTATCAACAGCAAGGTTTGGATTGATATATTTGAAGTCTTTGAACCACGAGCCACCCACAAAGGCTCTTTTATTGATGGTAAAAAACCATAGTTTTGTATGCGGGATCGCTCCACTTGAGAGGGCTAGACCTTGCACATAAGAAGTCAGCCAATCTGTGCCTAAATCCCCTCCAAGCTTGAAACGACCTATTTTGAATACAAAATCATCAGCGTATTGATAGCCAAGATAGGCATTTGTGAGTGTGTAGTATTTGGCATTGTGTGCAGTTGCTGGCGTGGCAGCATTAGACCCTGACCAAAAACCAAAGAGATTGTAGATAATCCCATCAGGGTTCAAGGGCGTGTGTTGCGTGGTTTGGACTTGCTTACTTCCATCATAGACAACACCCCCTACATAGCCCCCAAGCCCGAGATTGAATCCATATCCAAGCCCGAAATTGAAATCCATACCCGCATTTAAAAACGAGTAAGATTCTGTGGGGAATCGCCCTGAAGATAGGTCTGCTTTGTGGTTGTTGAAGCCAAGTTTTGAGAAGCTAGAAACCGATCCGTGGAATTGAGAGTCAAAAGCTTTCAAACAAAGGCACATACCCAACAAAACAGACAGAAATTTTATCATCATCTTATATCTACTATCCACTCGCCCCTCCAGCAGAAAGTCTGCTAGGCATTAGCTTTTGCCATTGATGAAAATATCATCACCACCTATGACAGAGCCAATGATTTTGATATCTTTTAAGCGCTCTTTTTTGTCCTCAGTGGCTTCTTCTGCTAATATCGTGAAATCTGCCCATTTACCCATCTCAATACTCCCGCGGACATCTTCTTGATGGGCGAGCCAAGCGTGGTTATAAGTGATTGCACGCATGGCCTCATCAACAGAAATGCACTGATCTTCGCCATAGACTTTGCCTGTGAGCGACTTGCGATTGACAGCACACCACGCTGTAAAGAGAGGGGATACTTCAGTGACAAGGTCATCAGAGTGCATACCGATTTTGAGTCCATAGCCTAAAGCCGATCGGCAAGCGTCCATATGGCGCACGCCGTGGTCGCCTACGGTGTATTTAGCGTGGGCATCTCCCCAGTAATATAGGTGATTGGTAAAAAGGTTGGGTGTGATATGGAGCTTTGCCATGCGCCAAAATTGGTTTTCCGTAGCTAGTTGGCAGTGCTCTAAAGAGTGCCTAAAGCCGATATTGGGAGATTTTTTTCTGATTTTTTCTATGACATTGATGACAGCTTCTGTTGCGCCATTGCCATTGGTATGCACAGAAACGCTCATACCGTGCTCTTCAGCTATTTGGATATATTTATGCAAGTGGTCTTCATCGACTGTGAGTAAGCCATTTTCTTTGCCGGGTTTGATATAGCAGCAGTTGGGTAAAAGATTGGCTGTGAAGCCTTGTATAGAGCCATCAATGAGTATTTTATAGTTCCCTACACTCAAGCGCGGGTCTTTTTCGTTTTGGATTTGCTTGATTGCCTCCCAGCCCTTTTTGCCTTTATAATCCCAGACATCTACGGTATTAAACCACACTTCCATATTGACGCGAGTATGGAGCTTTTTTTGATCTCTAGCAGCTAGCCATGCCCTAGAGGCTACATCTTTTGGTGTGAGTGGGAAGTTAGTGCCTTTGTCTGTTACGGAGGTGCAGCCTTTGATTCTAGCTATTTTGGTAGAAACTTCACTGGCCTTTATCAACCCCTCTAAAGAATAATCCACCCTAGAAGCCCCAGCTTCAAACGCATAGTGCATCATTTCAGGCTCTTCTATCGTGCCATTGATTCTGCCATCTTCATATCGTGGGAGAAATGGGCTTGGTGGCAGCTCTTCATAGCCAGCGAGTTTTAAGCCCGCTGAATTGAGGTTCATGATATGGGCTGATGCGTGGTAGATACAAAGGGGATAGTCTTTGCATACTTCGTCTAAAACATCGCGTGTGATATCTGCATCTTCGAGCATTAAAGGGTCAAATCCCCAGCAGTTCAGCCATTCATTGCCGCCTTTTTTGAGCCTTGCTTCATTTTGAGCGATGAGTTCTTTGATTCTGTCTTTGAGCTTTTCAATACTCTGGATCCCTGGGAGTATGCTCCCATCAGCAGTGGTTCTATCAGTGAAACCTACATAATTGCCCCCAACCATAAAGCTCCCCATAATCTGTGGGTGCATGTGGTGTTCTGCAAAGCCAGGATAAATATAGTAGTTTGCAAATTGGTCATCAATCTCAAGAGGGATTTCTCTGACTTTCAATGCCCGCAAAAGACTCTCTTTGCTCCCTACACCTACGATGTATTGACCTTGCACAGCGATACTTTGTGCCTCAGGTCTGTTTTTATCCATTGTGATGACTTTTTTTGCACTGAATACCTTCACAGGCTTACTTGGATCGATCAATCCATAATCAATGTCGTCAAATCTCATTTTCTACTCCTTGGTTTTAAGTTTTTGTGTCCAGCCATTTTTTTGAATCCCAAAAAATCCCGGAATATGCAATGCCACCAAAATAAAAAGGACCCACAGGGCTAGACGTCCTGATTTTAAGGTGGCATCGTCATAGAGGGCAGATAGTGTGCTTTCTGCTGTAGCGCTGAGGTCGTTGATACCTGCAGTTTGGAGCTTTTTGATAATCTCTGTAGTTCTAATCAGGTTGATGACTTTCATATCAGCGATTGTGGTTTTGATGGTTTGGGGTAGGTCGCTTTGGGCGACATTTGTCTTAAAAATACCTGTGAGGGAAAACAAAAATACCGCACCAACTATCGCCACACCTCCTGCTTGCCAGATATTTCGGATCGATGCTTGACAGCCACCACTCTGGCCGGCATCTCTGGGATTGAGCGCAGCAGAAACAATCATTGCACTCTGAGAAGAAAACCCACCAATCCCGATACCAACAAACAAAAGCCCGATATAAAGCATGAGTTTGTCATACCCACCTATTTGCAAGGAAGCAATCATCACCAAACAACCAATCAAGGTAGAAGCGCCTGAAACCAAGCAGACTTTTTGGGGTGAGAGATAGGCGAATTTTTTAGGCAAAAGCAAAGAAAGCACAATCATAGGCACAGCCGTGCAGACAACAGCTACTGCAGAGAGCATACTGCTTTCTTTGGCTACGACCATGATCCACGCAGGGACAAAGAAAAATACAGAGCCAAACATCAGAAAAATAAGCCCTGTGACATACAGACCATTTCTGACTTGCCTTGTGCGGATAAATGACTGGGGTATGAGCGCAGCACCACGGGATTTTTCTATGAAGTTTTCAAACACCAAAGTCAAGGCAATAATCAGCACGCCTAAAAACACTAAGGGCAAAGCAGGGGAGATACCAAAGAATAAAAAAGGTGGATTCAATGGCGTGATGAGCCCCCATACAGAGATTTTAGAACAGCCCAAAATAAAGCATACCAGCCCGATAAAAGTCAAGATAGCACCCAAATAATCGACTTTCATGGTGTTTTTTGAGATAGAGGGGATAAAGGCAGTCCCTAAGATAAAAACAACAAAAAACCAAGAGGCTAAGATAAAAAATGCAATTTTATAGCCCAAGTGATCCATAATCAGCCCTGCGCCTAGAGGCATGATGATTGCAGCAATCCCCGTGGCTGCACCTATTGCCCCAAAGGCAACAACACGCCTAGCCCCACTGAAAAGATTGACAATAATACCCAATACACTCGGTATCATAAAGGCTGCGCCTAGCCCTGTGATGAGCCGCGCACCCCAATTGAGCACGTCAATATTGGGCGCAAAGACAGCGATGAGTTCGCCCAAAAAGCATAAAAATGCACCACTCAAAAATATTTTTTTGAAGCCCTTAGCAATGCCTAGCATACCACCAAAGACCATCAAAGCCCCTGCTAGCAGGCTATAAATAATATTAGCAAGCTGGACTTTATCCATCGTAGCACCCAGCTTGGAGATGAACTGACCTGTAGCCAAAGAGACAACTGAATTATCACCTGAAGTCCCCACTTGGGCAAGACAGACAATGATCAGCGGAAGATAAATAATAAAATTACCTTTGCTTTCCATAAGTAAATCCTTATTAAAATTTTTGTCAGAAAGATTCTATAATTTTTTATTGTTGCTTGAGGGGGTAATACATATCTTTGTTGTGAAAATTTAAATAATAATTTTTATAAAATAAAATTTTTAAAATAAATATTTATATTCTTGTGGCAATTTAAGGGGTATTTAGTGGCTATATTTCATATTAGTAAAATATTAGTTTTATTATTAAATATTTTAGTCTGAAATCTATCAAATATGGCAAAAAAGTTTCAATATTTTCAGATTCTGGGGTTTTGGGTGCTATAGACACACAAGAAAGGGACATAGAGGGGTATTGTGTGTAGAATTATTGGGATTTAGCATTGATTAAGGTTTGATTGATTATAAGGTTGGTGTATTTTATTAAAGAGAAGGAAATGATAATGATTACGCAAGATAATATATTGGAAGTATTGAAAAAGGTGATTTATCCTAATTTTGAAAAAGATATTGTGAGTTTTGGTTTTGTCAAAAATGTTACGCTCTACGGGGAGAAGCTGGGGTTGTTGCTTGATATTCCATCGAGTGCACCGGCTGTGTGTGAGCAGTTAGAAAAAGAAATCAGAGAAAAAATTAGTGCATTGGGTATCCAAGAAATACATATTGATATCAAAACGCCCCCCAAACCTCAGCCCAAAACACCTGTAACAAAAAATCTAGCACCACAAATCAAGCATTTTGTGATGGTGAGCTCAGGGAAAGGGGGCGTGGGTAAAAGCACTACAAGTGCCAATATCGCTGTTGCACTCGCACAACAAGGCAAAAAAGTCGGGCTTTTAGATGCAGATGTTTATGGACCCAATATCCCTAGAATGTTTGGTCTAAACACAGCCAAGCCCAATGTAGATCCTAGCGGGAAGCGACTGATTCCACTCAAAGCTTTTGGCGTAGAGATGATGAGTATGGGGGTTTTGTATGAAGAGGGGCAGAGCTTGATTTGGCGGGGGCCAATGCTAATGCGTGCGATTGAGCAGATGTTGAGTGATGTGATATGGGGTGATTTGGATATTTTGGTGATTGATATGCCCCCTGGGACAGGTGATGCGCAGTTGAGTTTGGCACAAAGTGTGCCCGTGAGTGCAGGGGTTGCAGTGACGACTCCCCAGCAAGTCAGTCTTGATGATAGTGCGCGCTGTTTGGATATGTTTGTCAAGCTGCATATTCCTATCGCAGGGGTGATTGAGAATATGAGTGGGTTTATTTGTCCTGATTGTGGGGGAGAATATGACATTTTTGGCAAGGGCACAAGCAGAGCGATGGCAGATAAATATGATACAAAAATACTCGCTGAAGTCCCGCTAGAACCAAAGGTGCGAGAAAGTGGGGATAGTGGCAAGCCTATTGTGTTTTTTGACCCACAATCACATAGTGCTAAGGAGTATGTCCGTGCTTCTATTGCTTTGATTGAGTTTTTGAAAAAGGTAGAAGATCAAAAGCTTGCTGATAATAAAAATATCCAGCCTATCAAAGATAATTCCCATTTGCATTGATGGAGGTGGCGCTCACAAAGAGCCCCCCCCCTTTTTTTACTCCACTCCTTTTGCTTCCCTCTAGCTTTTTACTTCTCTCTCTGTTTTGTGCTTGCCTTGTTTAAAGATATTTTTATATTTGATAGAGTTTTAGGTTTTAATGTCGATCTTTTTAAAATGCCATACAGACACAGCGCCCAAAAGCACCAAAGGGGCTAAGATACCGATTTCAGGCAGAAATAGCCCACTGATACTGAGCTTGCCTAAGGCAAAGAATAAGCCCCAAATGATGAGTGAAATCACGATAAATTCAAAGCTTAGTAATGCTAGATTCCCATATCGTGCTAAGCTGGGGGTGTAGTAGGCGATGATGATAGCAGTGAGTGGGACAAAAAATGGAATCAAGATAAAGCTATAGAGCATGGAGCGGACTTTTTCACTCCCTGCATTTTGTTTTTTGAGTATGAGCATAGACTGGAGTGCGTCTATGATGGATACAGAGGGCTTGTTTTGATAGATAGTATCAAGGATTTTAGGGCGAAAGCCTTTGAGAATCAAGAGTCTATCAATGTGCGTGATATCTAAGCCCTTATCGCCAAGATCAAAGCTTTTAGGCAAGGTAGAGATGGTCGCATTTTGCAGCACCCAATAGCCATTTTCAAAATATGCAGTATCTGCTTGCGTGAAGGAGCTTAGGGCTTTGTTTTGGAGTTGAAAGATCTTGATATGCTGGGCTTTTTGCAAAATAGGATAGATTTTGCCAAAATAAACATAGTCTTGTCCGTATTTGACGAGCAAGTCTTCAGTGGTGTTGGAAAAGCTCCCTTGATAGATGATACCCTCGGCCTTTTCTTGGGCATAGACAAAGGGCGTGGCATTGAGCCCGATATAAAGAAAACTAAAAAAAAGACTGATAGCTAAAATAGGCTTGAGCACGGCTCTTTTAGAAAAGCCAATGGCGAGCAGGGCAGTGTATTGATTGGATTTGATCATACTGACATAAAAGATCACTAAGGCTAAAAGCAAGGAAATAGGGAGTGTGTAATTGAGCGCATAGAGCGCATCATAGACAAAAAATAAAATCGCAAGGTTGGCTGAATCGGGGAATTTATCTACATATTTCAGACTATCAATACTGATAAAAAACATTTCAAGCGCACAAAAAATAATCAAGATATATTTCAAATAATAATACCCCACAAAGCGAAAAAGCATTACAAGCCCTCGTTTTTGATGTTTTGGGTGAAGCGATTTTGCAAGGACAGAAAATCTCGATTGTTGATGAAAAATTCTAATGCCTTTGTGGCGTGCGTGATTGTTTGGTCTTTGAGGGAGAGTTCGCTGGGCTTGAAATCTTGAAGCACATAGTTGATGACAGGTATTTTTTCATCTCTGCTGATACCAAAGCGCAGTCGGTAGTAGTCATTGCCATAGTGGGTATCGATTGATTTGAGACCATTATGCCCACCACTCCCGCCACCTCTTTTAAAGCGCACACACCCTAGGGGCAAGTCTAAATCATCGTGGATAACAAGCAAAGTTTCTAGTTTATAAAAGCGCATGATAGGGGCGATGGCCTCACCAGATGCGTTCATAAAAGTCTGGGGTTTGAGCAAAAAGACTTCTTGGGAGGGGGATTTAGCGATAGCAGCATTGTATGCAGCAGAAAACTGAAATTCAATCCCTAGCTTTAAGGCTAGGGAATCTAAGACTTCAAAGCCTATATTGTGTCTTGTGTGTTTGTATTTATCGGTGGGATTGCCCAAGCCAGCAAGCAGCAAAGATGCCATTTGCTTGTTACTTGGCTTTGATGACACCAACGATGGCAACTGAAAGGTTTTCGATGATTTTGATAGATGGAGTCTGGGGCAAATCTCTGATAAGGATTGAATCGCCCACATCAAGCTTGGATACATCAAGATCATAGCTTGCAGGGAGATTTTCAGGAGCGCCTTCTATGGTAATGCGCTTTTTAGAAAAGAGCAACACGCCTTTATTTTTCAAGCCCACAGGAGTTCCGCTGAGCTTGACAGGGATTTTGTATTTTGAAACCACACCTTTTTGGGCTAAGAGGAGATCGACATGGAGGAGTTCGCTAGTCACGGGGTTTTTTTGATATTCTTGGACGACAACTTCAAGTGTCTGGGAGCCGAGCTTGATAGGGAAGATCAATGATGTTTTTGTCTTGATTGTTTTGATAAAATCGTTGGTCTTAAAAGCACAATGGATATTGGTAGTTCCCTTGCCATAAATATTTGCAATTAGATAACCATCGTTTCTTAGGGCTTTTGTGCTTGCCTTTGAAATACTCTCTCTAATAATGCCTTCTAACATTTTGAATCCTTGTCATTTTGGTTTTAAAAGGGCTTATTTTATCTAAAAATCCTTTAAAGTTTCTAAAAATCTACCAGATATCAGCTCGAAATGCGTTGCAATAATGTTTCAAAAGATGTGATAAAAGCCCTCAAGCCCTCTTCCATCAAGCTCGTATAAAGAGAGGGCATATCAATCCCTGCTGCTTGGATTGCTTGGAGCTGGGAGTGGATCGTCTGTTTGTCTCTTAGGGGTTGGAGAGCGGGGGTTGGGGATTGGAGATAGGCATTGATGGATTCTAGGGGTGCAGTATTGATACAATGGGGCAAGAGCAAAGCCTTGATATAGTGGTCTTTGGGTAGGTGGGGGTCTTTGACGCCCGTGGAGGCAAAGAGTGTGCGGGTATAGGGATTTTCATGAGCTTCTATGAGATGGTAGCACTCCATAGCGTTCAAAACACCTGCTTGGAGCATTAAGCCAGGGGCTTTGTCTTTTAAAATCGGGTCGAGCGCGCGATCAAATCTCGATACAAATACACTGATGACTGCGTGATTTGGTTTGCGTGATTTGGTGGGAGTGTCTTTGAAGATAGCAGCGCATTGTTTGGCTTGTTGGGGGGAGAATATCAAGGTCGCATTGATGGGGATATTGTCTTGATAGAGTGCATGCATTACTTCATAGCCAGCTTGGGTCGCAGGGATTTTGATCATCACATTAGGGGCGTCGATTGCTTCAAAAAGTCGCTTGCCCTCTTGGATACTCTTGGGTGCGTCTTTGCCTAAAAATGGGTCGATTTCGATACTGATATAGCCATTGTTGTTGTCCTTTTCCCAAAGGGGTCTTAGGGCTAGGGCAGCTGTTTTGATGTCTTGTATTGCTATGGTTTCATAGATTTCTTTGGGCTTTTTGCCTTTGAGGGCAGTGATTTGGTGCTGATAAATAGGTGAAGAGAGGATAGAGTTAGCAAAGATACTCGGATTGCTTGTAGCCCCTTGTATCGCACCTTTTTTGAGGAGATCTTTGAAGCCATTTGCTAAAAAATCCCTTTCGATAAAATCACACCACAGGCTAAAGCCTGCTTGTTGTAGAGTTTCCATCATCTTGTCCTTAGATTGTTTTTGAAATATTTTAACGCATTTTGCTTTAAAATCATTTGCGAGTCTTGTGTATCAAATGCTCTCTGATGATCTCTCGGTCATCAAAATGTATATTTTCCCCTCCGATGATTTGATTGGTTTCATCGCCCTTGCCTAAAACAAGCAAGATTTCATCGGGCTCAAGCGCATCTAAGGCCATATGGATTGCTCGTTTTCTATCGGCTTCTATGGTGATGGGGTGGGCTGGGTGTGGGGGGATACCTGCTAGAATATCGGCAATGATGGCTTGGGGGTCTTCTGAGCGTGGGTTGTCTGAAGTGATATAGATTTTTTGGGCATAGTCATAGGCACATCGCCCCATTTTTGGGCGTTTGCTCTTATCTCTATCACCACCTGCTCCAAAGACAACAGAAATTTTTCTTGACTTGAAGCTCTCAAAGATTTGGCGCATTCCATCGTGTGTATGGGCAAAATCCACGATAACAAGAGGGTCTTGCGAGATGACTTCCATTCTCCCACTCACCCCAGCAAAATTCTCAAGATGTTTGATGATCTCTTGCAATGGGGCTTTTGTGAGTGCTTTGATACAAGCAAGCGCTGCTAAGATATTATAGAGATTATGCAAGCCATAGAGGGGGGATTCTATCAAGGATTCTTGCAAGTTAGAATCCCTATTGCGGGGGTCTTCTCTCCAGATGATATGCCCAGAGAGCCCTTGAGTGAGGGAATATGCACTCACGCTTAGATGGGTTTTTGCTTCAATCCCATAACCATAGGCATTTGTGGGGTTGAAAGAGGCTTTTGGTTCATCGCGATTGATGATTTTGAGCGTGGTATCAGCAAAAAAGCTATTTTTGACCCGAATATATTCTTCTAACGTTTTGTGATAGTCGAGGTGGTCGCTAGTGATGTTGGTAAGGACTTTAGCGCAGAAATCAAGTCCGATAATGCGCTCTTGAGTGATGGCGTGTGAGCTGACTTCCATAATGAAAAACTCACAGCCTAAGACCGCTGCTTGCTCGATATCTTCATAAAGCTCTAAAATACTCGGTGTGGTGAGCCCTTTGCCTCTTAGCTGTTTGTCATTGGCAAAAAACCCCCTTGTGCCTAGCAATGCACACAAATATCCCATATCCAATAAAATTGAATAGATGATTGCAGCTGTTGTGGTCTTGCCATTGGTGCCAGTGATACCGATGATTTTAGGTGTGAGGTTGAAATATTTGTGCAAATCTTGTGCGGGCAAAATATCAAGTCCTTTGTCTATGAGCTCTTTGGCAAAGGGGGCATTTTGCTTGGTTTGGACAAATAGCACATCAGAGTCATTGCACGCAATCCTAGAATCATCGCTCAAAAAGGCATATTTTTTTTTGTTGTATTCAATGGGTTTTGGTATTTTCACTTTGCTTTTGAGCCGCCTTTTGTAGGATTTTGTTGATTTTATTGTCATAAAAGGTGAGATTTTGGATATTTTCGATGTAGCTAATCGACATTTCATAGAGGTCGTTTTCAATCAAAAGCTCCAAAAAATCATAAAAATCATTTTTATTGGTGAATATAATTTTAGTGCTAAACATCAAGCTTTGAAAAGTTTTTTTGAAGTTCTTGTTTTTTGTGAGCTTTTTGAAATCTTTATACAAAATCCCATCAATGCTATCAGCTTTTATCGAGTCTTCATCATAAAAAAGATCAGATAATTTATTGAGATTGCTATCAAAAGACTTGATGAGGTCTAAAATCTGGTGTTGGACTTTGGCTCTAGCTGCGCGGGGCTGGGAGTTGAGCAGGTTTTGATAGAGTTCATAAAATCCATAGGCCTCTTTGGGAAAATCCATAGCAATATCTGCGAGCAAAAGCCCTATTTTTGCATTGAGATCGTCTTTGTCTAAAAAAAGTGCTTGCGAGAAAAAGAATAGTGCATTTTGATACGCACCATTGCTAAAGGCCTTAAAGCCCTTGTAGATAAAAGTTCGCTTTTTGGGGTTGTTATTGATCTGAAATGTGGCTTCCATTTTGAGATCCCTTAAGAAATCTGATAGTTTTTTTCTTGCCCGTGGGGGATATTGATGACTTCGATATCTGGGTGGATATCTTCTTTTAACTGCCTTTCAACGCCATATTTGAGGGTATTAGAGCTGCTAGAACAGCCCTTGCACGCCCCTTCAAGACGGACATAGACCTTATTGCCCTTGATACTGAGTATTGTAATATCACCACCATCAAGAGTGAGGGTGGGACGGATTTTTTGGATAGAATTTTCTACAGGTTTTTTGAGCTCTTCATCGCTAAATGGGAACATATCACTTCCTTTTATTGAATAACTATTTGGTTCAAAATTGATTCATTAGCTTGAACGCATATTTTATAGCATAAGTTTTGAAGTTTTTGTAAATAGAAAGTTTGTTGTGTATAAAACCTAAGCCCTTTTCTATCTCTGCTAGGACTTAGGGGGTCTTAAAAAAGAGGGGAGGTCTGATAAAAATGGCTTAAAAAAGTTTTCTTTGGGATAACTTTTGATATGATAACGCCAAAAGCATTGCTGGAGATGGGCGTGGAAATCAAAGATGTGGATCATTTTCAAAAAATAGATAAAAGGTTTCAAAAAGATAGCTCTAAAATTGCCATCATTATGGTTTTTGCGGTATTTATTTCTTTGATTGCTCTAAATTTTGGCAATCTCTCTCACCCGTTGTTGTTGGTATTGACTACGATTATCGGGGGCTATATGGCGATGAGTATCGGTGCTAATGATGTCGCTAATAATGTAGGTCCTGCAGTTGGTTCTAAAGCTATCACGCTCACAGGGGCTATCATCATCGCAGCAGTTTGTGAAGCAGGGGGTGCTATCATCGCTGGGGGCGATGTTGTGGATACAATCAAATCAGGCATTATCGATCCCATGAGTATTGCTACACCTAAAGTCTTTGTTGCTGTAATGCTTGCAGCCTTGGTATCAGGAGCTGTTTGGGTGCATTTGGCAACGATTTTAAAAGCACCAGTATCCACGACACACTCCATTGTAGGGGGGATATTGGGTGCAGGGATTGCTGCTGGGGGCTTGGGCGTGGCAAAATGGGCAGTGCTTGGGGGGATTGTAGCGAGTTGGATCATCTCGCCATTGATGGGTGGGGTGATTGCGATGGCTTTTTTGATGTTGATAAAAAAGACCATCACCTATAAGCAAAACAAAAGATTAGCGGCTAAAAAAGTCGTGCCGATACTGATTTTTGTTATGGCTTGGGCATTTGGTCTGTATTTGATTTTAAAAGGCTTGAGTAAAGTCTATTCTATGGGACTTTTTACTGCTATTGTGGTGAGTTTTTTGGTTGCTTTGGGGATATATTTTATCATCAAGCCGCTTGTAAGCGCAAAGGCCGATACACTCCAAAATACAAAAGAAGATATCAATGCCCTTTTTACGATCCCTTTGGTGTTTGCAGCTGCGTTATTGAGCTTTGCGCACGGGGCAAATGATGTGGCCAATGCAATCGGTCCATTAGCTGCTATCAATCAGGCTTTAGGGAGTCTTGTGAGCGTGGGAGAGAAGGCGAGTGTGCCTTTGTGGATTATGGTTGTTGGAGGGCTTGGGATTTCATTAGGGCTTGCGCTCTATGGCCCTAGACTGATTAAGACCGTGGGGAGTGAGATCACAGAGTTGGATAAAATGCGAGCTTTTTGTATTGCGATGTCTGCAGCACTCACGGTATTGATCGCTTCAGGACTGGGCTTGCCAGTGAGCTCAACACATATTGCTATTGGTGGGGTCTTTGGGGTAGGATTTTTGCGGGAATATCTCAAAAAGCGATACCACGAAATGCAGCAAACAATTCTCTCAGCCCATAGTGGCAAGGACGCAAAAGTCGCTCTGGAATTTTTAGAAAAATTCAATCAAGCGAGCGTGAAGCGCAAAGGTGCAATGCTTGAGGGACTCAAAAAAATGCATAAAAAATCTTCCCTGCCCCATTTGAATAAAAAAGAAAAAAAATCGCTCAAAAAAGTCTATAAAAACGAATTAGTCAAGCGCAGTATTATCCATAAAATTATTGCTTCTTGGATTATCACCGTGCCTGTTTCAGCCATCTTGGGGGCGATAACATATTTTATTGTGACTGCAGTGGGCTTGGGACTTTAGCAATCCTTAGAATATTTATGCTAGAATAATCAGATAAGCAAGTGCTTTGCTTTGAGCAATGTTTCAATTTAAGGAGTAATGATTGGACCCGTATCATTCGGTTTTAATGTTTGTTTTTGCGATTTTTTTAGTTTTTTTAAATGCCTTTTTTGTTCTTTCTGAGTTTGCTATCGTTAAGGTGAGGAAATCTCGCCTTGAAGAGCTCGCCAAAGGCAATGGTGCCAACGCAAAGCTAGCCTTGAAAATCTCCCATCAGCTTGATACTTATTTGAGTGCTACACAACTAGGGATCACACTTTCTTCTCTTGCACTTGGTTGGATAGGAGAGCCTGCTGTAGCTGCACTCATCAGTGTCCCTCTTAAAGGGCTTTTTGAGTCCAATCCTATCTTGCTCCATACCGTTAGTTTTGTGATTGCTTTTACTTTTATCACGCTTTTGCATGTGGTCTTAGGGGAGATTGTGCCCAAATCGATTGCGATTGCTAAGTCTGAAAAATCTGCACTTTTTGTCGCTAGGCCGCTGTATTCTTTTTGGATTGTTTTTTATCCAGTGATTAGGCTTTTTGATATTTTGGCTGCTTTTTTTCTCAAGAAAATCGGCATAGAGCCCGCCAAAGAAAGTGAAGCAGCCCACTCAGAAGAAGAGCTAAAAATCATTGTAGGCGAGAGCTTAAAGGGTGGATTTATCGACTCCATCGAGGGAGAAATCATCAAAAATGCCGTGGATTTCTCTGATACGATCGCTAAAGAAATCATGACTCCTAGAAAAGATATGATTTGTCTCAATGCAGAAAAAAGCTATGAAGAAAATATCCAAATCGTGATGGAAAGTCGCCATACAAGATACCCCTATTGTGAGGGGAGCAAGGATAATATTATTGGAATGATCCATATTCGAGATTTGCTCACAAGCTCAGTTTTTGACTCCAATAAGCACGAGCTCAAGGCCTTGGTGCGGGAGATGATTATCGTGCCTGAGAGTGCGTCGATTTCACAAATACTGATTAAAATGAATAAAGAACAAATCCATACAGCATTGGTGATTGATGAATATGGCGGGACAGCAGGGCTTTTGACAATGGAAGATATCATCGAGGAGATTATGGGGGATATTTCTGATGAGCACGATTTAAAGACAGAAGATATGCATCGCATTGATGAAGACACTTATGAGTTTGAGGGAATGATGGATTTAGAGAGTGTTGAAGAAGCGATGGATATTAGTTTTGATGATGGGTGTGAGCAGGTGACTATCGGCGGCTATGTGTTTGGGCTGTTGGGCAGGCTGCCTGTGGTGGGGGATCGCGTGCGTGATAAGTATTGTGAATTTGAGGTTTTGAGTATGGACGGCGCTAGGATTAAAAGACTTCAAGTCCGTAAAATCCTTGAAACACCACACGCACAGACACAAGAGGCTTGAATCTGATTTCAAATCTTACAAATAGCCTTTGCTGATATGTTGGAGCAGGGGAGGGCAAAGGTTTTGGTTTAAAACATATGCTTGATATAAGTAGAGATATAGCTGCGATCTTCTTTGATGTCGTGGGTTAGGTATGTGTGATAGACTTGATAGCCCTTTTTGGTGGTGTCATCAAAATAAGTAAAATTGACCCCCAAACTCAACTTATCAGCAAAAAAATAATCCATATTCAAAGACAAACTTTCTTCATCGCTTCTTTTGCTAGCTGTGTAGCGATTGACAATATTCATATTGAATTTTTGGTATTTGAATCCATAAAACACAATGTTATTGAACGCATTGGCTGCAAAGATTGCGTTATTGGCTGTCCCGCGATCATAGATAGTGCTATCATTGAGGTCGATACCTAAAGGGTTGCCATATCCTCCGACAAATTCATTGGCATTGCCAAAGTTTTCATAGATTTGGAAGCCGAAGTGATGTTTGAGGGCACTGCTAGAGATTCTAAAAATCTGCTTGAGTAAAAAGCTCTCCCCACCAGCCCCCACCAATCGCCCCTTATAGCCCTCCAAGCTTGGCAAGGTGATACTCCCAAATACAGGCGTGTTGCCATTGTCATAGACAGAGAGTCGTTTTTGGGCTTTGGGAGTGTGGTGGATATAGAAGCTTGAGAGTGTCGTTTCAGAGGTTATTGGCGTTGCCCAAAGCATAAAGTTATTGATATATTCCAGACGAAACCCCGCCATCAAATAAAGATTGGGCTGGGATTGGATATAGGGGATAAAGGTCGTGTGTGGGTATTTGAGTTTGATACCTGCAGCAAATGTGGGGACTTTAGATGCATTGATATATTTGAAATCCTTGAGCCATTTCCCCCCCAAAGAAGACTTTTTGTGTGTCATCACCCCCCAAGTGTCCGTGTGTTCGGTCTTGAAATGGATCTCAGCTCCCTCTTGATTGCCCGTGAGCCAATCGGTATTTTTGAACAAAAATCGACCAATTTTGAAGCTAAAAAAGCTATTGTTATACCCAATGTAGAGATTGGAGAGGTAGTAGTTTTTGGTATTGAGGGCGCTGGCTTTGTTTTGACTCCAAAAGCCTGCATAATAGCCCAGATATTTATAAGCCATACCATTGGGATTGACTAGCTTGCCTGTGGTATCTCTGTCATATTTGGTCGAATCATAGACAATCCCGCCAAAAGCAAAGCCAATGCCTGCATTGAAATGGTTTGAAAATGTGTGATCGAGGTTGAGTGTGGCATAGAGGTCTGAGAAGCTATCGGTGGGGTATTGACCTTTTGATACATCGATGGGGGCGTGGTTGAAGCCGAATTTAGAATAGCTAGAAATATTCCCCGAAAAATCATCCCTCAACCTAGAAGCCCCCTCACAAAATACGCCATACAAAAAAATAAAAATTATTGCTCTTTTTAGGAAAATCACTCTTTTTTAACCTTATTGTTTCTATGGATTCTACTATTATCCAACTTATATTTTCATAAGTATTCAAAAATTATGCTGGATAAATGTAGAGATATAGCTCCTATCTTGTGTTACATTTTGAGTGAGTGGTTTGGGTTTGTTGCCGCTATAGCCTAGTGTAAAGCCTTTAAAGGTGGTGTTATTGTAATATTCTGCTTTAAGGCCTGCTAAGATGTTGTGTGCGAATTTATAATCAAGTCCGATAGAAAATGCCTCTTCTCTAGCACGGGGCGTATCTGTGTAGCGACCTAGCAAGGTGATTTTGAGTTGGGCGTATTGAGCCCCCGCGAATAAAAATCCATTGATAGCATCTCTGCGGAATACATTGTTCCACGCTGCACTATCATACACGCTATTATCGTAGTTATCAAAGCCCGTAGGATCTCCATAGGGGGCTAAAAACTCATTGGGATTGCCAAAGTTTTTATAAAACGCCCCACCAAAATAATAACGATCAATCTCAAAGGTCTGCTTGAGTAAAAGGCTCTCCCCGCCTCTGCCAACAAACTGCTGCCCAGGATATAGCAGCGCATCGTAGTTGTTATAAGCAGTTGATTTTTGGAGAGCAGGGCCTACATGGGTCATATGTAAAAAGATAATTTCAGTTTTAGATCGGAAGCCCTCAGATTTGAAATCGGGGTTGGTATCATAGGTCAAATGGATCCCTGGGGCATAAAACCTTGAATCTTGTGCGTAAAAATAAGGCTGTGCGCTGAAATTTTTATATTTGAACTCTGCACCCACTCCAAAGACATAAAAGCCCTTGCCATTGTCTTTTGCGACATTGGGATTGATGTATTTATAGTCTTTGAACCATTTCCCGCCCCACGAAGCTCTATGGTTGGTAGCAAAACTCCAAAGTCTAGTATGCGGGATCGCCCAAGACTGCAAATACAAGCCTTGTATATAGCCGCTGAACCAATCCCCGGGCATTTGGAAACGCCCCCCTTTGATCTGGATATATTTATCATAAGTGTAGGTGATGAAGGCATTTTGTATGAAGTAATTTTTTGTGTTGTTTGCAGAAGCACTGAATCTGTAGTCGTTCCCTGCCCAAAAGCCAAAATAATTCCACACCAAGCCATCGGGGTTGAGCGTGGTGTTATCAATGGTTTTTTGGTATTTTGTCCCATCATAGACAATTCCTCCTATCGTCCCTCCAAGCCCTGCTTGAAATCCTGCACCGATATCCATATTTACCCCCAAAGAAGCGATCATTGTAGAAAATGAATCTGTGGGGTATTTGCCTTTTGCTTGATTGATTTTGTCGTTATTGAAGCCAAATTTTGAATAGTTTTGCACTTGTCCATTGACTTTATACTCAAAGCCATTGCCCAAAGAAGTGAATATACCTACTGCTAGCAGGGTTTTGCCTAGAGTTTTCATAGTTGCTCCTAAAATATTTTTATGGACAACTTTATTTAATGTTAGGACAGATTAAAATAAGTTTAAATATAAAAATAGGAAATGACCCAAAGAAGAGAAGTATTTATTTTTGTAACATATTGGGGGTATGTTACAAAAAATTTTAGGAAATGATTGCAGAGATGAAAGACTAGAAGCTATAGCTAATATGTGTCATGATATGGCTTCTGTCTTGGATAATGGTATGTGCGATCCCATAGCTCCCTGCATTGGCATCAGCAACTCCTGTAGCAGGATCGATCACACTTCCATTGCTATCCAAATAGCCCGCACCTGGGTTGTAGCCTGCGTTGGTAGCAGAGTTGAAATATTCAAGCTTGATACCTGCTTGGATATGGTGTGTGAATTGATAATCAAGATAGAGCGCTAAGCTTTGTTCATTAGCACGTGGTGCGGTTGTGACACGACCGACTATATCCCAGCTAAACTGCCCATAACTCGCGCCACCTTTTAAAAACGCTGTAAAGGCATCGGCTGCTGTGATGTTGTTGATACCTGCATAACCGATGTTATAAATCGTGTCTGTCCATTGCTCAACTCCGATGGGATTGCCATAAGTTCCGATATTTTGGTTGGGATTGCCGATGTTGAGATAGATCCCTCCACCAAAATTGTAGTTGTTGAGGTCAAATTCTTGTTTGAGGAGGATAGTGCCCCCACCAGGCCCTTGCAAGCCCTTCCACTTGCCCCCATCTAAATAAGGATCCCAAGTATTGTATCTTGCAGGGGCGTATCTGCCATATTTGGAGTTTTGGGCTTGATAGACATACATACCGATAAAGGTTGTCTTAGATCGGAAGCCATCGCCTCCAAAATTTGGATTGGTATCATAGATAAGCTTCACGCCAGGGGCTGTAAAAGTTTCAGGAGAAAACCATACAAAGGGCTCAGCTGTGATACCTTTGTGATTATAAGTGACACCTAGGGCGTGGACACCATAGTATTTTTCTCGATAGAAATTATACAGCCATTGCCCATCAGCAATCCCTCTCCCCCAAGAGGTGAAGGCATAAAAAGTGAAGTCTGCTAGCTTGAGTGTGGCTTTTGCTCCTTCTGTGTATTGATAGAACCAATCCATATCAGATTTGTATCGACCGACAATGATATGGAACATATCGCCGTATTTATAGTCCAAATAAGCATTATAGATGATGTAATTTTTTGCGTTGCGGCTTGTGGCGTTTGTGTAGTAGTTGGGAAACCAGCCGTTCCACTCGCCCATATATTCATAGCCGAGTCCATAGGGTGTAGCGAGGTTGCCATTGACATCTTTAGCAAATTTAGTTGAATCATATGCCTGCCCGCCTACAGCCCCGCCAAGCCCAGCACTCAAGCCATTAAAGAGCTGTGCATCTATCTGCATAGTTCCTGTCATATTGACAAAGCTTTCTGTGGGATATTGCCCTTTTTTTGCATCGATTTTGCTATTGTTGAAGCCAAATTTTGAAAAATTGATTGCACTCCCACTGACTTTATAGTCAAAGCCATACATATTGGTCAAAACCAGCATTGATATTGCTAGCACCCTTGCTTTATTTGGAAACATAATTCACTCCTTGGATCTTTGCTTTTTGTAGGATTTTATTCTATAGGAAAATAATAAATGTTGATAATATACATACCAAGTCTTGACAATTAATTCATAATTGTAACAAATGCTCACACAAAGCCCACACAAAATATAAAAAGGCAAAAATAATAGGGAGATAAAGGGCAAAAAAATGGGGGGGGGGGAGAAGATGAAGGGGAGGGGAGATAAAAAAAGAGGAAAAAAATAAAAAAATGGGGGGAAAAGATAAAGAAATAAAAGGGCAAGGGATTTGAGAGAGATTGGCTAGCTAGGGATTTAGCCTTGCTCTCTGATTGTCCCTTGATTGCCCTTTGAATCTTTGAGATTTGAATATTTAAAGATAATTAGAATTTTGTCCTTAAAAATGTCATCATATGGCTTCTATCAGAGGTGTCTTGAGGCTGACCTGGGACACGGCTATTGCTGCCGACTTTATAGCCAGCGTGCGTGATGTCATTGTAGTATTCAAGCTTAAGCCCTGCTGAAAAATTTCGCGTGAAGTCATAGGCGACATTGACTGCTAGACTTTGTTCATCACTGCGCTTGCTTGTGGTGACTCTACCGAGCAAGCCCCATACAAATTTGCCGTGCACACCCCCACCATAGAGGAAAGCTGTGAAGGCATCTTCGCCCATAATATCACTGAGTGAAGAGCCAATATCATAGACGCTCGCTGTCCAGAAGTCTATGCCGATGGGGTTTCCATAAGTCCCCACTTGCGCATTGGCATTGCCAAAGTTTTTATAAATCCCCCCACCGAGATTGTAGTTATTGATATCAAATCGTTGTTTGATGAGTAAAGTCTGTCCATTTCTGCCTGTGGGGTTGCCATAGCGGCTCACTTCCCATAACCGAGGGTCAAAAAACGGAAATAGCCCATATACGGTGGTTTGAGAACGGAATCCAGTCCCGTTGAAGTCTGGATTGGTATCATAGCCGATCTCGATACTTGGGGCTGTGTAGGTCTTGGGTGAAAAGTAAATAAAAGGCGAGAGTCTAAAGCCCCCGTGCTGCCAAGTCGCCTTGAAGGCGTGGATACCTAGATTGATTGTCTTGCCACTTGGGGTGGTGTAGGTCTTGGGGGCATAAAAATCATAGAGCCACTCATCATAAGCAAAGCCCCGTCCATAGGAGCTAAACCACCAAAGCTTGAATTCTGAAAACTTTACATAAGTTTCAAAGCCCTCTGTAAAGCCACTTGAAAATTCTGCACTCGATTCATAGCGCCCCCCTTTGATACCAAAAATACCCGCATAATCATAGTTCAAAAACGCATTATAGATGACATAATTTCGAGCGTGATTAGCCATACCTGCGTTGCTAGAGCTCCAATCGGCTGTTCCGTTATAAGTCGCCCAATAGCCAATGTAGTTATAAATTGTCGAGCCATAGGGCTTGCCTGTGGCTTGGTCGATGAGATTTCTAGTCGAATCATAAGCAAGACCACCGATCATTCCTCCAAGCCCTGCCGTCAATTTGTGCTCAGTTGATAGCTTTGAGAGCAAGTCTAAGTCAATCTGCAAAGCCCCTACAGCAGTCACGAAGCTTTCTGTGGGGTATTTACCTTTGGTTGAGTTTATGGGCGTATGATTGAATCCAAATTTTGAGAAAGACTCTGCTTTGCCGCTGATAGTGTAGTCAAATGGCAGACTTGAGCTGAGCGCATCGAGCGAAGAAGTGCCGACTAAAGCAAGTAAGGCGAGTTTGAAATATGCTTTTTTCATAGGGAGTTCCTTCCTAAAATGTCAAGTTTTGGATCAAGGAAATATAGTAAGGTGGCTCTAAAAATGGCTTGCTACCTACTTCCTAGTCCAATCTTAGCATACAGAGGTTTTAAATTCCTTTAAGCAGGGCGTGGATTTTGCTTTTGTGAAGTTTTTACACATTTTTAAGCACTTGAGGGCGTGGTTTGGTGCGAGTTTGTATGGCGCTATAGAATTGATTGATGGTATCTGTTAAAATACAAAGAAAGCAGAATATGGATTGCAAATGACTTATTGATTTGTTTGCAAGGATTGGTGGGATTAGATATGGCTTTGAAATCAAGGGTGGTCGGTATGGGTTTTTGAGTGGAATAGATTTGTTGGCTTAATGGTTGGTAGCTAAATCTATTCTTTTATGATAGCTAGAAAAAATCTCGACTTTTACATTTGCATTTCTTATATTTTCCCAAAAGGGTTAATGCCCTTGATTTGCTATATTATAGCATAGCCTTTTTTCTCAAGCTACAAACAAAATCCAAAGGGAGCATAAACAAGCCTTGAGTTGGGGATTTGACCTAAAGGGTGGTTATCAAACAATAGACACAAAAACTCATTGTCAAAAACTAACCAGTTGATAACCACTTTTTTGAATATGGGGAAGTTTCGCAAATCAGGGGCTTGCAGAAAATCTATCAAAAAAATCTACAAAAAAACTCGTAAAATAGGTGGTTTTAGAGGAAAATAATGTATCAATGTTTGGAATATTGTATGCAAAAGAAAATAGTAATGGTGGAGTGTAGGGGGTTCGATAAATTGTATTCAAATAACATATAGCAGGTGATTTGTGCGTATTGAATTATTCGCATTTGATAACCATCTATGGCAATCAGCATTTTCCCTTTCCTAAAAAGCTAAAAACTCTAATCCCAAAAAGGGGCTATTGTCGATCACAAAACCTAAACGATTGTGCGCGTTTTATATTGATTGAGAATAATGGTTTCAGACTTGGATTGGTTATAATTATGCTTGAGATTGTGCCACAGAGAGCCACAATCTCTCGGTGGCAAATTTATGACCTCGAAATGAGGTGGTAGAAATGCTACTGATAAAGATAGTCAAACCTATCTCAATAAGTTTAGGGACTTCTTGTTCCTAAACGCTTTGACTATCTAGCTCTCTATAACAGATACCAACCTTTTTGAAATTGATTAAAAGCTCCAATGAGCCCTTAATGAACCTCAAAGTAGAGGAAATCCCTAGAAGGGATTTTATGAAAAGTATCCTTTGTCAAAGGTGTGGGGTGTAAGCCATACCTCATTTACACAATCAAAAATTGCATAATCGTATTCCAAGCCTAGGTTATTACACCAATCTTGTAGTTCAAACCATAGATTGATTAATTCATTTTCACTCAAGGATCTAAGATAATTTGCCAATTCTTGATCATCTTGCATATGAGTGGCTTTTAAAAGCATTGAAGAGTGATTTTCTTCTTTATTATGGTCAGCTAACCATTCAGCTCGCCATAAATCTCTTTCCATTTCGTGTATTCCATGGTTTAAGCATCTTCGTAGTGATTGGTAGAGATTTATGCTACAATTTTCAATAATTGATCCATATTTTCTTCCCATATCTTCGGTAGGTGCTTGCAAAAGGACAAAAAAGCCTTCTGATTGTGTTGTCTTTTCCATTATGTTTCCTTTCTAGTATGTAATTGTTTTGACTTGCTTCAATTGAATTTTATTGGGCAAGATTGTGATTAAAAAGTCCTTTTCTTCCGTGAGCCTTTCATATCCCCAACCCATATATTTAGAGATATGCTCTTTTGTGGTGAGAATATTGGCTTTGGGATAGAAAATTACCTTATTTCCGTATTTATAAACTCCTTCTTGTTTTCGCATTCTATTTGGATCTTTACCCATAGAGAGCAAGATAGAAGCAAAAATCTTATTGGGTGCCAAAGTTTCCATCATATCATCTCCTCGCTAATTCAATTTTGCATCCACTGAACTCTTTGGCAAATGCTGAAGAATAAAGAGAAGCTCTTGAATCTTGAGAGGGTTTTTGGCATAATTGCACTTGCTTGGTTTTTCCTGCTGATAAACTAAAAGCTATCAAAGGAATTGCCAATGCAAGAATAGATATGACAGTTGTTCGGTTTTTCATGTATATTTACCTCATAAGTGAGGGCAGTAATTCTTACCTTTAGGCAGGCAGGATTTGCTGCCCTAGTAGGCAAGAACTAAAAGTTCAACTTTAGCTGTATATAGGTTTCATCCCTTGTTTTATGTCCCCATTGTTTTGTATGGCAACACAAAATCTTGGGGATTTCTCCAATATACTTCTCCGTTAATGAAAACAATCTCATAAGCCAATAAATTTTTATCTTGAAAAATGGTCTTGACTAGTTTGTCGATTGTTTTTTGACTTCTCGAAATTCTTTTGTGGGCATAAATAGTATCTGCACTCAGAAAAGACAAAACTTCATTTGTATAATCAGGCACTAATAATTCTTCATTCCACCATTGATAATTGGCTTTTTTTAGACATTTGATAAGGGTTGAATATACTTCTTGTTTCGTTAGTTTATTTCTCATTGTTTTTCCTTAAAGTTGTAGTTAAAATCCAAGGTTAATTACCCCATAGGGAGAAAATTAACCCACCTATGGAGATGTTGTTGCAGTGTTTTATTTGATTTTTTACTTCACGCCAACCATTGGGACAGAAATATCCCATGTGGGCATAAAGCAACTCTAGGCTGTGTTTAAAGGGGTGTTTGAGGAAAATCCTCTGGGGTTAAAAGGTAAGGCTTTAGTCTTTGCAGTGAGTATTGCCTGTTGTGTCATCTTTATTTGTTTTGACAAAGAGAGCACAAAGCAAAACAACAATTGCAAGTATTAGCATAAGAAGCTGACCGAAACTCATTTATTCCTCCTTGTAAAAGGAATTAGAGTAGTTTTATAATAGCAGTAGAGATGATAATACCTGTTGCAACGCTTCCTACCATCCATTTGATAATAGAAAACTTGAAAGCACCAATTTTATCATCTAGGTTTTTGTTGGAGATAGCAAATCTCTCATCTGCACTTTTGGAAAGGGCACCAATTTTATCATCTAGGTTTTTGTTGGAGATAGCAAATCTCTCATCTGCACTTTTGGAAAGGGCACCAATTTTATCATCTAGGTTTTTGTTGGAGATAGCAAATCTCTCATCTACGGTTTTGGAAAAGATAGCAAATCTCTCATCCATTTTTTGAGAGAGAAGGTCAAAATGTTTTTGGGTTTGTTTCCCCAAGGTATCAATCTTCTCAATAAGAGATTGTTCAACATTGTCAATCTTCTCATTGAGGGACTTTTCAACATTGTCAATCTTTTTGTTGAGAGATTGTTCAACATTATCAATTTTCTCATTGAGGGTATCTATTTTATCTTCACATCTAGTGAGCCTTGTTTCTATTTGCCCAAATTTTTTTTCTATTTGAGTTTCATTTTTGGCAAATTGCTCTTGGATTTTAGATTTAGTTCGTTCTACCTTAGATGCAACTTCACTAATCTTTTTTTCTAACTTAGCACTAATTGTTTTTAGGTCTGATTTGGTAGCAAATTCCTTAGACAGCTCAATCTTGATACGATAGATAATATCATCAATCTTTTCATTGACAGCATCTCGCACGCTTTGGGTTTGTTCTGCTAGGATTTGTTTGAGGGCAAGTGTGAGCGTTTCAGCCTGATTATCTGGGAAGTTATTATGAATAGCTTCATAGACTTTTTTACTGAGTTCATAATTCAATCGCATCACTTCTCCTTGTGGATTTGTATATTGTAGCATAATTTATCCTTTATAGGTTTTGGTATTGGGGACAGAAAATCCCTCATAAGCATAAAGCAACTTAAACGGACACAACAATCCCTTTATTTATCAAGGTTTAACAATGACAAAAGGTAGGGGGAGATTAGAGTAGTTTTATAATAGCAGTAGAGATGATAATACCTGTTGCAACGCTTCCTACCATCCATTTGATAATAGAAAACTTGAAAGCACCAATTTTATCATCTAGGTTTTTGTTGGAAATAGCAAATCTCTCATCTACGGTTTTGGAAAGATGTTTGAGTTCAGTTCGCAACTCTGCAATTTCAGTTCTTACTTCTGCAACATCTTGCTTGAGTTCTACCCTCAACTCTGCAACATCTTGCTTGAGTTCAGATTTTGTTTCTGCTATCTCTGTTCGCAACTCTGCTATCTCAAGTCTTATCTTAGAGATTTCTCCCATAAGTTTTTGCTCGAGTTTAGCGACAGCTGCTTCTAGGTCGGACTTAGTAGCAAACTCTCCTATAAGTTCGCATCTCACTTCATAAATGATCTGCTTGATTTTTCTATTGACCGTATCAATCACCACTTGACTTTGGTGGCTCAAGATATGTTCAATTGTAAAGACAATGATCTCTGTATCTC
>NZ_MLAP01000007.1 GCF_002272865.1 Helicobacter sp. 12S02634-8 | reverse complement strand
ACTGCTCATTCCACACCATTTGACCACCTGAGGAACGATAAGGCTTGCCGTTTTCGTCGGGAAAGTCAAATTGTGTAAACCAATAGTCGTAAATAGTCTTTGCCATCTGCACTAAATTATCATTTATCAGTTGGTTAGTCACAATCTTTTTTGATATTGTTTCGATACAATTTGCAATTTTTTGTTGTTCAGTAAGACTTTCGGGATAACGTATTGGCAAATCTCGAATTTCGCTTAAAGTTAAAAGTGGAACAGTGCTGCCTTTATTGTTTTTTTTCAAAAGCTCTTGTATCCAAGGACTTGAAAACCAATAATACGCATACAAAACATCAACTTTTTTCTGATCAATTCTTACACGGATTTGTTTATTCGAGATTACATATTCAGCATAAAGAGAGGTTTCTGGAATAATCCCAACCTGCCCTAATGTTCCAGCTGCTGTGAAAATTAAATCATCTTTATATGCGTAGCATTTCAATTCTTCAGCCTTTTCCTTAGTAACAAATACAAAACCCTTATCGTAAAATTTATCATAAGATAGACTTAGATTATTTCCTCGAATAACAGGAACCCCCTTAGCAACAAAAAATTTACTACTTATATTTGAACCAAAGGGACCAGAGATAATTGCTCCTTTTTCTTGTAATGCAACATATTCCAATGTGGCTTTAATAATTTTACTCATACTTCACCTTCTTCAGCTGTTCCATAATTTCCTTTTGCAAAGTATTACCTTCATCAAAATATTTCTGAAGTTTTTCTGTGTATTCAGCCATTTTTGCGTTAAATTCATCTTGTGTCAGCTCTACATATTCAATTTTGACATCAAAGTATTGTCCTGCTGCAAGGGAGTATTTTTTCTCTTTGATTTCATCGTAAGTAACAGCAACGGAAAAATCATCGACCGCCTCTTTATTCAAAAATGTGCCCACGATTTTATCTATTTCAAAATCACGCAATCGGCGTTTTTGATTATTTCCATCCTTGTATTCCTCTCCGAGCTTAGAAGCGTCGATGAGAACAACTTTATCTGTAGTCCTTGAATTATCAAAGAAAAGAACAGATACATTTGTGCCTGTTGTAGCAAATACATTTGATGGCATACTGACGCAACCACAAACAATCTTTTCATCGACGATATACTTGAGTATTTTATTTTCAACACCACTTTTTGCCGTTACAAAACCAGTGGGAATAACAATTGCACCTTTTCCACTGTTTTTGAGACTATTGATTACATGCTGGATAAAGCAAGTATAAATAGCCATACTTTCTTTTTTCTTCTCCGGAACTTTAGGCACTCCAGCCCAGAAGCGGGCAGGCATTGCAGCTATTTTTTCTCGCGTATCCGAAAAGTCCATTTTAAACGGAGGATTTGAAACAACAAAATCAAACTGGCGAAGATTCTGTCCATCATCTGACTTGTGATACGGTGATGTCAAAGTATCCCCCTGAATAGCATAGTCAAGTGATGATACAAGTCCATTAAGGATAAGATTCAGCTTAAGCATCTTGTTGCTCCGCTGTGAAATATCTTGAGAAAAAATCGTACACTTATCTTCGCCGATCTTATGGCTTAAAGCCATAAGCAGTGTTCCAGTTCCTGCTGAGGGGTCATAACACTCTACACTATGTAGGTCTGTTGCATTACCTACAAGCAATCGTGCCATAATAGTTGCAATTGCATGTGGTGTGTAATATTCTGCGTATTTACCACCACCAGCAGTGTTATAATCTTTTATCAGATACTCAAATATAGCCGCAAAAAAATCGTAATGCTCACTAAAAGCTTCTTCAAAAGAAAAATTTACAAGTTTATCTACGAGCGCTCTTGCAAAAGGTGCTCTCTGGGCTTCATCTGTAACATATTGGGTTAGTTTTTCAAACAAAGGAATCTTCGTATTTTGCGTTGTTTGTGTTGAAAAGATGGCACTATTTCTATCTGCAATATCAATCATTGTGCTGTCAAATATAATATCAAAATCACCTTTCGCCTGCTGGTTCCATAAAAATGAAATCAAATGATCTGGGTTAAATCTTGGAACATCAGGGGACATTTCATCAAACATATCCAACCTATCAGCTTTTGACATTTCTGAATAAGCAATTTCCCACTTGTCTGCGCACGCTATCTCCGAGTTTATCTTCTTTATTTCATATCCAAACTTGTCATTAAGAAACTTATACAAAAAAACCTGAGTGATAATCTTATACTCGTTTCCATCATTCCCCATACCGTATATCTGACAGGTTGATTTAAGGGCATCGATTAAGGCTAATGTCTTTTCTTTTATCATAATCAGTCATTCTCCATTTTTATAGTTATGCTACTGAGTGTGTGGTATTATACTGGTCAAGATACTGACTAGTTATCTTGCTTTGGATAAACTCTCTACCCTCTCTCTCAATTGAAACACCAGCTTTATCCATACTATGCTTTATCTGTGACATAACAGTCTGGTCAAAATATGCATCCTTTTTCAGTATATCGTTTCGGTCATAAACCTTCTGATCGATATCACTTTTTATCGAAAGTAATACATCCATAATGGTTTCATAGTAAGCCGACACCAATGGGGCTTTGCCAGTGGATGCTCTCTTTTGATTTTCTTCACAAATACGTTTATGAACGCGAACAAACTTAACATCATCACGGTACTTACCCTTGAGCCTCTTATTTTCTTCGTGTAATTTTTCAAGGTTCTTCAGAATCTCATCTAGTGCTTCTGAAGCTTTTGTAAATTTATCAATACTGCTTATCTCAAAGCCATGCTCTTTGAATCTCTGCATAAATGCTTCACCTAGCGTGATAAGTTCAGGGTCGTCTGGGTCAATATTCTGTCTAAATAAACGAATAGCCTTTTGCCGTTTTTCCTCAAGTTCAACATCACCTCCAGCAATCAGTTTCATTTCTTCTTCACTTATTTTGCTGAAGTTAAAGGTGATATGTTCCATCGCTTCATTTACTAGCCACTTTGTTGGACCATCTTCTGCAAAGGCTTCTTTCTGATTGATGCTATTAATATGATGCTGTACCACTGAAATCATTTCAGGTAATTTTTTAATCTCAAGATGTGCGAAAGTTTCTTTTAGCTCATCATCACCAAATCTTCTAACAATATTATAGCAATCACCTGCAGCAACCAATATTTTACGCAGTTTTAGCAGCTCTGTTTTATCCTCTATTGTCGAAATCTCAGAACTAAATTCTTCCAAATTATTGGTCGTATAATCAAACAAAACTTGACGTGCTTCTCGCACCTGCTGAACAAGAGCTTCTGGGTCTTCAATAACCTGCCAGAAGGTATCAGTTTCATTTCCTGCACCTGTTTCATCTGGGTCATTGAACCTATTCAATTCACGCATATACGCCTCATTAGTCTGTTCAAAATTCGACTTAATGTCAGCGAAATCTATAATATAGCCATAGCGATTATCTTTGTATGGTCTATTAATTCGGGTTATTGCCTGCAAGAGATTATGGTCTTTTAATTTTCTTCCGAAATATAATCGCTTCAATCTTGGAGCATCGAAACCAGTGAGTAGCATATTGAAGACAATCAGAATATCTACCTTCATATTCTTCTTAAAATCTTTTATGGTCTGCTTCCTTGTTTCTTTATCATCACTATCATGAAGAATCAATCCAGCTTTTAATAAGCTTGGATCTGAGTTGTTTTTGTTTAACTCATTCTGAACTCCATCAAAATATGCGTACAATTTTCGAGCCTGCTCACTGGTTTCACATATGACCATACCACCAAGAGAATTGTCTCCTTTGATAGTCCTGAATTCTTTCAGATCAGTAATGATATATCGTAGTAGTTCTTTCACATAACTATCGTGTTCTATAATCTGGCTTTTCTTGATATCCTTCTTTTCTACCAAGGTTTCAAGTTTCTCATATATCTGCGATAGTTTTTCTTTGTAAGAAGTTGCAATATCTTCGCGAATTATTTTTAGAGTATATCCATCTTGGATAGATTTATCATAATAATATGTATGGAAATACTCACCAAAAATTTTCCACGACGCTCTTTCCTCCTTCAACAAAGGCGTTCCTGTCAGAGCAATCTTAATTGAGTTTTCATCAGCATCAAAAAGATTAGCCAAGAAGCTACCAGTCGGGTTATAGCCTCTGTGTGCTTCATCTATGATAAATATACGTTGAAGATTAGTCGCATACGCTTCAAGACGCACTTTCTGCTTATCCTCAGCAAATCGCTGAATGTTTACAACAGTGATTTCTGGTTTTCCGCTATTACCTTCCATAGCCTGATTATTTCGGAATTGCTCCATCAACTCAGCACGAGAATTGGCTGTTTTAACTTCAAGTCCACGTGCTTCAAATTCCTGAGAAGCCTGCTCCAATAAATCCAATCGGTCTACGATAAAATAGAACTTTGCAACCTTATTTTGTTTCGCAAAATAATCCGTAAGAACATAGGTCAAATAATATGAGAGTGCAGTTTTTCCGCTTCCTTGAGTATGCCAGATGACACCAGACTTTTTTCCTTCTTCCAATTTCTTTTTCACTGCCATTGCCGCAAACATCTGCTGATAGCGTATGATATGTTTCTGGTCTGTAAATTCTATTTTTCCATCTACTTCTTTTTCTATCTTCACATAGGCAATACCATATTTGATAATAAAAAGTAATCTTTCAGGGCTACACATAGAAGTCAATACCCTATTGGTAGGTGTATTGATATTCAAATTAATCTGGTATTCAGGTGCGTGGTGAATAACCTGACAATTAAAATCTGTCAGAATTCGCTTTTCTTCATCTTTAGATACATCTTTATAAGGATATTCCTTGTTGTATGTAGCGATTGTATCACCTGAAAGGTTTTCTTCTCTGAAACAATTAAACGGTGCCTCCGTTTTTGCCGCTGTACAATAGAAAGCTCCCTGAATAGGCACAATACCACCCATTGCATCATACTCCATATTGTTGGAAAATAGCATGAGCTGTGTGATATTGATAAATCTTCTAAACTTCTTATTGGGAAAGCGCTGTTCATTCATACGACGACTTTCAGCCACCATACCACCAGGATTATTAGGCTTTTTAACCTCTACGAACACAATGGGTAATCCATTAACAAACAAAGTTATATCTGGGCGAAATTCATCCTGCCCATTTTTACATGTAAACTCTGCAGTGCAGTGATAAACATTATTATTAGGATTATCATAATCCACAAGTCTCACAGGAGATACGCTCGTTAATCGGGAATAAAAACTACGACCAAGGTCGTCATTGTCCAACTCCCGATGAATTTCTTTTAACACCCAAGAAGCTTCTCCTGCACGATCGGGATTTAATTTTGCAAACTGCTGTTTGAATATATCAATTAAAATATTTGTATCAGGGTCATACACCTTTTTATCAGCCTGCTCTTCAGGTAATTTTCCATAGTATGTGTATCCAAGTTTAGTAAGATGCACAAGGGCGGGCATCTGAACACGAGTAGCCTCATTAAATAAACTTTTTTTACCGCTACCAATCGCCATAACCATTGCCTCCATTCTTTGACTCAGCATAAAATTCATATGAATTTGCGATGTTTAACATTTTTACAACACTATCATATCAAATAACTTATCCGATAAACTTAAATTATTCTTATTTGTTATTGTTGCATAGTTTCATCTTTTGATATCTTTATTACCGATGTCTAGCTGATAGCTGCTAAACCCCAACTCACAGAAATCCCTATATTTTCAAGCTATTTTTACACCCTACTTTTGTATCCTTTTCATCAATACTATGCACTCCAAATGATGGGTGTATGGGAATTGGTCAAAGAACGCACAATGCTCGATATAGTGGGTTTTCAGCAGTGTGTTGAGGTCTTGGGCGAGTGTGAGGGGGTTGCAAGAAATATAAATAATATGCCTAAATCCCCCGATAAACTGCAGCATACCAACATCACCAATCCCGCTCCTTGGGGGGTCTATCAATACATGCGAAAAGTCAAATGCACGCAAATCAATCCCCTTTAAGCGAAAAAATTCTCGCTCAAAATTTAAAGCTGCAATCGTTTCTGCCCCGCTGAGTCTTGCTGGGGTGATATGAGTGATTTGGTTGTGCATAGCGTTGCTACAAAGGGTCTGTATGGAGGATTTGACAATTTCTGTGGCAAAGACTTTGCGGAAGTGCTTGGCTAGCGGGATTGTGAAATTCCCACTACCACAATACATTTCTAAGAGGTCTTTGGTAGAGGTGGTTTCAAGATAAGAGAGGATAAATCCAATCATTTGGATATTGATATAGGGATTGGGCTGGGAAAATGCCCCCTCTTTTTGGATATAAAAATACTCTTTTTGATGGATTTTTAATGTTTCACAGATAAAATCTTGTGTGAGGGTGTATTTTTGCCCTTTGGAGCGCCCAATAATATGGCATGAAAGTTCTTGGGCTTGCTTGAAAGCGATCTCTGCCCATCTCTCATCAAGCCGATGGCGATAGATGAGTGTAATCAGAGACTCCCCAGAAAGAGAACCGAGTATCTTGATACCATAGAGTTTGTGTTTGAGTATGTCTTGTGCGTTGATGGATTCTAAGAGCAAGGAGAGTTTTTGCATGAGATGTGGGAGGATAATGGGGCAAGAAGTGATTTTGACACGATTGTTTTTGCCATAGGTATTCATCGATAGATAGACTCTGTCTGCTTGGGTGTGTAAGCGAAATTCTGCTCTGGCTCTAAAAGCCTCTGGAGGGGAAGAAAAAACAGAAATATCATCAACAAGCCCTGCAAAAAGCTGCTTGTATGTAGCGACCTTTTGTTCTAACTGCAAAGAATAGCTCGCATTGATTTGACAGCCCCCGCATTGACCAAAATGCTCACAGACCATTGACCCTCCAAGCATTGCCCCTTGTTTGGGGAGAGATAGCAAGGGGTGAGGAAATCGATAGAGTTTTGGTTGGTTTCATTTGTTTCATAGGCAAAATGATATAAAATAAAATCTTATAATAGAATTTTAAAGGCATATAATGGCTTTAGCTTTGGCATTGAAATATCGTCCCACGCATTTTGGCGATCTCATCGGACAAGAAAGTGTTTCACAGACTCTCTCTTTAGCCCTCGATCACGGCCGTATCTCTCACGCATATCTTTTCAGCGGTCTTAGAGGGAGTGGCAAGACAAGCTCTGCGCGGATATTTTCTCGCGCACTCCAATGCGATAATGGTCCTACAAGCACGCCCTGTGGGCAATGCAGTAATTGCAAATCTGCACTAGAGGGGCGCCATCTTGATATCATTGAAATGGACGCTGCTTCAAGCAGAAAGATCGATGACATCAGAGATTTGATCGAACAGACCAAATACTACCCCAGCTATGGGCGATATAAAATCTTTATTATCGATGAGGTGCATATGCTCACAAAAGAGGCTTTCAACGCACTTTTAAAGACGCTTGAAGAGCCCCCTAATTATGTGAAATTTATCCTAGCGACCACAGACCCCCTCAAACTCCCTGCTACGATTTTATCCCGCACACAACACTTTCGCTTCAAGAAAATCCCCCATAAAGCCATCGTTGCGCATATTGCTTCGATTTTAGATCAAGAAAATGTAGGCTATGAACCTCCTGCCCTAGAAGTCATTGCCAGAAGTGGCGCAGGGAGCTTGCGAGATGCTATCACAATCACCGATCAAGCCATCAGCTTTTGTAACCAACATATCACCACAACCAAAATCACTGAAATGCTAGGCGTTGTAGATCCCCATATCATTAGGGGATTTTTTGATGCGATTTTAAAGCACGATGAGAGCAAGCTCCAAGAGCTGTTAGGCTTGCTTGAAGAGTATGAATGCGAGATGATTATCGATGAGATGATGTTATTTTTAAAAGAAGTTTTGTGCCTTAAGGACAAGGATTTTCCTGTTGTCTTGATCGATAGATTTTTGCGTATCTTGAGTGAGAGCAAGCATTTGCTCAATATCAATTCTGATGGTAGTTTTGTGTTGTTATTATTGAGCTTGAAAATGCAAGAAGCCATGAAAGTAAAAGATATTGATGCAATGATTTATGAGCTAGAATCCCATCTTACTCCCTTGAATTCTACTCCCCCCTCCACTGCCACATCACATACCCCTATTTCTCACCCCGCCACCTCTTGCCCTCCCACATCTGTGCCCTCCCCTAGTGCTCCACTCGCTAGCACAAGCCCTGCTCCCATCAAAGAAGACCTATTCAGCACTTTGATTGCAAAAATCTATGATCGCAGTCAAGATTTGGGCGGGGTATTTGAGAAAAATATTATTTTTGTGTCCTTTAGCGATGGAGTCTTGAGCTGGAAAAATCTCGCCCAAGACAAAGAACGTACAATGCTTGTGCAAAACTATCCATACATCAAAATGATGGTCCAAGAAGTCTATGGGATTTATACAAAAATCAATCTGATCCCCACCCCAACCCACAACGACCCACAAACATCGCAAACCTCGCAAGCCCCAAATGCTGTCACTACTACAACTCATGATTCTGTGCCTTCTGAGCCCTCTATACCCTCTATGCCCTCTAGACCATCTGAGCCATCTATAGCAGGCACGCAAGCTTTTGAACCCGCTCTTGAATCCACCCCCAAACCTCTATCTACCCCATCTCAAACCCTAGAAAATCCAGAGTCTCACGAAATCCCTAAAGACTCTCAAGCTCCTCAAACACCCCAAGCCCCAGAGAGATCCCCTCAAGATATTTTTTTGCAAGAGCATTCTGAGCTTGTCCAAAATATCAAAACCCATTTGGGCGCTACACACATGAGCGTGCTAGCCAATCACGATACTAACGACACTAAAAAGAGGGATTTGTGAGAGAGTTTTGCACAAATCTGCAAAATATCGGTGGAGTCATCGAATATCTTAAAAAAATCGCTATGGATAAACACATGATTTTCTTGCTCCAAGGCGATCTTGCAAGCGGCAAAACAAGCCTTGTGCAAGCCTATGTTGCGTCATTTTATCCCTCAGAACTTGTCACCTCCCCAACCTTTAGCTTGATGCACCAATACAGAGATATTTATCATTATGACCTCTATAATCGCTCTTTAGAGGAATTGCTCGCATTGGGGTTTTTGGAGTGGCTAGAAAATGAGGGCACGCATTTTGTCGAGTGGGGCGATGGGCGCGCTATGGCTTTATTGCGCGAAAATGGCTACAATACTTGTGTGGTGACATTAAGCAAACATAGAGATGAACGAATTTATAGGATTTTTGATGAATAAGCTCCAAGCACAAAATCTCAGCAAACAAATCAAGAAAACAAAAATTGTCTATGATGTTTCCATCGAAGTATCAAGTGGTGAAGTTGTCGGGCTTTTAGGGCCTAATGGTGCGGGCAAAACGACAACATTTTATATGATATGTGGGCTTTTGCAGCCCAGTGGAGGCAAGGTCTTTTTAAACAATGTCGATCTCTCTGGCTATCCCTTGCATAAGCGCTCGAATATGGGGATTGGGTATTTGCCCCAAGAATCGAGTATTTTCAAAGATCTCAGCGTTGAAGACAATCTGTCTTTGGCTGCTGAAACTTCGTTCCATAATACCAAAGAAGCGCAAAACAAAATCGAGCAAATGCTTGAAGCCTTTAACATTGCTCCCATCAGACACCGCAAAGGCCTGTCTTTGAGCGGGGGCGAAAGGCGCAGGGTCGAGATTGCTAGGGCTTTGATCAAAGACCCTAAGTTTATCTTGCTGGATGAGCCTTTTGCCGGAGTAGATCCTATCGCTGTGATCGATATCCAAAAGATTATCCAACAACTTGTATCTTTAAATATCGGTGTCCTCATCACAGACCACAATGTCCGAGAAACGCTCTCTGTCTGCCATAGGGCATATGTCATCAAAAGCGGGGCATTGCTAGCGAGTGGGAATAGTGAGCAGATCTATCAAAACCCACTGGTGAGAAAATATTATTTGGGTGAAAATTTCAAGGTGTGATGATGGCGCAAGGGGCAAGGCTGCGGCAAAATGTAGGTGTCAAAAATAAGCTTTCTACCACACTCAAAAGTTGGCTCCCTATCTTGCAAAGCAATGTCTTTGAGATGGAAGAAACCATCAACGAATATGCTAAAGAAAATCCCTTTATCAGCCTACAAAGCTCGATTGTGCAAGATTTTAGCTCCAAACTCAAAAAGCCCTATCCCAACGCCCCACTCAAAAGCTCAATCAGCGATAAAATCGAATCTTTGAGTATTTATGAAAAAAGCCTTTATGAAGTTCTCACCGACCAAATCCTCCCCCCACTTTTCCCCACACAAATTTCTGTGCGTATTGCTTTGGATATTATCGATAATATCAACGAAGAGGGATATTTTGATGGGGATATTCATGAATGTGCGCAACAACTCTCTATCAGCCCAGAAGAATATGAAAAAATCAGACAAAGATTTGCTTATCTCGATCCACGGGGCGTGGGGGCAAAAGATGTGCGGGAGTCGTTTTTGTTCCAGCTTGAAGAATACACACAAATTTCAGATGCAGTTTATACTCTTTGTATCCAGATCATCAACAATCTATCCAACCACAAAAGCTACAGCACCCAAGAGGGATATTATGAGGCCATGAAAGTCATCAGAGGGTTCAAAAACCCCCCTGCATTGGCGTTCTCACAGCAAGAGGCTTTCATCATACCAGATATTTTAGTCATCGAAGAAGATGGACAGATACAAGTTTCACTCAATGATGCCTATTATCCAAGCGTTATCATCGAAGACCTCAAGGTCAAAACTTCTGAACAATACCTAAAAAACAAGCTCAAAGAAGCCAGAGATCTCATTGATGCACTCGATATGCGCAAACAAACAATCCAAAAAATCGGCCTGATGATCGTCGAATATCAATATGACTTTTTCAAAGGTGGAGAGATAAAGCCCATGCGCTTAAAAGATATTGCTGATGAGTTTGGTCACGCGCCCAGCACGATTTCGCGTGCGATTTCAAACAAATATCTTGAGTGCTCTAGGGGGATTTTACCTATCAAGAGCTTTTTTACCACAGCAATTGAGGGCGATATTTCTAATGCGTCTATCAAAGATTATATATTTGAACTCATCAAAGGCGAAAATCAGAAAAAACCCTTGAGTGATCTGAAAATCTTAGAGCTTATCGAGGAGAGATTCCAGCTCAAGATGGTGCGGCGCACGATTACAAAATATCGCAAACAGCTCAATATCGGGAGTTCTAGCGAACGAAAAAAGACCTATGAAATGCGCGTAGGATAGCTATCCTTGCTCCCTTGCCCTTGATACTTTCTTGATACCAAATGCGTATCACCATAGCCCATAGCTTTGGCTATTTTGCCCATTACCCATTTGGGTATGTTTTAGGCATATCTTTTGGGTAGTTGTGGGACTTTTGAGAGGCTAAGGCCAGTTATTTTCTGCTTTTACCAGCGATGATAAAACGCAAGGCATTGAGCTTGATGAATCCCGCAGCATCTTTTTGATTATAAACACTATCAGCTTCAAAAGTGCTATAAGCTTGGTTGAATAGGGAGTTTTTAGACTCTCTGCCTGTGATGATGACATTGCCTTTATAAAGCTTGAGATAGACTCTGCCTTCTACTTTTTCTTGTGTTTTGTCTATCAGGGCTTGGAGCGCTTCTCTCTCAGGAGAAAACCAATAGCCATTATAAATCATTGCAGCATATTTAGGCATTAGCTCATCTTTGAGATGGGCTTGTTCGCGGTCTAAACAGAGCGATTCGATAGCGCGATGGGCTTTAAGCAAGATACTCCCCCCAGGGGTTTCATAGCAACCTCGAGATTTCATACCCACATAGCGATTTTCTACCAAGTCCAAGCGACCAATGCCGTGCTTGCCCCCTAGCTTATTGAGCTCACTGAGGAGATTAGCAGGGCTTAAGGGGATCTGATTGATGCTAATGGGGTCGCCATTTTTGAATTCAATGCTAATAGATTCTGGTGTATTGGGGGCTAAAAGTGGTGAGGTGCTCCATCGCCACATATCTTCTTCAGGCTCAATCGCAGGATCTTCTAAAATTTGCCCCTCATAAGAGATATGCAGCAAATTAGCGTCCATAGAATAGGGAGATTTTTTGCCCTTTTTTTCGATAGGGATTCCTGACTTCTGCGCATAATCTAGCAATTTTTCCCTTGAATTCAGATCCCACTCACGCCAAGGAGCGATGACTTGAATATCAGGATTGAGTGCATAAGCCCCTAGCTCAAAGCGCACTTGATCGTTGCCTTTCCCTGTAGCACCATGAGAGATCGCATCGGCCTTGACTTTTTGGGCGATTTCTACAAGTCTTTTAGCGATCAATGGGCGTGCGATACTTGTGCCAAGCAAGTATTCACCCTCATAGATCGTATTAGCACGAAACATAGGGAACACATAATCGCGCACAAACTCTTCTTTGAGATCTTCAATAAAAATATTTTCAGGCTTGATACCAAGCTGCATAGCCTTTTTCCTCGCAGGCTCCACCTCCTCGCCTTGCCCAATATCAGCCGTAAAGGTCACAACCTCGCATTGATACTGGTCTTGGAGCCATTTGAGAATCACACTTGTATCAAGCCCACCTGAATAGGCTAAAACCACTTTTTTGATTTCTTTTTTTGCCATTTATGCCTCACTTGAAGTTTTGATTTTGCAAATTTTACCCTAAATTTGGTATGGCTTTTTGATTTTTTGTTTGCTCACTGATGGAGGTTTTGGGATTATCTAAAAAATGATACACTCCTAAAACTTGAACACAAAGGGGCTTGTATGCAAGCAATTGATTGGGTAGGCGTGGTATTAGCATTGGGTGTGGGGGCGTATGGTGTGTATAAAATCATTGGTATCAAAAACTCCTCTAAAGGCTGTGGTTGCGGGGGCGAGGGGAAATGCTCTAGACCTAAGCATTATCAAACCAAAGATAAAAAATAAGCCCATCAAGACCCTTTTATCGTTTCATCTTCAAATCAAAATGAAAAATCAATAAAAGCTTAGAAGTGCCTAGAAAGTATTGATTGAAGCGTATGGAAGAAAGCAAAGCTGGCAAAAAGTCCCAAATAGAAACAATATGCAAAAAACCTGTGTATTTTCCTTGCATAAAAATTATTTTTGTTGCTAAAATGTAAATTCTATTGAACCCAAATCCCATAAAAGGAATAAAAATGAAAAATCTTTTTGCTCGACTCCTCGGGCTTGTATTCTTAATGGCTTTGACCCAAGCACTCAACGCAGCTGCCTATCCACCCATCAAAGACACTTCAAGTGGGCTTGCGATGACAAGCAATGCGCTTGCAAACAAGGTTGGTAAAGAAGTCTTAGACAAAGGGGGCAATGCTATTGACGCAGCTGTCGCTGTAGGGTATGCCCTCGCTGTTGTCCATCCTGCAGCAGGCAACATAGGTGGTGGGGGCTTTGCTGTGATCCATCTGGCTAATGGTGAAAATATCACACTCGATTTTAGAGAAAAAGCTCCCCTCAAAGCCACAAGAAATATGTATCTGGATAAAAATGGCAATGTCATTGCTGATGCAAGCACAATTGGCTATCTAGCAGCTGGCGTGCCTGGGACGGTGGCTGGAATGAGTGCAATGCTTGAAAAATACGGCACCAAAAAGCTCTCTGAACTCATCACACCTGCTATCGCACTTGCCAAAAACGGCTTTGTCATCACACAAAGGCAAGCAGAAACAATGGCCCAAGCCAAAAAAGATTTTGCTAAATTTGCCTCTTCAAAAAAATATTTCCTCAAAAAAGATGGCAGCAGCTATGAAGAGGGGGATTTGTTTGTCCAAAAAGACTTAGCAAAAACACTAGAACTGATCCAAAAAGAAGGGGCAAAGGCTTTCTATCAAGGCAAAATAGCTGACCTCATCGCTAAAGATATGGAAAAAAATGGCGGGATCATCACTAAAGAAGACTTAGCCCATTATAATGTTGTTTGGAGAAAGCCTGTTATAGGCAATTATCGGGGCTATGAAATCGTATCGATGGCCCCTCCTAGCTCAGGAGGCACTCATATCATTGAAATCCTCAATGTGATGGAAAATGCCAATATTGGCCAACTCGGCTTTGGCTCTAGCAAAACAATCCACATTATGGCTGAAGCAATGCGACAAGCCTATGCTGATAGATCACTTTTGATGGGCGATCCTGACTTCATCAAAGTCCCTGTAGATAAGCTCATCGATAAAGCCTATGCCAAAAAAATATATCAAAATATCCAACCCAACAAGGCCACACCCAGCACACAAATCAAACCCGGGCTTGGGCAAATCCACGAGGGCGAAAACACCACACACTATTCTGTCGCCGATAAATGGGGGAACGCTGTGAGTGTGACTTATACCATCAATGCATCTTATGGTAGTGCAGCTGCTGTAGATGGTGCGGGCTTTTTGCTCAATGATGAAATGGACGATTTTTCTATCAAGCCAGGTGTGCCCAATCTCTATGGTCTAGTGGGTGGCGATGCCAATGCGATTGAACCCAACAAAAGACCTTTGAGCTCGATGTCGCCGACTATTGTCCTCAAAGATGGCAAACTCTTTATGGTCGTAGGCAGCCCTGGGGGAGCTAGGATTATCACAACGGTCTTACAAGTCATCAGCAATGTCATTGACCATCAGATGAATATTTCTGAAGCTATCCAAGCCCCAAGATTCCATATGCAGTGGCTTCCTGATGAAATCAGGATTGAAAAATATGGCATGCCCGAAGATGTCAAAGACAACCTCAAAAAAATGGGCTATAAAATCATTACTAAGCCTGTTATGGGCGATGTCAATGCAATCCTCATCGACCCAAATTCTAAAATTATGTATGGCTCTGGCGATCCTAGAAAAGAATTCTAAGCCCGCAATACCCCTCTCTCCAAAAAAAGGGGAGGGCTTGAAAAAAGAGGAAGAGGGCTTGAATCACCCAAAACCACCTCCCCACAAGACAACCCCTCCAAAGCTAGCAAACCACTATACTAGCAAACTGCTATGCCCCTCTTAAAAATTGCAATCAGCACACAAACAATGCACGCAATACTCACAAACGCATGGATTTAGTGGATTCAATCGACCCAATGGACTCAATAGATTCAATCGATTGCGAGCAAATCAAAAGGTATAAAAATATCCGATATAAAATGAAGAATTGTAGCTGATGTTGGTTTGAAGCTCTTTTGTGATATTTGCCTCAGAGCTTTTTGAAGTCTTATAATCCTCGCTCTGCCAAAAAGGCACTTTCGCTCCGACTTCAAAGCCGTGGTGCTGATAAATATTCGTGCGTAGTCCCACATCAATAGTGGTCTGGAAATGGTGATAAAAATCGCGCTCTTTCCAGCTATCAGCGCCTATGCCTATGCCGCAGAAAAATCCAAAGCTAAGATTAGGCAAATCAAACACTTGATACAACACATCAGATCCGATACCATAATCAAGCATATGTGCGTGGTAAGGCTTGCCTTGGAATCTCCCAAAATCAACATAGCCATAATTCAAAAACGCATAATAACGCAAGCCAAACCACCTCCCATCACCAAAAAACTGCTTATATCCGAGCTTGAGCCCCACGCCATCTTCTGGTCTGGTTGAGCTGATTTGATTGGAGGTTGATTGAGAGTTTTCTTGCAAAAGAGTTTTTTGAGTGAAGCTCGCTGACCCCATATGGTAGCTTGCTCCGATGAAATATCCACTTTTTTCTGCGCCCAAAGGCAAGGTCAAAGCGACCAAAGCCAGAGAATAAAAAGAGATTTTTCGCATCATTACCTCAAATTACAAAAATATTTGTATTGTAACAAATTTTGCCCTACTTTTTATTCTGACTCACCTATGGCAATAAGAGTCCTTGAGTCTAAAATGTATAAAGATAGCTTACATAGACAGAATAATCGCGTTTGATTCTAGTCTGATTATGCATTGTCATCATCGCAACTGGCTCAGGCTGGACATTATCATCTTTATCGCTAAAAATATTATCTTGTAAAAGCGGGACTTTCACACCGATTTCAAAGCCGTGGTGCTGATAAATATTCGTGCGCAACCCTGCATCGATAGTGGTCTGGAAATTCACCATACTCACTTTGCCATTAGGAAAAAACTGCTTTTGGAAATCCTTGCCACTAGCAATCCAAGTATCTGCTCCCACGCCCACGCCCACAAACACTCCAAAGCTCGCATTGTCTTTCTCGATCAAATTCAAAAGCGCATCCACGCCCACGCCATAGCTTAGCATATGTGTATAATAATCATCATAGGCCGTTGTGCCATCTTTGCCTTTTTTGGGGATAATCGCACCAAAATTTGCATAGCCATAGTCTAAAAACGCATAATAACGCAAGCCAAAATGTTTAGACTCCCCAAAAAACTGCTTGTATCCGAGCTTCAGCCCTGCGCCATTGATCATAGGATTTTTATTATAGTTTTCATCAAAATCACTATTGGGGATATGTGTCCCACGCATTGAGGCAAACCCACCATAATTCTCCCTGAGATGCACCTGCCCGCCTTGATAGCTCACGCCTGCAAACACGC
This sequence comes from Helicobacter sp. 12S02634-8, assembly GCF_002272865.1. Lineage (GTDB taxonomy): Bacteria > Campylobacterota > Campylobacteria > Campylobacterales > Helicobacteraceae > Helicobacter_J. The sequence continues at coordinate 103,943 of NZ_MLAP01000007.1, read as the reverse complement.
CACTCTCTTCTGCTACTCCCACACTGATTGAAGCCAATGCACATAAAGTCCCAAATATAACCTTTTTCACTTGTTTCCTTTAAATGAGGATTAAAATTAGAACAAGCCAAGATTATATAACAATATATAGAAAATAAAACTAAAATAATTCTAAATTCTCAATCATTGCACAAATGATAAAAAATATTATCTTTTACAATGTTTGTATCGGAACTCTGTCTGCCCTGTGGCAACGATAGAATCTGTCGCACTGAGCGTCGTGTAATAACATAGCTCATCTTTTTTGTCTTTGACATACATTTCTTTGATAATATGCCCCCGCATTGCATCGTGGAGGTCGTTGATGAAAAACGGCTTGGGGAGTTTGAGAGAAGACACATCGAGCGCATAAACATTGACTTTATAGTAATGGTCTTTATCAGGGGGCATGGGCCCTACATATTTGCTGCAAGCAAGATTGTGTGCTTCTTTTTGCTTCAAATCGCCCTCTGCTCTCCAAAATCCCTGAGTCATGCTATTGACCCCTTGCAAAATATCTTTATTTTCTTGTGAGGCGTTTTCTTTGAGCTCACAAGAGTGGATATTAGCCACAACCCAATGCACAAATATCTTCCCACTCACTCTGCACGCATCATAATCAATGATTTCTAACGCATAGCTCCTCGCGCCCTCTATGGGATCCCACATAATCTTAGGGGAATAAAAGGGCAATCCATCTGCGTCCAAAAACTCTTTTGAAGCCCTCCCACCATATTTATCGTCTAAAAACTTATCTGCACCTAATTCCATTCCGACTACCATATCGTTATCCTTGTAATGATTTTCTTAAAATTTTTAAGGTAGGCTGATTGTAGCACATTTTAGCCCAAGCCCATTAGTTGATTTTTTCCCATACACAGCCAGAGGGTGTATCCATTAGGGCAATCCCTATATCCATCAGTTCCTCTCTGATCGCATCGCTTCGGGCAAAATCTTTGTTTTGCTTTGCTTGCGTTCGTTGGAGGATTTGTGATTCTATCCAAGCTTTTTGCTCCTGACTGACCCCTAGCTGGAAATATGCACTCGCTTCTTTGCCCCCGATACCCAAAAGCTGCTCGATGAAATCAAGATTCCCTTTTATGCTCTCTTTGATGGCTTTGAGTGCAGATTTGTCTTTGGTCTTATCAAGCCTTTCATTGCAATGGCTAATCATTTCTTCTAGCACACTCAAAGCCTTAGAAATATTCAGATCATCGCCCATCGCCTCAAGCATTGCTGCACAAAAGCTAGCTTCTGGTGTGCCTGTGCTGTCCCCAACTCGTTTTTTGAGTCGATAAAGCTTATCAAGGCGCTTTTTGCTCACAAGCAAATCTGCTTCATTGAAATGTAAAATCGCTCGATAATGTGTCCCTAAAAGATAATTACGCAAAATCTCTCCATCATAAGCCCTCAAAGCGTCTTTGACAAAAAAACTATTACCCAAGCTTTTACTCATCTTTTCACCATCGATATTGACAAAACCATTATGCATCCAATACTTAGCGATCTCTTGACCCATCGCGCAGCGCGTTTGGGAGGCTTCGTTTTCGTGGTGGGGGAAGATAAGGTCTGCCCCACCCCCGTGTATATCGATCTGATAGGGCTTGTCTGTATAGGCCAGATTTTTTTCTATCATGGCCGAACATTCGATATGCCACCCTGGGCGCCCTAGCCCTAATGGGCTTTCATAGCCAATATCTCCATCGCCTTTATAAGCTTTCCATAAAACAAAGTCTTTTTCGTTTCTTTTTTCTTCATTTTCTTGCACACGGCTGATACTGCCCTCATCATCGCTCCCTCGGTGGCTGATTGTGCCATAAGATTTATCTTTGGTGGTATCAAGATAAATATCTCCTTGAGAGGTTTTATAAGCAAAGCCCTTTTCTAAAAGCTTTGTGATGATTGCTACCATCGCAGGGATATTTTCTGTGGCCTTAGGCTCTGCGTGTGGCCTATGCACAAGCAAGGCTTGCATATCAGCAAGATAGGACTCGATATAATGCGCACTCAATGCTTGGATACTCATTTGAGTTTGGTGGGCTTTTTTAATGATTTTATCATCAATATCTGTGAAATTTTTGACACAAGTGACCTGATAGCCCAATAACTCTAGTGTGCGAGCGAGCAAGTCAAAGACTATCGAACTTCTAGCGTGCCCTAAATGGGCATCATCATAAACCGTGGGGCCGCAGACATAAATCCGCACAGCATTGGGCGTGATGGGGATAAAATCGACTTTTTGTTTTTCTCTGGTGTCATAGATTTTCATTACCAACCTTTTTGATATTCAAGCAACTTGTGACTCAAGCAATATGAAAAAAATGCAAAAACCCTCCCAACACCACCACTTCAGCCACGCCAAGAACAAGCAGTGCCAGCCAGCCTTTTGGAAAAGCCATTATACCCCAAAACTTCCTTAGCCCAAACTCCCGCACACTCAACACAAAAAGCATGACCCCGCTCAAACTCGAAGCAATCGCTAACCCCACAGCCCCAAAATCCCACATCAACGCCAAAGAACACACCACCCCAAAGACAAGAGAAATCGCTGAAATTTTAGCTGCCTTACCTTGGAGTTTGTGCGCATACAGCCATAGAGAAAAAATCCGTGATAGCCCAAAGGGGAGCAATCCAATCATATACATTGCAAAGACATTGGCTGTCATGAGCGTATCGCTCCGATGGAAACTCCCCCCTTCAAACAAAAGCCATATGATCTCATTTTTAAGCATTATCCCCCCAATCAAGCAACCCCAAAGCATGACAAACAAAAACCAGAAAGATTTTTTCATACTCTTGAGGGCTTGATGGGTCTGAGCGTTTTTGATAGCTTTAGCGACCATCGGAAATAACGCAGTTGCAATCGCAATCGCAAACAAAGCTAAGGGGAGCTGGAATATGCGATTGGCATAATACAAATATGAAATGCTCCCACTGGCTAAAAACGAAGCAAGCATTGTGTCGATAAATGAAGCAATCTGTGCTGTAGAGCTGCCTAAAACAGCGGGAAAAAACTGCTTGAAAAAAGATTTCAAATCATTTTGGGTCTGTTTGCGTAAATGTATGGGCGCGCTTGAGGGAGAAAGCAGTCTTTTGAGGTGCCCAAATCCCACGCAAAAAAGCTTAAAAAACCCCCAGCGATACAGAGGATAAATATGTATCAAAATCTGCGCAACCCCGCCGCACAAAACCCCATAACTCAAAAAATACACAATTTGTAACAAGTCCCTATCTCTGCCTATATACAACGCCCCTATCATACAGATATTCAGCAAGGCTGTGTTGTATGCCCCTACCCAAAAGCTATGCTTGTATTGCAAAAGTGTGCTCAAAAATGTCACGATAAACACGAGCTCTAAATACCAAAAATTAATCACTACAATTGGCTGGGCTAAAGCAATCAACTCTCTATCAAAACCAAAGGCCAAAAGTTGAGTGACCTCCTCTGAAAACGCCCATACCAAAAGCCCCAAAACAAGCAGCACACAAGCAAATATACCCAACACGCTCAAGGCAAAAGCCCCTTTTTTCTGGCTGGAAATAAAACTAGGCAAAAAACTCTGTGCAAAAGCCCCTTCACCAAATATACGCCTGAATAAATTAGGGAATTTAAAAGCGATAAAAAAAATATCACTATACATACCTGCCCCAAGTATATGGGCTGTATAAAGATCGCGCAAAAATCCAAAAACTCTCGAACACATGATCCCACTGCTATTAGTCAAAAACGCTTTTTTCAACAAACTGCTTCCTTTGGTGATAAATCAATGCAATACCCAATAAATATTATAAACATATTGTAAAATAATCATTACAGCATAATTATTGTAGAATCAAGCAAGTATTCTACCAAATAACTAGACACTAGGAAAATGTATGGAAGCCCCAAGCTTTATCCCGCAAGTCATCAGAAATTGTGAAGATGTCAATAAGGAACTCCAAAAGTTTTCACTTGCCTCTAAAATCCATCAAGACTACCTCTGGTTTGATGTGTTGAATTTCCAAACGCTCATTAAAACCAATGAAAAAGATGGCTATCAGCCCCTATCAGGGAACGCGCTCGCCCAATTTGAAAAAGATGATTTTTATATCAAAGATAATTTTAGCCTGCTGCAAACCTATGACATCAGAATCTACCCCAAAACCAAGGACTACAAACTCAAACTCGAGCTCACGCCCCAAGCGGACAAGCTTTATTTAGTCTTTGATGAACATTTTATCATCATCAATGACGATCAGTTTTTTGAAGAGATTTTTAGCGTGATCGATTCTTTGATGGCACAAAACAAAGTCATATTCAGACAGCAATATGAACAACGCGAAAATCTCAAAGCCGCACTCAAAAACTTCCAAGCCCAAGGCGCCCAACCCCAAAAACTGCTCCTCAAAACAGCCCCTGATTTTATCCCGCACACGCCATCAGAATTTCGCTTCCTCCTCAAAAATGCGTGGGAAAAAGACAAGGGGACAAAAGCCCCAAAAAACTCTCTTTTTGGCACAAGCCCTGATGTATCCATCGCTGAATATATCAAACCCATCAAAGGCAAAAATGGCCGCAATCTCAAAGGTCTTTATATCAAAATCGATATCAAAGACATCGATCAAATGCCCCCTTTGAGCTATAACAAAAACTTTATTCAAAGAGAAGAAACTAGCGAAAAAATCGTATTCAAATCCCTCATCAATGGCTATGTCAAAATCGAAAATGACACGATTATTTTCAACACCGATTATGAATTCACCTCAATGAAAACTACCAATGCTCCTATGCTCCTTGGCGGGGTAGAAAGCGGGATCACATTAGTGATCAAGTCTGAAGATGAATTCAGCGACGCTGTAGGCAGCAATATGATCTTAGAAGCAAGCAAAATCCAAATTATCGGGAGCGTGGGCGAAAATGTCACATTGAGCGCACAAGAAATCTCGATCCAAGGGCAAACCCATCAAAGCACCACCATCAAAGCCCAAGAAGCTAAGGTCACCACACACAAGGGGCGATTTTTAGGCGAGCATTTTTCTGTCAGAAATCTTGACACAGGCTTTATCCAAGCAAGTGATTGTTCTATCGAAGTTGCCAGTGGTGCGACTATCTATGCAAAAAAAATCGCTATCAAAACGCTCAAGTCCAACAACAAACTCCATTTCAGTCAAGAATGCGAACTCCAAGAAATCCAAGGGGGTGAGAATCGGTTTGTCATCTCATCAGGGGCAGATATCAAGACCAAGCAAGTGATGGAATTTATCCACAAAAAAATCGCTCTACTCAAATCCAAAATGCACACCATCGCCCAAGAATACCAGCTTTTTGTCACCAAAGCTAAAAAAAACAAGCCCATCATCGATAAAATCAAATCAGCTGATAAGACCACACAAATTGCAATGCTCGCTGAAAACGATATCAAAAGGACTTATGATCAGTTTATCGCACACATCAAAAAGCTAAAAGTCCTCAAAAGAGAATTGATAGGATTTCAAAACAATATCAAAGACCTCAACGCAAGTCTATTAGAGATAGAAAACGAAACATTAGGAGCTAGGATCTTAGCCAAATCAGAGTGGCGATTTGAAAATGAAGTCATCTACCATCAAGACTACCCCAAGCCCAATGATGAAATACTGATTTTAGCTGATGGAGAAAATATCGATATTCGTATCGATCCCTTGAAAAGAAAAATGATAAAAACCCACTAAGGAATTCAATGATTACAGGTATGATTGGCAATCTTTATCGATTAGAGCCCACTTTTGCAGAGCTTGAAATCGGTGGTATAATCTATGGTATCCATATCTCTACAAACACAAGCTATGCCCTCAATGAAAAAAAGGAACAAAAAGAGCAAAAAGTCAAGCTCTTTATCACACAAATCATCAGAGAAGACGCGCATTTGCTCTTTGGCTTTGCGCAAGAAATCGAAAAAATCACTTTTGAGCGCCTCATCAAAATCAATGGCGTAGGCCCTAAAGTCGCGCTTGCAATCCTCTCAACCTACACGCCCAAAACCTTTGGGCTCATTATTCAAGACAAAGACATCAAAGCCCTCCAAAGAGTCCCTGGTATCGGGGCTAAAGGCGCAGGCAAAATCATGGTCGATCTCGCAGGCTTCTTCTCAGAGCTCATCACCCCCAAAGAGCCACAAAAGCCCGATGAACGCAATGAAGCGTTCATGGCCTTAGAGAGCTTGGGATTTAAGAGCACAGAAATATCCAAAGTCCTCAAATCAATCCCCCACACCAACACACAAGAAATCATCAAAGAAGCACTCAAGCAACTCCGTTAGGCTATTGCTTAGGCTATCTTTCTAGCAGACCCATCTTTAAACCTTAGGCTATTTTTTAGCTTTGGTCTATTTTTATGCTATTCTTTGGCCTTGGCTTTTTCTGATAGAGCTATTTTCTGATAGCCCTAATCTTTTAGCCCCCCCCATTTATCCCTCTTTAGCCCCTCCCCCATTAGCTCCTTTTGCACTCCACACTCCATACTCCACACACGCAAAATCTCTAGCCACACTCTCTGATCTCTCCTAAAGCCCCCTACTTTTTGAGCCCTCTTTAATCCCTTTTGAGCCCCTTTTTTGAGCTTTTTTAAGCCCTCAAGTGTGGTCTAAAATCCAACCATAGCCATTGCTAAGACTTGGTTAAGCTTAGCTAAAATTTATATTTCAAGCCCAAAGCCCCATTATAATACTGCTCGTTGTTAGCGATTTTGACCCCCAAAGACCCAAAGCCATATGTATTTGTGCTGAATTTAAACTCTGCGCCTGCAAAGCCTGTGTAATAAAGCTTGGTCTTTTTCTCTAGATCATTGATAATCTCTACCCCTCCGATACTATAGCCGATACGATCTTGCGTGCTAAGCACCTGATATTCCACACCCGGTATTACATAAAAATACCCTCCATCTGTGAAATATTTCCTAAACTCTAAGCCCACATTGGCATTGAGATTGAAATAATCACTCCCTTTCTGACCGATATTGAGTCCTGTTTCTTCATACGCACCTTGTATGCTATAAAGCCCGCTCAAGCCCACTAATGGCTTGATATAAAAATGATTTTCAGGGGCAGTGATGGCAAATAAATAGCCATAATTCACACCGATTCTGCCTTGCTGGGAAGTGTAGTCTGCGCTTTGCTCTGAAGCAGTATCTAGGATACGCATTTGCCTGTTTTGATTGACAAAGCCGATATTATATGAAAGTGAGATATCGAGCTCATTTTGATAGGCAAAATACCTTGAATACGCCGCTGCTTGGATATTATGAGAGTGGTTAGAAATCCCACCATCGCTTTTATTTTTCGCATAAGCATAAGTCGCTTGAATCCCTGCGATGAAATGCTCGCCAACCATCGCATCATACCCCACAGAACCACCATAAATCACAGAATTCCCCCCTGCTTGCGCATAACCCCCTACGACACTCCCCCAGAGTGCCATTGTTTGCTCTTCTTTGAAAGCTTGAGGCTCTATGAGTGCGTTGAAGGCGTCTGATTGGATATTTTCATCAGCTGCAAAATGCTGCTTGGAGAGCTTTTGGATCACAGCGCTCAGTGTCGCTGGTGTTGCAAACGGATTACTCAGCATTGTCAAGCGATTTTGCACCAAAGATGACGCAATCAAATCCACGCTTTTACTCACAGAATTATGCTGGGTCTGCTTGGCAAGAGATTCGAGATTATCATCAACATCAGAAGCGAGCTTTTGGAGGACTTCAGGGTCAGAAGCGTGCGCGATGATAGAAACTGCATAGGCATCCGAGAGATTACGGATCCCCTCTAAAATTGAGCTTTGTCTTTGGGTGAGGGTCTTTTTTTCGACAAAATCATAGGTTTCGATTTTTTTCATCGCTGCTAGGAGGTCATTGATTGCTTGAAATGTCTGCAAATCCGATTCCTTGAGCTTTTCTTCAAGCTCAGCGCGCACTTTTGCATAAGCTGATGGGATATGCTTGTCATCATCGCCCTCAAATGCTAGCTTGGCTTCTACTAGCTTTTTTTGTGCTGCTTGGAGCTCAGGGGCATTGGCTAGCTCTGTTTTGGCTTGTTCATCGAGATATTTTTTTTGTGCTGTTTTGATGGCATAATCCAGATTTGATTTGAGATAGTCTAAATTGTTCTTTTTAGACACTGCATCATAATAGGCTTCTTCTGCAGCGTCATAGTCTGTATTCCACTGCTTTTTTTCTTCTTCTGTTTTTTTGTTGTATGCTTCTGTTCCATATTCATTATCTAATGTGTTATATTTCTCTTTAGCTGCTTGATACTTTTTAATCTCTTCATCATAAGTTTTGAGGTCTTTGTATGCTTCTTTTTCTTTTTCAGTGCTTTCAATGGTCTTATACCCCTCGCTTTCTTTGATCTTATCAGCCACGCCTGCTTCTAGGCGCGTTTGGACAGATTTGAGGTCTTCTTGGGCTTCTTTATAAAGCTTGTTGTAGGCATTGACCTTTTCTTGATAGAGCTCACTGCTTCCGGGCTTATAATGTGTCCTGTCATCGCGAAATTTTGTGATAACAGCTAGGGCATCTTCAGAGGTCTTTTTTGCAAAGCTTTCATATGCGCTTTTGAACTTGCTGAATTCTTCAGGGCTTAGCTCAGGGAAACTTTTTGCGTCCATATCTCTGTTTTTATACTCTCTAAATAGCGTATCAATGAGATCATAAGCCCTAGAATTATAATGTGCCATGATTCCATAACTATCATTATTCCCCATGGTAATGGAGCGTTGGGCAGTTTGATAAGTGGGCGTAGCCTTGATGTCTGCAACAAGTGTTTTGAGCTCTTGGAGGTTTTGTTCTAGCTTGGTTTTTTCCTCCTTAGTGCTAGCGTGTGCGATAGAAGCCTCATAAGCTTGGACTTTTTCATCAAGGATTTTTAGCTTTTGGATCTGTTCTAAGAGGACATATCGATTGGCTTGGAGATCGCTGATTTTTTCATAAAGATCTTTTCGAGCAGAGATGTCATCATTAGCTTGCTTGATGAGTGTATCGATACTTTTAGCCCTTGAGCTTTCAGAGGGCTTGATGATGACATAGAGATTTTGCTTGCTCGCGTCAGTTTGTGTTTCAAAAGTGAGATTATCTTGGAGATATTTTTCCTTCACTTCAGTGAGCGCTCCATCTTTTTTAGACGCTGTGAATAGATGGATATGGTCTTTGGGGATATTGATAGGAGCGCTTGGGGTTTGGGGCGGTGTTTGCTTGGGCGTTTCGTTTTTCTCTGAAGTTTCAGATGGACTCACTTCAGATGGGCTTGAGGGAGGGACAGCAGCCATTGTGAGCGCTGCTAAGGTATTGCCTTGGAGCTCACTTGTTTTGCTCGAATCCACCAAAGGAGTGCTCGCCGGAGGACTTGCGAGCTCAGAGGGATTTGAAGACTCAGAGGGATTTGAGGGTGCAGCCGGAGCAGTGGGCGCAGAGCTAGTGAGCTCAGCAGAGCTCAGAGGCGTAGAGGGATTATCAACACTCGCAGTCTTAGAGATTTCAGCAGGGCTAGGGGGTGTTGGAGGATTGTTTGTATCGCCCTCGAGTGTGATCCCTCCCTTTGCTTGGAGGAGGAGATAAGCGCGATTACCTAGCACAGGGCTATCAGGACGCGAAATGATCCCATAGTTTGCACTCGCAGCTAAAGTCGCCTTGCCACTAACTTCCATATAACCATATCGATTGGTGTCAATCGCCCCACTGAGTAGCCACCCAGAGTTTTTAAAATCTCCATTAACTTTCAAAAACCCGCCATCAACAAGCAAAATCGTGCCATTTGCGTGGTTAGTGAGATTACCCTGAATATCCACAGAACCCCAATCATACACAGAAATCCTGCCCTCTTGCCAACTAGGAGTGTCTGTGAAATGCGTATTACCTACCAATGGATTATTGAGCGCTTTTGTGATATTAGCTGCTGTGTGCTCCAGAGAGGGACTTGAAAGATTCTTTGAATCATTTAAAGGCTTTGAATCTGCTAAAGCGCTACTTAAGACCTTGTTTGTAGTTTCAGTAGTTTCAGTGGCTTCAGCAGCTTGATTTGTATCTGTATTCAAGGCCTCGTTTGAATCTTTAGGCTTGCTTGCAGTTTTTGAGGCTTGGATAGTGCTTGCTTGGATACCATTATGCAAGCCCTCGCCCTCTTTGCTGAGCGCAATGCTTGCTGCCATCGGAGAAGAAAAATATAACTCGCCTGTATTATAAAGCGAATGCCCGATAAAGCCCACAAAAAGATCTTGCGCTATGGGAGTGGTTATATCGCTAGGATTTTGCTGATAGGCTGTGGCACGAAAACTCCCTTTGTTGTATTGATCCCCTGCATAAAAATAGCTTTTTGGATAAGAGATCGTATGGCGCATTTTAGCACTATAGTGGATCTCTCCCTCATTGACAATCAAAAGAGATGAGCCATTACTCAAGTAAATATCGCCCTCTAGCGTGAGAGTTTTGGCACTAGCAGAGGTGATACGAGTGAGCTCGGCTTTTGTTCTTTGAGATTTTTCACCGATATTTGTGCTTTGTGTGAAACGGAATTCAGAATACTGCCCGTATTGGTTAGAAAGGTCAGTTGCGAGTGATTGCAATGTGGGCGCGCCAATACCCACTTGGATACCTGAGATCACACTGGGCGTTTCCCCTGTAGCTTGGAAAGTTAGGTCAGAATGGGGCGCAACGATAATTTGACTCCCCTTGCTCATGTGGTCGCCCATGAGCGTGATTTTTCTTGTATTGTCTAAATCAAGGAATCGATCCAAGACTTCAGAGCTTGTTTTTGTATCTGCTTGAAACTCCTCTTTGATCGGAGGGAGCGTGTAGTAATAAAATCCATCACTCAAATCAGAGCTTTTCAAATCAATCTTAGGCAATTTATCCTCTGTCAATGTAGCTTGTGATGATGTGTCTTTGGATGCATTGGTTACAGAGCTTTTGAGAATAGGTTTCATAAAAATAACTTCTCTGCCCCCTGCCTTTTTGTCCTCCTTGTCCCCTTGTTTGCTGCTTGGAATTAAATAGCTATAGCCATAGCTATTTAAACTCGCACAAACACTATCATCACTCACGCACGCAGGGAAGTCCCTCGTAAAATGGGGCTTTGCCTTTGAAGAGTCTTGAGAATTCTCAACACTATTTTTAGGATCTGCACCCTCTGGGCTATCAGCTAGCAACACACTCAACCCCACAAAAGAACCGATAACAAACAAATTTTTAATCATCGTTTAATCCTAATAATAATTTTCATTATTAAAACATAATATATATTAATACTAGTTTAAAGCTACAATATTTTTTCTTTTTCTATCGGTAAAGTTTTAATATTATTAAAATTTATTTTTATCAATAAAACGACCCAATTCATTTCCAAAAATGAATTTTTTGAATACATTTAAAAATTCATCAATATTTTCTACAACTTCTGCGTGCCCCTCCCCTGCGCAAGCCTTCCACTGCCGCAAGGTTTCTTGAGAGTCGCTCTTTTTGGCAATATTGATAAAAAATATCTCTGCTTCCACGCCTTTTGTGCGCATACCATCGCGTATCCTCTGACACAAGCCCATCGCATAAAGACGCTCTTCCATATCCACAAGTGGGTTTCTTGATGGATCGCCCACTGCAAGCCCCTCTGCATCGACACCATCTGTCACAACAATCATGGCTCTTTTTTTATGCCTACCTTGATTGAGCATTGCAGCGCCTCTGAGTAAAGCAGTACTTACAAGTGTCAGCCCCCCGCCTTCTGTCTTGGTATCAAAGGGCTTTTCATTGAGGATTTTTAAGCTCTCAGGGTGGGGGATAGGCTTGAAATTTTCTTCATAAAATTTAATACGCAGTCCATACATGGAGTGGTCAATGATGGATTCGATATTGCTAGAACGGCTATAATAATCATAGGCCACGCCATTGATTCTAGCGCCCTCGTTTAAGGGGTTGCTATCCATCGTGCTGTAAAATCGAAAGCTAAAGGCCTTTTGGGGGTCAAACATATTTTGCAATGTGGCTTCATAATCAATCACTTTAGGCAAGCCCTCTTTGAGATTATAAAAAATAATATTGCTTTGCTCTTGAGTAAAAGCTCTAAAAAATTTCAGTGCACGATCGCGTTCGGGGTGATCGGCATAAGGTGGGGCGTCAAAATTCATCTTACTAGAATCAATCCTTGCATAGCGATTGGTCACCACACCTGACCAAAAATCATAATCTGTAAGGATAAATTCGGGCTTAAAAGTCGCTTGCAAGACATAGTAGCTAGCTTGTTGGGTTTCTTTAGAGGCGCTGCTAGAAGTGTGGTTGCCCCTGATGAGTGCATAGGTGTGTTCTTTTTGGATCTGAGAGCCAGCATAAAAGGGCAAAAAGGCAAATTCGGAGCGATTATTTTGCGTGGCATTGATGGTTTTGATGATTTTTAAGATAATGGCTTGCATGACTTCAGCGCGATTGCCCCCGCTATTGAGTTTGGAGCAGATTTGAGGGTCATAATCGGGATTTTGGGGTTGGCAAAAGCTGATTTCAGAAGACTTGACAAGAAAATTCGCGCGCATTGATGAAGAAAAATCCAACACAAATAAATAATCCCTATCCCCTCCTTGGCTTGTTGGCTCTAATGACACCATGGCTTGGAGCTTGCCTTGTGAGATACCATCAAGCTGAGTCCTAAACCAAGCAGGCAAAAGCAAATCTGCTGAAGTTGTGAGGATTTCTTGCGTGTTAGCGCCTTGCTGAGTAGAGGTCGCGATGGTTTCAGTGATACTTTTGATGTTTGAGAATTTCAAGTTTTTATTATAAAAATAGCTTTTCAGATAGTTTTGGATCAATAATCTTTTTTCCCCCTCACTCTGCAGAGCATACGCCCCTAAAGTCGCTTCTCTGAGTGCGTCTTGGAGTCTTGCTTGATACACAAACATACTCGCCCCATCAAATGCAAGCGCTAAAAGCCCGATAATCAAAGGAGCTAAAATCGCTACAATAATCGCAATCGCCCCTCTTTGCTCTCTGAAAAATGCCGATACAAATATCCTTGCCATCTATCGCCCCATTGCAATGCTTGAAGATGAGAGCGGAATGAATCGCGTGATGAGATTTTGTAAAGAAAATTTGCTCGTTTGCTGCATGCATACCGACACTCTATAAAGTGGCGCATATCGCTGCTGTGCTGTCATCACACTCAAATTTGCATTGTCTTGGAGGTTGTTTGGAGTCTGGCAAGCAAAAGGGCCAAAATCATAGCTCTGCACACTCTGCGTGCTGCGAGAAATCCCATCAGAGCTGAAATGCAGCACTTCGATTTTCAAAGCAAGATCTGTATGCAAGGGCATCATATCTTTAGACAAAGTATTGAGTATCCTATAGAGCCCAGTGGCGTCATTACTGCTAAATGGGGCGTTAGCATACAAAGAGCTCTCGCGTGCTAAAGAAAGCAGAGAATAGCTCAAGCGATCGAGCCTGCTTTGATTGATGAGGGCTTGACCTGTTTGAGCAAGCAAGACAATGAGTAAAATCAAGAGTCCAAATATCAGCGAAGCTTCAATACTCACAGAACCTTGAGTGTGTGCCATCAATCGCTTAAAAAGTGGCTTGTTGGGTAGTTTGGGGGGTTGGGAAGAGTGAGTGAATAGGGGGTCTTGATGGTCTGCAAATGAGCGTTTGGAGGGGAGTGAGCGTTCAGAGGGGGTGGATAATGGGGTGAATCGTGGGCTTAAAAACAACATCAAGATCCTATAGTTGGGGGATTTTGGGTATTTGGCGTGGGGGTGTATGCATTGCGCTCGCTATAATAAATCGCCTTAGCTGCGATCTCTTCAAGACCAACTGCTATGCGAATCAGTCTAAAGATTGGGTGGAGCTTGTAGCGTGATGTATATACAATCAGCACATTTTCAAGATCATTGCCCGTGCAACTGCTATTTTCAAGCTCTTGGAGAGAGCGGCAAAACTGCAAGGTCGTTTGCAAAGAATTTTTAGTATCCATAAACAAAAGCAGCTTATTTTTGTGCGTATCGATATAGCGCTCAAATCGCGTTCTATAGCCATCTTTAGGCAAGCCTATAGAGGCATATTGGGCTGCAGCTGCGTTGATATAATCAATCGTGGCAATCTGAAAAATCAAAATCGCTGTTTCAAACAAAATCATCAATAGCAAGAAAAAAGGCAGAAACAATAAAGCAAATTCCAGAGTCGCTACAGCGCTTTTTTCAGTCATGAATTTTAAAGGCTTATGCAATCTGATAAAGCCCATAGAGCCCATTGCCTTGATTTTCAAAAGCCATCTTGAGCGTAAGTTGAGATATATCAGAGCTTTGAATAGAGCTTTGGTAGTTTGTATCAAGATTTTTAAGATTTTCAAGATTTTCATAAGGCATCGCGCTTGATTTTAGAAATATTACGGATAAAGTTCCGCGGGGAGTCTGAGAGATTTTCTTTTTGGACAATTTGGAGCGCCATCTCAGGTTTATTGGCCTTAATCAGAGCAAAAATGAGATTATTCAACAGCTTAGTGTCCTTGTATCCACGCATATAGAGTGGATAGAGATAATCGATCGCCTCAGGGTATTTTTGCTCTAAAATACTCACCATTGCAAGATTGTTATTGATGATTTCATCACTCAAAAACAGCCTTTTTGCCTCCAAAAAATTCTCTTTAGCTAAAGGAAAGTTTTTTTGCATGGCAAAAATAATCCCTTTGAGATTATAAGCTTGGGCGATATTTTTATCTTTTGCAATGAGCTTTTCTAAAATATCTAGGGCTTCTTGATACTTAGAAGTGGCTTCAAGCGACTTTGCCCATAACAGCATTGCTTGATTAGACTCTGTCTGCAACAATGGCGTGAGATAATAAAACACTGAATTATAATCTTTGGATTCAAAATAATATTGGGCCAATTTAAGCCTTATTGTCGGTGTGTCTTGCTTTTCAAGCTTTTCTTTATAGATACCAATGAGATCTTTATAATTCTCAGCTGCAAGCAACACCTTCTCTCGATGCACTTCATTGCCAAAAAGGTCATTTGTATCGCCCCTAGAAGCACAGCCTGCGATGATAAGTGCTAAAAGCCCCACTGCAATCATGTGTATATTTTTCATCAAAATCCCTCCAAAACTTTCATCACACCCGGTGCTGCGATGATAATAATCACTGGAAACATAAAAAACAAAATCAAAGGCACACTCATCTTTGCAGAGAGCTTGCCGATCGCTTCTTCTGTTTTCAAAAGTTCAAGCTCCCTAATCTCCATAGACAAATGCATCAAGGTTTCATAGATCGCACTCCCATACTTAAGGCTTTGGCGCAAGGTCGCACACATCATACCAATCTCTGTGCCAGGGAGCTCCTTTTGCAAATCAATAATCGCGCTCTCTAGCCCAGAGATTTCGCTTTTGAGCACGATACGATTCAAAAAGGGTGCAAAACCTTTATTGACCTGCTTCATATTTTCGTTCAAAAACTTGATTGCCCCCTCGATATTCATACCTGATTGCACGCATATTGCGAGCAAATCCACAAACATCGGTATATCTCGGCTGATCTTTTGGATACGCGTATCAACGATAAATTTCTGCAAATACTGCGGCAATAAAAATGCCACCAAAACAGCCATGATTCCAACAATCCCCAAAAGGGCTTGAGAAAGATGGAGATTCAAGGCCATATCTAGCATATACACAAACAAAAACACTCCAAAAGCACTCAAAATCTTCCAAGCAATATTTTCATCAAAAAGCCTGATATTCCGCAATAAAGTATCCGATTTTTCTAAAATATGCTGGGCTTTATGCGATTTTTCGCCCAAAGGATTCTTATCAATATCTTGCGTGTTTGCCTCGATAAAAATAGTGGCCTTTTTGACTTGGGCGTGGTGCTTGTAAGTCGCCCATAACACCACAAACCCAAAGACCAAACAAGCGCCATAAAAAATAGCCATTATATTTTCCTCATCAAAAACAAAATAATCCCCATACCAATCCCCTCACTGATTAAAAAATAATACAAAATATACCGACCATTGGGCTCATACATAATGTAATCAAAATTATCAGGGCTGATAAATTTCATCAAAATCAAAAACACAAAGGGGATAGCTGCAGTGATTTTTGAACTCATACGCACTTCTGAAGTCATCGCATTTTTCTTTTTTTCCATAGCCTTAGCTTTAGTCACAGCCCCAGAGAGTTTTGAGAGCACCTCTTTGATCCGCGCACCACTTTTAATACTCACTAAAAGCGAGGTCAAGAAAAAATAATAATGGTCAAATGGAAGACGCGCATAAGATTGGATAAAAATCTTTTCGGGATCTTCGCCCACATTTAAGCTACGCACGATAGTTTTAAACTCATCAGCCAAAACTCCACTCATTGTATCAGCACAGCTTTGGAGGGCTTGAGTGATATTATTCCCTGAAGAGATTGCCCCTGAGATGATGACTAAAGCTTCTGGAAAGCTATTTTCAAATTCATTTCTGAGTCTTTTTTCTTGCAAACTATTAGCGATATAGCCGCCAAAAAGCACAGCCACGCATAAAATCAGCAAAAAATTAAACTGCAAAAACAGCGCATTAGCACCCACAAACACCCCCACACTCACAAGCACAGCCAAAACGCCTGTAAGCTTCAATCCCTTTTCTTGGGTATATACATTTCTGAAATGCCATTGGAGCCTTTGGGAAAGGGAGGTCAAAAGAGGTTTTTTGCGCTGGTTTGAATCAAGACTGGGATAAGTCAAATCAATGTATTCAACGAGCTTTTGGATTTTTTGCATTTTTTTACCCAGATAAATAGCCCATAACAAGCCCATCACACCAAAAATCAACATCACAACAAAAAACCCCCACATCAAATCTCCTTTTTCCCATCTTGTTGCGCGTCTTGGGGCATATCTTGCCTTGCCCTCATATCTTGACTTTCCTGCATATCTTGACTTGCGTTTTGGAGCACGCGCTCTAAAACAGGATAAATATCAAAGAGCATTGTATTTTTTATCAAAACTGAATCTTGGGGTATCCCGCCAAAGACATAGCGACCTTGGATTTTGCCATTTACATCGCGATTGGGGTCGATTTTAAATGTAAAAATATCGTGGAGATGGATCTGCCCTTCATATATCCCTGTAATCTCTGAAATCGCTACGACCTTACGACTCCCATCATTGAGCCGCGCAATCTGCACGATGATATTGACTGCTGAGGCGATATTGCGGCGGATCGCTTCGATAGGGAGGTTAAACCCTGCCATCATCACAAGATTTTCTAACCTTGAAATCGCATCAAATGGGCTATTAGCGTGGATAGTAGTCATCGAGCCATCGTGCCCTGTATTCATTGCTTGGAGCATTTCAAAAGCCTCTCCACCCCGACACTCCCCGACAATAATCCGATCAGGCCGCATACGCAAGGCATTGATAACAAGCATACGCATTGTAACTTGACCGCTATTTTCTACCCCTGCCATACGCGTTTCAAGCCTCACGATATGGGGCTGCTGGAGCTTGAGCTCTGCGGCGTCTTCTAAGGTGATGATACGCTCATCATTAGAAATATGCTGAGAGAGGGCGTTTAAAAGCGTGGTTTTACCTGAGCCTGTGCCACCGGATACAATGATATTGCACCTTGATTTAGAAGCAAGTGCCAAAATCTCTGAGATTGCTAGGCTCATTGAGCCATATTGACGCAATTCATCGAGGCTTTTAGAATTTTTATTAAATTTTCTGATAGAAATAGAAGTCCCATCTAGGGCTATGGGGTTGATAACGACATTGAGCCTGCTGCCATCTGATAGCCTTGCATCCACCAAAGGCTGCGCGTCATCAATACGCCTCCCCATCTTAGCGACCAAACGTTTGGCAATATCAGTGAGTTGAGAATTATCGATAAAATATTGATCGGTTTTTTCAAGCTTGCCATTTCTTTCAATATAAATGCTATTGGGTCCATTGACTAAAATATCGCTCACAGATTCATCTTCCATCAATACGCGTATGGGCCCTAGCCCCATGATTTCATCAGCAATGACTTCACCGATTAAATGGAGTTCATATTTGGAGAGATATTTTTGATGGGAAAGCGCGACTTTTTGGATAGCTTTTAAAATCTCTTTTAAAAACACTTCACGATTGTCAATGAGCTGCTCGATTTGCTCGATATCTATTTCAGAAAAGACCCTTTCTCTGATGAATCGCACAGAGGCATTTTGCTTTTCTCTGAGTGTTTGATTCAAATCCATCTGCGTTTCCTTTTGGCAGGCACGCCTGTGAGTTTGTCGGCTAAAAGTTCTAGGGATTTTTTTGTATTGCCCTTTGTGACTAGCCCCACACAAGAGCGATCTAGCGACTGATTGGGGATACAAATATCGATTTTAGCCCCCATGATCTCTTCCATATCTGCAATATCCAAAGATGATTTAGCCCCTAGCCTTGCTTGATTGCAGCAAACAAATACCTTTTTAGCCCCTTGATGGACACTTCTCAAAAACTCATTGATACGCAAAATCTCTTTTGTCTTACGCAAAGAATCTAGCTCAGAATTCATCACAAGCACGATCGTGTCTGATTCGTTCAAAATCATCTCAATGGTGTCTTTGGAGTGGCTTTGGACAGAGTGGTCATAGAGGATAAAATTGAAACGTTTGTGCTTGGGGTGGTGGTAGTCATAGGCATCTTCTGCTTGCTCTTTAAACAAGCACACTCCATCAGGAATATCTAGCTCTTTTTCAAAGGATTTTCCTGCGATAAAATCCAAATTAAAAGAGCTATCAGCCCCTTGGACATTTAAGACCAAAGATAAAAATCTCTGCTTTATCACTTGTGCAAGCCCATAAGTTACAAATGAATTCCCCACGCCTCCTTTTGTCCCTAAACAAGTGATTTTGACAGATTTTTTATTTGGAATATTAACCTCAAAATTAAAAATCTTCTCATAAATCTGATCGATTTGGCTCTCCCAATCAAGATAAAAAATCCCTTGGGATAAAAACTGCTGACAAATCTTGATCGAATCATTGCGAGATAAGATAATACAAGGAATATCTTTAGGGAAAATCTTTGGGATCAAAGCACAATAATCATAAGAGTTTTCTATCTGCTGGATATCTAAAATCACAGCTTGGAGCTTAGAGGTCAAATCCTCTGGAGATACCTCTAGCGGATTTTTCTGCAGTCTTTTAAACACAGAAAGTCCTTGCAAAGAGAGCTGAGAGCAAATGCGTTCGATATTTTCTAAACTTTGTGAAACAATCAAGATAGCGCCCTCTAAATGGCTATTAGAACTAGGATTCAAAAAAGGTATTTTCATCACATCTCCTTAGTGCATGAAGCCGATATTCTGCACAAATGCACGCAACTCTAGCCCATCATCTCGTGTGTTCTTGTATGGCAAGTCAAAAAATGATTCCATCAAAGTCCGAGGCTGGTATGCGGGCGCAAAAACATCTTTAGTAACAGGCTTTGCTAAACTCACCGTAGCAATCACAATCAGCTCCATCTTAGAGCGAGTGATATTGGTCTTTCTAAATAATGCTCCCAAGATGGGAATATCACCCAAAAACGGGACAGAACGCACATTTTCATTATCGCGTTCATCTAAAAGCCCTCCAACCACAAAACTCTCCCCATCAGCAACTTGTATCACGCTCTCAGCACGTCTTTTCTTGAGATTGGCTGCACTCGCACCATTGCGTTCGATGATACTTTGGATATTGCTCACTTCTTGAGAAATCCGCACGGTAATTTTCCCACTACTCTCTACTTTAGGCTGGATTGTCAGAGATATTCCATAATCTTTTGCTGTCCCTGGAGAGCTCACTGCGCGACCTCCAAAGGTCACGGTGTTGGTGATGGGCGTGTATTGCCCTGTCACACTAAAATGCGCATCTTCTCCACTCAAAACCGAAAGATTAGGTTCGGCCAAGATTTTTGCAATCTGATTGTCTTTGAGCGCATCAATCACGGCTGCAAAATTGAATTGTGAAAGTCCAAAGCCGCCAGAATTTACCAAAGGCAAGGCGATAGAACCACCATTAAAATCAAATCCGAGCTTGCCAATGAGATTTTTCTCAACATCAACAACAAGCAGCTTGACATTAACTAATGATGATAACGCCACGTTCATTTTATCCACCAAAAAATCACTCTCATATCGGGTCAAAAAAAGCAATGGATTATCTTGCTGCTCGCCCTCTCCTCCGATTCTCTGAGAAGTCCTGTCTGCTGAAGCAGGATTTTTCTCTTTCTTTTCAAGCTCTGCTCCAAGGGCTAGGGCTGCCATACGATAAGCACTATCTCTACTGCCCTCATCAGGCACAATTCCACTGATAACATAGCCCTGCTCTCCGGGCAAGCCAAGTTTTGTGAGCTTGATTTTTGCCCCTGCAATCTGGCCCTCAATGAGCTCTTCGATTTTTTTAAGATTGGGCGCTAGGGGGTCGATGGTGATACTAGCAGAAAAGAGCAAAATATCTTTATTTGCCTTACTCCCAAAAATCCTAATATCTGCATAGCCATTATCATTAGCATAAACCACCACTTGATGGGAATCGATAATTTTATAATCGAGCGCTTTAGGGTCTGAAGCAAAGACTGCAGAAATCGGCATTGTGGTCTTAAACACTCTTGAATCGCCCTTTTTCATCAAAATCTCACCACCCCATAAAGCCACCCCGCACAAACAAAACAACAGACCACTAATTAATCTGTGCATTTTCACCCCCTCTGAATTCTTTGATAAATTCTTTGGTTAAGATGTTGTTTGTCCCAATCATCGAACGCGCACTCACAGATGTGGGGAATATATAAAAATACCCTAGATTTTCGATTGCATAGATTTTTTTGATTTCTTCAGAATCAAGCTCGATATTCAAAACACCTTGTGGAGGGCTTATGTCATTAGATTTTGTGTCTTGAGGGGGCGTGGGAGATTTTTGCAAGAAAAGCACGCGCTTATTGGCAAACACCAAGAAAAGATTAGAGCTATTGCCCGTATCTTCAGAGGCATATGGCTGTTTTTTGTCTTTTTTAGCCAAAATATTGACAGATTTTTTGTTTTTTGTTTCATATTTGAAATAAATATCGACATATTCGTTGGGCTTGAGCTTTGAGAGGATCTGATATTCCCTCTCTTCAAGCGCAAACCCAAAAGGAAACAACCCCTCTTTAGGATCTGCACGCATTTTATCATAAGCTTCACTGCCAGGGCGAGCGAGCTGAGAATAGGAGAGCTTCTGGCCTTTGGAGATATTTGAGAGCAAAATAGAATCTGTAATCAAATCTTTTGGCCCATCAACAACCACATCTCCCCACTCCTTGCCTTGTATATCTGTAAGTGTTTCTATCGCAATATCTGCCCCATCAAGCACCTCGCCTTGCTTTAAATCCCTTGCAGCGACCAAAAAACTATATGTTTGCTCTATGGGCTTGGACTCTGCTTGCTCTTTGGGAGCAGGGGCGCTTTGGGTCAAAAACAATCCAAATACAGCAACAATCAAAATCAAACTCGATAAAACAATCATTATTTTTCTATTCATAAAAAACCTTTGATATTTATGGTAAGTTTTATACTTTTATTTACTCTTTCAGCCTTTGTAGGGCGATTTGATAGCTGTTATTGAGGCAACTGGGGCAAGAAAAACAAAAAACTAGCACAAAAGCCCACCCCATAAGGGACTGATGGCTCTAACTTGCGATAAAAAGACAACCCCCAAATCACAATCCCAATCACTGCCCCCACCACAGAGGTCACAAACAAAAAAGACATAAGCAAATCAGTGTTGATAAAAAGACTCAATGCCCCCATCAACTTGACATCTCCTGCCCCTAAAAGCCCCCGATACCAGAGCACAAGCCCCACTAAAAACAAAAGAGCAGGGAAGAAAAAATGCACCCCAATTCCATAGATCCAACAACTGATTGCCCCCATAGATATTACTATGATGATTTGAGTATTACTGATGGTGCGATAAAAAATATCTGTCAGCGCAATCCATAAAAGGATCGCACCCCACCCGACAAATAAAATCATAAAAGCCATTGATTTTAGCGGCCACCTTGAGATTTAGAGATACTCAAGCCATCTTGGATTGAGCGAAAAGAATCCTTGATTCTAGAGATCAGCCCATCTTCACCCCCACTGCCTAAAACGATAAATAACATTGAAGAAATTGCCACAGCAATCAAAGCATATTCAATCGCTGTTACCCCTCTTTGGCATTTGAGAAAATCCATCGCCTTTAGCATCATGAATATTTGAAATCTTTTGAAGCCATCTCGCATTATTTTGCTCCTTAACTGAGTTATTTTCAAGCTCGCACATATTAACTATTTACTCTTAAGAAATAATAAAAATCATTATTAATAGTAAAATATACAAAAAATATTACCATCAAATACAATCTTAATATTTGGGTCAAGTTTTTGGAGATAAAATTACTCGATTCTCTCTATTAATTCAATTATTTTTATCTTAATAAATATAAACTTTAACTATACTCTGTTATATCTCGATAATTTTATTTGCTATAAGTTACCTTAAACAAGATAAAAATACTTTCTTGGTTTCATACCAAATCAAGAAAATTCAATGCCACAAACAAAAGGATACAAAGTGCTGTGCAACAAAAATTTAGAAAAGCTCGCTCGTTTGCGATATGGTGGGGTCGTGGTGGCGCATATTGCCATTTTTGTTATTTTTATCTGGATAGGGGGTTTGAAGTTTATTAACTATGAAGCAGAGGGGATCACGCCATTTGTAGCTAATTCGCCTTTGAGTAGCTTTTTATACAAAGACGCTAAAGACTACAAACTACACAAAATCCCTGAGGGCACTGCTAATGAACAAAACGCCCATTGGCAGCAAGAAAACAGAACCTACCTTGTTTCCTATGGTTTGGGTGTTCTCATCATTGCGTTTGGCACATTAGTGCTTTTGGGGATTTTTTATCCTTATTTAGGGCTCATCGGTGGAGGTCTTGTCTTTTTGATGACGCTCATCACTCTATCATTTTTGATCACCACTCCTGAAGTCTGGGTGCCTAATATGGGTGGGGCTGATTATGGTTTCCCTTATCTCTCAGGGGCTGGGCGGCTAGTGATTAAAGATTTAGCAATTTTAGCCTGTGCTTTGATCATCACAGGAAGCTGTGCACAGAGGATTTTACGCACTAAAACTCGCCTTTAGTCCAAAGCCTTTGACCCCCTTGAAATGGGGGTATCCAAACTCCCCCTCAAATCCCATCACGCAATCTTTTATTTTGATGTATAATTCCAAACTTGCAAGGAGTGCAATTTGTTAGATAAAATTCAAATTATTGGTGCAAAAGAAAATAATCTTAAAAATATCCATCTTGAGATTCCAAAAAATAAATTGATTGTCTTTACTGGGTTGAGTGGCTCAGGGAAATCAACTTTAGCCTTTGATACTCTCTATGCAGAGGGACAGCGGCGGTATATCGAGTCGCTATCAAGCTATGCACGGCAGTTTCTTGATAAAGTCGGCAAGCCCAATGTAGATAAAATCGAGGGGCTCACTCCAGCAATCGCTATCGATCAAAAAACAACGAGTAAAAATCCGCGCTCCACGGTGGGGACAATCACAGAAATTTATGATTATCTAAGACTGCTTTATGCACGAGTGGGCACGCAACACTGCCATTTATGCGGTAAGCCCATCTCTCAAATGAGTCAAACTGATATCATCGATCAAATCCTCTCCCTCCCTCAAGACAGCAAAATCATCTTACTTGCCCCTATCATCAAAGAAAAAAAGGGAAGTTTTCAAGACAAAATCCAGTCCTTGCGCCAAAAGGGCTATGTCCGCGCTTATATTGATGGGGTGATGGTGCGCTTAGATGAAGAGATCCAGTTGAGCAAAACCAAAAAACACACGATAAAAATTGTCATCGATCGTGTGAATATCCATCAAGACAATCACTCAAGAATCGCACAAGGCATAGAAAAAGCACTCAAAGAAACTTATGGTGAGATTGAAGTAGAAATCATCGACCCAACCCAAGAGCACAATCAGCTCATACACTACAGCGAGCATTTAGCGTGTTTTGATTGCAAAATCAGTTTTGAACCCCTAGAGCCTTTGAGCTTTTCGTTCAACTCACCTAAGGGAGCGTGCGAGGATTGCGGGGGCTTGGGGAGCAAATATAGCATTGACATCAAAAAAATCCTGAATAAATCCCTCCCGCTCAACAAAGGAGGGATCAAGGTCATCTTTGGCTTCAATCGCAATTATTATGCTGAGCTATTCAATGGCTTTTGCAAAAGCAATGGCATTGATATGGACAAATCCTTTGAAGACCTAGAGAGCCATAAACAAAATGCCCTGCTTTATGGCAATGGCTCTGAAATCGAATTTTTCTGGAAAAATTCAAGCTTGAAACGCCCTTGGAAAGGTATTATTCAGATTGCTTATGATATGTTTAAAGATGAACGCGATTTGGGTGATTATATGAGCGAAAAGCCCTGCAGTGTCTGCAATGGCCATCGACTCAAGGCCTCATCTTTGAGCGTGAAAGTCGCTGGATTGGGGATTGGTGAAGTGATTGACAAGCCCATTGAAGAGGCTTATGCGTTTTTTAATGAAGAAAAAAACTTTGCTTATCTCAACAAACAACAGCAATTCATCGCTAGCTCTATCCTCAAAGAAATCCGTGAAAGACTATTTTTTCTCTATGATGTGGGGCTAGGGTATCTGAGCTTGGGGCGGGATGCGCGGACTATCAGCGGGGGAGAGAGCCAGAGGATACGCATTGCAAGCCAAATTGGGAGTGGCCTTACAGGGGTGATGTATGTCCTTGATGAGCCCAGTATCGGGCTGCACGAACGCGATACACTCAAACTCATCAAAACACTACGTAGTCTTCAAGAAAAGGGCAATACCGTTATTGTCGTCGAACACGACAAAGAAACAATCAAGCACGCCGATTTTATCGTAGATATCGGTCCTGGTGCGGGCAAAAATGGTGGAGAGGTCGTATTTGCAGGCACTATTGGTGCAATGCTTGAGTCCAATACCCAAACTGCCCAATATATCAGTGGCGCTAAGACTATCACCTATCCCCATAACAGAGAGCAAAAAAAATGGCTGCAGATCAAAAATGTCACCATCAATAATATCAAAAATCTAAGCCTAAAAATCCCTCTTGCAAATTTTGTATGTATCACAGGGGTGAGTGGGAGCGGGAAAAGCTCTTTAATTCTCCAAACCCTCCTGCCCGTAGCCCAAGAGCTACTCAACAACGCCAAAAAAGTCAAAAAATGCGATGGTGTAGAAATCAATGGGCTAGAAATGCTCGATAAAGTGATTTATTTAGATCAAACGCCCATAGGCAGAACCCCCCGAAGCAATCCAGCTACCTATACAGGCGTGATGGACGATATTAGAGTGCTGTTTTCAGAGGTCAAAGAAGCTAAGATTCTAGGCTATGGCGTGGGGCGTTTTAGCTTCAATGTCAAAGGTGGGCGTTGCGAAAAATGCCAAGGTGAGGGCGAGATTAAGATTGAAATGCACTTTTTGCCTGATGTGATGGTCAAATGCGATGCGTGCAATGGGGCAAAATACAATCCCCAAACACTTGAAATCAAATACAAAGGCAAATCCATTGCTGATGTGCTGCATATGAGCGTCGATGATGCTTGTGAGTTTTTTGATAAAATCCCTAAAATCTTCTCTCGGCTCAAAACGCTCCAAGATGTGGGGCTAGGGTATATCACATTGGGTCAAAACGCCACAACGCTCTCTGGTGGGGAAGCCCAAAGAATCAAGCTCGCCAAAGAACTCAGCCGCAAAGACACAGGCAAGACACTTTATATCCTTGATGAGCCAACTACAGGCTTGCATTTTGCTGATGTGGATAGACTCACAAAAGTCCTCCACCATCTCGTGGAGCTGGGGAATTCAATGATTGTTATCGAACACAATCTGGATATGATTAAAAATGCTGATTATATCATCGATATTGGCCCTGAGGGCGGGGATAAAGGCGGGAAAATTGTCGATATAGGCACGCCTTCTCAAGTTGCCAAAAACCACACAAAAACAGGCAGCTACACAGGCAAATTTTTAAGCAAAGAATTGAAAGAATCAGGAGAAAAATAATCCCTCTCTGCACCGACTTGAACCCACAGCAATTGGGGCAATTTTTTACCCCGACTTTTATTGTCGATACAATGTTAGGATTGATGGAAAATTATGGGAGCATACTTGAGCCCAGTTGTGGCAATGGCTCTTTTTTGGATCATCTCCCAAATCACGCAATCGGTATTGAGATCGACCCTTCAGTCATCAAAAACAAAAATGTAAAAAATATTGACTTTTTTGCTTATGGGGCTGAAAACAAATTCGATACTATCATCGGAAATCCCCCTTATATCGCTCATAAAAATATCCCTCCAAACACTAAAAATCTTTTAATGCCTTATAAAAATATTTTCGATCACCGCAGCAACTTGTATTTATTTTTCATTTTTAAATCCATTTTGCATTTAAAGCAAAAGGGCGAATTGATTTTCATCACTCCAAGAGATTTTTTAAAGCTCACTGCAGCCACCAAACTGAATCATTTTTTGTATCAAAATGGAACAATCACAGATTTTATCGACTTAGGGGACAAAAAAATATTTGATAACGCACAGCCCAATTGCGCTATCTGGAGGTTTGAAAAAAATAATTTCACAAGAAAAACAAATATTTTAAAAAATTTCAACTGCCATCAAGGGCAAATAACCTTTACCAATGCGTCTTACCCGATTTTATTCAAGGATTTATTTTTTGTAAAAGTCGGTGCAGTCAGTGGCAATGACAAGCTCTTCACGCATTCTGTGTTTGGAAATGAGGATTTTGTTTGCTCCCATACTTGCAAAACAAACAAAACAAAAAAGATGATCTACAATCAATACCACCCATTTTTAGAAGCACACAAACAAGCCCTTATCAACAGAAAAATAAGAAAATTTACCCAATCAAACTGGTGGCAATGGGGGAGGGATTATTTCAAAAGCGACTGCCCAAGGATTTATGTCAATACAAAGACAAGAAACAAGCAGCCATTTTTTATCCACCCCACAAAGGCTTATGATGGCTCGATTCTTGCGATTTTTCCAAGATTTCAAACAGATAGCTCTTTACTCAAAGAAATTTGTGATTTATTCAACCACACAAACTGGGAAGAATTGGGCTTTGTCTGTGATGGGAGGTTTTTATTCTCACAAAAAAGTCTAGAAAATTGCTCGCTAGGAGAAAACTTTGCTCGGTTTTATTCTTTAAAAAAATTATAAATATGATCAAATGCCCTCAAGCTACTTCTGTGCTGCGATCAAAAACATCGGCGTTGAGGCAAACATCAGCTTTTCATCACAATCCCACACCTCTTGATAAAATTCCTTATCAAAGCCCAAAATCTCAAAACCAATCGATTCTAAAGCCTCAATATCCCAACCAGGGCGATGGATCTTACTCAATGGGAGGGATTTGGCGATTTCTTCCATCTTTTTAGCGTTAGGATAGCTCTGGGTCATATGATCTAAAATCCCTGCTTGAGCGACCTTTTCTCTGTCTTGCTCATAGCGCTCTTTATGTTTGGGATCAAAAAGATGTAAATACCAATTTGCATCAAAATTCAATAACCTACCACCCTTTTTTAGGACACGATACCACTCTTGATAAGCCCTGTAAGGGTCTTTGAGATTCCAAGTAAGATTTCTTGAAACAACCCAATCAAACACCCCATCTCCAAACTCTAAATTTTGCGCATCGCCTTGATAGAACGCAACCCGCGCACCTGCTTTTTGAGCATTTTCTTTAGCCCTTTCTAACATCTTAGGGGTATAATCCAGTGCGCTCACGCACGCACCGAGTTCAGAAAATATGATAGAAAATATCCCTGGCCCACAGCCAATATCAAGCAAATGGATATTTTCAAAGCCATTGGGTGCGTATTTCAAAAACACCTTTTGCCATTTTTGCTTTTTTTCACTCCCTAGCTCATCGAGATTGAGTTGTGCATAGCTCTGTGATCGATGGTTCCAATACCCTTGTATTTCTTCTAGCATTTCTGCTCCTTGTCATATCTTTTAAAATTTTGCACTTGCTTGGGCAAAAAATGACGCCCCTGCGACTTGATAATAGTCATAATACCGATTGTTGGTAAAGTTCAAGAAACTCACACTCACATCAAAGCCATTTTGGAGCACATAGCCCAACTTGGCGTTGAAATAAAGCTGATTGTCATAATAACCAAATGTGTGTTTGTAGATCTTGGTGTTGGTATCATCGCTATAAGAAGCTGATTGAAAATTCCCCGATAAAGAGCCATAAAATCCATACCTCGCCCCATAAAGCAAGGCTATATGTGCCATATGTTCAGGGGTATTGGGGATAAATTTCCCCTCTGTAGCAGGATTGGCAGTATTTTTAATGATTTTTGCACGCGTATAAGTGTAGCTTGTATTCAAGCTAAGATTAGAAGCCAAAGGCTGAATATACCCAAACTCAATACCATTGATCCGTCCGTGCCCTGCGTTTTTGTTTTGATAAGGATTTGCCTCTTTTCCCGCACCTGCACGATAGATCATATTATCAAGTTCTGTTTGGAAATAATACAACTTCAACAGCCCACCCCAAAAGGTATTGACATCACCACCCACATCAAAAGAAAAGCCCTGCTCTGGTTTTAAGTTGGGATTATTGAGCCATTTTTGCGTCGTTGTCGAAATCCTAAAAATCTCCCTAAGCGTAGGCACACGAAACGCACTCCCCATAGAAGCTTTAAATACAACAATATCTAAGAGATTATAATTGATAGAAGCCTTGGGCGAAAGACTATTTTGCGTGATATTTGCAACAGAATTTTTCTGAGAGCTTGATTGGGTATAGTTATCAAAATTCTGCCAATAATCATAACGCAATCCCAAAGTCGTGCTCAAACGACTTGTCCAATGGCTATCAAGCTGCACAAATCCTGCGGCCAAAAACGCCCTACCTCCAAAAGCCCCTTGCAAGCCCAAATCATATTTACGCACTTTCCAATCGCTCAAGCCATAATTGAGCTGGTCTAGCTGCATATATCGCCCTTGCAGCGCTGTAGTGAGGGTGTGGTTATCAAATGCTTTGGTATAGATAATATCCAGATAATTGCTCGAAGTATAAATATCTTGCGAATAGCCCTGCCCTCCTGCTAGGGTGGGTGCGGGATTGGCTGCATTTTGCGCATCCAACCAATAACTATAAAGATTCACACTCGATAAGCTCACTCTTAAATTTGATTCATCACTGAAAGTATGGGTATGATAGACTGAGGCGATATAATGTGTATAGCTCCCAATCCCCTCATAACCACTCCCGATAAATGGATTATAGCTGTCATTGCCATATACTGGGCGCCCTTGATTATCTCTGAGGTAAGTTTTAGGATCGACAAAATCATAATGATGGTTAGAGATCGAGCCCATCGCGCCTGTCGTGTCATTATCCCCCCAATCATATTCGACTTTTATCCTGCCATCATTTAAGACATATTCCCTCCGTCCTGTATCCCCTGCGATATAAGTGCCTGCTGGATCGATATGATAGCCTGTGATATTGGTGAGCTTATTAAAATCAGTCTGTGAGCCAAAAGCTGGGACACTCGGATACCCCCCTGAGCTTGTGAAGCCATAGCTAGCTTTCAAACGCAACCTTTTGTCAAAAAACGCATCTCCAAAGCTAGCATACCCACGCACCAAATTCATATCAGCTTGGCGCGACTTAAAAGCGTTTCCATAGCCCAAAAGCACCATACTTTCAAGCTTAGTAGGCATTTCTGTGATGAAATTCACCACCCCGCCAATCGCCCCTGTCCCATACAAACTCGAAAACGGCCCTCGCACGACCTCTACGCGTTTGATATCATACAAAGAGAGTTCATCAAGGATCCGATTCTCCCCCTCCAAATCACTCAATATCACCCCATCAAGCATAACAAGTGTCCCCCGACTGATACCTCGGATCGTGATTGCTGGGCGCGGATTGAGCCCTGCGTCATTGAGTATATGGATCCCCTCATAATTTTTGATAAAATCATTGACCTTTTGAGGACTGCGCTCTTTCATTTCTTTAGTAGTGATCACGCTGATATTGCCCGGGGCTTTATCTGTAGTCGTTTCCATGCGCGTTGCTGTTGTTACCTGTCTTTCGAGCATATAGTCTTTAGCCCCCTCGCCATAGCCCAGCCCCACCACTGCCCCCATCAAAACCACGCTCCAACTCCCCCATCTATGCAATGCCACCATATCAAACCCCCTTGTGTTATTTTTTATCAAAAAATATTATAGAACAACTCTGATTATACATAAGTGATTGACAAAACCATAACACTCCAAGCAGTTTTAAGATTATTTAACCATCACTTGCTTTTTGTGTATGCCCCACTCCAAAAATCCCAATGCCTAAAAGATACTATAAAGGGCAGCTGCGATTGTCAATAGACCAAAAATCAAGATAAAAAGATTTTCAAGGGGGTTTTTATATTTTTTGAGTGCATCAAAACGATAAATAGCATACAAAGGCATGATAAAAAGTATGAGCGCTAGCACAGGCCCTACGATTTGGTCGATAATATCTAAAATCTGTGGATTGGCATAAGCAACGAGCCAAGACACTAAAAATGTAAAAATAATCGTGATTTTCTTAGCCGTTTTCAGACTGATTTTATCTCTTGAGATTTTGAATAAAATCCGATTGAAGCCCTCTTGAGCGCCCAAATAATGCCCGAAAAATGACTTACCCATCGCCACAAATGCAATGAGTGGTGCTACATAGACCAAAATCGGTGCAATGGCCTTGACAATGGGGTTTTCAAACCTATCAGCAATATTAGCAAGCAAAGAAAGTATCGATATATTCTGCTCTTGTGCGTGGATAAAATCATCTTGATGTAAGCTCATCATAAAAGAAAAAACAAAAAACATCACGCTCACAATCATCAAAATATTGCTTGTAGCGATGATTTTAGAGCTTTTTTCATCGGCCTTTTTGCCATATTGACTTTTAGCATACACAGCCAAAGAAGAGATAATGGGCGAGTGATTGAAGGCAAAGACCATCACAGGGAGCATCAACCAAAGCTTTTTTGTATCTTCTTGCCACGAAAAGCTGATATTTTTAAACAACTCCAGATTCCACTCAGGGACTAAAGCAAGTGCAATCAACATCAAAACGATGATAAAAGGGAACACCAAAGTGCTCATCACCCGCACAATCATCTCTTGCCCAAAGCTCACAATCAAAACCAAAATCCCCACCAAAATAAACGCCAACAACAAACGATTTGGGGCTTGTAAGTGCATTTGATGGACAATAAAGCTATCAAGAGTGTTCGTAATCCCCACGCTATAAATAAGCAAAATAGGAAAAATCGCACAAAAATATAGCAAAGTGATCACAATCCCCCCTGCCTTGCCAAAAAACTCCTGCGCTACAATCGTAATATCATCAGAACGCATGGAAGAAGACAAAACAAAGCGACACAAAGCCCGATGTGCTAAAAAAGTAATCGGAAATGACAACACAATCATCATCACCAAAGGAACAAGCCCTCCCACACCCGTCTTAATAGGCAAGAACAAAACGCCCGCTCCAATTGCTGTCCCATACAAGCTCAGCACCCATAAAAAATCTCTTTTATTCATCAAAATCCTTCGTTGTTTGATTGTGTTACCTAAAGAATACTTATCTGCGAGATTATATACAAAATAATATTTTGAATCCGAAATATAAACTTAAAATATTTTAATGATGTAACAAAAAGAAACAAATAACCATTTTCTGAGGGAAGAAATAACACAATTAACATACTATTTTATTAAAAATTCATTATATAATTTACCCGATTGATTGAAAAGGAAGAAATATGAGCAATCTGAGTATTTTCAAAATTGGGGTTGGCCCCTCCTCCTCGCACACGATGGGACCTATGCTAGCAGGGAATTTATTCTGTCAAAAATTAATGCCCAAACTCGCAGAAATTACCAAAATAAAAATCTGTTTTTATGGGTCTTTGTCCCTCACAGGCAAGGGGCACTTAAGCGATAGGGCTATTATCTGGGGCTTGAGCGCTTTAGAAGCCAAAAATCTCGATACCTCCACACAAGAATCTGTCATCAACAAAGCCCTTAATGACAAAAAACTCTGCTTATGTGGCCAGAAAGATATTGACTTTGATTATGAAAATGACTTGATTTTTTCTAAGCAATTTTTGCTCCTACACGAAAATGGCTTGACACTCCAAGCACTCAATGCAAATGGAGAAGTGCTCGAGGAAGAAACTTATTATTCCATTGGCGGGGGATTTGTCAAGACCCAAAAAGAACTCCAAAAAATCAAAGAAACAGGGATTGAAGACCCCCAAGATACACATCTTGCTCTGAGTTTCAACCACGCTAAAGACATACTCGATTATTGCCACCAACAAGGCAAAAATCTGATCCAAGCCTCTCTTGCATATGAATTGCAATTCAATACATTAGAATATATCCAAAAATATTGCCTAGAAATCTGGGCAACAATGCAAGAAGCATACAACAATGGTATCCACCCCCAAGCTGATGTTTTGCCCGGCAAGCTCAAGCTCCATAGACGCGCCCCTGGGCTTGCAAGCAGATTACAGGCCACGACCGATCCATTGGGGATTATTGATTTTATCTCCCTTTATGCTATCGCAGTCGCTGAAGAAAATGCCAGTGGTGCGAAAGTCGTTACTGCACCTACAAACGGGGCTTGTGCGGTCAATCCTGCTGTCTTGTTGTATCTGAAAAATCACACCGTGGGCTTCAATGACCAAAAAGCAATCGATTATCTGTTAGTCGCAATGCTGATCGGCTCACTTTATAAGAAAAATGCAAGTATCTCTGGGGCTGAAGCAGGCTGTCAAGCTGAGATTGGTGTAGCGAGTTCGATGGCGGGGGCTGCTATGGCGTCTGTGCTGGGGGCTGATGCCTTTTGTGCGTCTAATGCAGCTGAAATCGCTATGGAACACCATTTGGGTCTGACTTGTGACCCTGTGGGGGGGCTTGTGCAGATACCGTGTATTGAGAGAAATGCCTTTGGCGCAATCAAAGCGATTATGGCAGCGCGTATGGCAATGAGTCGTAAAAGCACACCTAAGGTCACTTTAGATGAAGTGATTTTGACAATGTATAACACAGGCAAAGATATGAATCTCAAATACAAAGAAACTTCACTCGGAGGTCTAGCAACCACGCTCTCAAGTATCTGCTAGACCTTGCTTGAATCCGTGTCAGATTTTCTTTAATTTTAGAAAAAACGGGGGGGGGCTAGGGTCTTATTGGCGGCGTTGGTGTGTGATTGTATAGACTTGATTGCGGAATTCAAAAACAGGATCGATAGGGGCTTTGACCCCAAGAGGCAGCACTTTTGGCAAAAATACATCTCCCTCACACCCCTGCCCCTCAAACCGATCCAACACCAAAGTCCCCAAAAAGATTTTTCGATTATCACTCCCCCAAAACACGCTAATATCATCAATAACATCATCTGGTTTTGCTACGATTAGATACATATGATAACGCACACTGCCCTTTTTGAGATCTTCTTGGAATCGTTTTTCTAAAAAATTATCGCCACTTTTTTGGGCTTCTTGACTTGAACGCTCGATCACACCTGCTTGAGGAGCAAAGACTATTTTTGCATGCATCACACTGCCATCATTTTGTGTGATACCATAGACGTGCTGGGTATGAAATGCGACATTTGCTAAGCTCAAAGGCACGCCAAGACTGCGGCTATAATCCATAAAATGTTGCACACTTTTGTGCTGGTGTGCAAGCTCTTTTAGCTTATCTTTTTTGCTAGGATCAGCAGCCAAAGACAAAAACTCAAGAATCAACTCAGGCGTCTTCCCCGCATTGATTTGGGTATTTAACATCGCAAAATCCCACTCTTCTTTGCCATCAGTGATTTTAAGAGCTAGCCCATGGGGGTTTGTGCGATCGCTCACATATGGATTGCCCCCACCAATGGAATATCGAGCCAATACCTTGCTTTTAGCTTCAAGCAAAGGAATTTTGACAAACGATCGGATATCTTTTCTAGGTTCAAAATACCCACTAGCACAAAACCCTTTTGTGTGGTTGATCTTTTTGTGTGGTTGGTTCTTATCTCCAAATCTCTGGTAGAAAAAATCTGCTCCATCTGTGGGCGTGAGTGCCTCCTTTGCCCCAAGGCCTAAGGCCAAAACTCCTAGCAACGCCCATATATATGCGTATTTGATTCCCATCATATCCCTTCATGAGAGCAAGCCAATGCCCAAATCTGCTCTTCTATCATAACCAAAGAAAATAACAACGCACACAAATCCATCAAAAACACTACTCCAAAAGAGCGTGTTAGAAAAATTTGCTAGAAATTTGGACATAAAATGACGCCCCCATCGCCTTGTAATAATCATAATATTGCGCATTGGTGAAATTCAAAAAACTCAGTGAAAGCGAGGTTTTATTATGGAATTCATAGCCAACTTTAGCATCAAAAGTCACGCGCGGATCGATAGAACCAAAAGTATGGCTGGGAGCTTTGGTGTTTTTGATACTCGTATATGCCCCTGATTGCGTATTCATCTGCAATGAGCCAAAGACCCCCTCCCTATCATCGCCCCCATACAGCAAAGCCAAATGCCCCATATGCTTGGGAATATTAGCGATATAATGCCCATTGTAGCTAGGATTTGCCGTGCTATTGATGACTCTAGCATTGGTAAAGGTATAATTTGCCATCAAAGACAGCTGCCCATAAATTTTTTGATCCAACTCAAGCTCAACGCCATTGATCCGTTCATGCCCGCCATTGATATTCTGATAAGGATCGCTCTCCTGCCCTGCTCCTGTCTGATAGATAGCATTATACATTTCAGTCTGATAGTAATATGCCTTGAAAAGCCCTCCATACGGATTCCCCTGCTCAACACCAATATCAAACTCTAATCCATATTCTGGGGAGAGCAATGGATTACTGATCTGATAGCTCCCTGCCATTGAGTGTGCATACATCTCCCTTGTATTGGGCGCACGAAATGCCAAGCCTATAGAGCCCTTAAAAACCGTATATGTGAAAGGCTGATAATTGAGGGCAAACTTTGGTGATGGGAAAAATTTCTTAGTATCTGGCAAGGTCAGTTTATTGGGGTTTAGCGCGAGTGTATCTAAGGTTGTCATATCATAAGTCTGCCAATAATCAAGCCTCAAGCCAAGATTTGTGCTCAAAGTATCTGTCCATTTGCTTGTCAGCTGACTCCACGCTGCAATCGTCCAAGCATTGCTTTTATCCTGCCCATACATACCTGTATAAGTGTTCCAAAAATCACTCTGTGTCCAATTCCCAATATAATGCCGT
This sequence comes from Helicobacter sp. 12S02634-8, assembly GCF_002272865.1. Taxonomy (GTDB): domain Bacteria; phylum Campylobacterota; class Campylobacteria; order Campylobacterales; family Helicobacteraceae; genus Helicobacter_J. The sequence continues at coordinate 68,579 of NZ_MLAP01000007.1, read as the reverse complement.
TCATTAGACACACTCATCATTCTGCCTTGAAATCCCACCATCAAAGTCTGCTTATCAGAAAATTTATTTTGATAGACAATGTCTAAATAATTACTGCTCGCATTATTATCTAGCGACTTGCCCGGACCTCCAAAAATGCTCGCATTGCTCTTAGAACCATCTCCATCAGCAAAATGCGAGATCAAATCCACACTTGAAATTGTCGTAGTGAGGGAAGAATCATCATTGAAATAATGCTTATGCGAGATCGAGGCGATATAGTTTTGTTCAAAGCGAAACCCCGACCACCCAATCCCATAAAAAGGGCTATAAAACCCTGATGTTGAGCCATTTGTCTGCCCGCCATAAACAGGCTGGCCATTGCTTGTGCGTAAATTTGTCTTGACAGAATTTTGATTTTCATTGATAGTCGATAGATTGAAAGTCAAGCTCGTAGTATCTTTATCGCTCCAATCATATTCAGCCTTGATATGCGCATTGTTGGTTAAATACCCCGTTCTCCCCACATTACCCACAATATCGCCCTTCACAGGCGCCCTACCATCAAAAGTGATACCACTTGAAGAATTAAAGGTCTGTTTCATTGTCGCTGGCACGCGTGCATAGCCATCGCTTTTTGTAAAACCATAGCTTGCCTTGACCCGCAATCTTTTATCAAAAAACGCATCTCCAATGCTAAAATATCCGCGCGTCCTATTGGCCTCAGCACCCCCTCTTAAAATCTCATTGCCATACCCTAGCTCAGCATTGGATTCAAGCTGAGTAGGCATTGAGGTGATAAAATTAATCACCCCGCCAATCCCCCCTGTCCCATACAAACTCGAAAACGGCCCCCGCACCACCTCGATTTTTTCAATATCCATACTTGAAATAGACTGGATAATACGCATTTCCCCCTCTAAGTCATTTAAAATCACTCCATCAAGCATGACAAGTGTCCCATAAGGTATCCCGCGCATGAAAACATTAGGACGCCCATTATAGCCCGCATCTTTATCGACTTTCACCCCTGCCATCACACTCATCATATTGCTGAGTTGTTGGGAAGTCCTATCTTTGATTTCTTTATGATCCATCAGTGTAACATTTCCTGGTGCTTCTGAAATCATCGTAGGAGTTCTTGTAGAAGTTGTAACGATTTTATTGAGTTCATAATCCTTGCTCTCTTCTCCCATAGCCAACCCTCCACTCAAAACCACCAAAGCACCAAAAATAAAGCATTTTCTCCCTAAAACCATCACACTGCCTTCCTCAACATAAATTTATTACTATATATCATAAAGTAATATTGTAAGGTCATTTTATTCATAAAAACTTAATACTTTCTTAACACTAAATCTTAAGGGCAAGCACAATCCATCAAAGCTCCTCCCCCTAAAACCCATGACAAAATAAAGCCGATAATACAAATAAATCTAGGCTCAAGACCCTATAGTGAGTGTCTGCAGATATTGTTTGAAGCTATCTTTTCCCAAGCCATTACCCAAAATCGCCCATAAAAGAATCCTTGCTTTTCTCGCACTCAAATACCCTCCCATACACACCCCTCTAGCGATGAGATCTATCTCTGCGCCTTTGTAACCATAAGTATGATAGGCCGTAGGTCCATCTGTAGTGCGTGTGCATACAATAACAGGGATTTTTTGTATGACCTTATCAAGCAAATCACTAGCCCTCAAGCTGATATGCCCTGCTCCAAAACCACTGATCACTAAGCCATCACAATCCCTTTCTACCCACTCCAAAATACCCACATCGCCATCTAAAACCTGCTCCCATAAAAATACCTTTTTATTCAAATCATATGGAAAGGGCAAGACCATCTTAGGAGGTGGCGGGTAGAAATATACCACCTTACCCTCAGCAATCACCCCATAGCTTTTGCCATCAGAACAAAAGCTATCGACCATCAAGCTATGCGACTTCCGTGCCCATCTTGCTAAATGGATTGTATCGTTCATCACCACCATCACCCCTCTATGGGCGCTATGAGGACTCAAGGCGCAAAGAATCGCACTGCGTAAATTACGCAATCCATCTGCGCCAATCTCTTCAGGAGCTCGCATTGCACCTGTAATTATCAGGGGCTCTGGCAGATCCCAAAATAAATCACACAAAAAAGCACTTTCTTCCAAAGTATCTGTGCCTTGCGTGAATATCACGCCACTAGCACCTTGCTTGACTTGCTCTTTTGCCCATTGCAAGGCTTCTATCAACATCTCAAAGCTCAAATACCCACTAGGCAGGCTAAAAAGGCTCTTTGCTTCAATCTGTGCTAAGCCTTTTATATCGGGCAATACGTTGATTAAATCCTCTGCAGATAGCTTGGGAGTGATCCCTTGGGCTTTTTGGCTTGGGGTCATAGAAATCGTCCCACCCAAAGAAGCGATTGATATTTTTGGATCCATCTGTGTCCTTTTGTGTGTCTTTTGTGGTTGGGCTATGATTTTGCCATCATTTTTATCCATTTATCCATCAAACCACTAAAACCACCTCAACAAGCCCCACCTCTCATCACAACCCCTTTGGGGGCAAGGGAGTGAGGGGAGTGAGGGATCAGAGAGTTTTTAAAATTGTTTGGTTGAGTCTATGGGCAAAGTCTTTTGCATCTTCTATCGTGCCAGATTCTAAGAGCTTAGCAGAAGCATAGAGCAAATGTGCTGTATTGCTGATAAGCTCCTTGTCTTCTTTGTCTTTGAGTTGTTCTAAAATTGGGTGAGTCGAGTTGAGTTCCATGGTCTTTTTAGCAATTGGAGGCTCTTGTCCCATCTGGCGCATTAGATTTGCCATCATCGCATTTTGCTCATCACCCACAAGGGCTACAGGCGAATCCAAAGACGCCGACAATACCACATCTTTGACCTGATCGCCTAAAGCTTCTTTAAAAGTGGCTATGAGCTTTTCAAAGGATTTTTGCACCTCTTGGCTCACTGAATCTTCGCCTAGCTCTTTTAGTGTTTCTGCAGCGCTAGCGTCTTTAAGAGGTAGCTTGTCATACTCGCCCACACTAGGGATAACAAAGCCATCAACTTCATCGCTCATGAGCAAGACTTCATAGCCCTTTTTAGCGTATTTTTCTAGCACAGGAGAGGCTTTGAGAAGTTCTAAATTTTCCCCTATCATATAATAAATGCTTTTTTGGTCTGTAGGCATATTTTCTTTATAAGTTTTCAAAGAAATGCTTTGGCTGTGCTTGGAAGTAGGGAATCGCAAGAGGTTCAAAAGTCTTTCTTTGTTTTCATAATCGCCATAAAGCCCCTCTTTGAGCACTTTGCCAAATTGGGTATAAAACTTCTGATAAGCCCCATCATCTTGGGCGATACTCTCAATCTCAGAAAGTATCTTTTTGACAGAGGCTGCGCGGATATTTGCTAGCACTTTATTTTGCTGCAAAATCTCCCGACTCACATTTAAAGGCAAATCTTCACTATCAATCACCCCACGCACAAACCGCAAGTATTGGGGCAATAGCTCTTTGTCATCATCTGTGATAAACACCCGCTTGACATAGAGTTTTACCCCCGATTTGTAATCAACACGATAGAGATCAAAAGGCGCAACACTCGGGATAAAAAACAAAGTCGTATACTCCAAAGTCCCCTCGACTTTTGTATGCACCCATCGCATTGGCTCGGTATTATCGTGTGCAAAGCTTTTATAAAACTCTTTATAATCCTCATCCTTGAGTTCATTTTTACTCATTTTCCAAATCGCTTTGGCATTATTGATTTGTTCGACCTTATCCTCTTTGATCTCCTTTTTCTCCTCGCCCTCGCCCTCAAACTTGCTCTGGGTATAGCTCAGATAAATGGGAAATGGAATATGTTCAGAATATTTTTTGACAATATTTTCTATCTCCCAACGACTCGCAAAATTCGCGTCTTCATCTTTGAGATATAGTGTGATTTGTGTCCCTTGAGAGTCTTTGAGGCACTCAGAGATTTCATACTCCCCTTTCCCATCACTCACCCAAGTGTGCGCTTGTTTTTCTCCTGCCTTTTTGGTCTGGACAACAACCTTATCTGCAACCATAAAAGCTGAATAAAATCCCACACCAAACTGCCCGATGAGCGCAGAATCCTTTTTCTTATCCCCACTCAAAGAAGACAAAAAGCTCTTTGTCCCTGACTTCGCAATTGTCCCAAGATGAGAAATCAGCTCTTCTTGAGTCATACCAATACCATTGTCCTGGATTGTGAGAGTCTTTTTCTTTTCATCAAAGCTCAAATCAATGCGGGGCTGGAATTGCAAATCTTTGAGTTTGCTATCTGTCAAAGCAAGATAATTCAGCTTGTCAAGGGCATCAGAAGCATTAGAAATCAATTCACGCAAAAATATTTCTTTATTAGAATAAAGCGAGTGGATCATCAAATCAAGTAGTTGATTGATCTCAGTCTGGAAAGTATGCTTTTTACTCATAAATAACTCCTTTGATTTTAGTTTTGGCAATTATACCACACAAATGATAAATTATACAAATACTTATATGAAATATATAAATATTATTTAGTCTATATCTATAAATCTTTATGAGCTACTTGATGTATAACTCAGCGATGGATTGTATGTTACTTTTGCTCCCATCAGCACTCAATGCCCTCAAAAAAATATCAATATTCTGTCAAGTCTTTAACAACTATTAACGAAAGAGTTTTAAAATCAACACCGATCTAGCAAGAAAGCTACTTCAGAAAATTCACACAAGGAGAAAAAATGAAACTCAACCCAAAAGAGTTAGACAAGCTGATGCTCCATTACGCTGGAGAACTAGCTAAAAAGCGTAAGGCAAAAGGGATCAAACTCAACTATGTCGAAGCAATCGCTTTGATCAGTAGTGAGATTATGGAGCTCGCACGAGAAGGCAAAAAGAGCGTGGCTGACTTGATGCAAGAGGGCAAAAAGATCCTCAAAGCAGATGATGTGATGGATGGCGTCGCAGCGATGATCCATGAAGTGGGCGTAGAAGTGGGCTTCCCTGATGGCACAAAGCTTGTCACAATCCACACTCCCATCGAAGACAATGGCAAACTCACTCCAGGTGAATTGATCCTCAAAAATGAAGACATTGAAATCAATCAAGGCAAACAAGCCATTGAAATCAAAGTTACCAACAAAGGAGATAGAGCAATCCAAGTCGGATCCCATTTCCATTTCTTTGAAACCAACAAATTACTAGAATTTGACAGAGAAAAAGCTTATGGAAGACGATTGGATATCCCCTCTGGCACTTCAGTCAGATTCGAACCTGGCGAAACAAAGACAATCGCCCTCATCGAAATCGGTGGCAGCAAGCGAGTGTTTGGATTCAACAACTTAGCCGATGCTCAAGTCAATCAAGACAACAAGCATATAGCAATGCAAAACGCTAAAGCCAAGGGCTTTTCTAAATAAGGAGTTACAATGACAAAAATATCAAGAAAACAATATGCTTCAATGTTTGGTCCAACCGTAGGAGATAAGGTGCGTTTGGCCGATACTGAATTATTTGCAGAAATCGAAAAAGACTACACTATCTATGGTGAAGAACTGAAATTTGGTGGGGGGAAAACTCTCCGTGATGGTATGGCACAAAGTGTCAGCTCTGATACAAGGGAGCTTGATCTTGTTATCACAAATGCAATGATTATCGATTATAACGGCATTTACAAAGCCGATATTGGTATCAAAGATGGCAAAATCGCAGGGATTGGCAAAGCAGGCAACAAAGATATGCAAGATGGCGTGTGCGGCAATATGGCAGTAGGTGCAGGGACAGAAGCACTCGCTGGTGAGGGTATGATCGTGACTGCAGGTGGGATTGATACCCATATCCACTTCATCTCTCCCCAACAAATCCCTACAGCGCTATACAGCGGTATCACTACAATGATAGGTGGGGGAACAGGCCCTGCTGATGGGACAAACGCAACAACTTGCACCCCTGGTAGATGGAATCTCAAAGAAATGATCCGCGCTGCTGAAGAATACACTATGAATCTCGGATTTTTTGGCAAGGGCAATAGTTCTAATGAAAATGCTCTAGCTGAGCAAGTCAAAGCCGGTGCTTTAGGGCTTAAGATCCACGAAGATTGGGGCGCTACACCATCAGTCATCAACCACGCTTTAAATGTAGCAGAAGCTTATGATGTCCAAGTCGCTATCCATACAGATACACTCAATGAAGCAGGCTGTGTCGAAGACACAATCAAGGCAATTGCAGGGCGCACAATCCATACATTTCACACCGAAGGTGCTGGTGGGGGACACGCTCCTGATATTATCAAAATCGCTGGTGAGCCCAATATCCTCCCTGCTTCTACCAATCCTACGATTCCTTTTACCAAAAATACAGCCGATGAGCATTTAGATATGCTGATGGTTTGCCACCATTTGGATAAAAAAATCAAAGAAGATGTGGCTTTTGCTGATTCACGCATTCGACCTGAAACAATTGCTGCTGAAGACACACTCCACGATATGGGAATATTCTCTATCACAAGCTCAGACTCTCAAGCAATGGGGCGCGTAGGCGAGGTGATTACAAGGACTTGGCAAACTGCTGATAAAAACAAAAAAGAATTCGGACGCCTCAAAGAAGAAAAAGGCGATAATGACAACTTCAGAATCAAGCGCTATGTCGCTAAATACACTATCAATCCTGCTATCGCACACGGTATTTCAGAATATGTCGGGAGCGTTGAAGTAGGGAAATATGCTGATCTTGTACTTTGGAATCCTGCGTTTTTTGGTATCAAGCCAGAGATGATTATCAAATGCGGTATGATAGCAGGAGCAAGAATGGGCGATGCCAATGCCTCTATCCCTACTCCAGAGCCTGTTATCTATCGTGAAATGTTTGCCCACCACGGCAAGGCAAAGTTTGATACCAATATCACTTTTGTTTCTCAAGCAGCCTATGCAGATGGTATCAAAGAAAAATTAGGGCTCGATCGGATTGTTTTGCCAGTGAAAAACTGCCGCAATATCACCAAAAAAGATATGAAAAATAACGATGTTACTGCCCATATCGAGGTCAATCCAGAAACCTATGAAGTCAAGGTCGGAGGCAAAAAAATCTCCTCCAAACCAGCAGATAAGCTCAGCTTAGCGCAGCTTTATAATCTGTTCTGATACAAATCCCTCTTTGATTTAGAGGGGAGAATACAAATAAAAAGGATCAATAAATGTTGGGATTAGTATTAATGTATGTGGCCATTGTTTTGATGAATAATGGTCTTTGCCGTTTGATGAAAACTGATGGCAAAAGCACGGCTGTTATGAATGTATTTGCTGGTTTGCTCTCTGTAGTTGCCAATGTGATTGTGATTGTACACGGAGATTTTGAAAACAGTATCACTGACCTATATGCTGCTGCTACAGGCTTGCTATTTGGTTTCACCTATCTATTTGTCGCAGTCAATAATATCTGGAATCTCGATTGGCGACCTTATGGCTGGTATAGCCTATTTGTTGCTATCAATGCGATCCCTGCAGCCTATCTCAGCTACCAATCAGGCACTCAAGAGGGCTTTTGGTTTGCTGTGATTTGGATTTTGTGGGGTATTTTGTGGCTTACAGGTTGGATTGAAACAGTTTTGAAAAAAGAATTGCCTTGGGTGCCTTACCTTGCGATATTTGAGGGTATTTTCACTGCGTGGATACCTGCGTGGCTCATCATCACAAATATTTGGTATTGATGGAGAGTGTGTATGCCTATAGAGATACTCAAGGGGAATCTTAGCGATAGAGATGTATCCAAACTTTGGGTTGATTATATCGATCTGCAATGGTATGATACAAGAAAGAAAATCGCTAGATGGAAAACTCGCAGTGGCGAAGAAATCGCAATGCGACTTATCCAAGCTCCAAAAATGGGGCTCTCTCAAGGCGATATCCTCTTTGAAGAAGGCAACAAGGTCATTGCTATTAATATCTTGCCCACAGAAGTGTTATGCGCTTATGCGTGTAGCACTTCAGAAGTGGCAAAGATTTGCTATGAAATTGGCAATCGCCATATGGCACTTTTTTTTGGCTCTAATGAATTTGAATTTCAGACACCATTTGAAAAGCCCATCAAAGTCTTGCTAGATAAATTGGGTATCAAAAATGCTGTCTTAAGTTCAAGGCTGGATTCTTCTAAACGCATTTCAGTGAGTATGGCACACACAGAGCCAAATTTCAAAATCCAAGAAAGCCCCAATCTTAAAATTGCTATCCGTGGGGAAAGTGGGGAAAAATAAAGCGAAAATGGAGAAAAACTTGAAAACCAATAAAGATTTTTTGCTGCTACAAATCAATGACGCACTCTTCCCCATAGGCAGCTATACGCACTCCTTTGGATTAGAGAGCTATATCCAAATGCGCCGTGTCTATCATCAAGCAAGTGCTTTAGAATACCTCCGTGCCAATCTCCAAACGCAATTTCTCTATACAGAGCTTTTAAGCCTCAAACTCGCTTACTCCTATGCAAAAGAGCAGGATTTACAGAAAATACTTGAGCTCGAAGAGCTTGTCTGCATTGCAAGCTCGCCCATGGAACTGCGTCTTGCAAACCAAAAGCTAGGCAATCGATTTTTAAAAACCATCAAACTCCTCTCTTTAGCTCCCAAAGAAATGTTCCATCAATACCTCCAAAGCACCCTTGTCCCCACGCACGCAACTGCTTATGGGGTCTTTTGCGCGTGTATGGAACTAGATTTAAATGCAAGCATACAGCACTATCTGTATGCCCAAAGCTCTAATATGGTCACCAATTGTGTCAAAACAATCCCTCTCTCTCAAAACGATGGTCAAAAGATACTTTTAGCGCTCCAAGATACATTTGAAACAATCCTCCAAAAGCTCTCCACGCTCACTCTAGAACATCTGTGTGCCTCCAGTATCCATAATGACATCAAAGCAATGCAGCACGAAAGTCTGTATTCAAGACTCTATATGTCTTAATCTCAAACTAAAGGATCAAAATGGTAAAAATTGGTGTATGTGGCCCTGTAGGCAGTGGTAAAACAGCCCTGATTGAGGCTCTCACAAGACTCATGTCCCAAGACTATAGTATGGGTGTCATCACAAATGATATCTATACCAAAGAAGATGCAGAATTCATGAGTAAAAACTCGATCATGCCAAAAGAAAGGATTATAGGCGTAGAAACAGGCGGGTGTCCGCATACTGCTATCCGTGAAGATGCCTCGATGAACCTAGAAGCTGTTGAAGAAATGCACACAAGATTCCCCGATATTGAAATCATGCTCATTGAAAGTGGCGGGGATAATCTCGCAGCGACCTTTAGTCCGGAATTAGCTGATTTTACTATCTTTGTGATTGATGTTGCTGAGGGCGATAAAATCCCCCGAAAAGGCGGGCCTGGTATCACAAGATCTGATCTCTTATTGATCAACAAAATTGACCTTGCTCCTTATGTGGGCGCTGATTTGGGCGTGATGGAGCGGGACGCTAAAAAAATGCGCGGGGAAAAGCCCTTTATTTTTACAAATATCCGAACAAAAGAAGGACTCAAAGAAGTCATTGCTTGGATCAAAAGAAACGCCCTTTTAGAGGACTAAAATGACAAACTACGCCCAAGAGAGCAAATTAACCCTTAAGACCAAAATAGGGCAAAATGGCAAATGTATCATTGAAGATAGCTTTTTCACGCCCCCACTCAAGCTGATGGCACCCTTTTATGACACAGACAATAAAGCTGAGATTATGCTAATTTCTGTGAGTGCAGGAATGATGGAGGGCGATAGGCAAGAGCTAGACTTGCATATTGGCAAAGACTGCCAAGTCAGGCTCACCTCGCAGAGTTTTGAAAAAATCCACGACACGCAAAATGGCTTTGCCTCAAGAAACACGCAAATCACCCTTGATACAAATGCTTACTTTGATTTCTCTCCTCTGCCGATTATCCCTTTTAGAAATTCCCATTTCAAGGGAGCGACCACTATTTGTATGCATAAAACCTCTCAGTTACTCTATGGAGAGATTATCTGTGCGGGCAGGATCAGCAGAGAAGAGATTTTTGCGTTCGATCACTTCGCAACAACGCTCAAAATCTATCAAGACAATAAGCCCATATTTTTTGATAATACGATTTTAGACCCCAAAGAGAGCGATTTATCCAATATGTGTATGTTTGATGGCTATACCCATTACCTCAACCTCATCATCATCGCCCCACATATTTCTTTAGAATCACTCAAAGAAATGATAACATCTTTTGGGCTTAATGGCGGAGTCAGTGCGATCTCTGGAGGTGGATTGTGCTTAAAGGCTCTATCTAATGGCTCTGAAGCACTCATTAAATTGCGAGAAAAAATCTCAACCCTCCCAATACTCTCTGATTAAAAAGACAGATTTTAAAGGCACAAGTGCATACAGAGCAGATACAGACTTGATTGATGGGAGTAGATTATATTTTATTTTAAGAGTTACTTTTTGTATCATTTTTACTGAAATATCCTATTTATCGGTATTTTAGATAGTCAAGATAAGTTTTCTTTTTAGCCAAAAAAGAAATGATAGTCTGTATCTCTATAAAAATTTTCGATAATTTATCAAAACACAATATGTATATGATAATATTCCTAAATCAAAACCATACAAAGGAAAAATAATGAGCATTATTATAGGATTCCCAAGAATCGGCGAGCACAGAGAGCTCAAAAAGGCATTGGAGAGCTATTGGTCTAAGCAATCCACACAATCAGAGCTTCAAAACACAGCCCTTGAGCTACGCACCAAACATTGGGGCTATCAAAAAGACCTTGATTGTGTGAGTGTCAATGACTTCAGTCTTTATGACAATATGCTAGACCTTGCCTATGCCCTTGGTGCTATCCCTGAGAGATTCAGACAATACAAAGGCTTGGAACTATATTTTGGTATGGCAAGAGGTCTTAAAGATAGCGTGGCTTGTGAAATGACTAAATGGTTCAACACCAACTACCACTATGTAGTCCCTGAGCTAAGCAAAACAGATACCTATAAAATCGATGCGAGCAAAATCGAGAGCGAATATGCGCAAGCCAAGTCACTAGGATTCAAGCCCAAAATCAATCTGATTGGGCTTTTTACTTTCGCTGCCCTCTCAAAAATCACAGACAATGCGAGCTTTGAAGAAATCTTTGCAAAACTGCAAGTTGCCTACTTTGAACTACTTGACACACTCAAAAAGCTTGATACCCAGCCTCTAATCCAATTTGAAGAGCCGATTTTTTGCAAAGGCAAAGATGAACGATTCTATGGCAAAATCAAAGATGTCTATAACCAAATCGCTGCTAAGGGCTTCAAAACCATCGTGACTACCTACTTTGAACACAGCACTGAAGCCACTGAAATCCTATGCCAAACCAATATCGATGGGCTGGGGCTAGATTTTGTGTATGGAGAAAAAAACTTCTCTTCACTCAACACAATAGCCAAAAGTGGCAAAACTCTCTATGCAGGGCTGATTGATGGGCGCAATATCTGGGTGGCAGACTTGAGCAAAAAGCTAGAAACTTTAGAGAAAATCGCTCAGACACTACCCAAGGACAAAATCATACCAAGCACGAGCTGTTCGCTCTTACACACACCTTTTAGCAAGGATTCTGAAGTCAAAATGGATAAAGAAATCCTCTCTTGGCTGAGCTTTGCGAGAGAAAAAATCGATGAACTCAAGCTCTTAGAAGCTGCATTTAAAGGCAAATTGAACGCGGCCGAGCAGCAAAAATGGGAAGAAAATATCGCCACCAATGCCAACAGAAAAACCTCTGATAAAATCAATGACAAAGCCACTCAAGACCGCTTCAAGCAACCTCTCAAAACCCAAAGGGATAGCACATTTAAAGAGAGAATCAAGCTCCAACACAAAACCCTTGGCTATCCCATCTTGCCAACAACTACAATCGGCTCTTTCCCTCAAACGCCCGAACTTCGCGCACTCCGCTTGCGTTTCAAAAAGGGTGAAATCGATACCAACACTTATGAAAAAGGTATCCAAGACTATATCAAAGACTGCGTTGCCTTCCAAGAAGAAGTGGGGCTAGATGTGCTTGTGCACGGCGAACCTGAGCGCAATGATATGGTCGAGTATTTTGGCGAGCAACTCAAAGGCTTTGTTTTCAGTCAAAATGGCTGGGTCCAAAGCTATGGCAGCCGCTGCGTGAAGCCTCCTATTATCTTTGGTGATGTGAGCCGCCCTAAGCCCATGACACTCAAATGGATCACCTATGCCCAAAGCCTGACTTCAAAAATTCTCAAAGGTATGCTCACAGGCCCTGTGACTATCTTGAATTGGTCTTTTGTGCGCGATGATCTCCCTAGAAGTGAAGTATGCAAACAAATTGCTCTTGGTATCTCTGATGAAATCGATGACCTCCAAAAAGCAGGGATTCATGTGATCCAAGTCGATGAGGCTGCGTTCAAAGAGGGCTATCCCTTGCGTCAAGAAAATATCAAAGATTATGAAAAATGGGCTTTGTGCTGCTTTAAGATCTCTACAAGCCTAGCAGCCTCCACAACGCAAATCCATACCCATATGTGCTATAGTGAATTCAATGATATTATTAAAACTATCGAAGATATGGACGCTGATGTGATCAGTATCGAAACAGCCCGAAGCGGGAATGAACTACTCAAGATTTTTGCTAAAGTGGGCTATTCTAACGAAGTTGGGCCAGGCGTGTATGATATCCATAGCCCAAGAGTCCCTAGCAAAGAAGAAATCAAAGCACAAATCAAGCGATTACTCGAAGTCCTCCCTAAAGAGCAGCTTTGGATCAACCCTGATTGTGGTCTGAAAACCCGAAAATGGGAAGAGGTAAAACCTAGCTTGAAAAACCTCGTAGAAGCCACTAAAGAAATCAGAGGCTAGCAAGTTGCTTGCATAGGAAAAGAAACAGAAATGATTGAAAGATGTGTGCAGAAGCTTTTAAATGCTGATTTTCTAAGCTATGAAATCTCTCCCCCAAAAGCCCCATCTATCGGAGAGGGATTGCTTAAAGAATTGCAAGGGTGGGATCAGTTTGATGCGCTTGTATGCACAGATGCTCCATTAGCAAAATTCAAGCAATCTGCCATACTCACAAGCCTCAAACTCCAAAACGCACTCCAAAAGCCCGTTATTTGCACGCTCAATATGAGAGATCGCAACACAATCGCACTCCAAGGCGACATACTCGGGGCTAATGAACTAGATATCCGATTATTTTTGACCCTTACAGGCGATCCCATCAAGCTAGGCGATCGCCCTAGCGCTAAAGGCGTCTTTGAGGGCAATAGTCTATTGCTCGCTGAACTGATCCATAGTTTCAACCAAAACAAAGACCTCGATGGATACCCTATCAAAGGGCAAATAAAGCCCATCTATCCTTTTGGAGTTATCAATTCTTATTCCAACAATCCCTTGAGTCTTAAAAACAAAATGCGCCGCAAAATCGCCTCAGGAATGCTCGCGCTATTCACCCAACCTGTCTATGACACAGAAGTTGCTAAGCTGATTTTGCAATGGTGCGCAGAAATCAATCAAGAGCTTGGAAGCCACGCACAAGTCGTATTTGGATATTTCCCTATCCTCAGATACAAAACAGCGCATTTCCTCTACTCCAAACTCCCGGGCGTTTTTGTCCCTAAAATATGGCTTGATGAGCTAGAAAAAGCCCAAAAACTCGGCGAAAAAGAAGAAGAAAAAGTGGGCTTTGCCTTGAGTCAAAAACTCTTTGAAGACATTAAAAATATCCATAACAAAATCCATTTCATGAATTCTAATAAAATCGCACTTGCCAAACAAATCCTCCAATAACCCATAACAACCCATCTAGCAAGCAATCTATCCAAATACTATTTGAGGTTTCTTGATGGTAAATGGCAGATGGTAAATGCGTGCAAAATATCAAAATATCAGAATATCAAGCCATCTTTTAATTGAAAGCCTTATTGTCTGGGGATCCAAATGGTTTGTTCAGAAATCTTGCGGGCTTTTGCATAGCTTGAATCTTTTAAATCCAGCGCTGTTGTAGAATGTGTGCTCGCACACCCACTCAAGAAGTAGATACCTAAAACACTTGTTACTAAAGTTTTCATTGTTTATCCTTTATCTTTGATTGTTACAATGATAAAGGATAGTGATTAATAATTATTAAATGATAATTATTATCTCCTAGATTTCTCTCGCACCATCTGCACCAATGCCCTAGCGTGCTCTCTAGGCAAATCAGGGAGCATTCCATGCCCTAGATTGAAGATATGCCCTGCTTTTTTACCCATCACAGATAAAATCCTATCCACGCCCTCTTCCATGGCTTGCATATCATAAAGTCTTGCAGGCTCTAAATTGCCCTGTAAGACATACTTACTCCCCAAATGATATTGTGCACTCTCTATGGGCGTGCTCCAATCCACGCCAAAAACATCAAACTCCCCATCGATCCGATCCAAATAGCCCGCAATCCCTTTAGGAAAGAGCATTACAGGGGTATGGGGAAAATTCTTTTTGATATATGCAGCAATTTCCTTCATATATTTCCAGCTAAACTCTAAATACGCCTCTCTCTCTAATGCCCCTGCCCACGAGTCAAACACCATCACAGCATCTGCCCCTGCCTTGATTTGCAAAGACAAATACCCCTTGAGCTCTTCGGTGAGTTTTTGGAGCACACTCTTTAAAAGCTCGGGATTGCTATAGAGCATTTTTTTGCTATAGGTATAAGTCTTGCTCCCCGCACCTTCAATCATATAAGTCGCCAAAGTCCAAGGAGAACCACAAAATCCTATCAAAGCCTTATCTTGAGGGAGTTTAGAACGCGTCATAGAAAGCGTATCATAGACATATGTGAGATGTTTATACGCATCTTTTTTGAGTTCGAGGGCGTCTTTTGAAGTGCGAATTGTTCGCTTGAATTGTGGCCCCTCCCCGCTGATAAATTCCAAAGGAAGCCCCATCTCTAAAGGCACAACCAATATATCGCTAAAAATAATGGCCGCATCCACATCTAAAATATCCACAGGTTGGAGCGTTACCTCAGTAGCAAGCTTGGAGTCAAAACACAGATCCAAAAAGCTCCCTGCCTTTTTTCTCACTGCTTGATACTCGCTCAGATACCGCCCTGCCTGCCTCATCAACCAAATCGGAGTATAAGGGGTTTCTTCTCTCTTGCACGCATCGATAAAAATCATAACAATCCTTCAGATAAAAATAGGTCAAAAGTATATAGCCTTAGTGTAAATTCAAGCCCCCTTTGACTACACAACTCTAAACTCATCGGGGTGGTCTAGGGCATAGCGGAATTTATCCATATCGATTTTTTTATCCCAAATCGATACAATCATACACGCCACCGAATTCCCACACAAATTACCCACTGCACGCATTTCACTCATAAACTTATCCACTCCCAAAAGTGCAGCCACGCTCACAGCCGGTATTGTCCCTGGCCCTGTGCCCATTGCTTGGAGTGTGCCTGCTAGGACAATAAACCCCGATCCAGTAACTCCCACTGCGCCCTTAGAAGCTACCATCAAAATAACAATCACAGCAATGGTCTGCTCCAAACTCAAGGGGATATTGAACGCTTGGGAGAGAAAAATCACACTCAAAGACAAATAAATATTCGTGCAATCTAAATTAAAAGAATATCCCGTGGGGATCACAAGCCCCACAGAACCTCGATGGATCCCCGCACGCTCTAGCTTACGCATTAAAGGTGCGAGCGCTGTTTCAGAAGAGCTTGTAGCAAAGACTATCAACACCTCTCTGGCAATAAAACGCATGAATTTAAAAATATTGACCTTGGCTAAAGCACAAATAATGCCTAAAACAACAAAGATAAAAAACAAGCACGCTATGAGCATTACAAAAAGCAAATAAGCCATATTGAATAAAGCCCCAAATCCAAACTTCCCAATCAAAAACGCCATCGCGCCAAAAGTAGCAATCGGGCTATAATACATCAAGATAGTCAAAATCTTAAAAAAGAAATTCTGCGCTTTCTCAAGAGGGACAATGACTTTGCTTTTATGGTTTGACTTAAAAAATGAAAGCACAATAGCAATCACAATCGCCATGAACAAAACCTGCAAAGTATTTCCTGTCAAAAAAGGCGTGATAGGGTCATTAGGGATCGCACTCAAAAGGATT
Organism: Helicobacter sp. 12S02634-8; assembly: GCF_002272865.1. Lineage (GTDB taxonomy): Bacteria > Campylobacterota > Campylobacteria > Campylobacterales > Helicobacteraceae > Helicobacter_J. The sequence goes on along the minus strand of NZ_MLAP01000007.1, from coordinate 52,483 downwards.
TCTTTAAAAGAACCTGTGCCCTCAGAAACATGCGAAGTATATTTAGCCACAGAATTACTATCGAGTGCATTGATATCAAGATCCATCCCATGTCCTGGTCTGAAAGCCTCTCCAAAAACCACGCCCACGACTAACGCCAATGTGCTAACCACTTCAAAATAAATAATCGTCTTCACTCCCAAGCTCCCTAGGGCTTTGAGATTTTCTAGCCCCACAATCCCACAAATAATCGTAGTAAAAATAATCGGGCCTATGAGCCATTTGAGGACTTTGATAAAAGGATCGATTGTCCATTGCTTTGTCGCAATCCCCATTTCAGGGGCAAAATACCCCAACACCACACCTCCAATAATCCCCACAATCACCCAAAAAGCCAGACTTTTAGCAAGTTTTCTTGCAATAGTAGGCTTCTTGTTTATCGATAAATCTTGCGGCATATATCCTCCTAGTTAAAAAGAATATCTTAGCACATCAATAATTTTTAGCCTTGAAAAATTCTATAAATTTTATTCTGAGTGTATCTATCGGTAACGCGTTATTTTTGAGGGAGGAGTGGCGAGGGGGCTTGATGTAAAAAGATACTTTTTTCTAAAATCTGTGGGCGAGATTCCAAGCTTTGATGGCAAGCAATGCACTGCTTGATGACTTGATGAGCGCTAGCTAGCTTAGGAGAATTGAGCTTTTGGACACTATGGCAAGCAAAGCAATCTTGCCCGCAAGTATCGCCCATATCAATCTGAGACATCTTCTTATCTGTATGGCAAGTCTTGCACTCTAACATTGGGGCGTGCCTAGTGTCGTGCTGATAATCAAGCCGATAATGACAACTCGCGCAATCCCCACTGCACGCAAAAGCCAAACTAAAAACTGCTCCGAGCCATAAAATAATTTTTATCATATTCAAATCCCAAAGTCATAAAAAGTAAAGCTTACCATCACAGCATACATATCAAATTTAGGCCCTCTGTAGATACTTGCATCGGCCTTTCTTGCCATGGTAAAAGGAAGCCCCCATCTGCCCTCAAGACTCACTCCAAAGCCTTGGGCAATATGGGCAAACACACCGATTGTTCCCACGCCTGATTGGATATTATGCTGTTGGGAGTCTTGGGGAAGTCCTAGGTGCTGGAGTTGATAGCCTATAGCAATCCTAGGGATAAGCCAGCCATCTAAAAGCCTAAGCGCAAAGACCCCGCCAGCTGAAAGATAATAAGTTTCTCCCGCCCCTGCATCAAGATACCCACCAAACATCAGCATTTTATAAGGTCCCCCGACCCACCCTCTCTCAAGTCCAAAATAAGCATTATTTGAAGCAAGACGATAAGTATTGGCTCCATTTTTGAGTGGGATATTCTTTGAGCTAAGATTTTGATACACATAGCCGATTTTAAACGCTCCATAAGAATGCCCCACAGGCGCTATGGGCTTAAAAATTGATGGCTTTGTGGGCTCTTGCTTTTCTTGGGGCTTTAAAGAGAGTTGCGTATTTTGCTGCGTATTTGGCGTGCTGATAGCCCCCTCTTGGCCCTTAGGGCTCTGATTCATGGGGCTTGCTTGATTGATTTGTTCTGAGTCTGTCGTATCTAAAGAGGGCGCAGGACTTGTTGTGGGAGTTAGAGGGCTTTGAGTGCTTGGGTCTTTTTGCACTGCTTGTGTCATTGGCATTTGCCCAATCACAGAGCTCTCCTCAACTCCATACAAACACCCCCCTACCAATAAAAACCACAAAACAACCCTTTTCATTATCTCACCCCTAATCAAAACTATATTTTATAATTTTCTACCAAATGCTCCAACACTCTAAAAAACTTTTTAAAATCCTCCAAATCCAAACGCTCACCCAAAGAATGTGGAGCAATAATCGTAGGACCAATGGAGAGTATTTTGAGATTTTTGACCCCCAAACACGCAAGCCTTTCTTGCAATATCCCGCACTCAAGCCCTGCGTGGATCTGACATATCTGCACAGCATAAGGCGCAAAAGATTTTTTGACCTGCTCTAACAATAAATCCCCCTCGCTGATACTGCACTCCCAAGGTGGATAAAAATCCTCGATAGAAATCTTCGCATTTGCTTGGAGGGATAAAGCTAACTTTTTTGTATCAGAAAGATTTGTATCTAGCAAGGCTTGAGTATTCGCACGCCCCATCAAAGAAACCTTGACTTGAGCGTTTGTTTGCTTGAGTAAAGAAATATTTATAGAATCAAGCACGCCTGTGCTATTCTGATAACGCACGCCATTGCCTAAGCCTAAAACAAATTTTACCAAAATATCTTTTTGATACACCTCCCCACAAACTGCCAACTCTTCTATCAAAAATTCTTCACAATCTAGCTTGCTATAAAGCGTTTGGAGCGTTTCGTGCGTATGCAAGACCACACTCGCCCCCACAGGGATAGCGTTCATCTTCTCTCCAGCACTCAAAGCGCAAATCCCCCCATCAATCCCTCTAATCCCCTCCATGAGTGCGACAATAGCATTTTTGATATTTTTATCGATATCAATGCCGCTATGCCCGCCTTTAAAGCCCTTTGTGCTGATAGCATAGCTATGTGGATAAGAGGTCATATCTTGGGGCAAATCAAAGACAATATGCATATCATAGCCCCCTGCGCAACCAAGCACAATCTGCCCAAAAGTTTCACTATCTAAATTGATAATCTGCTCACTTCTAATCGCTAGCTCCAAACCCCTAGCGCCCAAAAGTCCAACCTCTTCGTTGTTGGTAAATAAAAATTCTAGATCGTGATATTTTTGCATCATATAAAGCTGCAACGCAACCCCTATGCCATTATCTGCACCCAAAGAAGAGTTTTTAGCCCTCAAAAATCCATTTTCTTCATACAACTCCAAAGGCTTATGCGCTTGCCCCACCCCGACCATATCATAATGGGACTGGAAACAGAGCTTGGGCTTGTGCGCTGTGTATGCGTGGATATTTTTAGCCCCATCACTCTGGACTGCATAGCCACATTTTTTAGCAAACGCGCAAATATAATCAAACATCTCTTCTGTCTGGAAGCTTGAGTGGGGGATATGGGCGATTTGGGTAAAAATCTCTAAAGGTTCTGCAATCATCACAACTCCAATTTGAGTTTCTTTTTAGAAAATTCTACTATTTTGCCGTGAAATCGTGCATAAATTTGTGCCAAAGGCATTTTTTTGCCATAGAGCACAAAGACTTCTGAGAGATTTTGCTCAATGCCCCTTTGAAACCACATCTGCAATTCATCATAATCAGGGATCTCTATCCCCAACGCACAAAGAAATTTATAAGTATATTTATCCACTACCATCACTTCCCTAGCGCAAGCATAGTTCAAGATAGAATCTGCGCTTTCTTTTCCGATACCCTTTTGAGCAAGCAACCACTCCCTATCCACTCCCAAAACAAAAGATTCAAACCCCCCAAAATCCCGCAAAATATTCTGACACAACACAATAAGCCGCATACTTTTTTGGTTATAAAACCCACTAGATACGATATGAGAACCTAGCACCTCACAAGAAAGCCCTGCGATATGCTCCAAACTCTGATGGCCAGATAAAATCCCTGCTTGGCGCAAAGACTGCAAAGACTTTTCTACATTTTCCCATTTAGTATTTTGAGTCAGCACTGCCCCAACCACGACCTCAAAAGTCCCCGCACCTGGCCAATACCACTCGGGGTGATTTTTGAGTAAATCAAGCTTTTTTAAAGCCACTAAAATTTCATAACTCTCAAACATACCCATCACTCTCCAAAATTTTTACTCAAATTTTAGCATTTTCGCACCCACTCCTGACTTTGATAACAAATCAAAACCACAACTTTAAAAAATAAAAAAAATGGGGGGGCATAAAAAGAGGTATAAAATAAGGAGGGCAATATAAAAAATTAAATAATAGAGAATTAAATAATAGAAAATCAAAAGCTTGACTCCCTCGCCCCTTTTGGGCTTAGACTTTCTGAGCTAAGACCAAAGGGACAAAGAAGCCAAAAGAAGAAACTAGCCTAGCTTGAAACTAGCTAAGTAGTCTTAGAATATTTTGTTGCACAGCGTTTGCTTGCGACATTGCATAGCTTCCTGACTGCGCTAAGATACTATATTTATTGAAATCAGCAGACTCTTGAGCAAAATCCACTTCACGGATTTGAGATTCAGCAGCTTTGACATTGACTTGTGTGATCGTGATATTATTCACGGTGCTAATCATTTGCCCTTGGACAGAACCCAAATCAGCACGGATTTTATCAAGCATTTTTTGCGCTGATTCAGCAATATCCATAACCACCATCGCACCTTTGAGTGTTGTAACCCCTGCGCCAAGGCTTGTATTCCCGCTTGCAATGACTGCATTGTAGTTTGCGCCTGAAGCTGATTTGACATTAGCGTTGAAATTCCCTGTAACATCTCTTAGGTTAACTGTGGTCTGTGCGACTTGCGCGCTACCAAAGCCAATGGCTGAAAAGCCCCCTGCTGTGGATTCTGCAGATGAAAGCACCACAATATCCCTCGCGTCCAATCGGCTCAAAGACAAGCGACCGAAGTTAGTAGAGCCTGTATTGACATCTTGACCGCCATTGACAGAAGTGATAGCTGCTGGAGGAGTCGTGCCATTTGCACCTGCTGTAGGAGCAACTGTCTTGAAGTTGATCCCTCGCCCATCGACACTTCTTAGATTCAAACGACCATTAATATCTGTATAAGCTTCAACGCCTGTTTCTGAAGTGATCGCATTGAAAGCTGCGACCAACCTACCATCGCTGTCATTGCGCTTGATACCCACAATATCGCCCAAAGCAATCCCATTGATAACAACACCTGAAAGATTCCCTGACATGATAGCCTGATCAGAAGTTGTGATAACATTTGCTTGTGCTCTGATCCCTGTGGCATTGGTGTTTTTATTGATGACCTCAGCGAGGACTCCTAGACCTGTGCCTGCTGAAGTAGAGATTTTGACTGCCTCAAGCTTGACATTATTCACGCCATCTACTTGTTTGAAGGTAATACTCACATCGCCTGAAGCTGTAATCAATGCCCCTGTGCTGATTCTTACTTGACCGATTTTATCAGAAGTTGCCGACCCAATAGTGGCCTTGATACTTTGATTCGAATACGCCCCAACTTGGAATTCTTTATTTGTGAATTGACCTGAAAGCAGTGCTTGACCATTGTATGAAGTGGTATTACCGATATTATCAAGCCCTTGGATCAAGCGAATAATATCAGATTGGATTGCCTTTCTTGACTCAGTTGTCTGGCCATCTTGTGCAGCTTGCGTTGCTTTGACCTTGATAGTATCAAGGATTTTAAGCTGCTCATCCATCGCCTTATCAGCAATCTGAATAATCCCCATACCATCATTGGTATTTTGGATCGCTTGACCCAAAGCACTCGCTTGTGATCGCAAGCTATCAGCGATAATCATACCAGAAGCGTCATCTGCAGCCTTGTTAATACGAAGACCTGAGCTCAACTTTTCTAAAGAATTCTTGATGTTGATTTGTGTATTTACAGCCTGTGCGTGTGCGTTCAGTGCGTTGATGTTTGTATTGACTTGAAAAGCCATTGTGTAACTCCTTGTTATTTTATCCAAAGCTTCCTTGCTTGGTTGCATACCATATCGGCACTTTAAAAAATTGCTTTAGTGCTTTTTAAATTCTTCTGTGGCATAATTGAATCTTAATATATGCTTAAATTAACGAATAAGGACAGCAATTTCTATGAGCCAATTTCAAACAATCCTAGATAAAGTCAGCGCTATAGAAGCTAGTAATCGCACAAAGGGTGGTATATTTGAGAAAATATCAGTCCATTTATTGAAAGAAAAAAACACACAAGGTGAGTATAAAAGTATTAAGCTATGGGGCGAGTGGGAGCATAGAGATGGCAAAGACACGGGCATAGACATTGTTGCTGAAACAAAAGATGGCGAGTTTGTGGCTGTGCAGTGCAAATTTTATATGAAAAGTGAGCTCAAATTAAACGACCTCACTTCATATTTTACAAAACTTCAAAGTGGCGTAGGCGATATTAAATTTTCAAAAGGCATACTCATTGTCACCTGCGATTTGAACCAACACATACAAAACGAGATTTATCAAATCAATAAGCATATGCCCTTAGAACTCATCACGCTCCAAGATTTTTTATATTCTAGCATTGATTGGGATTTATTCGACCCAGAAAAAGACAAAGACATCAAACTCCACGCTAGAAAAACACCCCTAAACCACCAAAAAGAAGTCCTTAGTGCCCTAGATAGCTATTTTAAAGACCCAAAAAATACACGAGGTAAGCTCATTATGGCTTGTGGCACGGGCAAAACCTTTGTTTCACTCAAAAGCGTTGAAATGCTAACAAACCCTAAAGATTCTATCACGCTTTTTTTAGCCCCAAGTATCGCGCTAGTGGGTCAAACACTCAGAGAATACACAGCACAAAAGAGTCAAAACTTTACTGCCTGTGTCATCTGCTCAGACTCCACAGCAGCAAGAGGCGAAGACGACCTAGACCCAAGCGAACTCCCCCTTCCTCCCTCGACAAATCCAAGAGCAATTATAGAAGCCTATAAAAAGGCTCAGAGCAATCAAGAACGATTCATTATTTTCAGCACATATCAATCAGTCCAACGGATCCAAGAAGCCCAAAACCTAGACCCACAAAACAAGCTCCCACAAATCGATTTAATCATCTGCGATGAAGCCCATAGAAGCGTAGGCGCTCTTTATACAAGTATCATCAAAGGGCAAGAAGAAAATGACATAAAAACCCAAAATGCCTTTACCATTTGCCACGATAATAACAAGATCAATGCCAAACGCCGAATCTATATGACTGCAACACCCAAAATCTACAGCGATAAGCAAAAAACAAAGGCCGCTGAAAAAGACAATGAAGTTTTTTCAATGGACGATGAAGCTATTTTTGGCAAATCTATCTATGAAATACGATTTGACAGAGCTGTCAGAGAAAAGCTATTGACCGATTATAAAGTCATCATTTTAACCATCAAAAAAGAAACCTACACACAAATAGCAAACAACGCCATTGCAAAGCTCAAAGCAAGCGGCATGAGCAAGCTCAATGAAAAATTAGTCGATTTGGATTTTGTTTGCAAAATCATCGGCACACACAAAGGGCTAGTAAAAAGCGATCTAAAGATACTAGACTCTACCGATCAAAACGATAATGCCTATATCACAGACACAGACAAGACCCCAAGCCAAAGGGCTCTAAACTTCTGCCGCAATATCGCCACATCTAAAAATATCAAAGAAAGTTTTCAGACAATCATCGACTGCTATGACACAGAGATGAAAACAAAGACAAAAGACCACACAATCCACATAGACCACATAGATGGCACGATGAACGCCAATACACGATTTGAAAAATTAAGCGAACTCGAAAAGACAAAAGACAAAACTTGCGAACTCATCACAAACGCAAAATGCCTAAGCGAGGGCGTGGATATACCAGCACTTGATTCAGTCGTTTTCTTTGATGGCCGCTCAGCGATGGTAGATATTATCCAAGCCGTAGGGCGTGTCATGCGTAAAGCGCCCAATAAAGAAATCGGCTACATAATCCTCCCCATAGCCCTCAGCGAAGCTGAAATAAAAAACCTCGATAAAGCCGTGGATAATACAAATTTTAAAAACATTTGGAATATCTTAAAAGCCCTAAGAAGCCACGATGAAAGCCTAGTGAGCGAAGCGAGCTTTAAAGAAAAAATAAAAATTGCCACCATACTAGCCGACTCCACAAGCGATGAAACAAATCCAGACAAAAAGCCCACAAACGCACAAAAAGACAAAGAAAAAGCCCAAAAGCAAAAAGAAGCCAAAGAGCACATGCAAGGGCATTTAGATTTGATACAAACCTCCCTAAACGACATAGCCGATGCCGTTTATAATGTCTTGCCAACAAAGCTAGGCGACAAACACTATTGGGAGTCTTTTTCAGCCAAGACAGGCAAGATAGTCCAAGACCTGAACCTACGGCTCAATGCCTATTTCAAAGAAAATCCAAACATTTTGCGTGAATTTGTAAAATCCCTGCAAGAAGCCATACACCCAAACATCAAAGAAAGCGAATCCATCGATATGCTAGCTTCTCATATCGTTACAAAGCCTATTTTTGATACCATTTTTGGCGAAGCTATGAATCATAACCCCATAGGCAACGCCCTAGACTTAGCGTTCAATCGCCTAAAAGACCTAGGATTAGAAAACGAAGAACTCAAAGGCCTTGACACGCTCTATAAAAGTATCAAAGAAAATGTAGCGATCGCCCAAACCGAAAGCGACAAACAAAGACTCATCAAAGACCTATACGATACATTTTTCAAAACAGCTTTTAAAAAGCAAAGCGAACGACTCGGCATAGTCTATACACCCATTGAAGTCATCGACTTTATCCTACACTCCACAAACGCCCTCTTAAAGCGCCATTTCAGCACAGATTTTAACGACAAGCAAGTAAAAATCTTTGACGCCTTCACAGGCACAGGCGCTTTCATCGCTAGGCTCTTAAGCTCTGATAACGACCTCATCGCCACGCCAAACCTAAAAGACAGATTCAACAACGGAATCTACGCCCAAGACATCAATATCCTAGCCTACTACATCGCCCTCATCAATATCACCCAAACAGCCCAAAACAGAGATCCAAATCTCGCCCAATTCGCCCACATAGCCCTAGCAGACTCCCTCAACTACCTAGAAGACAAGCAAGATTATGGACTTTTCAGCGATTACTACAAAGACTTATTAGAAAACAAAAAGACTCAAGACTACATCAACACCGAATCTATACAAGTTTTCATCGGCAATCCCCCCTATTCAAGTGGACAAAAATCCCAAAATGATAATAATGCCAACTTCCCACACCCCAAGCTAGAAAGCCACATCAGAGAAACCTATGGTAAAGACTCCGCAGCACAATCAGCTAAAAATACACGCGATACATTGATCCAAGCAATTCGTATGGCTAGCGATCGCGTACTTAAAGAGGGCTGGGGAGTCATTGGCTTTGTTGTCAATGGAGGATTCATCGACGCTAAATCAGCAGATGGATTCAGAAAATGCCTATTTAACGAGTTTGAAGATATTTATATTGTCAATCTTCGGGGCAACGCAAGAACACAAGGCGAATTAAGAAAACAAGAGGGTGATGGAATTTTTGATTCTGGCTCGCGCGCAAGCGTGGCTTTATTATTCCTAGTCAAAAGCAAAGTCAAAAAAGACCATGCACTCCATTACTACGAAGTCGGCGATTATTGGGACAGAATCAAAAAGCTAGATTTTTTAAGCACAAACAAAAGCATAGAAAACATAGATTTTATACAAATCACACCAAACCAAAAAGGTGACTGGATCAATCAGCGCAACGAACATTTTTATACATTTTTACCTTTGAAGCTAAAAAAGAGCAAAAACAAAAATATAATTTTTAGTATCAATTCAAATGGCTTTTTAGGAGCTAGGGACTCTTGGGTATGGAATTTTGATCAAACGACTTTAAAAGAATCCATGGAAAAATGTATCCACACTTATAATGAAAATCTAGCTAACTTTGATAGCAACGCCTTTAGAGAAAAGCATAAGGGCGTAAAATCTAGCGATTTATACAAAATGCTAACAAGCGATGAAATATCCACAGATGAAAGCCAAATTTCTTGGACTGATGCTTTAAAAAATAAACTTATAAACAATAAAGAAATTGAAAATTTTTCAAAAGAAAAAATCAGAATTGCCACCTATCGCCCCTTTGTGAAATCTTATTTATACTACGATAAAACTTGGAACCACAGACACCATCAAATGAACAAGATTTTCCCAACAGCAGAATCTGAAAATCTAGTTATTTGCATAGCCGATTCAAATGCTTTGATTTTAAACTCAATGCCAGATTACAGCGTGTTAACCGACTATCAAGCCTATCCGCTCTATCAATATGGCAAATCTCCTGACTCTAATATTTTAAATGCTGCTACTAAGAGAGAGAGAGAGAGAGAGAGAGAGAGGAGCAAGCGCTTGAAAAGCAATACGCCATCAGCCATTGGGGCTTAGAGCAGTTCAGAAATCATTATCAAGATAAAAATATCAGCGAGGAAGATATTTTTTATTATATCTATGCGATTTTTAATCACAAAGGCTTTTTGAGAGAACACAAAGCCGAACTCAGCAAAGACGATCCAAGAGTGCCTTTCAGCAAAGACTTTAAAGAACTCTCCAAACTAGGGAAAACATTAGCCGACTTACATCTAAACTATGAAAATGGCGAGAAATTCACTCCAAGCAATGGCGATATATTGCTTGATTCAAGAGAAGATGCATATTTTTATGTCCATAAAATGACAAAAAGCAAAGATGGGAGCGAGATTTACTACAACAAAGACATAAAAATATGTGGTATCCCCAAAAGAGCCTATGACTATGTGCTAAATCAAAAATCTGCGATTGATTGGATCATCGAACGTTATGAAATCACACGTGCAGACAAAACAGGCAACAAAGCCAAAATCCCAAACAACCCAAACCTATTCAAAGGCTCTCGCTATATCTATGACCTACTTTTAAGAGTCATAGCACTATCGCTCAAAAGCGTAGATTTGATAGAATCTATCAGCAGATTAGACTACGAAAGCTAAGGGCAAGGCAAGATAAAATATTGCAAAATTGCCCTTGCAATGGTGTGCAAAGCACCTAGCAAGACTCAAATATCCCTTGGATAAAATTATAAGTAATCTCATAAGAGATTTTCTGAAAATCTACTTGATTATCTTGTTTGAACTTCTTGCTAATTTGCAATCTGCCAGATTGTCCTTTAAAAACCCCACTCCAATTTCTATAATCTTGCTTATGTCCTGCACTAAAATCAATCTCTTCTAAATAAAAAGTATCTATATTTTGGATAATCAAAGCCCTTTCTTGTTTGCGCCTTGAAAGACCATATTTGTAATAAACTTTAAATACCAAATATGCCTTTATCTGCTCCTTATCACTGCAATAGTCATTATGTAATATATTTATAGCTGATATTGCATTATTATTTGAACTATTTTTTTCTGTTTTAATATTGATCATAAACAATATATCTTTATATTTGCAATAGCAGTCATAGCTATGATTTATGGCTGTATTATCTATAGCTCTTTTGATACAAAAATCCTTATTGTCTTGAGTGAATACTTCGAGTTTTGAAATCAAAAATTCCTCGATGATAAAACCTAGCGCTGTGGAGCTTTCAAGGCAATTATTTTCATTACTCAATAAATTATAATCCTCTAGTTTTAGCACGAGTTCATTGCCATAAACTTTAAATATAGTCGTTGCAAATTCAGTGATTTTATCCTTGACCCATCTGCAATGGTGTGCGTATTGATTCATGTGCGTTCTTTGAGAGATTTGATGATGGCTAGGCCGATGGCTTTTCCCAATAATGGCGGGACAGCATTGCCGATTTGGACCAATTGCCATTTTTTAGAACCATAAAAGATAAAATCATCAGGGAAACTCTGCAAAGCTGCTAATTCTCTAGGGGTCATCACTCGATTGAGTAAAGGGTGGATATTCACCCCGCCGTGATTTTCTTTAACCGTGCAAGATGGCTTATCCCAAGCCACCTTTTTCCAAGCGTCGCTATAATTCCCATAAAGACTTTTGCCTATCTCTAATTTCTTGATCCGCTCTAGCATATCAGGGGCGTGCTTGGTCATGATATGGTTGATGGATTTATCCTCTGGCATATCGACAAATCTGCCCACAGCATCTGCTACGGTTTTATGGTTTTGAGGGGGCAAAAATGGCTTGGGGTGGTAGTTTGTCAAGCCCAATTTATTACCGATAAAAATAACGCGTTTGCGAGTCTGCGGGACACCATAATCAGCAGCATTGAGCGTGGTTATATTGATTGCATATCCGATTTTTTTATAATCTTCGATGATTTTTTTCTCAATCTCCCCGCCCAACATAGAGCGCAAACCCTCGACATTTTCCATCAGCACAAAATCAGGCAATATTTTACTCACGACATCTAACATCTCTAAATACAAAGAATTTCTCTGATCGCAAACGATCCGATGACCTGCCATCGAAAAGCCCTGACAAGGGAAGCCCCCTGCAATCAAATGTATATGATATGGTCGCACAGAATTGATTAAATCTTGCTTGACTCTATCTTGTGTGATGTCTTTGAAAACAAAATCCTTGTGCTGACCTCTAAAATGCTTAAAATTATTCTGATATGTTTCAATGGCCTCGGGCATGATTTCAGCACTAGCCAATGGCCCAAACCCAGCCATCATCAGACCACAAGAAAGCCCCCCTGCGCCTGAAAACAAATCAATGCAATTGAACCGATGATCAAGCTCTGTTTTCCAACCATCAATTTCCCTCATTTCTTGCTCGATTTCAATCCAATGCACCCTATCATTTTGCCTATTTTGCTTATTTTGTTTGCCCCAATCAGGGCGCCTTTTGGAGTTTGTATGCTCTCTTTGGAGATGGGATTGCTGATTTTGCCAAGCCATGAACGAATCTCTATCGACTAAAATCTTGCCATTTTTGCGTAGAGATAAAAATGAATTGCTTGCAACCTCACGCCGAATATTTTTAATGGATAAATTTGACAATGCCGCTGCTTGCTGAATACTTAAAGCTTCTTTTATCTGCGACTCCACCTAAACTCCTATCACTGATTCAAGGCTATCACTGATAGCTCTCAAAGCTGTCCTTGCTGCCCTTAGCCCTTAAGGGCAAAATTATAACACATCACACGACCCAGCTTTTAGAAAACTCTTTATCAGAAAAAAGCGAACTCAGCCCACTCACTTGCTTCAAGCGCAGCAATTCATCAGAATCCATACCGATATTTTTAATGATCCACTCATCGCTTTTCCCTCCCTCAATCAGCTCTGATACAATCTTTTGCATTAATTCCACAGAGTGGCTCCCTCTAGCGCGATTGTGCCGAATCGTAGAGGCCATGCGATGGGAAATATCTTTATCGATCACCACAACAGGCAAAAGCCCACCCTCACGCTCATAAATATCCCGATGTTCGCGCATGATTAAATATCGATGGAAACCATCAACAATTTCATATGTATCATCAGAGCTGATGTAATAGCACACAATAGGCATTGTATAGCCATCATTGAGTATGGACTGATAGAGCAAGACCATCTCAGGTGTAGCGATATGATTGGGATTATAAGCATTGGAGTGGATTTTTTCAAATGGCACGGCCATGACTCGATACACAGGGGATTTAAAGCCTTGGGGGAATTGGGGAGATAATGTTTCCATCGATTGTTTTCCTTGAATAAATTTTAAAGTTTTTGATATTTTTCCATAATCTTAGCGACCTTATAACGTTGCTCTTTAGTCTGACCAAAGCTCAGACCACGGCACAACACATCATTTTTGATGATACAAACAGCCATACGCTTCCAAGTCAGGGCTTCTTTGGCTGCTTCAATCTTTTTGGGCGCACAATCAAGGATTTTTGTAAAGACAAAAAGCTCCTTGCCCCTAGAATTGAGCCTATTTTTGGACTTGACCCCCTCTAGTTTCCTCCCCTCTTCGCTGATATAACAGCCCTTTTTGTGCCAATAACGGATAAACTTGATAAAACGTTCTGTGTAATGCTCTCTCAAGCCTCTAGGCAAGGTCGATAAAAGCATTTTAGTATAGCTCTTCCAAGTATGCCCACTCGGTAGCTTGACATCATAATAACCGACAATTTTATCCTTGCAATAAATATTGCCAAAATTCGCCCCACTCACGCGATTGACAACACCAATCCAAGTTTTGGGCTCGATAATACGGAAAAGATTCAAGCCATTTTTTTGGTCATCGCCATAAGGCTGACAGATTCGCATCATCGAAAGGGGAACACCCGCCCGATAAAACAAATCATACAATTCATTATAATCCCATTTGAAACGATAATTGCCTATCCATACATCTTCAGTTGTCCAGTCATAAATGGGATAGACATTATAAATATGCGTATCTTTGCCCACTTGTGTCGTGTATTGCTTGCCATAAAGAGTCCTTTTAGTCCTTGAGGCAATCGTCCTGAAACGATTGAAACTCTCATCAGCCCTGATCCCCACCAAGCAAGCTGTCATCTTCCCATCTCTACCGCAATATTTCAAGAACTCCGCAGTAAATTCTTCAAACTCCATTTTTGGGACAAAAAAATCAAAAGGGTGATTTGCTGCAGTCCAGACATAAAAATCCTTTTTAGGAGAGCCCTGCTTAGGGTATTCACGCACCCATTTATCAGTATTTTCACTATCCCAGCAAGTCCAAAAAGGATCAAACACACTTGTCGCATTACGCAAATTCAAAGGCAAGCAACACCAATGCACCTCCAAATACTCCCTATTAGCAGCTATCATACGCTGGATATATTGGATTGTGTAAGTGTATTGCGCTTCCAAATCGATAAAAAGTAAAATAATCTTTTTTTTAATCTTATGCTTTTTGAGATAATCCAAGACCAAATTCAACATCACACCACTATCTTTGCCCCCAGAAAAGCTCACAATAACGCGCTCAAAATGCGCAAAAATAAATTCGAGTCTTTCTTGTGTCGCCTCATAGACATTAATCTTGCGATATTTTTTCCCCAAACCCTGTGCCTTCAATGATTCCCCTATCTGTTTTGACCTCGCTATTAAAAGCTGCTCTGAAAATAAACTTTTGATTTATTATATTACTCCAATCGTTAATAAAATTAATTTTTAGATGAACAAAATACTGCATTGACAATCGTATCAAGCTGTGTCTGGAGAGTGTAGATTGTATCAGGAGAGGTATGATTGAGATAGTCGATATAAGGCTTGCTGATTGTCTGATAAGATACAAAATCTCGAATATTGAGCGCATAAGTAGTCGGGATACCCCTAGAGGTCAAAAATTCTCGATTCAAAAGCAAATCATTGATCATACCAAGCCTATCCCCACTCACTAGCAACAAATGCGTATCCAAATACTCTGCCAAGTCAATCATACAAGAATATGCATCTATAGGCACCATAATCCCCCCTGCCCCTTCGATAATGACAAAATCACAACGGGCAGCCATTGTATCAACTTTTTGCTTGATATAGGCAAAATCCACCCTCAAAGCTTCTGACTCTGCTGCTTGCGCGACAAAAGGCGAAGCAGGCAGGGTATAACGATAAAAATTCACATCTTCTAAGCACAAATCAGGCAGCACCCTCTTCCCTTGCTCCCAATGGATATGACAATCAAGCACCACGCCCTCTTGATTGCCCGTTTCAATAGGCTTTAGCACGATAGTTTTTATCCCCCTTTGATTGCAAAACTCGCTCAACAAGCAGCTAGCATAGGTCTTGCCAATATGTGTATTTGTGGCACTGACAAATAATTTCTTCATTTTTTGTCCTTCAAATCAGTTAATAAAATTTGGTAAAATTATAGACAATCAACAAGAGGATTCAAGAACTGATGGCACAAATCAATACACAAACTGAAGTCGAACTTTTTTTGCAAGAACCCAAAATGTCTAAAGTCATCTTACTCAATGATGATTATACGACAATGGAATTTGTTATCAAAATTTTAATGGATATCTTTGAAAAGTCCTACAACCAAGCCACTGAAATCATGCTCAATGTCCATCGGAGCGGGAGCGGGGTCTGTGGTATCTATCCTTATGATATCGCTGAATTCAAAGCCAAAAGTGCAAAAATGAGCGCACAAGCCCACCACTTCCCCCTAAAAATCATCACTCAAGACCTCAACTAGGAGCAACATTTGAACCATCTCATCAGTCCCAACTTGACTCAAACCATCAATGACGCTGTTGAAATCGCTAGAGAGATGAAACACGAACTTTTGACAATCGAACATCTTTTTTTAGCCCTATTGGCTAATAAAAAGGGCGAAAAATTACTCAAATCTTGTGGTGTCAATATACTCCAAATGGAAAAATTTATCCGTGTTTATCTATCCAACCATATCCCCATATCCACATCTGCTAAAGTTTCCCTGCCCTCCCAAACCCCTGCTTTAGACAGAGTCTTCACAGCCATGATCGAACACGCCACAAACTCCAATCAAAAAGTCCTAGAAGTCGGCGATTTGCTTGCTTTTATCTTTCAAGAACAAGACAGCTACACCACCAAGCTCCTCCTCTCCCAAGGGATCACGCGCCTAGATATTTTAGAGCAACTCAGCGATGAAAACAAATCACAAATCCTTTCAGACACAGAAAGCTATCTGAATAAATATGCCAAAAATCTCATCGATATGGCTAAAAATGGCAAGATTGACCCCGTGATCGGACGCAATGAAGAAATCAAACGCGTCAGTGAAATCTTATGCCGACGCAAAAAAAACAACCCAATCCTTATCGGCGAACCGGGCGTGGGCAAAACTGCCATTGCTGAGGGTATTGCCCTTGAAATCGCGCACAAAAGAGTCCCAAAAGCTCTGCAATCTTGCCAAATCTTTGCACTGGATTTAGGAGGTATGCTAGCTGGAAGCAAGTATCGGGGGGATTTTGAAAAGCGCCTCAAAGGTATCCTTTCAGAAATCGAACAAATCCCCCAAGCAGTGCTTTTTATCGATGAAATCCATACCATCATCGGTGCAGGAGCGACCTCTGGAAGCAGTTTAGACGCTTCTAATCTCCTCAAGCCCATGCTTGCTAGTGGCTCACTACGCTGCATTGGCGCAACAACTTTTAGCGAATACAAAAGCCATTTTGACAAAGACAAGGCACTTTCAAGGCGCTTTTGCAAAGTAGAAGTCAATGAACCTGATATACAATCTTGCTACCAAATCATACAAGGGCTAGCCCCCATCTATGAAAAATACCACAATATCTCCTACACTCAAGAAGCCCTGCACGCTTGCGTTGATCTCTCTAGCCGCTATATCAGTGGCAGATTCTTGCCCGATAAGGCTATCGATATTATGGACGAAGTGGGAGCAAACAGAAAAATATACACAGACAAAAAGAGCAAAACCATCACCAAACAAGACATTGAAGCTATCATCTCTAAAAGTGTCCATATCCCCAAATCCCAAGTGAGCGCCACAGAAAGAGATCTACTCAAAACCCTTAGCTCCAAACTCAAATCAAAGATTTTCGCTCAAGACCAAGCTATCGACGCCCTCACTCAAGCGATCAAAACAAACAAAGCTGGACTCGGAAGCCCCCATCGACCCATTGGGAGCTTTTTGTTTGTAGGGCCAAGTGGTGTAGGCAAAACAGAGCTAAGCAAAGAGCTCGCACACGCACTAGGACTGCATTTTGAAAAGTTTGATATGAGTGAATATATGGAAGCTCATAGTGTATCTAGACTCATTGGTGCGCCTGCGGGCTATGTTGGCTTTGAGCAAGGGGGCTTGATGGTCGATCTGATTAAAAAGCACCCACATTGTGTTCTGCTCCTTGATGAAATCGAAAAAGCCCACTCAGATATTTATAATATCCTCTTGCAGATTATGGATAGTGCGACCTTGACAGACAACATCGGAAACAAGGCTGATTTTAAAAATGTGATTTTAATCATGACCTCCAATGCCGGAAGCCAGACCAACAACCCCCTAGGTTTCATGAACACACAAAACAATAAGCATACAAACGCACTCAAAGATATATTCAGCCCTGAATTCCGCTCACGCCTTGATGCGAGTATCCCATTTATGCCCTTAGGTGAAAAGGAATTTGAAAAAATTGCTAAAAAATATATCCATACTCTCAATGAAGGGCTCAAAGAAAAAAATATTTCTCTCCAGATCAATACCAAAGCCTTGAAAAATATCGCCTCAAGAAGTATCGACACTGCCTTAGGCGCTAGAGAAATCCGCAAAATCATCGACAATGAAATCAAACACCAGCTCAGTGAAGCGATTTTATTTGGTGCGCTTAAAAATGGCGGCGAGGCTACAATCAGTGCTGATAAATCGGGATTAAAGATTGACTTTATGGCCGCAAAGCAAGCACATCTTGAATTCTCATCGGACTAAAACCTATATTTTCCCCACTCACATTTAAACAAAATGGATCTTTTGTATTCCGAGAGTGGGTATGTCCGTGTATATTGATCGAACAATCACAAAGCCTAAAAATATCATCAAGTATATCCCTTGTAGAAGCATAGTTGTCATTTTTCTTTCTATCGATCACAGGAAAATGACTAAACATCACACGCTCACTCCCCAAATCAGCCACGATAGTATTCAAAAGCTTATTTTTCCAAATCCCCTTTCCATATTTGGATTCAAGTTTGTGATAGATTTTATTTTTGCCTGCAATCTTTAGCTGGATCTTACGACAAATCTTCCAATCAGGATAATCTTTTAAGCGCGTGTATTTTTTCAAGTCATTATTCCCCACTAGCAGTCTTTTTTGACCTGCAAGCCCTGAGAGATACTGCCAACCATTTTTGAAATACAAATCCCCCAAATGCAAGATAAAATCCCCCTCTTTGACTTGAGTATTCCATAAATGCACGCTCAAAGTATTGAAATCTTCAAACCCCATCTGCTTAGCCAAAACACTGCGTGAAGGCTCCTTTTTCAAAATAGCCTTATGCCCAAAGTGACTATCAGAAATGACAAAAGTATCTAAACTCAAGTGGAATTTCATCAGCCCTTATCTCTGTATCAATTTTATTATTTTTCGTTATTTTAATGATTTTTTCTTAAACCCTACTTGGTATTTTGCTTGGATATCTTGCTTGTGTATCTCGCGCCCTCCCATCAAGCACAAAAGTATCAAAAAGCATAAAACTCTTAGAATCTCTCTTGGGAATCTCTTATGCTTAGGAGGTCAGAAGCGATATGTTGCCATTTTCAAAATGATAGACCTTATCAGCTAGCTCAATTGTGCTAGGGCGATGGGCGATGAGAATAATAATCTTGTCTTTTCTAATATCTGCAATCGTGCTTTTAATCGCTTCTTCTGTCTTAGCGTCCAAAGCTGAAGTCGCCTCATCAAGAATTAACACCTCAGGATTTTTATAAATCGCTCGCGCAATGGCGATCCTTTGGCGCTGCCCCCCACTTAAGTTTGCCCCAAATTCATCTAAAATCGTCCAAATCCCCTCTGGAAGCGAAGAGATAAAGTCCCATACTTGAGCCTTTTTCAGACTATAAATCACCTTATCTGTATCAATATCGCACCCATAGGCCACATTAGCAGCAATGCTATCATTGAATATAAAAATCCTTTGTGTCACAATAGCGACATTATCCCGAATACTTTTTTGCGTATAAGCACTCAAGGGCGTGCCATTGATGGAGATACAACCACTAGACACTTCATAAAGGCGAAGCAGCAAATTAACTAAAGAGCTTTTCCCACTCCCACTTTTACCCACAAAAGCAATGATTTCATTTTTATGCATTTCAAGATTCACATGACTCAAAACCTCTGTAGCAGCATACTGCAAAGACACATTATCCACACGAATACACTCAATAGGAGGGCATAGCTCTTTTTTGCCATCTTTAATCTGTGGCTCTCTGTCTAAAATCTCAAAAATCCTATCCCCTGCGACCAACGCCTCTTGCCAAGCTGATGCGATACTGACTAAGCGCTTGATGGGGGTATAGAGCATAAAAAGTGCTGTGATAAAAGAAAAAAATGCCCCCGCACTCATTTTCCCCTCAATCACCTCACTCCCACCCAAATAAATGACAAACGCAATCGCAATCGACCCCAAAAGCTCCATCAAAGGCGAGGAGAGCTGCCCTATGATTGTGACCTTTAGTCCCAATTTAAAAAACTTATGATTCTCGCTTGCAAAGTTCTTTTTCTCCAATTCCTCGCCATTGCTTGCCTTGATAATCTCAATATTATTGAATATCTCAGAAAGCTTGGCTGTGATATCGGAGTTTTTTTCTTGATTGAGTTTGGAAATATTTTTGATTCTTTTGATAATCCTAGAAAGAGGATAAACTGCCAAAGGCATGATCACAAGCCCCACCACAGCAAGCTTAGGACTTTGATAAATCACCACCCCAACCAGACCAATCACAGTGAGCGATTCGCGTAAGGATTCAGCCAAATAATTAGACACACTCGCCCTGATAAGTCCAATATCGTGGGTAATCCGCGCAATCAGCTCGCCACTGCGGATTTTGTTAAAAAATTCCATCTCCAAAGCCAAAAGACACTCAAGCATACGATCGCGCACTTTTCTGACTACATCTAAGCCAATATAGTCCATAAAATATGTCTGCACATACATACCCAAGCTCTTCCCCAGATACGCCAAAACGACCAAAAATGGGAGTATCACAAGCATATGTGTGTCTTTTTTGATAAAAATATCATCTAAGACAGGCTTGACTAGATAAGTCCCCCAAGCTGTGCAAGCAGCCGTTAAGATCGTAGCCAAAAAGGCGATAAAAAAATAGCCATAATAATTCCGGATATAAGGATAAAACCTCTTAAGAAATCGCTCCATCAACCCACTTCATATCCAGCATCTTCAATCGCTGCAATAATGCCCTTTTCATCTGCAGGGGCTTGAAATGTAACAGCAACAAGCTTTTTATCCACATCAACATCAATATGGCCCACACCATCAATCTCACCGACAAATTTCTCGATTTTATCGACACAATGCACGCAAGTGATACCTTGCACTTTGAATTCCTTTTGCATATTCAGTCCTTAAATTTGAATTTTCTCAATCTTTGGGCATTAGCGACAACACTCAAGCTACTCAAACTCATCGCCAAAGCAGCAATCATTGGGTTGAGTAAAATACCTGCTCCATAAGCCACCCCACACGCCAAAGGTATAAAAACCACATTATAGCAAAAAGCCCAAAATAGATTTTCTTTGATATTTTTAATCGTAGCCAAAGAAAGTGCAATCGCATTGATGACAGATTTAATATCATTGCTAAAGGCCACAATATCAGCAGCTTGCACGCTCACATCACTCCCTTTCCCCATCACCACAGACACATCAGCACTAGCCAGCGCAGGCGCATCGTTCATGCCATCACCTACCATCATCACAACGGCGTGGTCTTTTTTCAGGGATTGGATTTTTTCTACTTTATCCTTAGGTTTAGCATTTGCAATGGCTGTATCAATTTGTATTGCCTCAGCAATAGCTTGCACATTTGAAAGATTATCCCCACTCAAAAGAATCGTTTTTATCCCCATTGCCTTGAGTGTCGCAATATGCTCTTTGATGCGAGGTTTTAACATATCAGCAAGGACAATCGCCCCCCAAAGCACATCGCCCTCTTGCTTCTCTTCTCCCACCAACACCATAATGCCCTTTTGAGCCATTTCTAAAGGCTGGGCGAGTCTGAAACTTTCCATATTGCCGAGTTTGATGACCCTCTCTCCGACCTTAGCTGTGATCCCATATCCAGCTTTAGCCACAAAATCTCTGGCATCTTTGGGCGTTATATGCAAGTCTTTGGCATATTGAATAATCGATTGCGCGATGATATGCTCACTCCCTAGCTCCACACCACTAGCAAACGCGAGTATCTCTTCTTTACTTTTTGAAGTATCTAAAAGTATGACTTCTTGCACCACAGGCTTACCCACGCTCAAAGTCCCCGTTTTATCAAAAACAATCACACTCACTTTTTGTGCATTTTCTAAGGCCTTAGCATTTTTAAAAAATACCCCACCATACGCTGCCCTGCCCCCACCAATCATGATTGACATCGGTGTAGCAAGCCCCAATGCACACGGACAAGAAATCACAAGCACAGAAACAAAAATCTCCAAACCAAACCCGAAATCTTTTTGCACCCACCAAAAAATCCCTGCCAAAATAGCAATCCCAATGACAATAGGGACAAACACAGCAGAAACTCTATCAGCAATCCTAGCAATGGGGGCTTTGGATTCTTGTGCGTTTTGTATCAGTTGTATGATTTGATGGAGTGTGCTATTTTGAGAAGACTTGCTTGCGCGCATTAAAAATGTCCGATCGGTATTGATTGTGCCAGAATACACATCCTGCCCCACGCCCTTAAATACCGATAGCACCTCGCCTGAGAGCATTGATTCATCGATATTGGACTCTCCTTGTGTGATCACCCCATCAACAGGGATATGGCTTCCTGGCAGCACCTTGATAATATCAGCCACTTCAATCGCATTGATATCAATAGACACTTCTTGTCCATTTTCTATTTTGATAGCACTTTTACTAGTATGTGCTAGAAGTCTTTTGATCGCATCAGTAGCGTGGATTTTGGAGCGATTTTCAATCATTTTTCCCAACAAAACAAACACAATAATCACGCACACACTCTCAAAATAAAACCCCTCTACCTCCAACCCCATCAACACTTTAATAAGCAAATACAAGCTATAAGCAAACGCGCTGCCTGTGCCAATAGCAATCAATGTATCCATATTGGGCTGGGCGTGTAAAAGCGTCCCTATCCCTCTGAAATAAAAATCCCGCCCCATATGCATCACCACAAGCGTAAAAATCAGCTGCAATATTCCATTGACTTTAGGCTCTAGCAAACTCTCTGGCACCCAAGTATCAAAAAACATCGCAAACATTGAAAGATAGAGCACACCCAATGTGAAAACAATACTCAAAACAACCTTGATAGTTGGAGTGAGTAGGCTATTTTTTTGCTGCTCTTGCTTTTGGATACTCGGTGTATAGCCGAGCTTTTTTATCTGCGCAAAAACTTCTTCAAGACTGCCTTGATTTTCATCAAAAGTAACTTTTGCAGTCTTTGCAAGCAAATTGACTTCAATCTCTGCAACAAATTCCTTGCGCTTCAAAGAGCGTTCGATACCGCTTGAGCACGCTGTGCAAGTCATTCCCTCGATATAAAACCTCTTTGTTTTCACGACCTACTCCCTGTGCTTACAAACACATTGTGCCTGTTTTATCTGCGATGAGGTCTTTCATACTCAAATAGCTATTCAAAGCAGCGACATAAGCCTTAGCTGTAGCACTCATTGTATCAATATCTAGCCCATGGCCAATGATTGCAGGCTTGCCCTCTTCAAACTCAACCTTGACTACCACCTTTGCTAAGGCGTCCTTGCCACTGCTGATAGACTCGACACGATAGTCTTTGAGATTCCCCTTGATACCACTGATACGATCGATACTTTTTAAGATACTATCCACACTCCCATTACCCAACGCGCAATCGCTGTATTCAATCCCATCTCTTTTGATACTCAAAGCCGCGCAATACTTGCCCATAGAGCTCGCAGAAATCTGGGTGAGTTCTAAAGAAAATACTTGTGGGATATGCGTAGTTTCTTCATTTAAAATCGCACGGATATCATCATCAAAGACTTGTTTTTTGCTATCACAAAGACTCTTAAAACGTTCAAATGCTCCATTGAGCTCTTCTTCGCTCACGCTAAAGCCCAAAGACTTGATTTTATCCCTAAAAGCTGCTCTGCCTGAATGCTTGCCTAGCACCAATGTATTTGTTTCGATAATCCCCACATCTGCAGGCTTAATGATCTCATAAGTTTCAGGATTTTTAAGCATACCATCTTGATGGATACCACTTTCGTGTGCAAAGGCATTTTGCCCCACGATAGCCTTATTGGGCTGAGGTCTGATCCCTGTAATATCAGCCACTAGCTTGGAAGAAGAATAGATTTCTTGGGTCTTAATCTGTGTATCTAAGCTGGCAAAAAGCTCCTTTCTTGTCCTTAGAATCATCACGACCTCTTCAAGCGCTGTATTCCCTGCGCGCTCACCTAGCCCGTTGATAGTGCATTCAACTTGTCTAGCGCCATTTTGCACTCCATAGATAGAATTAGCCACAGCAAGCCCCAAGTCATTATGGCAATGCACCGATAGCACAGCCCTATCCCCCACAAACGCACTCAGTTCAGCAATCATTTTTGCCATCTCAAAAGGGAGCGCATACCCAACGGTATCAGGGAGATTGAGCGTCTTAGCCCCTGCTTGTATCACAGCTTCTAAAATCTCTTTTAAAAATCCTATATCACTCCTAGAAGCATCTTCGCAGCTAAACTGCACATCATCAACAAGGCTTTTCGCATAGGCCACGGCATTGACTGCTCTTTTGATCACTTCATCGGGTTTCATTTTGAGTTTGTATTCCATATGGATAGGTGAAGTAGCGATAAAAGTATGTATGCGCTTTTTTTGTGCGTGCTGCAAGGCTTGTGAAGCACTCAAAATATCCTTTTCTACTGCGCGAGATAAAGAGCAAATCGTGCTGACTCGCACAATTTGTGCGATACGATCGATCGCCTCAAAATCCCCAGGACTCGCAGCAGCAAAACCTGCTTCAATAATATCCACACCGAGCTTTTCAAGCTGCTTAGCTATTTTGATTTTTTCTTCAATATTCATCGAAGCACCCGGACTCTGCTCGCCATCTCTTAAAGTCGTATCAAAAATCTTAATCATTTCAGACATCATCAATCCTTTTGTTTTGTTTTAAAATTATTTGTATTCGTATGCAATCAGTTAGATTTAAGAGCTAGAGTATCAGGAGGAGGGTGGAATAGATTTTTTTGCTGCAATGATAAGTGATCATCATAAAATCGCTCATACAATCCACCTTTTTGAAAGTAATTTTGTTTTTAGGGTATCTTTTATATTCTTAAAAATAGCTTTATATCTGATCATCTGACTTGTCAGATCTTTTTGAGAAACATTTTCACCATCAAAACCACCCATCGCAAAATCCCATACACCACATAAAGTGTCATACAAATACTGAAAACCTCTCTGGGTTTGACAAACGCAATGGCTAAAAATATCAAAAGCACGATAAAAGTTTTGAGATTCCATTTGATTTTTTTGAAACTAGGATAACGGATATTGCTAACCATCAAAACACTCAAGACAAAAGCAGCCACAAGTATCCAATAGCCGTATTCAACTCCAAAAATACCATACTTAACATCTACAAGCACCCAAAGCACGATAAGCACAGCCGCAGAAGGTATCGGCAGACCGATAAAAGAATTGGGCTCACTCTCGCTTGTAGCGATATTAAATCGTGCCAATCGTATCGCACCAAATATCACAAACAACGCAGAAACAATGATCCCATACCGCCCATATTCCCCACCGATATAAAAATACAGCAGCATAGCAGGCGCTACCCCAAAAGAAACCACATCAGCAAGCGAATCAAACTCCACGCCAAATTTACTTGTAGTGCGCGTGATCCGTGCGACACGGCCATCAAGCCCATCTAAAACCATAGACGCGACAATCAACCAACAAGACCCCTCAAACATAGCATTTGAAGAGAGCATAATACTCATGACACCTAAAAAGATACTCCCTGCTGTGAAAAGATTAGGGAGTGCGTATAAGGGATTGATATTCATTTTATATATCCTATCAAGGTTTCTCCACCTTTAATTGTATCACCGACATTGACTTTGAGATCTAAAAAATTTGCAGGAAATTTGACACAAACACTCCCTAGTTTCATAAACCCCATACGCTCATTAGCGATGAAATCCTTTTTTGCATACAATCTTGCTGATGTAAAGAATTCAGGGAATAGTTCCATATCAAATAAATTCTGCTCATCAGAAGAAAAGACAATCTTTGTATTGAGTCTGTTTTTGAGCCCCTCTTGAGCAAAGTGCAAGAACAGACCATTGCGTTTTGTAATCTGATAAGACAAGCTATCTACAGGCGCCCTCAAAACACCCACATCAAACCAACCCACCTTGATACAAAGGCAAACTGACCCCTCTAGTGATGTGATTTGCGTGATTTTACCATCAATAGGAGCAAGCACAATAGAATTCAAGCGATCTTCAGGCAAGCGCTCAGGATTTCTAAAAGCATAAAACCACAAAACCAAGCACACAAAAGCCAAAAAGCCCAAAAACTCCCAGCCCAACCACCAACAAACAAGCACGCATATAAAAAGAACCACCACTCCCCTATAGCCCTCTTTTGCGATAAACTGCGTGCTAGTCATATCTGAGCTTTCTTCTTATCTTAGTTTTCTTCCCTGCTGACTAATCGTGTCTGCAACTGGTTTTGTGTTTCATATTCTGCGATAATCTCTCGCACCCTCGCCCCATCAATCACTTCTTTTTCAAAAAGCTCCTTGACCATCTTTTCAATCGCTTCTTTATAATCTTGCAAGGTTTGCTTGACATGGATATAGCGGTCATTGAGTGTCTTTTTGATAAAGCTATCCATACTTTCAGCTGTCTTTTCACTGAACTCGCGCGCACTCCCCATGCCACCACCCAAAAACGCATTTCTAGGCTTTTCTAAAACCATCAACCCACTCACATCTGTCATACCATAATAGCTCACCATCGATTTGATAATATCCGTAGCCCGCTCAAGGTCATTGCTAGCCCCTGTAGAGATTTCGCCCAAAAACACATCTTCAGCAGCACGCCCCCCTAGCAACACATCGACTTCTGCAATCAACTCGTGCTTTTGCATCAAATATTTATTTTCTTCAGGCGTATTGAGTGTATAGCCCAACGCAGCCATACCTCTTGGAATAATAGAAACTTTATTCACCCTAGCAGAGCCCTCAGTCATCTCAGAAATAACAGCGTGCCCACTTTCGTGATAAGCGACAATCTTTTTTTCTTTAGGCGAAATGCGCCGAGATTTTTTCTCTAGCCCTGCAATACCCCTCTCTACAGCCTCTTTGAGATGTTTTTGACTGACTTCTTTTTGGTTTGCTCTCCCAGCGAGCAAGGCTGCTTCATTGATAATATTTGCCAAATCAGCCCCTGCAAGCCCAGCTGTGAGCTTTGCAATCTCTTGCAAATCAACATCTCTACCCAATTTCACACTTTTAATATGCACTTTTAATATCTCTACCCTGCCATTAAAATCGGGTTTATCCACCAAAACTTGCCGATCAAATCTGCCCGGTCTGAGTAGCGCAGGATCTAAGACTTCAGGTCTGTTTGTAGCTGCTAGCACAATCACAGGGGCATTTTCTGAGCCAAAGCCGTCCATTTCAGCCAAAAGCTGGTTGAGTGTTTGCTCCCGTTCATCATTCCCACTAATCATACCCCCTGCAGCCCTAGACTTCCCAATCGCATCGATTTCATCAATAAAAATAATGCTAGGGGCTTCTTTTTTAGCCATTTCAAACAAATCCCGCACTCGGCTCGCACCAAGCCCTACAAACATCTCAATGAAACTACTCCCACTCATAGAAAAAAACGGGACATTTGCCTCACCAGCCACAGCCTTTGCCAAAAGAGTCTTTCCCGTCCCCGGAGGGCCTACAAGCAAGACGCCCTTAGGGATTTTTGCCCCCAAAGATGCATATCTATCAGGATATTTGAGAAAATCCACAATTTCAACAACCTCTTCTTTGGCCTCTTCGTTCCCTGCCATATCATCAAATTTGACTTTTGGTTTTTCGGCATTGACAAGCTTCTTTGAGCTCCCCATACCAAAAATCCCTCCACCCATATTTTTCTGCATACGATTTGCCATAAACATCCATAATCCCAAAATAATAAACACAGGGAGCAGCCAACCTAGCATTTCTGTGAAAAAATTCGATTCACTAAAACCACTATATTTAATTTTTTGCTCATCTAGCAGAGGGACTAAAGATGCATCTTGCACCTTTTTTGCTACATAGACTATCTTTTGTCCATTGAGAGTAGCGCGGGCTTTGATGATGGTCTGTCCGATACTGACAGATTCAACTTCTTTATTTTTGATGAGTTGTTTGAGGTCATAATAATCGATATTTTTTGTCGTCGTCGAGCCAAAGCGATCTGCCAATCCACCCTCTTGTGGACCCATAACGCGAAAAGCAATCAGAGCAATCACAACAAAAACAATAAACAACAACACGGGGTTTTGCGTGAAGGGTTTTTTATTATTTGGGTTGTTTGGATTTTGATTGTTGTTTTGTGCCATTTTTCCCTCGTTTCTAAAATTTTCGTATCAATTCTAAATTATATTATTTTTGAGTAAGTTTTATGCTTACCCACTCATCTTTGTCTGAAATCTCAAGCACTCTAAAATCCTTAAATGTATCCAAAACAGACTGCTTGTAATCCTCCAAAATCCCTGATAGAATCAAAATAGACTGCGGCTTGAGCGCAAAAAGAAAATCACCATAGAGCATTTTAATCACATCTGCAAGGATATTTGCAATGATAATATCATATTTTTGTGGGGCTTTGTCGATAGAGCCCTCCCAAATCCCATCAACACACAAACCATTGAGGGCAAAATTTTTATAGCTCTCATCAATAGCAAGTGGGTCTGTATCGCATAAATGCACCCTTGCGCCTAATTTTTTAGCCCCAATCGACAAAATACCACTCCCACAACCCACATCAAGGACATCTTTGCCCTCTAAAGACATAGAAGAAAGCATTTGTAAAACCATCGCTGTGCTGCTATGATGGCCTGATCCAAATGCTAAGGCTGGGTCGATGATCATATCGATCTTGCCCTCTATTTTTTGGTGCCAGCTCGGTCGGATATGGAACTGCCCGCAAGTGATGGGGGTAATGCTGTCTTGATAGCTTTGTATCCAATCTTGATTTTTGCACTGCTTGATTGCATAAGCTGCACCTACAGGATAGCCCAAACGCACAGATACAATCGAACAAAATTCATGCAAATCAGGGATTAGAGCAGTCTTGGGGTCTTTGTCTGTATAAATAACAAAGATTTTAGCTACTTGAGGGAGGGCTTGAGTATGGATATAATGGCATTTTTGGGATAATATCGCCATATCTGCCATTGGGTCTTTTGGGGGCTCTCTTTCTTCGATAGCCCCTCCTGTATGTTCGATCAAAAAATCTGCAAATACCTCAGGGCACTCACTGACCCATAAAACCATTTCAAAATAATATTCTTGCATCAATTTCAGTCATTGATCCCTAAAACAGCTTCTAGTTTTTCCTTCAATACCTGCGGTGTAAAGGGCTTAACGATATAATTATTCACACCAGCCTTCAAGGCTGTGATCACTTCTGCCTTGCCACCCTCTGTTGTCACCATAATGATGGGAATATCTCCATATCTGCTATCTGCACGCACCTTTTTGACAAGCTCTAGCCCGTTCATCTCAGGCATATTCCAATCTGTGATAAGAACTTGAATATTTTCAGTGGTATCAAGAAGTTGCCACGCTTCCACGCCGTGCTCAGCTTCTAAGATATCATCATAGCCCAAACGCTGCAGTGTGTTTTTTATGATTCTTCTCATTGTTGAACTATCATCTACGACTAAAAGCTTCAATTTTCACTCCTTAAGCATCAACCCAAAATTTAAAAGCAACCAACCCCACCACCCAAATTTACTATGCAGAATCATAGCACAAATTCATCAAATCACAAATATTGCCATCTGCTGCCACCAATCATCTCTGGCTAATTTCTCTTAAACAAAGCGTTGCAACACTGCCCCCAAATCAATCTTGCCCTCATAATAAGCCCTGCCAATAATCACACCACCTCTGATATGTGCCTCTTCAAAACGCTCCTTGAGCCTTGCTAAATCCCCCTCATCTCTAAAGCCCCCACTAGCGATACAAAAGCATTGACTTGCTTGTGCAATCTGGAGAGTGAAATCAATATTAAT
The DNA here is from genome assembly GCF_002272865.1 of Helicobacter sp. 12S02634-8. GTDB lineage: Bacteria > Campylobacterota > Campylobacteria > Campylobacterales > Helicobacteraceae > Helicobacter_J. The sequence continues at coordinate 22,920 of NZ_MLAP01000007.1, read as the reverse complement.
CCCACTCAAAGCCCCATCTCTGCTTATATCTGTGCAAATCAGTGCTTGGATTGCTGTATGGCTAAATTCCTCTGCTAAACTCACAGCGCTCACCTCCCCTGTATGCACCCACCCCTCTGTAGCGACCTTGCCATCTCTAGCATCGATACCTACAGCGATGGGATATTTTTGTGCCATAGCTTGGGTGAAATCAGGATCACGCATCGCCACAGACCCCAACACCAAGCGATCAATCCCCATCTCTACATAGGTTTGAATCGTTGCTTCATCGCGGATACCCCCACCAAGCTGGATTTTAATCTTGCAAGATTTTTTGATCTCTTCTATCACAGAAAGATTGCTAGGCTTACCGCAAAACGCTCCGTCCAAATCAACGATATGCACCCACTCTGCACCAAAATCTTCAAACTTCTTTGCAAAATCTTGCGCACTCCCATAGATTTTAGCACTCGCCATCTCGCCCTTGTATAACCGCACAGCCTTGCCATCTTTGAGATCAATTGCTGGAAATATCTGTAGCATTACCCACTCCTTGTGTCATCAAAAGCTTTCTTTGAGCGCATTTGGCTTGATTGCTCGCTTCATAGAGATTCTACCAAAAACAGCTTAGATTTTCTTTGATTGTGCATTTTTTAGAGATTATGATAAAATAGCCCCCAAATACTATGATTGCTAGATACTATATTGATTGTTCTATAAACAGCCACGCCCAAAAATAAAGGCGCGATAGATTGGAGATTGATGAAAAAATTGCTGGATTGCTTTGAATATTTGAAACGTTATCACATCGATATGCTCGATAGTATGAGTATTATTCTAGAGCTTTTTATCCTCAAAATCCAAAGACCCAAAGAACTCCAATCCCTTATCCACCAAGAAATGCGTAAAGACACACTCTATCAAAATCTAAAAACTCTTATCCAAAGCCTTATAAAGCCTGCTTTTTATGTCGGGATAAATCCCAATATCAATATCTTAAAAATCCTAAAAATTATCGATCAGACCCCACTAGACAACCAGATCATCGAACAATTCCTCCATACCATCACCCAAAAAAAAACCTCCAACAAACTCTATTACTACTCCACCCCCCTAGAGGTCAATCAACTCCTCATCTCCCTCCTAGACATCATGCCAAATGATGAAATCTACAACCCCTGCTATGGGATTGGAAGCGTGTTTTTGAGTATCGGTAGTGTGACTTTAGATATCAAACTCTATGGTGAAGAGCTCGATGAACGGCTCTCTAATATCGCCCATCTAGTCGCCCAAGTAGCCCAAATCAAAGACACAAAACTCTGCGTCAATGACATCTTAAAACAGCCAACTTTTAAGACAAAAAACGGATTTGAAAAGTTCGATAAAGTATTATGCAACCCCCCATTATACGCACATATGGGTATAGAATATCTCAAAGAAGATGAGCGCTTTGGCAAAATGGGCATATTAGTCAAAAACTACCCCGAACTCATTTTTCTAACCCACGCCCTCACCCATCTCAAAAAGCGAGGTGTCTTTATCATACGCAACCAAACACTCCAAAAATCATCTCTGGAAGAAAAATTGCGCGAAAAGCTCTGCAGAGAGCAGATGATTGAAGCAATCATCGAACTACCCAAAAACATATTCCCCCATCAAAATTATGAATTCTCAATCCTAGTCATCTCCCCTGAAAACAAAAATATCTTGCATATCAATGCCAATCATGAATATTTTTATCGCAAAGATGGGAAATACAATCGCTTGATCCATATCGATGAGCTAGCCAATATATTCAAACAAAAGCTCCAAACCACCTATTCCACGCTCACCCCCATTGAACATATCCAAACCCACGACTTGAGGGCACAAACCTATGTCAATCGGATATACACGCCCACGCACACCGATACGCTCCAATCACTGGGTGTTGAGATTTTCAGAGGACAAAGAGTCTATGGAAGTCCCAAAGATACGCCGATAGAATACTATGATGTGGGGATTGCTGATTTCAAACCTTATGGTATCACAGAGAATTTTGAAAACAAAAAATACTATGGAGATAAGACCAAAATCAAAAAATATGCCCTGCAGTCTTATGATATTTTGCTTTCTTTGCGAGGAGTTTCCCCTAAAATCACGCTCTTAGGCGAGCTCAAAAGCTGCTGTGTCGCTAATGCTGGGATCATCACACTCAGGGCAAAAAACAAGCAAATGGCCATTGCCTTGTATTGTTATTTTTTTGGCAAAGATGGGGAAAATGCCCTAAAAAAAATCTATGAACAAAGTGGTGAAAACACCGTAAATATCGAGAGTCTTTATCTCCTAGATATTCCTGAGGGCTATAAGAAAAATGCTCAAAAAACTTTCAATACACTCAAAAAATTAGGCGAAGAACTCGAAATGATAGAAGATAAAATCCAAAAACTCAAAGAAGCGCAATGAAAACCTCTCCCTCTCAAATCAAAGATGTCACTCATGGCAAAAATGTCCATATCATCACCCCTTGCAATCTCTATGGCTGCACACTGCTTGATAATGTATTTATCGGCCCCTTCACAGAAATCCAATCTGATGTCGTGATCGGGGAAAATACAAGAATCCAAAGCCATAGCTTTATCTGCTCTTTGGTGCGTATTGGCAAAAACTGCTTCATCGCCCATGGCGTGATGTTTGTCAATGATCTTTTTGAAAATGGAAAACCCGCAAAAGACAAGCAAGGCTGGAAGGGTGCTGTCATCGGAGATAATGTTTCTATCGGCACGCACGCTACCATACTCCCTGTGAATATCTGTGATGGTGTCGTGATTGGGGCAGGGAGTGTGGTCACTAAAGACATCACACAAAAAGGTATCTATGCAGGCAACCCCGCTAAAAAACTCCGTCCCCTCAAGGGGCTATGATTATGCAAGCAGCGATTATCGGTTATGGCTATTGGGGGATCAATATCGCCAAAAGCTTACTAACAAGCAACTATTTTACGATAAAAACTATCTTTGATACAGACACTCAAAGAGTCATTGAAGCCCAAAAAACCTATTGTTTTGAACTTTATGCTGATTTTGACTCTATCCTCAAAGACAAGACAATAGAAGCCATATTCATCATCACACCCCCACACACGCACTACAAGCTCGCAAGCCAATCTTTAAAGGCTAAAAAACACGTCTTTGTAGAAAAACCTCTAAGCACCAATATTCAAGAAGCCTACGCACTCTATGACCTCGCGCAAAAAGTGCAGCGCACACTCCACTGCGACCATACCTTTTTATACTCGCCTGCGCTCAAATGGCTCAAACAACATATTGCGACCTTTGGCGATATTGTCTATATCAACTCCCGACGCATTAATCTAGGGCTTTTCCAAAGCAGTGTCGATGTCATCTGGGATCTAGCTATCCACGATCTCTCCATCATCGATTACCTCATCGGACTTGATATCAAAAAATCTAAGACTTTTTCAAAAAAATATCGCAACTACCCCAATGACGCCCTTGCTAATATCAATTTAGAACTCCATAACGGAGTCATTATCACAATCAATGTTTCTTGGCTCTCGCCCATAAAGGTGCGCGAAATGATTATTGGAGGGGAGAAAAAAACAGCTATTTATGATGATACCAAAAGGGATAAAATCACCTTGTTTGATACAGGCGTGATCATCAAAGATGAATTTGACAAAAACAGCTTGTATCAAAAAATGATCGCTTACAAGCTAGGGCAGCAAGAAATCCCTATTTTAGAGAATTTTATGGCACTGGATTCCTCCATTGCTACATTTTATGAAACCATCTCAGACAAAACTTCCCATCAAACCCAAAAAGAACATGTCCTCAGAGTGATCCAAGCCCTAGAAATCATCTCAAAATCTTAGCGATTAAGGAAATTTATGCCACGCAATACACTTGCAATCACCCCAGAGTGGCAAGCACTGCTTGCAGAAGAATTTGATAAGCCCTATTTTAGCACCATCAAATCACACTATATCAAAGCAAAGAGCCAAGGAGCGATCATCTACCCACCCAGCAAGCTCACTTTCAATGCCCTCAATCTCACCCCACCCTCTAAAGTCCAAATCGTGATTTTAGGTCAAGACCCCTATCACGGGAGCTTTATCTCTGATGGCGTGCAAATCCCTCAAGCAACAGGTCTGTGCTTTTGTGTGCCGCCCAAAGCCCCTATTCCCCCAAGCCTTAAAAACATCTACAAAGAACTCCACAACTCCATTGGCTTTGAGATTCCCAACCACGGAGATATATCTGCTTGGTGTGCTCGAGGGGCTTTGCTACTCAATGCGATTTTTAGTGTTGAAAAAGGCAAACCCGGCTCACACGCCCACTTTGGTTGGGAAAACTTTAGCGATAGTATCATACGATGTGTTTCTAGGCATTGCCATCAGGTGGTTTTTATGCTTTGGGGGAATTATGCAAGGAAAAAGGCTTCTCTCATTGATACAAATAAACACACCATCATCACAGCCCCACACCCTAGCCCCCTTGCACAGGGCTTCTTAGGCAGTGGAGTCTTCTTGCAAGCGCAAATGACCTTTAAACTCCAAGGCAAAGCACCTTTTGATTGGAGTTTAAAAAATATCTAAATCCCTAGAAATTTCACTCCACTTCTAAGCACACATTACGCATTAAAGTATTGGCCACAGGCGACCATTTTTTAGCGTGTGCGATCAGGGCTTTTTGCACTTCTTCTGAAGCATTGCTCTCTAAAAGGACTTTGACTCTAATATCAGTAAAGCCCAAAGGCTTGCTTGTATCAAGATCCCCTACCCCCCAAACAGCTGTGATATTTAAATCCCCCTCTAGCTCAAGCTCTAGCTTAGAAATCACGATATTTTGGGCGATAGCATTAGCGTGGATCCCCACAGCAATACAGCTCCCCAATGCTGCTAAGAGCGCTTCACTAGGATTGGGCGCTGTATCATCGCCCAATAGAGTGGGTGGTTCATCAACGATATAAGGCTCAAGATTGCGGATATAATTAGCGTGTCTGAATCGCCCCTCTGCGATAGTTTTACACTTCAAGGTCTTGATAACTTTGGGGTTTTGTTTGCCACTTAAAGCAAGTTCTTCGAGCTTTTGCTTATCAATGGGGTCTAACCTCACGCAAGAGGGAGCGAGTGTGTCATGAGTTTTTGATGGTGGGTGCATTGAAAATCCTTTATTTAAAAATGATGGTGGGGTGTATCAAACAATTCCGTGCTCAAATACCTCTCTGCAGTATCACAGAGCATTGTAACAATATTTTTGCCCGGGAATTTTTGAGCCAACTGCGTAGCAGCCCATAGATTTGCCCCCGATGAAATACCAATCAAAATCCCCTCTTGTTTAGCTGCCATCGAAACAAATTCATAAGCATCTTGAGTTTGGACTTCCAGCACCCCATCATACAAAGAAGTATCGAGATTTTTAGGGACAAAGCCCGGTCCGATACCTTGTATTTTATGCGCCCCAGCCTTACCTCCAGAAAGGACAGGCGAGAGTGCGGGCTCAAGGGCAAAAATCTTGACACTAGGATTGTGCTCCCGAAGCACTCTACCAACACCTGTAAGCGTGCCCCCCGTGCCCACTCCAGCGACAAACACATCAATATCTCCTTTGAGCGCATCAACGATTTCTTTGGCTGTAGTTTGGCGATGGATCTGAGGGTTATTGGGGTTTTCAAACTGCTGGAGTATGTAAGAATCAGCGATTTCTTCAGAAAGCTCCAACGCCCTCTGCACAGCACCTGTCATTCCCTTTTCAGGGGCTGTGAGTTCGAGTTGTGCACCAAGCATAGTCATCAATTTACGCCGTTCAATACTCATCGAACTTGGCATTGTCAAAATCAGCTTGATCCCCAAAGACGCACACACTGAAGCAAGTCCAATACCTGTATTCCCGCTTGTTGGCTCAATGAGCGTTGTATTCAAAGTGATCTTTTTTTCTTCTAAAGCCTTCATCACCATATTCAAGGCAATTCTATCTTTGACAGAGCTATTGGGGTTCATGAATTCACATTTCCCAAAAATATTGGCACCATATTTTGCCGAAAACTTCTGCAATCGCAGCAGCGGGGTGTTTCCAATAATATCTAACAATGATTGTGCTACTTCCATATTCTTACCTTTTTACCTTGATCGTTTACTTGTAACTTGCCTCTGCAGACAAGTGTGTAACCCATCATATTTGAGGGAACTTTTAGATTCTAGCAAGACAATATTAACACGACTATAGTGGTGCAAAAAAGTAATATATTTATTCATTTCTTAAAATCAAACTTTTGGGCAAAGAAAATATTTGAATAATTTCCTCTTCTTTTTGCCGCTGCTCGCCTGTATCTTTTTCGTGGTCGTAGCCCAAAAGATGTAACACCCCATGAGCAAACAACAAAGCAATCTCAGCCTCTATAGAATGCCCCAACTCGCTAGCAACCCTCTGTGCCATATCGACATTAATCACCACGCTCCCCAAAGGCAAAGGCATACCAACAATACCCATATCCTCCAAAGGAAAGCTCAGCACATCTGTCGTTTCAGGTTTAGATCGGAACTCATGATTCCACGCAGCAACTTGTTTATCACCACTTAAAATAAGCTCTATATCCCTTGTGCTAAGGCTTTGGGCTATTTGGTGTAGCAAGGTATAATCAAAGGTCTTTTGCGTCTGATTACTGATTTCTAGCATAATAATCCTTACAATGAGTCATACATATGGCTTTGATTATACAAACCCTACATTAAAATCCCATATAAATGTTATAATTTACTCCAAAAGAGAGAAAATTTATCAAAGGATCATCTTATGGTCGATTATGGTATCAAATTCTGGTCAAATGAAGATTTTATCATTGATGATGGTGTCGTCAAAGTCAATCACAAAGGCAAGCCCGCTATTATCGATATTGTCAATGAAGTCAGAGAAAAGGGCTATAAAGGTCCTATGCTGATCCGTTTCCCCCATCTCATACAAAAACAGATTGAAAAGATTTTTGCCACCTTCAAAGCCTCAATCCAAGAATACAAATACAAAGGCAAATTCAAAGCCGTATTCCCGCTCAAAGTCAATCAAATGCCAAACTTTGTCCTCCCACTTGTAGCTTGCAGTCAAGATCAGTGCTATGGACTAGAAGCAGGGAGCAAATCAGAGCTCATCATCGCAATGGCCTATACCAACAAAAACTCCCCTATCACTGTCAATGGCTTCAAAGACAAAGAAATGATTAGCCTTGGCTTCATCGCAGCAAATATGGGACACGATATCACACTCACTATTGAAGGACTCAACGAGCTTGAAACCATTATCGAAGTCGCCAAAGAGATGGGCACCCCTTATCCTAAAATCGGGCTGCGTATCAGACTCCATAGCACAGGAACAGGTATCTGGGCAAAAAGCGGGGGTATCAACTCCAAATTTGGACTCACAAGCACAGAACTGCTTGAAGCCATCAAACTGCTCGAAGACTCCAAGCTTTTAGGGCAATTCACGATGATCCACTTCCATATCGGCAGCCAAATCAGTGATATTTCTCCACTCAAAAAAGCGATCCGTGAAGTGGGGAATATTTATGCTGAGCTCCGAAAAATGGGAGCAGGCAATCTCACTTGTGTCAATATCGGTGGGGGGTTAGCTGTCGAATACACCCAACACGAGGGCAACAACAATCGCAACTATACTTTGAGCGAATTCAGTGGAGATGTGGTGTTTTTACTCAAAGAAATTGTAAAAAACAAAAAAGAGCTCGAACCTGATATTTTCATCGAATCTGGTCGGTATATCTCTGCAAATCACGCTGTCTTGATTGCCCCTGTTTTGGAGCTTTTTTCCCAAGAATATGACGAAAAAGCCCTCAAACTCAAAGAAAAAAACCCACCCTTGATCGAAGAAATGCTCGATCTCTACCAAAGCATGAGTGAAAAAAATGCCATCGAATACCTGCACGATAGCTTTGATCATATGGAATCGCTACTCACGCTCTTTGATTTGGGCTATATCGACTTACAAGACAGAAGCAATACTGAAGTGTTGGTGCATCTCATCATCAAAAAGGTCATCAAGCTTTTGAAATACAAAAACCACAACGATATTATTCGTATCCAAGAGCAAGTCCAAGAAAGATACCTTTTGAACTGCTCATTTTTCCAAAGCCTGCCTGATTATTGGGGCTTAGGGCAGAACTTCCCTGTAATGCCACTCAACAGACTCAACAGACGCCCCACACGCAGCGCAAGCCTATGGGATATCACTTGTGATAGCGATGGCGAAATCGCTTTCAACTCAGGCAAGCCATTATTTTTGCACGATGTTGATGTGACTAAAGAAGAATATTTTTTGGGATTTTTCCTCGTGGGAGCTTATCAAGAAGTCCTTGGTATGCGGCACAATCTCTTCACCCACCCCACTGAATTTAGCGTTGTCTTTGATGATGAACTCAACAAAGGCTATGAAATCCAAAACCTCCTAGAAGCCCAGACTATCCTTGATGTGCTTGATGATCTTGATTATGATACAAAAGAAATCGAGCGCATACTCAAGCAAAGGATTGAAGACAATCAAGAGATTGATGAAGATACAAAAAAAGAGGTGCTGGGCCAACTTTATGTGATGTTGAGCGAAAATGGCTATCTGCGCACCATCATCAGCAGCGAAAAAAGCTAGACCAAACCAAACCAACTATGCAAGGGAGAGCAAATGGAAGAAAAACCCATCGGACTTTGGAAACTCATCAGAGAAGATTTCAGTGTCCCCCTTTGCAAAGACCCTGCCATCAGCTCAAAAATCGAGCTTTTTTTTAATTATCCAGGGTTGATTGCTCTTGTGCATTATCGTATCGCCCATCGCTTGCATTTAGCAGGATTCAAGGTGCTTGCACGCGTGCTGATGGGCTTCACGCAATTCCTCACAAATATCGATATCCACCCTGCTTGCAAAATCGGACGCAAAGTGTTTATCGACCACGGGATTGGCGTAGTCATCGGCGAAACAGCTGAGGTTGGCGATGGAGTCACGATCTATCAAGGCGTGAGCTTGGGGGGCGTGAGTTTAGAGAAAGTCAAGCGCCACCCCACATTGCAAAAAGATGTCGTTGTAGGCGCTGGGGCAAAGATACTAGGAAATATCACGATTGGAGAAAATGCCAAAATCGGAGCAAATTCTGTTGTCATCAGAGATGTCCCAGCAGGCGCTACAGCTGTGGGAATCCCTGCGCGCATCATCAACAAAGACAAAACCAAAGATGAAAACCAACCAATGCAACCTATCCAAAAACTCCCTGATATCGACAAAGAACTTTTCAGATATTTGATAAAAAAAATCAACCTCATCGAACAATCCATACAAGCCACCCCCAAAACCACCGAAGAAGAGAGCGAACTCACAGATTTGTATGAAAACTATATCCGCTGTATCAAAGATTAAATGCGATAGTGGTGGGGGGGGGATAAAAGTATTGAAGGAAAGACAAGCTAGAAAAACTCGTCCAAAAGCTTCTGCCCACAAAGCTTAGCCAACCAAATTTAATGATAAAAATTTACAAATTGAAAAGACCAAATAAGCAAAGCTTGGCTAAATCATAAAGAATTTATCCAATTCAAACCTAAAAAAATCATCTACCCTATCCCTATATATGGCAAATTCATCATTGTATCTCAGATTTCCATCTGCATCCAAATTAATATTCTCAAATTGTCCATCTTCTACTAGTTTATTGATAACATTAAGACTCAAGCCCAATCTCACCATATTTAACTTTGACTCATCGTTTGTGCCGTAAGTCAATATGTTATACTGATCCAAAGTTATCAAGCCATAATCAAGCATTAGTTGAAAAAATTTACTCAGCTTAAAGCTAATAAAATCTTCCTCCATCTTTACTTTGACAATTGATAAATTTGCAAGGTCGGCATCTGTTTTTCTTCCTAAGTCAACAAAATTGGTCTTTCCTGATGTGTTTCCTTGATGATTAACTTCACCAAAACTAGAACCGATATATTGCAAATGCGTGCTATTTTCTCTTTGGCTTTTTAGATAAGAAAATGTTAATGACACTTTTTCTTTTAACGATTTCTGCATGTAATCTGCTATAAAGCTATCATAATACTCAGTAGCTGCATTGTTTTGTAGCCGCAATATTTCAAAGTCTTCAATATAAGTCTTGAGTCCTTGTATAAATACGGTTTGGATCTTTTTTATAACAGATATATCTACAGAGTTAATTCTCTCTAATTCGATGCGTCTATAAATCTCCTGACACAAATCATCGCTTATCTTATAGACTATATCTAGTCCGAGTTTTAGCATATCCTTTTGAAGGATTTGAGCAGGATCTTGCGGATTTGAAAAAACAATGGTTTCATTGGTCAAAATGGTTTCACATTTTTGTTTTTTCTTCTGTTGTGCACTATTCTTACTAAACTTCTCCTTATCAAATTTTTCAAGCAATGGGTTGCAAACATCATCATCAAAATCATTAGTCCTTAGGCACTTAATTTTCTTAGTCATATCGCTACCAGCTCTACAAAACTCTTTGTTGTTTATAAAATGTATTTTGGGTGATAACTTATTTAAGTCTTTAATATCTTCTGTAAATATCATATTTAACCGATTGACTCTACCAATTAAATTAACAAGAGAGTTGCGTTTTAGATTATTTGGCTGCACGATAAATAATGAATCTATCGGGAGATTTATACCCTCCAAAATAACATGGTTTGCTACTAAATAAGATATTTCTGGAATGGTATTGAATTTATGCTCTAAATAATCCTTAACATTATCAGGAACCTTGCCATGGAGGTATATAATCCCTTTTTCTAGAAATTTTGAAATATAAAAATCATCATGTACATGTGTTTTGAGATTTCTTATTACTTCTTGGATTGCTGGCGAGTTGATATTTTCGCAAACCCCTATTCGTTCAAATAGTTTTGCAGCAAACTGCACTACTTTTTTGGGAGCATATAAATATATAAAGTTTTTACATTCCTTGTTGTTTAATATATATGCTATCCCATCTGTGTTATCTGTAGTCCTTGGTAAATCATAAAATTCATTAAAAAATCTATTATATAAACGATGATTACCATTTAATTGATATTCATATATTTTAGGTTCCTTGATATTAAATTCAATTTTATGCTGCATAATATTTTGATGTGTCAGTGCAAGATTTTTACTATCGCTTATCATTGGAGATAAATACAAAACCTTGTTATTTGCATTTCGTAAATTGTTTGTTTTTATAAACCTTGTCAATAAAACACTCTTGCTTTCCATTAACCAAATTTCACCATTTAGGGAATAAAGTCCATCAAATCCCTTTTTTATAGAATGCTCTTCAAGGTTAAAAAACAAGCACTCTTGTTTATAGTCATGTGATTTCATATAGAGGTGGATAAAAAATTCAGCAATTGCTCCCATTTTTAAGTTATCTGACCAACCATCTAATGTGCTCTTAATTCGCTGCTTTACAGCCCGTATATCACCTCCTTGTATTCCTTCGCAAATTGAAGATATGTGCTTATCCAAAACCACTTTCATATCATTATCAATAGCCTGCAAGTCAAAGACACTTATTTGCAAATTATTTTCTTGTTTGGTGGTATCTAAAAATGGCATATTTGGCATCACATTTCCTCATCAGCCCATATTTCGCATTGGGCTATAACGATAGTTGTGGCGTCTTCTATGCTTTCAGATGGGTATTTATATTTTTTAAGAAATCGTTTGACCAAACATCGCATACCAGCACGGGTGCTTTCTTTTTTCTGCCAGTCGATGGTGCGGTTTTTGCGTAGCTTTTCGGTAAGCTCTTTTGTCATTTTGCTCAGTTACCATTCTAAAAATGATACAATGTAAACGATGCCGTGTTCATTTGCACACGGCTGTAACGATTGGGTGCATAGGCTGCTGCCGCACTCATGGACATGATCTCCTTTAATTATTTCTATTGGTTAAATCAAATTTTTTCTATTTGCTCTGAATCAACTTCAAAAACTTTTTGTCATTAAATTGCTCATTCGTCAAAAACTCGCCATTGTAAAACATCGCATAAGAGGTGCAGGGGCTTGGTGCTGCCTGTGCCTGTTCTTTTGTTTCAATGTGGATTGCCTTGAATGGGATATTGTTTTCGATAGCTGTCCTCTCAACTATCGGAACATACTTTCCATTAAACGGGCACTGGCTTGTATAATACAAAACATAACCCTGTTCTTTAATATGCGGATGCTTGGCTGCTTGCGTAAATCTTGGAATAGCAGCATTTTCGTCAAACGGGAGACACATCAGATTGATTCCAGCTTCGGATGTATCTGCGACTTGGAATCCCTTATAAAGCAGATGTTTCGGATCAGAAAGATATGGTTTCTTCCTTGCTGAAGAAAGAATACAAAGTCCCGATTTTCCTTTTGCCTTACTGTCCTCGATGCACCTGTTTAGCAGATCATTTGAATAGCCGTGTCCTTTGAAGAAACCCGATACCCAAAAGCAGTCGATATACATATAGTTTTCTGCAAGGATAGGAACCCACGCATTTTCGGTAGGAACATACTCAATGAAGCATTTTCCTCTTTCAGCACTTTTCAGAAAAACAAGACCGTCATCAAAGCACTGCATCATCCAATCTTTTTTGGTGAATACTTGGACATCTTTGTTATTGGAAATCGCACAGCAAATGTGCTCTTTTTCGATATTTTCCTTTGTTACTTGTATATATTCCATTCCTTTTCCCTCCGTTAAATCCAAATTTACAGGTACTTCTTAAATCCTATTTTCATCTTCAACATCACATCCACCAGCCACTCAAATTGCTCACTCCATTTGGATTTATTGCTAAGTGCCACTGATTTTTGTACTACTATTCTGCTTGCCTTCTTTTCTGGCAGTTCCCGCCAATCAAAAGAGAAACCAGCGGCTGCTTCAATATCATCCTTATTCTGAAGCAATGAATTGAACAGTTCTTTATCTTCATTAATATACAGTTCCACCACCAGTTCATCACGCTTTTGTATCTGCGACACTGCAATATGGTAGGCAGAAGAACCCACACTAAAGTTCATCCATTGATCAGTGGATGGCTTGCGGCGATTAAAATTCTTCGCAAACTGTGGATTTTTAAAAGCGTAATCCTCAAAGGCTACCCAGTAGTCATACCTTTGCTGTTGGGTTTCATTGATGGATTCGTTTTTCTTAACCTCCTTTGTCCAGTCATTCGGTTTCTCAATTACCTCAAACTTTACAGCTGGCTCTGATGCTCCGATTTTATACAGTTTGATTTCACAGAGGAAAAATCCGATTTTATCATCTGTGTGGTTATTCAGCCATTCGATTGCTGCCTTATGTTCTTCACGAGCGTGTTTAACAACCCAAATAATCACATCTGCTGATTTCCCAGATGCATAGGTTATCAGCTTGCCAAGATGGTCATGGTTTGTATCCTCCAGCTGATTTTCTATGATGATTTTCCTATCAGCCCCAGTTTCGGAAGCATAAATATCCACATTGAAATCACCAACAGAGGACTCTGTTTCATCGACTGTAATCTCCAAGCCTACTGCATCTGCAAGCAGACTGATATTATCATCCTGTGACAACCACGGAGTGAAATCCAATGCTTCGTGTGGCCACACGGTACGTAGGTCTTTTATTTCTTCTAATATTCCTAATGGTTTCATTCCGTATTTCCTCCTTCGCTCTGCCTTTTCACATAGATCAGTTCTATATCATACCCCAATGCTTCCAGTATCTGCACAAAGGTTTTATTTACCACACTATCCTGCTTTTTTATGATGCGATTTACATACAGACTAGAAATTTCGACTTTTTCTGCCAACTGTGCCTGCGTGATGCTTCCCTCTATGCATTTGACCCTTACATCTATTCTGTATAGTTTCATATAAAATAGAAGTGCGTTAATATCTTTCACAAATAAGACAATTCATCATATCACACTTCCTGCCGTTTTACAATCTCCACAGAGCAATGTTTACAAAATAACCAAAAAGAAAATACCCTGCAATCTCTGCAAGATATCCGTGTGTATCTCTGTTTGGTTTTATTCCTGTATTTCCGAGCCGTCTTTGAATGTGACGGTTATATTTTTGTCCTTATCCACTATGATATATTCGACCATACTGCCCCACATTCTGACATCGAATTCTGTGATAGGTTTTCCATACTATCCGAGGGTTTCAATGAAATCCCTATATGTATAGAATTATTGGATAAAAAAGAATTTTCATTAGAAGAAATTTATTCGTTTGAAGCTTTTCTGAAAATTAAACACCCTACCAACAATAATATCCAAGCAAAAATCAGGCAACAATTACAAATATTAAGGGATAATCGTTATATCAAATTCACAGAGAGAGGACAATATAAACTATTATGAGGAAATATTTGTTTTATACGACTGATGGTTATACACAAGATGAAGATTCAAAGGATATTGAGAATTGTCAAATACTTGGTTTTTCAAACGGATTAGATGAGAAATCTGCATATAATAATTTAATAAAAGAAAATTCTTACTTGAAAGAATATAAATTCAGTTCAATCATTGCTCAAGAAATATTTGGGGAACCTTTGTATATTTGATTGATAACAAAATCATATCATTAGCAATTTGGTTGATTATGCAACGGGAGTGGAAACGGGGTTAGATTCAAATGCTCGTAAAAATCGTGGCGGTCATTTGATGGAAAACCTTGTTGAAGGCTATATTCAAAAAGCAGGATTCATCAAAGACAAAAACTATTTCAAAGAAATGTATATCAATCAAATGCAGAAAAAATGGAGTCTGGATTTGTCTGCGATTTCCAATCAAGGAAAAATGGAAAAACGATTTGATTTTGTTATCAAGACTGATGAGCAAATTTATGTTATAGAAACTAATTTTTATGCGAGCAATGGCTCAAAACTCAACGAAACTGCAAGAAGTTACAAGACATTAAGCCCAAGAAGTCAAAACAATCGATGGGGTAACATTTATTTGGTTTACTGATGGTTGCGGCTGGAATAGTGCCAAAAATAATTTAGAAGAAACTTTTGATGTGCTTGATACGATTTATAATATCAAAGATTTGGAAAATAATATCTTGAAAAAGATAAAGTAAAACAATGTTGCTAATGGAGTTCATAAGGCTTTAAATTTTGTTTGTATGAAAACTTGCAGATTGAAACTATGGCGGACAGGGAGGGATTCGAACCCTCGGTAATCTTGCGACTACGCGTCCTTAGCAGGGACGTGGTTTAAGCCAACTCACCCACCGGTCCAAAAGACTTCTGATTGAGGATATGCCAAAACAGAAAGTGTATTTTAGACTAAAAATCATAAATTACAACTTAACACCCCAAAAATTCCTAGCAAAATATGATAAAATCACGATTTGATAACGCACCAAAGGTTTGTGATGAAATATGCTTTTATTTTCCCCGGGCAAGGCTCTCAGAGTGTCGGTATGGGCAAGGATTTTTATGATAATTTTAGCCACGCTAAAGAGCTCTTTGAAAAAGCTAGCGATACCTTAAACATCGATATGAAAAAGCTGCTTTTTGAAGAAAATGACCAACTCAACAAGACCCAATACACCCAACCAGCGATATTTCTAGTTAGCTACATCGCCCATAGTATTTTCCAAGAAGAGTTTCCCTTATTGCCTCAAGTCGCACTGGGGCATTCTCTCGGTGAGATCAGCGCACTCTGTATCGCAGGGGGAGTGAGCTTTGAAAATGCCTTGCAGCTCACGCACAAAAGAGGTGCATTGATGCAAAAGGCTTGCGAGGGCAAAGAAGCAGGAATGATGGTCGTAGTGGGGCTTGAAGACTCAAAGCTCGAAGCATTTTGTCAAGAAAGCTCCAAACAAGGCAAAAACCTCTGGTGTGCCAACTACAATGCAGAGGGGCAGATAGTCATCGCTGGCAGCAAGCCCGATCTCATAGAAGCCACAGAGCCCATCAAGGCAATGGGGGCAAAACGCGCACTCCTGCTCCCTATGTCTGTAGCGAGCCATTGTCCAATGCTCGCAGAGATTTGCGCTCCGTTCAAACAGCTCCTAAGCACTTTGCTTGATGATCAATTTTCCATAGATGTGCTTTCTAATGCGACCCTACAGCCCTATCACACCCAAGCAGACGCCATCAAGCTCCTCACAGAACAGCTCATCTCCCCTGTGTTATATAAGCAGTCGATCCAATCCCTAGAGGGCAAGGTCGATGCCTTCATTGAATTTGGTCATGGCGGGGTGCTCAAAGGTCTGAATAAGCGCTTGAGTCCAAAGCCTACCTACAATATCGCAGATCTTGCTACGCTCAATGAAACCATCACACAAATCCAACAATAAAGGAAACAAATGAAAATCGGCATTATCGGTGCTATGCACGAAGAAATCACCCCGTTGCTAGAGATTTTTGGCGCGTATGAAGAAATCCTTTTGGGGGGCAATGCCTTTTATCACATCACCTACAAAGACGCTGATATTTATATTGCTTATAGCAAAATCGGCAAAGTGCACGCTGCACTGACTGCTTCAAGTATGATTTTGCACTTTCAATGCGAACAGATTATATTCAGTGGCGTAGCAGGGGGCTTGAGAGGGGATTTGAAAGTTGGAGATTTATTGATTGCCACTAAGCTCTGTCAGCACGATGTCGATATCACTGCCTTTGGGCACCCGTTAGGCTTTATCCCTGAAAGCAAGGTCTATATCTCAGCAGACCCCAAGCTCAATAGCATTGCTAAATCTGTCGCCAAGCAACACGCTATCAACCTCAAAGAGGGTATCATCGCCTCAGGCGACCAATTTATCCATAGCAGTGAAAAAAAGCAATGGTTGATAGAAAAATTCGGTGCTGATGCTGTCGAGATGGAGGGGGCTAGCGTGGCAGTGGTGTGCGATTTATTGCAAGTGCCCTTTTGCATATTCCGATCCATCAGTGATAGTGCTGATGGCACAGCAGATGTGAGCTTTGATACATTTTTAGACTCTGCTGCAAGGGTGTCAGCACATTTTGTCAAAAATATGATAGATACTTTACTCTAAGGAGCTAAGATGAGAAATGCGTTCAGTATGATTGAATTGGTTTTTGTGATTGTTATTATCGGTATTATTGCTGCGATTGCAATCCCTCGTCTTTCTGCTAGCCGCAGTGATGCGCAATATATCGCTATCAAAAATGACTTACAAACTATCATCAACTCTGTGCAGACCAAAAGCCTCACTGAAGACATCGACCCTGCTACAATCAATGGGGATTTTATTATGGATACAGCCCAATTGAGCCCCACGCGATGGATCCCCACGACAAATGGCGTGCGGCTTGCTAAAGATGGCACTATCGATACAGCAAATAACTGCGTGTTGGTAGAGTATTCTGCAAACACCCTACAAGTATCCATCGACCCCTCTATCACCTCGCCCTTATGCCAAAAGCTCGCCAAATCCTACCCCAAACAAATTTCTATCTCTCTTGATAATGCCTCCATCAAGCTCTAGGGCTTTCAGTCTTTTTGAGATTATCCTAGCCCTTGTGGTGCTTGGTATTATTCTTTCTATAGCAATGCCACATCTGAGTGCGAACAAAAAAACTTGCGAGCTCAAGCTCAACACTAAGCTCAGACTCACCCAAAGTCAAGTCGCAGATTTCTATACCCGAGTCCATCTTGATAGCAAGAGGGTTAATCCTAAAGAGGTGATAATGATTCTATCTGCACTCAATCAAGAGGGCACAAAAGACTGCTTCTTGAAGTTTGACCCCCAAAGCCTTACTATCTCAGCAAGAGCCTACACCCAAAGCACGATTTTTAACATCGCCCCTAAAGACCTTTTGAGCAATCCAAAGATATTCTGCCCATTAGATGACCCTTTATGCAAAAAACTCAACTACAAAACCAGACAAAAATAACCCCCCCCCCCACAATCAAAAGCCCCACAAAAAAAAAGGGGGGGGGGGGCAAGACCTCCACCGATCAGGCACTACCTGATTGGGAGAATTTTTGATTGATTGATTTGAAAAATCCTAGATGGTTTGCCTGCAAAAATCCCACGAGTATCCCACACCACAACATCACACATCTCCAAGGCTTCTTGATACACAAAGCCCTTGCCTGTCTTATTAGCAGAAGTCGAATACATCTGAGTGAATCGCTGCAAAAATCCTAAATGCATCACATCTTTGATGACACGAAATGCTTGATGGTTGGGGTAGATAAAAGTGCTTTGTGTAGCCCTGCGGACACGATTTTTAAACTTTGCTGGGACTCGGAGCGTATTTGTGAGTGTCAAAAGAGAATCCACTTCTTTTAAAACTGGCTGGTCTATGGCTCGCCCTTTGATGGCATTGAGCCTAGCAGAATCTGTGCTCAAAAGCCCTGCAGTCGTGTCAGTTTGAGCAAGATAGATAGCCCCATGGGTCAAAGGCACAAATAATCCTGCAAAGCAACTGCCTCATTGACATCTCCCCCACGCATTTCTTTGAGCGCTTCAATAGCGACCTCTGCCCCTGCTAGAGTGGTGAAATAAGAAATCTGATTTTTGAGCACCTGAATACGGATCAGCTTAGCGTCTTCTTTGTTGGATTTATTATCGCTTGTATTGATTGCCATTGCGATCTTGCCATTTGCCATCAAATCCTGTATATTAGGGCGCCCCTCAGAGATTTTAAGCACTTTAGTCGATGGAATTCCTTTGGATTCTAGGATATGATGTGTCCCCTCTGTAGCACAAATACTAAAGCCCAATGCGATAAACTCCCGCACCATATCGCAAGCTTGGGATTTATCTCGATCGCTCAATGAAACAAATATCTGCCCTGAATCTGGCAAGGTATTCTTGCAAGCAATCTGACTTTTTGCAAAGCTCAGACCAAACTTCTTGCTAATCCCCATCACCTCGCCTGTGCTTTTCATCTCTGGACCTAGCAATAAATCAGCCCCATAAAGTTTATTGAAAGGGAACACAGACTCTTTGAGCGCAACATATGGGAGTGCCTTGGGCTTATAAATCCCTCGCTCAAAACACACAAATTGAAAATGATCATAATATTCTAAGCACTCTTTGAGATTACCTTGCCACATCACTCTTGTAGCGACCTTTGCCAAAGGCACGCCTGTTGCTTTGCTTACAAACGGCACGGTGCGGCTTGCGCGTGGATTGACCTCGATGAGATAAAGCTCTTGTTTATAAATCGCATACTGCACATTCATGAGTCCCACCACGCCCAAATTCAAGGCTATTTTAGCTGTCGTGTCTTCGATTTCTTGGAGGATATTTTCTGGAACACTGATTGTTGGCAAGGAGCTAGCAGAATCCCCTGAGTGGATCCCTGCTTCTTCGATATGCTGCATGATTCCGCCAATATAAACATCTTTGCCATCACAGATAGCATCGACATCTAGCTCAATGGCCTGATCTAAAAATTTATCAATCAGTACTGGAGAATCTTCACTGACTTTCACGGCCTCTTCCATATAAAGCCGCAAATCTTCGTTGTTATACACAATACGCATTGCCCTCCCCCCCAACACATAGCTTGGGCGCACAAGCATAGGGAAGCCGATTTTATCAGCGATCTCATAAGCCTCTTCTTTGGTAAAGGCCACGCCATTTTCGGGCTGTCTGAGATGATTGTCTTTGACAAAGGCTGCAAACTTCTCTCGATCTTCGGCAATATCAATGACTTTCGCACTTGTCCCAATGATTTTAGCGCCGATTTTAGTGAGATTTTTTGAGAGTTTCAAGGGAGTCTGTCCCCCAAAATGCACGATAATGCCATCAGGCCGCTCTCTTTCTATCACCATACGCACATGTTCAAAGTCGATGGGTTCAAAATAGAGCACATCACTGGTGTCATAATCTGTGCTCACTGTTTCTGGGTTGCAGTTATACATAATGCTTTGTATACCCATATCTTCAAGCGCAAAACTCGCGTGCACACAGCAATAATCAAATTCAATGCCTTGACCGATACGATTGGGCCCTCCACCAATAATCATTACCTTAGGCTTTGTGCCATCAGAAACATTTGTCTGCAAATCTTGTGCGTTGAAACTCTCAAAATGCTCTTGCAAAAAGCCATCGGGCAAAGTTGTAGAATACAAATACGGCGTGAGTGAGGGGAATTCTGCTGCACAAGTATCAACTTCTTCATAGACTGCCTTGACACCAAGGGTATTTCTGACCTGATAGACTTCAGCCTCGCTCATATCCATTTTTTCATTTTTTTTGATCCACTTAGCAATCATCTTATCGCTAAAGCCCAAAGACTTGATTTGACGCATCAAAGAGGGCTTATGCAAAATATCGGCTGTGATCTGAGATTCTGCTTGGACAATGCGAGCGATTTGGTGCAAAAACCACGGATCGATACTGCTAAGTTCATGAATATCTTCAATACTCAAGCCCTGTCTGAAACCATCAGCAATATAAAGCAAGCGATTGGCATTAGGACGGCGGATTTCTTTACGGATTAGCTCCAAATCCCCGCTCAAGCTCTCAAACCCACAAATCCCTGTTTCTAGGCTGCAAAGAGCCTTTTGAATCGATTCACAAAAATTCCCTCCAATCGCCATAACCTCCCCGATACTCTTCATGGAAGTGCTGAGTGTAGAGTCTGCTTGAGGGAATTTCTCAAAAGTCCAGCGCGGGATTTTAGTCACGATATAATCAATGCTTGGCTCAAAGCTTGCGGGTGTTGTGGTGATGTCATTTTTGATTTCATCAAGCCGATAGCCCACAGCTAGCAAAGTAGCGACTTTAGCAATCGGATAGCCTGTCGCCTTGGAAGCTAAAGCCGAGCTGCGACTCACGCGGGGATTCATCTCAATGACTATCATGCGTCCTGTTTTGGGGTTGATAGCAAACTGCACATTACTCCCACCAGTATCCACGCCAATCTCACGCAAAATCGCAAAGCTCGCATCGCGCATTCTCTGGTATTCTTTATCTGTCAAGCTCAAAGCTGGAGCGATCGTGATACTATCGCCTGTATGCACCCCCATGGGGTCTAGGTTTTCGATAGAACATACAATAATGCAATTATCAGCTTGATCTCTGATAACCTCCATTTCATATTCCTTCCAACCTAGCAGCGATTCTTCGATCAAAATCTCCTTGATAGGCGAGGCTTCAAGCCCATTTTGTGCTAGAGTTTTGAATTCATCGATATTATAAGCAACCCCGCTCCCCCCGCCAGCTAGCGTATAACTCGCACGAATAATCAAAGGAAAGCCGATAGCCTTAGCGGCCTCTAGCGCTTCATTTTCATCATATGCATAGCGACTTTTAGGCAAATCCATACCGATTTTTAGCATTGCTTCTTTGAACGCTTGCCTGTCTTCGCCCTTTTTGATAGCGCTCGGTTTAGCGCCTAAAAATTCAATCCCCTCAAGCAGGCCTTTTTCATACATACTCATTGCGATATTTAAAGCTGTCTGACCACCCATCGTGGGCAAAATCGCGTCAATCTTTTCCTTGCGGATAATATCAGCTACAATCTCTTCAGTGATGGGCTCGATATAAGTGCGATGGGCAAATTCTGGATCTGTCATGATTGTAGCAGGATTGGAATTGATCAATACGACCCGATAGCCCAAAGATTTCAGCGTCTTGGCAGCTTGAGTGCCTGAATAATCAAACTCGCAAGCCTGTCCAATCACAATAGGCCCTGATCCAATCAAAAGTATGGTGTTTATATCTTCTCTTTTTGGCATATGTTTCCCCAAAATATTTTCTTAATTTTAGTGCAAGAAAGTCTAAAAGTAACTTAATATTGGTCGATACAAAGATGTATATATTTTTGACATCAGTCCTAAGTCATGGAATCATAATTTTAAAATCTCAAATTTAAAGAAATCCTTTTGGCATCTAAACGCAAAAATTTTGGCTTTGTTGTTTTGTTTGTCATTCCTGCCCTTTCTTTTGGGGTCACCGGAGAGTTCCACCCCCTAGACGCCCACTACAGCACTGATACTACCATCAATGAAAACTACACTTTTGAAAATTCTGATGCTGATCCTGCAAAATTCACAGGCATTTTATTCCAAGGCTTTAATACAATGCAAATCGATCCCAACGCCACTTTGACGATTAATATGCGGACAAAAGGCCATTATCTGGGCTATTCGGGGACTATATTTCGAGGTCAAAACGGCGATACTTATACCATCAATGGTGGCAATCTTGTCTTCAATATCCAAGAAGCCCAAAAAGCCCCTAGGACTAATGGGATTGAGGGAATGATCATGACCCAAGCAAAAAATTATTTTAAAAACGCAAATTTTGATTTCAATACTAATTTTTATCTCTATGCAAGCCCTGATGTCTATATCCAAAGAGGTGTATTCACTTCTAATGGCAACAATGGCGGGTATTTCAAATTTACCAAAAATGTATTCATTGATGTTTCTCAAATGCAGCCCTCACAAGGCTGGGGCGCGGGCAAAAATGGCAAGGGTTATCGCATGATTTTTAGCCTAGAGGGGAGTGGAGCAGTCTATCTCAACTATAATGAAGCCACGAAAACAACTCTGAATCCCAATAACATTATCCAACTCAAAGGCGACCTCTCTGCAGAAAGCACCTCAAGAGGGAATATCAATATCAATCTTGATAATCCCCAAAGCTTTTTTCAAGGCAGAATATCCATCGCTAGAGGCTCACGATCTGTAATTGAACTCTATCTCAATCACGGGGGCAAATGGATCTTAAATGCGAGCTCACAAATCACTACCTTAGACGCCAACAATGAAGCTTATGTGGTCGATAACCAATACGCCCATATCGATAAACTCGCTGTGATAGATTTCACACAAGTTGCTGATGATGGTATCTCCCACCGTCTCACCTCCACCACCTTTGCACCACGCACACTCAAAGTCGATACAATCAATGGCGCTAATGGAGTCTTTCGCTTGATGGCAGATATGCAAAATGGTCAAACAGACAAGATAGAAGCAGGG
>NZ_MLAP01000055.1 GCF_002272865.1 Helicobacter sp. 12S02634-8 | reverse complement strand
CATAAAACATACAAGATATGTTTTAAATCCAAACGAAAGGCACAAAATGAGAAAGCTTGAAAAGATTATCAACATCACCTACAAAATCTGCTTGATAATCTTAGCAATCAACCAAATCTATGCGATTTGGAGGGGGTAACCCCACTTCTCAAGTCTTTTGCATTTTGTGTGTCTGATTATACCATAAGGAGTGAATATGGAAGTCTTAGAAACTATCAGCAATATATGTATTTTAGTGGCTTTGTTTTGTGCGTTTTTTCAGAATAAGAGATTAGAGAAGAGAATCGAAACACTAGAGAAAGGGGGCAAATAATGCGAACAAAAGCCATTAACAGCAATTATCGCCCAAATAAAAATAAAATCATCTTAGATTATGGCAATGAAGCGCAGATGTGCGAGAGCCGAGGGATTAAATACACAAGTTATCGCAATGTCGTGTATTGCAGTAAAAAGAATCGTATTTTTAAAAATATCGAGCTCCTAAATCTCATCAGAGAACTCATCAAAGATGGCTATGTCGAGTATGTCGGAGAGGCGAAGAATCAGGGGGTGTGCGATGAGGTGTGAGAGGGAGAGGGGGTATAGCGGGAAATTGTATATCAAGTTTCAAGAAAGTCTGAAAACAC
>NZ_MLAP01000054.1 GCF_002272865.1 Helicobacter sp. 12S02634-8 | reverse complement strand
ATCCCCCACAAAATTCCCCTCACCAAACACATCATCAAATAAACATTTGACATAGGCTTGGTTTTTATCATCGATACTGCAAAAGATCACTCCATCATCAGTGAGTAATTGTCTTGCAAGATGTAAGCGTGTATAGAGAGAGGAGAGTAGATTATCTCTAGTGATTGTATTATCGTAATTGGTTAGAGCACTTTTACCCATACTATCTTTACCATAGGGAGGATCGATATAAATCACTTTGATCTTGTTTCTATGAGTGATGAGTAGGTTTTGTAGGGCAGGGTAGTTATCTCCAATGATGAGTTTATGTTTGATCCCTCCTTGATCAAAGCTAAGTGCTGTGTTCTTTTTAAAGAATTTGATGGTGTTATCACTCTTTTCTAATCGGACATCAAAGTGGAATCCTGTTCTTGTATATCTTGTACCTAATCCTAAGATTTTGATGAGTTCATCAGTCTGCTTAGCTCTATCGATGAGTGAAATGAGAAACCTAGCATTCTCTGTCTCAATAATCCCTTTCTCTCTTAGGTCTTGTATCTTTTCTCTATACTCTTCTCTCATTGTTTCTATAACCATATCTACTCCTTACTATGGGAGTATTATAGCATAAGGAGGGAGGTTAGCAA
>NZ_MLAP01000006.1:2590-130560 GCF_002272865.1 Helicobacter sp. 12S02634-8 | reverse complement strand
CCAAGCAGACAAGATTGTCCAAGACATTGACAACAATCCTAAGTCTTATGCTGTGATGTATGAGGTGAAGTAAGTCCCTTTGCCTTTAAGGGAGAGTAAAGTAAGAGGGGCTTTCAAAGATAAGGGGATTTCCTTGTAACCTCGCTCGCCCTTGCTTTTCTTTTAACAAAACAATAAAGACTTTTATTTCTTTCTTTCAAAAAAGGGGTTTATCCTCCCCTAACACAATGGGTGGGAGGGTCAAGACCTTTACCCCCAAAAAACTCTTTTTTCTCCCAAACCATCATTATGCGATGGAGGGGAAGCTCGCAACTTCCCCCTATCTATTTTTATTGGGATTTCTTTATGAAATCCTAAGACCACTTCAGGGACTAAAAATCCCTTGCGTTCCTAAAGGATAGAGTTATGATAAGCAAAGCTTCTCATCAACTCGTTTTTAGAGGTTCGCACTTCTGTAGTCTTTTTTCTGGCTTTTTGCACCCTTGCTGAGGGCGAGCAAAGACACAGCAATCCGAGGTTTTCTGCCTTTGTATTTGCCTTTCGCCTTTGCATTTGCTTTTCTGCCTTTAAGCGTGGCAGGGGTAAGGGGGTTTCAAAAACCAGAAGACTCCCAACAAACAGCATATAAGTAATAGCAATAAGGGGTGTTGATTTAAGACTAATGTGTATAATATACTGATAGATCCAATCAAGGCAGTGGTGTGAGTTCCAAAGATAAGGCTTTAAAAAATATGAAAAATAACCCTAAAAACATAAGTTTTGAGGAGTTAAAAAAGGTCTTAGAGCAAAATGGCTTTGTTTTAGACAGAATCAAGGGAAGTCATCATACTTTTTATAGAGGCAATCAGACCCTAACAATCCCATACAACAAGCCCATTAAGGCTATCTATGTTAAGCTAGTCTTGAGTGCTATTTTAGGAGAGTGAAATGAAAAAAGATTTGAATTACTATTTAAACTTGCCTTATGATATTGTTGTCAAAAAGCATTCTCAAAGCGATGGTGGAGGATATGGGGCGTTTATGCCTGATTTTAAGGGTGTAGCATTTTTTTATGGTGATGGAGAAAGCCCAGAGGAGGCTATCAGAGATTTGCAAAATGCTTTTGAGGCTACGCTTGAAAGTATGCTTGGGAGGGGGGAATTTATCCCAGAGCCTACAGAAGATAAATCTGTGCGCGTAAATATCACCTTGCCTACTCGTATTGTGAATATTCTTGATGCTAAGGCAAAGGAGATGTGTTTGAATCGTTCTGCTTTGATAGCAGAGCTTACTAGAAAGGCTTTTATGCAATAAGTTTGGTTGCTTAGGCGCAGTTTTTAAAGATTGCTTTTGCTCGCCCTAAAGCCAAGGGTGCAAAAAGACAGAGAAAAGACTACAGAAGTGTAAAACCTCTAAAAACGAGTTGATGAGAAGCAAAGCTTATCATAACTCTATCCTTTAGGAACGCAAGAGGGCTTAGCTCTCTGTAGTGGTCTTAGGATTTCATAAAGAAATCCCAGATAAAAATTAAATAGAGGGAGGATTGCGAGCTTCCCTCCTTGTTTGCCGAAAAAAAGAGTTTTTCGGGGCTAAGGAGGGGTTAGGGGTAGATAAACCCCTTTTTTGAAAAGAGAAACAAAAAATCTTTTGAAAGAGAAAAACCTTTAATGTAATTTGTTGAAAGAACGCAAAAACCTCCTTGGGGTAAATGTTTTGACCCACCCACCCACTATGTTAGGGGAGGATAAACCCCTTTTTTGAAAGAAATAAAAAGAGCTTTTAGACTGAAAGAGTGGTCTTAGGATTTCATAAAGAAATCCCAATCCCCTAAAACCGAGTTGAGCGACCAACGCAGTTGGGGCTAACTCTATCCTTTAGGAACGCAAGGGATTTTTAATCCCTGAAGTGGTCTTAAGGATTTCATAAAGAAATCCCAATAAGAATAAAATTAAACATAAAAATCAAATTTTAGGGCAGTCAAACCCTCTTTTTGACTCTTAAAAATAAGATTTTGACAAGAAATTCTCATTTTAAGCATTTTAACATACGAATTTTAGTTATAATAACAGCTTGATTTATAGACTTCAAGTTTAAAGAGGAGCATTCATGAAAGAGCAGACGCTTTCAATCATCAAGCCCGATGCAGTCAGAAAAAATGTTACAGGTAAAATCATTGACCGATTTGAGTCCAATGGTCTAAGAGTCGCAGCGAGCAAAAAAATCCATCTTTCTGAGTGCGAGGCCAAGGCTTTTTATCAAGTCCACGCAAGCCGACCTTTTTTCAAGGATTTGGTGCAGTTTATGGTGAGTGGGCCTGTTGTTGTGATGGTTTTAGAGGGCGAAAATGCTGTGCTGAAAAATCGCGATTTGATGGGCGCGACCAACCCCAAAGAAGCTAAGGCAGGGACTATACGCGCAGATTTTGCTGAAAGTATCGACGCTAACGCTGTTCATGGCAGCGATAGCTTAGAAAATGCTAAAAATGAAATCGAATTTTTCTTTGCAAAAAAGGAGATTTTTTAGTTTCTAATGCAAATAGAAATGCGAAAAATCACGCAGACTCCCAAGCCCTTTACCCTAGAGTCAGAGGGGGTGACCTTAAGTGGAGAGCTCACGCGCAAGACATCAAAGCTCTTTTGTATGCGCGCTTCTTTGAAAGGGGCGTTGGAGGTGGTTTGTGATTTGAGTGGGGAGCAGTTTTTTCAAGCGATTGATACGGATTTGGTTTTGTATATTTCAGATGGTTTGTGGGATATGCAAAGCCAAAATTTGAAGCTTGATGACTTTGATGTCATTGAGTTTTTTGATGGCTTTATTGATATGGATTTTATTTTGCATAGCGAGATAGAGTCCATCAAGATGGATTATCACACCAAAGAATAAACACAAGGAGTTTCAAATGGCAGTCCCCGATAGGCGAGTGAGTAAGACAAGAGCTGCAAAACGACGCACACACTATAAAGTAAAGTTGGCTTGCCCCATACGCGATAAAGATGGGAGCTGGAAAATGCCCCACCATATCAACAAATTCAGTGGGTCTTACAAATGAGCCAGTTTGCGTGAAGTCCTATGCACAGAGTATTTGTATCGCAAAAACATAGAAAATGCGTGGAAATGCGTGGAAATGATGGAAAAAGCCAATGTTAAAAATAGTCATTGATGCGATGGGTGCAGACAACGGCGTTGCACCTATCATCGAGGGGGTCAAGAGGGCTTTGAGCCACAAGGAATTTCAAGCCATTTTAGTAGGGGACAAGGATCTGATCGCCCCTTTTATCTCTAGTGCGCTTGCCAAAAAGGTCGAGATCGCCCATTGCGCAGATTTTATCAAGATGGAAGAATCAGCCGCAGTCGCAGCCAAAAGAAAAGACTCTTCTATCTATGTAGGCAGCGAGCTTTTGAGAGAATCGCGTGCAGATGCACTTGTATCAGCAGGCCATAGTGGGGCGACGATGAGCCTAGCGACGCTCAAGATAGGCAGGATACAAGGGGTGTCACGCCCTGCTATCTGCACCTTAATGCCCTCAATCACTGATAGTCCGAGTATGATTTTAGACGCAGGGGCTAACACTGATTGCAAGCCAGAATATTTGGTGGATTTTGCTATTATGGGCTGTGAATATGCTAAAAATGTGATGGGCTATCCACGCCCAAGAGTGGGGCTTTTAGCCAATGGCGAAGAAGACTCCAAGGGCAACGAGCTGACTAAAGAGGCCTTTAAAATCCTGAAAAATTATGAATTTTTCAAAGGCAATGTTGAGGGCAACGATATATTCAATGGCAGTGTTGATGTGATTGTCTGCGATGGTTTTAGTGGCAATATCGTGCTCAAGGCTGCTGAGGGGGTCGCAGGCGCTATCAGCCATATCCTTAAAAGCGAGATCAAGTCTTCGTGGCTGCATATGCTCGGTGGGGCGCTCCTCAAAGGGGCGTTTGCAAACTTGAAAAAAAAGATGGACTACGCTGAATACGGGGGCGCACCTCTTTTGGGCGTGAATAAAACCGTTATCATTAGCCACGGCAAGAGCAACGCTAGAGCCATTGAATGTGCCATCTATCAAGCCCTAAGAGCGATCGAGTCGCAAGTCTGTGAAAAAATCGCCCAAGCCTTTGCTTTTAAAGCCCAAGCCAATCCACACAATCAATCAATAGCCAATTGATGGAAGATAATCAATGAAAAAATACGCATCTTTAAAGTCCATCGCCTCTTATGTCCCATCGAGATGTGTGGAAAACTCCGAATTTGAAAAGTTCCTAGACACTAGCAATGCGTGGATATCCAAGCGCACGGGTATCCAAACGCGCTATTTTGCTAGCGATGATGAAGAAAGCAGCGATTTAGGCACGCAAGCAGCTAGAGTCGCCCTCAAACGCGCAGGGCTAGACGCAAGCGATATCGACCTTGTGATTGTAGCGACCTTGAGTCCGGATTATTTGGGAATGCCCTCTACAGCGTGCTTACTGAGTGCAAAACTCGGTATCAAAAATCGCCCAGCCTTTGATATCACAGCTGCTTGCTCGGGGTTTATTTATCTGCTCGCTTTGGCGAAATCTTTTGTAGAATCAGGCGCGTATGCAAACATCTTGATTGTCGGCGCAGAGAAAGTCAGCAGCGTCTTAGACTTCAGTGATAGAGGGACTTGCGTGCTTTTTGGCGATGGGGCAGGCGCAGCAGTGATTGGCAGCACAGATAGCCTTGAGCGTTCCGTGCTTGATGTGCATATCGCTGCAGATGGCAGTTATTATGATTATTTGCTCACGCCAAGAGCCCTAAAAGAGAGCCACTTTATGCGCGCAAAGCCCAGTGTGCAGTGCTTGCAAATGAAAGGCAATGAAACCTTCAAACTCGCTGTCAAAACGCTTGCTAGCGATGTGAAAAACATTATGGCAAAAAACCACCTCACTCCCGAGGACATTAACTTTTTTATCCCCCATCAAGCAAACTTGCGTATCATCGCAGCTGTGGGCGACTTGCTCCATTTCTCTCAAAGCCAGATCATCACCACCGTGCAAAAATACGGCAACACCTCTGCAGCAAGTATCCCTATGGCTATCAATGATATTTATGAAAGCCAAACGCTCAAAAAAGGCGATCTTGTCCTCTTAGACGCCTTTGGAGGAGGGCTCACTTGGGGTTCAGCGTTGGTGTATTTTGATGGGGATTGAGGTTTTGGATTTGATTTTTGTCCTTTGAATCCTTGGCTTTGGGCGAGCGAATATGATTCAATCCGAGCTTTGCCTTTCGCCTTTCTGCATTTTGTCTTTCTGTATTTCGCCTTTCGCTCGCCCTCAGCAAGGGTGTTAAAAGACAGATTTAAGACTACAGAAGTGCGAACCTCTGAAAACGAGTTGATGAGAAGCAAAGCTTATCATAACTCTATCCTTTAGGAACGCAAGGGATTTTTAATCCCTGAAGTGGTCTTGGGGATTTCATAAAGAAATCCCAGATAAAAATTAAATAGAGGGAGGATTGCGAGCTTCCCCTCCATCGTATAATAATGGTTTGCCGAAAAAAAGAGTTTTTTCGGGGCTAAGGAGGGGGTAGGGGTGGATAAACCCCTTTTTTTGAGATTAGAAAAAAAAGTATTTTTGGATTTAATTTAGTTTGCTACTTGCTTGAGCGCTTGAAAGCTTTTTCTAAAAACTTTTTGTTTCTTTTCAAAAAACCCTATTTGACGAGCCAAGTCAATCAGCAAAAAAAGAAAATCTTTTTGGATAAACTCCCTCTACTCATAGACCTTGCTTCTATGGTCTATTTCTAAGCATAAGATGATTAATTCTTTGTCTTGTATATGGCAAATCAAGCGATAATCTTGCACACGATAACGCCATAAGCCCTTGAGGTTACCTGTGAGGGCTTTGCCTTTTTGGCGTGGGTTTGGGAGGGTTTGGAGCTCATCAAAAAAGCTACCTATCCTATCTTTTGTAACCGAATCCAATTTTTTAAATTGCTTGGATGCTTTATTGTCTAGGATAACTTTCATAAATTTAATTCTTTTTTAAGGTCATTCCAAGCAATCCCCTTGCGCCCTCCCTCCACATACTCCTGATAGGCTAGCTCGCCCTTTTTGTAATCTTCGATATCTTCGAGATATTCTAAGAGGGCTTGTTTGGCTAGCTCTTCTTGTGAGATGTTTTGTTCTTTAGCAATGTTATAAAGAATATTGTGTGCTTCTTTGGGTAGGTTGAGTGTGATATCCATTGCTTTGTTTCCTTAATCTTTTTTTCTTTTCTTTCTTTCTTGTTTTCTTATTTCCTTGAGTCATCTCTTTTGATAATCTCTCTTGAGTAATCCCTTGTGAGTAGTCCCTTTTAGGATAATCTCTTTTGGGGAGAAAGAAAGCTAGAGATTATAGGGATTATATCAAATTTCTAAAAATACTTTTTCAATTTCAAAAAAAAGGGGTATTTTCTGTGCTTTCGCTCGCCCTTGCCTTTAAGCGTGGCAGGGGTAAGGGGGTTTTTAAGGGGATTTAGGAGGTGCAAAGCTCAAATCAGCCCCCTTTAGCCCCTTAATGCGTAAGCAAAAAAAGTATTTGATTTTTATTTTGCCAAAGCTTGTTTTTTAATCCAAAATAACTTTTATATTCTTTTTTTTAAAAATACTTTTTCAATTTCAAAAAAGGGGTTTATCCTCCCCTAACATAATGGGTGGGTGGGTCAAAACCTTAGCCCCGAAAAAACTCTTTTTTTCTCCCAAACCATCATCAAACGATGGAGGGGAAGCTCGCTGTTATCCCCCCTATCTATTTAATTTTTATCTGGGATTTCTTTATGAAATCCTAAAGACCACTTCAGGGACTAAAAATCCCTTTCGTTCCTAAAGGATAGAGTTAGCCCCAACTGCGTTGGTCGCTCAACTCGTTTTTAGAGGTTTTGCACTTCTGTAGTCTTTTCTCTGTCTTTTTGCACCCTTGGCTTTAGGGCGAGCAAAGGCAAAAACCTTTTAAGCGCTCAAGCAACAAAATCAATCAAATCCTCGCCATCATAGCACTCTATAAGATTTAGGTAGTTTTGGAAAATGTCTGTGGATATTTTAGAAATGATTAGAAATAATCTATAAGAAAATAGCGATGGTGGCGGGAGGCGGATTTGAACCACCGACCTTTGGGTTATGAGCCCAACGAGCTACCGGACTGCTCTATCCCGCGACAAACTTTGATTAAAATATAATGGCAATCAAGTAAAAGAAGTGGCTGGGGTAAAAGGATTCGAACCTCTGAATGCCTGGACCAAAACCAGGTGCCTTACCACTTGGCGATACCCCAATAATGGATTGGAAGCAGAATTATATTCATTTTAATCAAAAAAGTCAATCTATAAACCCTAAAGCTGATAAAAATCTTCTCTCTTTTGAATCAAGGAGAGGGGTGCGGGATATGAGCCACGTTTTATAAAGCACCATATAAATACCATACAAAACGCCATAAGGCTCAAAATCCCCGCACCCTCGTGGTTTATCCGATAGCCTTTTTGGCTGTTTCTACAACTTTAGCAAATGCTTCAGGCTCACACATTGCCATATCAGCAAGTATTTTTCTATCCAGCTCGACATTGGCTAATTTCAAGCCGTGCATGAACTTTGAATAGCTGATGTTGTTGATTCTGCAAGCAGCGTTGATTCGGACAATCCAAAGGCTTCTGAAATCTCGCTTTTTTTGCTTCCTATCTCTGAAGGCATAATACATACTTCTTTCAAGCTGTTCTTTTGCTTTTCTGAAGTGCTTTCTCCTGCCGCTATAAAAGCCACGAGCGAGCTTTAAGATTTTTTTATGACGACGTCGTCTGACAACACCTGTTTTTACTCTCATTTTTTCTCCTTAACCTATCTGTAGTAGGTGTAGTCCTAGGGACTAAACTTGCCCTTTTCAAAAGGGGAGCCGCTATTGACCTTATGTCTGTATCAAGCCTTGCAAAGCAGTGCTTTTACAGAATCGATATTTGCACTATGGACATAGTGGGGTGCGTTCAAGTTGGCTTTTCGCTGGGGGCTTTTTTTGGTCAAAATATGACTTTTAAAAGCACTGCCGCGTTTGATGAGGTTTTTTTTGACCTTGAAGCGCTTGAGTGCACCACGATTTGTTTTCATCTTTGGCATTGTCGTTCTCCTTTCATAAGATAAAATTATTTTTTCTTTGGCACAAAAAGCCACGATACATATCTGCCCTCGGTTTTGGGTTCTTTTTCAGACGCAGCAATATCTTCGACCATCGCACACACGCGTTCTAATATCGCTAATCCTGCCTTGGGGTCGTTGTTTTCGCGCCCTTTTAAGACGACTTTGAACTTGACGTGCTTGCCCTCTTGGATAAATTCTCTGGCGTGCTTGACTTTGTAGTTGATGTCGTTTTGGGCTATCTGCGTGGATAGTTTGATTTCTTTGATTTCGATTTGCTTTTGCTTTTTCTTTGCTTCTTTGAGCTTTTTTTCGGCCTGATAGCGATACTTGCCATAGTCCATCACCTTGCACACTGGTGGGGTGGCATTAGGCGAGAGCAAGACTAGGTCTAAGCCTTTAGAGTTTGCAATTTTTTGCGCTTGGGCTGAAGAAATGATCCCAAATACTTCCCCATCATCTCCGATACACCTTACCTCTGAGAAATCAATCTCTTCGTTCAACAATACTTCTTCTTTACTCAAAAACGAACCTCTTTTATTTTGGTTTCTACCATATCAAAAAACTCCTCTTGTTTTAATTCATATTGTGTTTTTAGCCTTCTATCTCGGATAGATAGCGTTTGATTGGCGACTTCCTTTTCGCCGATAATAGCCACTAATGGCACACGTTGTTTTTCAGCGTTGCGAATTCTTTTGTTGAGGGTTTCATTTTTATCCATCACCTCTGCATACGCCCCTAGGGTCAATAAAGCCTTTCTGATCCCATCAGCATAGGCGATCTGCCCCTCTGCAATGGGGATCAAAACCACTTGTGTTGGAGCGATAAAAAACGGAAACTCCCCGCCAAAATGCTCTGTGAGTATCGCTATGAATCGTTCAAAAGAGCCCAAAATCGCACGATGTATCATCACGGGCTGTGCAAAAGTATTGTCCCCATCAGTATATTGGAGTCCAAAGCGCTCGGGGAGATTCATATCAATCTGCACAGTCCCACACTGCCATTTTCTGCCGAGGGCATCGGTGATTTTGATATCAATCTTAGGGCCATAAAAAGCGCCCCCACCCTCATCGGTGCGGTATTGGATATGGCGGCTTTCTAATGCCTTTTTGAGTGCTTCTGTAGCCATATGCCATACAGCATCGCTCCCGATGGATTGAGAGGGGCGTGTGGAGAGTTCCATTTCATAGGTAAAGCCAAATGCGCTCATGATTTTATGCGTGAAATCAATGATTTGACTCACTTCGCTCTCGATTTGATCGGGTCGGCAAAAGATATGCGCATCATCTTGAGTAAACTCCCGCACGCGCAAAAGTCCGTGCAACACGCCACTTTTTTCGTGCCTATGCACAATGCCGTATTCATAAAAGCGCAAAGGCAATTCACGATAGCTTCTCAAAGAGCTTTGATAGACTTTGATATGCCCCACGCAATTCATCGGCTTGATACCATATTCTACGCCATCGATCTCTGTAAAATACATATTTTCTTTGTAGTTGTCATAATGCCCGCTCACTTTCCAAACGCTGCTTTTTAAAATCTCAGGACCCCGCACAGGCTCGTATTCTCGGATAATGAGTGCTTGGGTCAAGAGCTCTTCGATCCTCCGACGAAGCCTTGCTCCCTTGGGTAGCCAGATAGGGAGTCCTGCGCCGATCTCTTCATCAAAGCTAAAAAGTTCCATTTCAAGCCCTATTTTGCGATGGTCGCGTTTTTTGGCTTCTTCGATTTGGTGCAAATAGGTATTCAAGCTTTCTTTATCAGCAAAGGCAATCCCATAAATGCGTGTGAGCATTTCTGCGTTTTCATCGCCTCCGAGATAAGCCCCTGCTAGTTTTGTGAGCTTGAAACTATGTAAAAACTTCGTATTTGGGAGATGGGGGCCTCTGCAGAGATCTTCAAAATCCCCTTGACAATACACGCCAAAGCTATCACCTTCTATCTTACTCATCACAGCTTGCTTGAGTTCATCATCTTGAAATTTACTCATAGCTTGCGTGCGACTT
This sequence comes from Helicobacter sp. 12S02634-8, assembly GCF_002272865.1. Taxonomy (GTDB): domain Bacteria; phylum Campylobacterota; class Campylobacteria; order Campylobacterales; family Helicobacteraceae; genus Helicobacter_J. The sequence goes on along the minus strand of NZ_MLAP01000006.1, from coordinate 120,459 downwards.
AAGGTCTGCTTTAAAATCGGCAAGCCCCTTTTGGCGATCTCTTTCATCTTTTTTTCGATAGTCCCGAGATCTTCTTGGCTGATTTTATGCGCTGTCTTGAAATCATAATAAAATCCCTCATCTACCACAGGACCGACAAAAAATTTCGCATCTGCATACAGCTCTTTGATCGCTTGTGCTAAAAGATGTGCGCAAGAATGTCGGATAATACTCAAGGCTTCTTTGGAATTATCAAAATAGATTTCTTTGCCCACAATCCCATCAGCTTGGGCAGTTTGCGTATCAAAGACCTCATCATTGCACAAAATACCAATCACTTCTGACATATAAAAATTACCTTTTTCCCATCAAAATTTTCATATCTATTTTGACTCAAAACCCTCATATCGTTGCAGCCTTTGCTCCAAAATACTTACAAAAGTTCTATCATAGCACAGATTCACTATAGTTTTGTTTAATCCTTGATAAATTCTCCCCATCTCTTAAATGTTTAGATTGTATTTGGCGATTTTGTGTTTCAATACTTCAAGTGCCATTCCTAGCACAGCTGCGCTCTTCTCTAAATCCCCTCCACAAGAAGCGCACACCTCGTAGATAAGCGCAGATTCAAGCTCAGCGATTTTAGAAGTCTTTTCTTTAGGGCTGCGGCCTTGTAAAAATAAATCTTTTTCTTCAATGCGCCCTCCCTCGCTCAAAATCGTCGCGCGCTCCACCACTGCAAGCAGTTCTCTGACATTGCCATACCACTCATAATCGAGCATTTTTGCCTTTGCCTCTTCTGAAAAAACCTTTGGTCCAAAGCCGTATTGCTCTAACGTGCATTGTAGTTTCCATTGCGCTAGGGGCAGTATCTCTTCTTTGCGGTCTTTGAGTGCGGGGATGTGGATAGGGATTGTTTGGAGGCGAAAGAATAAATCCTCTCTAAACTCCTTGTTTTGGACTTTGCTTTCTAAATTAGCATTAGTCGCAGAGATGAAACGGACATCGATTTTGATTGTTTTATTGCTCCCAAGGCGCGTGATTTCTTTTTCTTGGATCGCTCGGAGCAGCTTGCTTTGAAGACCAAAGGGCATTTCAGCGATTTCATCTAAAAATATACTCCCTTGATGGGCGCTCTCAAAAAGCCCTGCTTTGGCCGTGGTCGCGTCTGTAAAAGCACCTTTTTCATAGCCAAAAAGCTCTGATTCTAGCAAATGTTCGGGGATCGCAGCCATATTGATAGCGATAAAAGGGGCTTGCGCACGCATAGAATTTTGATGGATAAAATGCGCAAATACTTCTTTGCCTACACCACTTGGACCCAAAAGCAGCACGCTCGCATCTGTGGCAGCGACTTTTTTTGCAGTCTTTTGGGCAAGAGAGAGGGCAGGAGAAGTGGCGATGAAACGATGGGGTGCTTGGGCTTGGGTTTTGGACTTAGATGGGGGGGTTTTGGGGCGCATTTTTTGGAATTGTATGAATTTTTTGGTGCGATAGATGGCCTCAAGCAAAAGTTCGGGTTCAAAAGGTTTTTGAAAAAAGTCTTTGACTCCCAGACGAATCGATTCGATCGCCTTGTTTAAGGTCGCATTTCCTGTGATGACAATCGCTTCATAGCGCCCTTGCAAGACTCTTAGAAACTCTAGCCCGTCCATTTGGGGCATATTGATGTCTGTGATGATACAATCAAAACTCTCATCAAGTGCTTTGAGTGCGTCTTTTGGGTTCTTAAAACTCACGATTTCAAGGTCTTTATTTTCGCTAAAAAATATCTCCAAACCTTTACGCATATTGATATCATCTTCGATAATAGCCACCTTCATCTCTTCTCCTTATAAACTTCTAAAATCAAAAAACTATTGTCTAAATACGTCTCCACAGCGCGCGCAGGCAAGCTCAAAAGCGTTTTTGTCTGTATTTGTGTGCCATTGCTTGCAGTGTCATCATTGATACGCACACCGCTTTTATACAAACAAAGCAGCACTTTATCTTTTTCTTTTTCTAAAATCATTTTGAGGGCGCCTTTGGCATTATCATCGCCCAAAATATCCCCGATATGCGTATCAATGCGGCACACATAATCAAGCACATACCTCCCAGAATCTACATAACTCCTGATGGGCTCAGAGATACCATAACTATCGCCTTTGGCAATGCCATCTTGGACATACAAGCGATAAGAAATCAAAAATTCTTTTTTTGCAATGCCATCTTTTTCCCAAAATCCACTTGGCAGCTCCCATGCGTTTGGCAAAACTTGTGGCAATATCTGAGGTGGGCCTAAAAGCAAGCCCAAGGGAGGGTGCGCTGCGTTGTTAGAGGGCAGGAGAGCTTGAGAATCAAGAGTCTGCCCTAAGGGAAAAAAATCAAAAGGGAATAAAAAAGGTGCTATCGTTTGTGTATTGCTCGCTTCATTGCTGGCTTCTTGGCGCAACTCTATGTGAGGGAAAGGCTGGGGGAGAAGAGCAGGTGGAGGGTTTTTCCAAGTTTGGAAATCATAAGCCCCTAAAAAGAGCACGCTGCAAACTATCCCAAAAAATAAAATCTTAAATCTCACTCGCTCTCCAGAGTGTCGCTTTCCTCTCCATCGGGTATATCTTCTTTGGGGCAGCGGCTCACATAAGCGACCTTTTGGTCAGCAACATCGATAATTTTTACCCCGCTTGTATTCCTGCCTGCTTCTTTGATCGCTTCAATAGCAACACGAATCATTTTGCCATTGGTGGTAAGCACCATCAAGTCCATATTTTCATCATCGACATTGACTACGCTCACGAGTTTGCCTGTTTTGGGCGTGAGCTTCATAGCAATCACGCCTTTCCCTCCTCGAGTCTGCAAGCGATAAGCCCCTGCGAGGGTTTGCTTGCCGATACCTTTTTGGCTCACGGTTAAGAGCTTGTCTGTGTCGCCTGTGATGGTTGTAGCCCCGATGACAAAGTCTTCATTGGCTTTGAAACGAATACCCGTGACCCCTCGGCTCACGCGCCCAATCTCACGCACATCATTGACATTAAATCGGATACACATTCCTTGATAAGTAGCGATGAATAGCTCTTGAACGCCTTTGTCAATGATTTTAGCAGTCACTAACGCATCGCCCTCATCAAGATTGATAGCGCGAACGCCCACGCTTCTGATATTGCTGTATTCATTTAAATTGGTGCGCTTGACAATACCATTTTTGGTAAAAAATACCAAAGATTTATCGCTATTGAAATCTGTAGTCGTGATTGTCGCCATAATACGTTCTTCAGGCTGGAGGTTGATGAGATTGACAACAGCTTTTCCAATCGCTGTTCTGCCTGCTTCAGGTATTTTATAGACCTTGAGCCAATAGAGCTGTCCTTTATCAGTCACAAACATAATCGTATCGTGGGTATTGGCAACAAAAAATGATTCAATGAAATCATCTTCGTGGGTATTGCCTGAAATTTTGCCCTTGCCCCCGCGATTTTGCTTTTCATAGATTTTAAGCTGCACGCGCTTGACATAGCCGCGATGGCTCATTGTCACCACCACAGGTTCATTGGGAATCAGATCTTCAATATCAATCGCATCATAATCATCTTCGATTTGTGTTTTTCTTGGTGAGCTGAATTTGTCCTTGACTTCTAATAACTCTTCTTTGATGATAGCATTGAGCGTTTCTTCGCTCCTAAGGATTGCATTGAGTGAATCGATCAATGCAAGCAGTTGGGTATATTCTTGCTCAATTTTATCCCTCTCTAGCCCTGTGAGTCGCTGCAAACGCATTTCTAAGATGGCTTTGCTTTGGAGTTCTGAGAGTCCAAAGCTCTGCATTAAGCCGTTTTTAGCCTCTTCGGTGTCTTTGCTCGCGCGAATTAGCTTGATGACTTCTTCGATATGGTCTAGGGCAATCTTGAGTCCCTCTAAGATATGCGCTCTAGCCTTTGCTTTTTCAAGTTCAAATATCGTGCGCCGGATCACAACGGTCTTGCGGTGTGCGAGGAAAAGCTGCAAGAGTTCTTTGAGTGTGAATATTTTGGGTTCTTTGTTGTTGATAGCTAGCAAGATAATGCCAAAAGTATTTTCCATTGTGGTGGATTTATACAGATGGTTGAGCACAATCTCACTCATCGCTTCTTTTTTCAGCTCGATAACGACCCGAATCCCCTCGCGATCGGATTCATCTCTGACTTCAGCAATGCCTTCAATGATTTTGTCCTTAGCGAGCTCACTGATTTGTTCGACTAGCTTGGCTTTGTTGGTCTGATAGGGGACTTCATCGATGATAATGACATCTTTTGTCTTGGTCTTTTCGATATGCACTTTTGCGCGCACTCGGATACGCCCTCTGCCTGTTTTATAAGCGTCAATAATCCCTTGCTTGCCATAGATAATCCCTCCTGTAGGGAAATCTGGCCCTTGCACGCAATCCATCAAGTCTTCTAAAGAAGCCTCGGGATTATCCAGCACACAAATGAGCGCGTCAATGATTTCATCGATACGATGGGGCGGGATAGAAGTCGCCATACCCACAGCAATCCCACTTGAGCCATTGACTAAGAGATTGGGTATCCTGCTAGGCAGCACATCGGGTTCTTTGAGTGTGTCATCATAATTAGGGATAAAATCCACGGTATCTTTGTCAATATCTCTGAGTATCTCCTCGCTAGCTTGTGTCATTCTCGCTTCGGTGTATCGCATAGCAGCAGCATTGTCCCCATCGATAGACCCAAAGTTCCCTTGCCCATCGACAAGCTCAAGGCGCATAGAAAAGTCTTGTGCTAAGCGCACTAACGCATCATAAACGGCTATATCGCCGTGAGGGTGGTATTTACCGATGACATCTCCGACAATTCTTGCGCTTTTTTTATACGCTACCCTAGAGGTCAATCCTAGCTCACTCATTGCATATAAAATCCTGCGATGCACAGGCTTAAGCCCGTCTTTAGCATCAGGGAGCGCTCTCCCGATGATGACACTCATCGAATAATCAAGATAACTTTCCTTGATGGAATCATCAATCTTCACATCTACAACACTCGTATTGTCCAACAAATTATCCATTATCGCTCCAAAATATTCTAATTATCATTGCATTTTAGCTTATTTTTGCTTAAAGGGTGGAGCAAACTACACATACCTCCACCACAAAAAGCCAATCCACACGCCCACCCAAAAGACCAACGCCACCAACTGGGCTGCACTCCCCATATCTTTAGCCTTTTTGGCTAGGGGGTGGAGGTTTGTGCTAGTAAAATCGATAGCATTTTCAATCGCGCTATTGATGAGCTCCACCAAAACAGAAAGCACACAAGGCAAAACAAGCAAGACCCACTCTACCCACGATCTGCCCACAAAAATTGCTGCGATTCCACACAAAATAGCCAATATCAAGACCTGCCTGAACGCTGCTTCCTCTCTCCAAGCTGCGCTCAGCCCATCTTTGGAATAAAAAAACGCTGCGACTACGCGTTCAAAACCTTTTTTGCCTTTTTTTGTGTTTTTATCTGGTTCCATCGATCTAGCTTACTATTTTTATGATTGCTATTTGCTTTGTGTCATATCGCCATATCAGTGCGTAGTATCTGATTTATCTGATTTGGAGGGCTTAGCGGGCTTATCTGGGGCTTTAAGTGCTTGGGTGCTAACTTGGAGATTATAATGATTAAAAACCTTTGCAAGCAATCGCTGCTGTGTCCCTAGCTTGGTGAGATTGCTGATGGTATCAGGAGTGAGGGAAAAATAAGGGGCTGGGTTATTCTTAGGTATGAGTTGTATTGATACTTCAGACACTTCACCTTCTGCCATCGCAACAATCCCATCAAAAAATTGCTGCAAACCATATGCATATGGCCCGACTCCAAGCCCACTAAAGGTCAGACCAAAGTCAATAAACCCTCTGATATTTTCTAAGGCCTGATGATAGGCTTTTGTATCAAATGGTATTTTTGTTTTGGGGTGGTGTTGGCGATAGTCGGCTTCTAGTATCGGATAGAGCGTGTCTTTGAGATGAGAAGATGTGAGGACAAAGGCTATATGATCGATAGCAAAATCAGCTTGGAGCTCTCCACTGCTGAGCTTATCTAATAAACTCAAGCTGCCATAATATGAAATCATCGCATTTAAAATCGTTTTATCAGCAAAATCAGGGCTTTTAACCCGTCCATCAAAGCTATAGCGGTATTGGATACCTTGGGCTTTAAAGGTGCATTGGCGCTGGGAAGAAACTGCACCGCTGTGTTTGTCAGAAACGATGTCTTTTTCGTGGCAGACAAAAGACTCAGGCATAAGCACTGTGTATAAATCAAGCAATTCTTGGTTCTTGCTCTCTTGAATCGCCTTTTGTATCCCGCTAAAAGAGAGATGATCTGCCCCTAAAGAGATTTGCATTGAGCCTGTTTGTATCTCATCAATATGCAATGCAAGCCCTGCTACCTTGGCTACTTCCTCGCCTGTATGGCTATCGATGAGAGTGATGTGCTTGCTGATACATTGATAACTACTCATGCCTAAGCATACAAAAGGTGCATATGATATATTTAAGCCCCTTTGTGTGTATGTATTGACAGCTTGGGAGAGATGGTCGTTGAGCGTGAGTTCTAGCTCGGCTCTGATTTTAGAGCTAAGCTGATAGCTCACGCCCAAAAGTGCGATAATCACCAAAGCCCCTAGTGCGAGCAAAACAATCATTATCTTTTTATTCAGCATAAACATACCCTTGAAATTTTGGTTAAAGAGATTATAGCAGAAGTAGAGAAATCCTCCCTTTAAAAGAGAGGATTGTATTTAATGTGTGGTGATTTTTTTATCCAAGGCTTGATAATCAAAGGGATTGGTTTGTTTATCAAGTTCAATGAGATCTTTGGGAGGGGCGATATTGACATCTTTTTCTTCATAGAAACGATCGCCTTTTTTATGCCCATTGACATCAGCTTTCCATTTGAGCTCTCCGGGATTGAAGCGCTGCATATCTTCAAAGCCCAAATCAGAAGCTTTGAAACTAATATGATTAGCGCTAGCGACTTCAGAGAGTAACACTTGAGCCTTTTTAGCCATTTCTACAGCTTGCAACAATGCCCTAGCTGCTTCTTTGGGATTATGGAAGCCCCCTGAGTTTTCAGCGCCAACAAAATCAGCACGCATTTGTGACTTGCGGTGCAGTTCTAGTATCGGAGAGAGGGCTTTAGAAATCTTTGTATCATCGGGCTTGCCATCAGATTGATAAGCAGGCATTTTGCCGAGTTGTTCGCGCATGTATTTGATATCAACAATCAAGCTCACAATCGCATATTCTGCACTCCGTAAATCAAAGGCCACAGACTCTTGGATACTAGCAACTTGATTGCGTAAATAGCTCTCAGATTGTGTATGGCAGCTTTTGCAAGAGCTGTTGATATCATCGAGTGGAGATACCACATTATGCTGGGACATTTTCTTAGATCCATTGCGGATATAAGGCATATGGCAATCAGCACAGCTCACACCATTAGCAGCGTGCACCCCACCACTATACATTTCAGATTCAGGGTGTTGCATTTTTAACATCGGGGCTTTTGTGTCTTTATGGATCCAATCATCAGCAAAAACGGATCGGTTTTTATCATAATACACATCAAGCATTTCAATCCTAAAGGGCTTGTCTTTTTTCCACTCTGACCAAGGGAAGACAAGTTCAATCCCATTGGCTTGCATTTCTATGGGCTGATTGCCTGAGCGCCAAATATCGATTTCATCATAGGTTTTTTGCTTGCCATCCCACCATTTTGCCTTGGGATCTTTAGAGATAGACTCGCCCATCACAGTGACCTTTTGGCCTGTGGGACGGAAATAATACTCTACATGGCATTGTGAGCACACTAGAGTGCGCATTTCTTGCCTGCTGGCTTTGATACCTGCGATTGGATCGCTCTGATAACCACGCGCTATCATTGCCTTAATCGCTGCAGGCCGCGTGATACGCAAGCTCATATCATCAGGATTGTGGCAGTCAGCGCAAGTGATCCCCATTCTTGTCCCTCCGTGCAGCCCTCTATGCGCCTCACTATCAGGGGCAACACCATCTTTGAGTGGCACATTTTTAATCATTGTCCAGTATTTTGTTGTATTGAAAGCGACAAAATCACCTTTAGCGACATTTTTATACAGCCAAGGCACCCAACCACTATGGCAGTTCATACACGCAGCAGGCTGACCACCAAATGCTTTAAGACCCCAAGAGTTCAAGAAATCTTTATGATTGCGCCCTGTGCTCATCTGGTCATTTTGTGCATAAAAATGCCCTCTCTCTTCGTTGAAATCAGCGCTAAAAGCATACCCCGCCCACATCACTGCTAGCTGGGGGTAACGGATCAGCTTGCTATAAGAGAGATTCCCTCCAAAGTCAGTGGGCTTTGGCGTTTGCTTTTCCACACTCAGATACATATCCAAATAATCAGGGAAATATTTCCCCCAACTATCAAATCTAGGATCATCATCACTCAAGTGCATCTGTGCGTTAGCTTGGATACCTGAAGTTTCACTTTTCTTTTGGCTAATATCCCAATTGAGCCAAAACACACTTCCCCCTACCACGACGACTGCTATGATAACAGCCCATAAAATCTTGTTATTCATTATCTCCTCCTAAGCTTAGAATCCACGTGAATGCCCCACACCCTGATGGCAAGAAACGCATTTGAGCGACTGGTCTTGGTGTTCAGGTCTTAAAGTGGGATTTACGACATTTTTTACATACGGCAAATGGCAGCGGATACAGTTTTCTTGCACAATCTCTTGAGTCTTTTTAGTAGCACTAAAATGCATAGGCAAATTTTTGTCAAAAGTAAAAGCATAGGCGTGTCCTATGCCACTTTGGGCTTTGGCTATCCATTTAGGTATCAACTCATGGGGCAGATGGCAATCACTGCAAGTTGCGACTTCCTTATGAGAACTCTTATTCCAATCATCATACACCTCGTTCATCACATGGCAATTGTTGCAGGCACTCGATTGGTTACTCAGATAAGAAAAACCTTTAGCATTATAAAAGGTATATATCCCTCCTCCCAATCCAGCCACCACTACAAAAACTGCCAAAACGACAAGAAAAGATGTAGTTTTTGGCTTGCTCGTTTTCAAAAACTCTCCTTTTAGTGATTTGCACTTTAGATTTTAGTGTTAAAATTGACCCAATGTTTTGACTCACATCAATCCACCCACCCCAAAAGGACAGATTCATGCCCTCAAACACCCACTCCACAGAGATGATTTTCTACTCCAGTGCTCAAAGCCCCTTGTTTTCGGATCTGCCTATTACTTTTTATGTCAGTTCACGCTATGGCGGCCATAGCCCAAAGCCCTATGATAGCCTCAATCTTGCCTACCATACCCACGATTCTCCCACATCTGTCACATCAAATCGCACCAAACTCTGCAATGCCCTTTTCCCACAAAGCCCCCTACTTTGGCTCAACCAAACCCATAGCGATCATATCATCGAGTTCAATGACCTCTCTAGCCTCCCTTTAGATGGTCTGATTGGCTCAGGCGATGCCCTCATTTGCGCGCAAAAACATATCGCTTGTATGGTGATGGTCGCTGATTGCAATCCTATCTTAGTCTATAACCCCCGCCAAAAGATATTTGCCCTGATCCACGCAGGGCGCGCAGGTGTTTGCAACGCAATCCTCACAAAAACAATCACAAAGCTTCTAAACACCTATCACAGCGCAGCCAAAGACCTCTTAATCTTCATTGGCCCCTCAATCCGTAAATGCTGCTATGCCATCAGTCCCAAGCTAGCTAAAGACTTCCCAAGCTATGCGCTGCAAGCTCCCCCAAATACTATAGTCCATACAAATACCCAAAATCCACATCTTGACCTCATCGCCCTTTTATCCCTCCAGCTATCAGCGCTGAAAATCCCACCAGAGCATATCCAGATCCACCCTGCTTGCTCTTGTTGTTCTAAAGATCTTTTTTCTTATCGCCGCGATGGGCTTACGGGGCGATTTGCGCTCTTAGTCATGCAAACATAGTCAAATATTTAACCACCAAAAGTATAATGCCCCCAAACACCATAACTATAAGGAATATTGATGAACTCCCGAGAAAATTCCCTGCATAACAATCCCAATTTGAGCAAAAAAGAGGTCGCTATTGTCGAGAAAATCCTTAGCAAAAACGACCTCAAAGCCCAAGAACTCCGCACACAATACGCACAAGATGGACTCTATACTATCAATCTCATGAGCTCTCCTGGGAGTGGAAAGACCACGCTTTTAGAGCAGTTAGCAGCATTTGAAGACTTTAAATTTTGCGTTGTAGAGGGCGATTTACAGACCAACAGAGATGCCGATCGCCTCAAGCAAAAAGGCGTCGCTGCAGAACAAATCGCCACAGGTGAAGCCTGCCATTTAGAAGCTGCGATGGTCGAGCGCGCTTACCATAAACTCAAAGCCGATGGGGCGTTGGAGGGAGTGGAATATTTGATGATAGAAAATGTAGGCAATCTTGTCTGCCCTGCTAGCTATGATTTGGGTGCTGATCTCAATATGATCTTGCTTTCTGTGCCTGAGGGAGATGATAAAGTCCTCAAATATCCCACGATGTTTTTATGCGCTGATGCTGTTGTGATCTCTAAGGCTGATATGATCGATTACTTTGGCTTTCGTATCCAGCAAGTCCAAGAAGATATGCAAAAGCTAAAGCCCAATGTCCCCTTGCTGCTGACAAGCTCTAAGGATAAAAAAAGTTTAGAAACACTCAAAGATTTTATTGCAAACAAGAAAAAACAAGGGTATCATTCCAAGCATTCTTTTTAAAAAGGAAAAAATAATGTGTCTTGCAATCCCCTCTAAAATTATCGCTATTGATAAAACCACCAACTCTGCTACCTTAGAAACAATGGGCGTGCAGCGCCAAGCTAGCCTTGATCTGATGGGCGAAGAAGTCGCTATCGGTGAATATGTGCTTTTGCATATCGGTTATATCGTGAGTAAAATCGATGCAAGCAGTGCGCTAGAATCCATCAAGCTCTATGAACAAATGATTGCAGCGATGGAAGCAGATGACCAAGCTAGCGAGTATCACTCATGAATCCAACACCACCAACACACAACACCAATCCACCCACCAAGTCCATACAACGCCCTATCAATGATGCGTTATTCATCAATGCATTTCGTGACAAAGACACAATCTTAGCCCTAGCCAAAGAAATCAAAGAAAACGCAGCCAAGCTCACAGAAAAAATCCGTGTGATGGAAGTCTGTGGGGGGCATACCCATACATTGATGAAATATGCCCTCAATCATCTTTTACCCGAAAATATTGAGTTCATACACGGGCCAGGCTGCCCTGTGTGTGTGATGCCTAAAAATCGTATCGACCAAGCCTATGACATCGCTCTAGCACCTGATACAATCTTACTCACCTTAGGGGATATGCTCAAAGTCCCCGGTAGCAAAGGCAGCTTGCAGCACGCTCGCTCCCAAGGCTGCGATGCGCGCTTCATCTACTCCCCCCTAGAAGCTATCCAAATTGCCAAATCCCACCCCGATAAAAAGGTCGTTTATTTTGCTATCGGCTTTGAAACCACCACCCCAATGACAGCCTCTTTGATCCAAAGAACCATCAATGAGGGGATCAAAAATCTTTTTTTCCATATCAACCATGTCCTAGTCCCCCCACCCCTAGAAGCGATACTCTCAGCCAAAGACTCTCAAATCAACGCCCTCATCGCCCCCTCGCATGTAAGCGTGATTGCAGGGGCAAAGATTTATCGCCCTCTTTTGGAGCGATACAATATCCCTATTGTTGTGAGCGGCTTTGAGCCTGTGGATATGATGGAAAGTATCTTAAGACTAGTCCATCAATTTCTCAATGCCCAGCCCAAGCTAGAAATTCAATACACGCGCCTTGTGAGTATGGAGGGCAATCTCAAAGCCCAAGAAATGGTCGCGCAAACAATGCAAACAAGAGAGAGCTTTGAGTGGCGAGGGCTCGGAGAGATCCCTGATTCTGCGCTCAAACTCAAAAATGCCTATGCCCATTTGGATGCTGAATTAATCTTTGATTCTATACTCACCAAAACCCCTATCAAAGACAACAAAGCCTGCCGTTGTGGCGATATACTCAAAGGTATTGCCAAGCCTTTTGACTGCAAAGTCTTTGGTAAGGCCTGCACGCCCACCAATCCATTAGGTAGCTGTATGGTTAGCTCTGAGGGAGCTTGCGCAGCTTATTACAAATACGCCCTAGCTTAACCCCCTATTTGCTCTAAAATAAAAAATAGAAAATAGAAAACAAAAAAATAGAGGGAGAGGGGCAAGCCCTCTAAAGCCCCTATCAAGCCCTCCCCTTTTTAAAGTCCCAAAAGCCAATAACGATTAATAATCATTTTAATAGCCTTTAAAATATCTTTTCAAGCACAGCGCTTTGCAACAGATACATATATAATATTGTGCCTGATAGGATACTCAAAATAGAAATCTTGAATACACACTGCATACCCACCACACAAATCAGCCCCAAAAGCTCATTGAGCCCATAAGGTGTGCTTGTGAGGTCTGTATTTTTGAAGCAATACACAATCAGCATACCCACAATCGCAGTAGGCAAGACCTTTCCTAGATAGAGCAAAAAATCAGGTGCTTTATGCTTGGAATTAAAAATCATAAAAGGCAAGGCGCGGGCAAAAATCGTCACTCCCATCACGACCACTAAAATCATCACTGCATCCAACATCACTCACTCCAATGTGTTTTTTAACAATCCCAAAAGCCCCGTCATTATCATCAATGCAGGGAGCAAAAAATGCGCACTCCCAAAAACCACCAAACACAAAAGACTCACTGCAATACCGATCATAGCGGGCGTGTGTTTGGGTGCGTGCTTCCATTGATCGATAAAAATCACAATAAAAATAGCTGTCATGACAAAATCAATCCCCCGAGCATCAAAACCCACCCTAGCCCCAATCAACGCACCACCCACGCAGCCAATCACCCAATAGATATGGTTCAATAGCGCGATAAAAAACATAAAATATCCCTCATCAACCCCTGAAGAGGGCTTTTTCAGGCTCAAAAGCGCGAAAGTTTCATCGGTGAGAGAGTGGATCATATAAGGGAGCTTTTTACCCATTTTATCAAACTTCCCCAACATACCAATACCATAAAACACCTGCCTAGCATTGACCATCAAAGACACCACAAACACGCTCCACAGCCCAGCCCCCACAGCCAGCAAGCCCACGGCCACAAATTGCGTCGCCCCTGCATAGATAAAAACTGCCATAAAAAAAGCCCAAATATAGCCATAACCATTTTTTTCTAACAGCACACCAAAGGCCATTCCCATCAAAAGATACCCCAACATAATCGGTATCGTATGAGGAAAGGCGTCTTTTAGGGCTTTTAAAACCTGATTTTTCTCCATCAAATGCCTCATTTTCTTTTGTTTCTTATCACCCACACACTCAAGACCACAGCCCCTATAAACAAGCCCAACAGCCAATAAAAATGCCCCATCACGCACCCCAAAGAAGCACCCATTTGATTGAGTGCAATCATTGCATTGATCCCATGGAAGGCAGGGATAAACTGCACAAAAGCAAGGATATAGCTTGGCAGCAGCTCTTTTGGCCATACAAATCCCATCATAAACACCAAAGGCAAAGAAGAAATCAAAATAATCTGTGTGGGTAAGGCAGGGCGTTTGATAACCACACCCAAAAGCACACCAAAGCTAGCACAGCAAAAAATAAACATCAAACCCAAAGACCAAAATGAGATTATATCAGAATGGATATGGATACCATACATTTGGAATAAAAATCCAAAATAAAACAGAAAAAACACCACATAAATCAGCGAAAAAGCGCATATTCTTGCTAAAACTAGCTTGCATGCGCCCACTTGATTCCAATACCCTCTAATCCCTAAGCTATTTTTTTGATTCTGCAAAGCGCCCAATATCCCTGCCCCTGCAATCATTGTCTGGTGCAAGATAAAAACTAAAATTGCTGCTAGGGCGTAGTTGATATAGCCCTCATTGGGGTTGAAAAGTGCGATAGGATCGGCTTGAATTAAATTGGGCGCAAAAGACTGGCTCTGCGCTCTTAAATCCCGCATGGATTTGATAGCATTTGAGAGCGCATCGCTCGCACCGACCACGCCAGAGAGCCCTGCACCATAGATCAAAAAGTATGAAGCATTACCAAAATAATCAATCGGAGCAATCATGCCTTTATATATCTTGGATTGGAAGCCCTCAGGGATTTGCAATATCCCATAAATTTTGCCTTGTTCTAGGAGCTTTTTAGCAGTTTTTATCGCAGTGAGCCTATAGGCGACATCTGTTTGCGCGCTTGCATTGACCAAAAAGGCTAGCTCTCTGGATAAAGAAGTATTGTCCCCATCGACTACAGCGATTTTTTGAGAAACTACAATGTCATTTTGATAAGGAGCGGGGTATAAAAAGGCGTATAAAAGCGAGCCCACCACCACGACAAATACAACAGCAGTTTGCGTGCATATCGCATATAGCTCCTCCCAAAGCACTCTAAAAAATCCCATCACCCACCCGCACTGTGCCAATCAGCAAGCCCAGAGGGCAAAAGAGCAAAAATGGCAGCATTTGTGCGAGAGTTTTTAGACTCTCAGCTATATCAAGCCCATAATTTGCCTGCTGCAAATATAGTTCCATGAAATAAGAAATCGGCAAAATATGGCTCCAAAATAATGCAAAACTATCCATCGCATTTTGAGGGTATGTGATCCCAGCAAAAGCCAGACTTGGTGCTGTGTAAGCAGCGATGACACCGATACTTTTGGCACTATCTTTTAAAACTGCTTGGATACAAAGCACAATCCCACTGATACTTGCTGCTAGCACCAAAACACCCAAAAATAAAATACTATAACTTCCCTCCATCGGGTAGCCCAAGCCTTGAAAAAACCACAACATCACCACCCCCCAACACGCAAAAATCGCCACATTGACACCAAGGGCTTGGCTATTAGATTTAAATTTTGATGGCTTGTCTAAGAGATTGAGCATACCTAGGGCTGTGAGTATCTGCCAGATACAAGGCAAAATTAAGGTCAATAAAAATTGTGCGTAGTTGTTGTTGGGATTATAGAGTGCGTGGAAATTGAGCTTGATAGGGAGGGCTTGAGGGAGGGAAGCTGCAAAAACCTTGCTCTCCACCAAACCCCTCAAAACACCGACCTTAGCATTGAGCGCAGCAATCACTTGTGAAAAAGCCCCATTGATTGCCTTGCCGATCAACACAAACTGCGCATTATAATACAAAGGGATTTCAGAGCCCCGACCAAGCCTTACATTGCGTTCAAAGCCCTCAGGGATCAAGACAAGACCATAGATGTTTCCCACACTCAAATCATCTTTTGCTTGCTGCAAATTCTGATACCTTTTGCTGATATGCAGCACCGAAGTCGCTTCAAGGTCAAATCCCACTTCTAGCGATAAAGTGCTCTGATCCTTATCGATGAGCCCAATAGGCAGCTCCCTTGGAAGCGAAGCTTGAAAGATACTATACACCACTGCTCCTAAAAGCAAGGGCAAAACCAAGCTAATCGTGAGAAAAAATAGATATGGCTTGAAAAATTTAAAAAAGCTGATGGTATGTCTGAGAGTTTTCATCATAGCAGTGTCACAAGCACACTCATTCCCACTCTCAAGCCCGCTGTAGAGTCCATAGGGCTCGCTTGGATTTCAAAGCTTTTTTTGTCATAATCTTGTGTGCTCGAAGTTGCCTTCCAAGTCGCAAAATCCCCCATCACCGATACATAATCGACCTTGAATTGGATCTTTTTCTTCAACGCAGGGACATAACCCCAAAAGCTCTTCCCCACCTCAAAATCACTCAAATAAACTTCAGGCACGCTGATTTTAAGCCACATTTGCTGTGTATCCATAACCAACACCACAGGAAAACCCGCAGGGCTCAACTCCCCACTATAAAGCAAAATATTACTCACTTCTCCATCGATGGGTGAAAAGGCCTTGATGTCCTTGACATATGCCTCCACCTCGCTCACTTGCCCAAGGGCAGCCCTCTCTTTTTCTGCTGCAGCCTTTTTGGTTTCATCACTTGCCCCATCTAGTGCGATTTTGTATTGCTGATAGGCTGTATTTTCATTGTATTTTGCGCTTTTAAAAGCAGCATATGCCTCATCGCGTTTTTGCAAGCTCGCTACGCCATTATCATAAAGCCCTTGTATCCTTTTATAGGTCTTTTCTGCGAGGTCTGCCATCGCCTTAGAAGCGTGCCATAAATCTCTAGCAGAGATGATTGTTTCTGTTCTTGAACCCTTTTTAGCCCCATCACTGATAGCTTTAGCGGCTTGATAGCTTGCTTGGGCTTGCGTGAGTTTGGCAGAAAGCTCAGGGCTTTTGATTGTATAGATCAGCTCGCCTTTTTTGACCCATTGACCCTTTTTGACAAAGACTTGATCGATTCTGCCTGCAAGTTTAGAGCTCACACTATATTCCCTTGCGTCCATCTGCCCTTGGAGGACTTGAGGTTTGGGACTATAAGCTTTGATAAATACCATCGATAACCACACCACAATCCCCATTACAAGCACGATGATTAGGGCTATTTGTAGATTTTTTCTCATCTCAAGGTTCTCCTGTTTTTGAATTTCTTTAATGTTGGTATTCAAAAAACAAATCCAAGCGCCCACTCAAGGCCGTTAGACTTGCTAATGATGTGATATAGGCATACCCGATCGTTTTTTGCTCCATCATGACCCCCAAAAGAGCATTTCTAGCATCCACAACTTGCGTGCTTGTTGCCATACCTTGCTTGAAGGCTTGCTCTTGGAGCTTGAGATTTTCTTTAGCAAGCGCAATACTTGAATCCAAGCTCGCATATTCTTGAGCCATTGCAACAACTTGCTTGTAGGTCTTTTTAACCAAAAGCTCCATATCTTGCCTTGCCTGCGTTTTTTTGGCTGCTAGCTGGAGTTCGGTGAGTTTGGCTGCTTGGTATTTTTGGATCCGTCCTTCTGGAGTGATGAGCGGGAGTCTTGCGCCGACTCCAACATACCAATTAGGGATCATTTGATTGAGGATTGTATCTTGCCCCTTCATCAAATAAGACCCAAAAAGCCCCACTTGAGGGAGGAACTTGCTGATTGTGAGCTTTTTGAGCTCTTTGGCACTTAAGGATTGATTTTCAAGTGTCTTGAGTATGGGATAAGATGACAGAGTTTCTTGGACAAAAAATTCCACTCCCAAAAGGGGTTTATCTGTGTGTGCGATGAGTTGTGAGCTGGGCGTGAGATTACTGGGCGATGTGAGGATGGTATTGAGTGCTAGTTGGGCGATTTCTAGGGAATTTTCTGCTTGTATGGTCTTGTTTTTAGCTCGATCATAAGCAACTTGAGCGCCCAAAACTTCGATTTTAGCAATCTGCCCTGCTTTATGCATTTTGATAGCGTTTTGATAATGCGTATAGTGCCCTTTTTGGATCTTTTGGAGGACTTCTAAAATCTCATGATTGAGCACCACACCATAATACACGCGTATGAGCTCTTCAAAAGTAGCTAGCTTTTTGAGTCTGAGCGCTTCAGCAGCGTCTTTAGCAGCCAAAGAAGCGATTTTGCTCGCATAAATTCTTGCCCCACCCACATACAATGGATAAATAATATTCAAAGCTCCCAATACAATATCTTGCTTGGAGAGGGCAATCGGAGAGCCCAAAGTATTCAAAAGCCCTGAAAGACCCGGTATCGGCAGAGCAGACATCTGTGCGAGTGCGCTTTTGTCTTGTATGAGTTGCATTGAAATGGGAGTAGACATATGGACATAAAAGCCGCTAAGATCTACACTCGGTAAAAACGAAAGCTTGCTAGCTAGACTGAGTTTTTGGGCTTTTTGCACACCAAACTCTTCAGATTTGATACCCTCATTATTGCTTAAAACCCTCTCCCACGCTGCATGAATTGTAATCGTCTTTGGAGTAGGCAGGCTATAAGCAAGCGGGGAATTTTCTGCATACAATTCCAAATAAAAAACACAAAAGAATAGGCACACACAAATTATTCTCATCGCAGCGACCTGTTTTAAAACCCTGATTTTCAAAAACTATAGCATATTTATTCTAAAAGATTTTTTATAAGCACAAGAGCACAAGCGATAGAGGGGGGGGGGGAATAAATAGAGGGAGAGAGATGGTGGGGGCAAAAGGAAGCGTAAGTTTTTTGCCCTCTAAAAGATTTTTACTTTCTAAGTAAGCCTTTAACTCTTATCCTTTATAATCCTACTCACATAAACTAAAATTTGTTTGAGGATTGGGGCAAAATGCGAGGATTCAAGATTTTTACTGGAAGTGCGCACCTAGAGTTTGGCAAAGAGCTAGCAAAGCACTTGGACGCTGTGGTATCAAAAGCAATGGTCAATCGCTTCAGTGATGGGGAGATCAATGTGCAAATCAGCGAATCTGTGCGCGGGAAAGATGTCTTTATCATACAGCCCACTTGCGCCCCTGCTAATGACACTTTGATGGAGCTTTTAATCATGACCGATGCGCTTAGGCGCAGCTCGGCTAATTCTATCAATGCAGTGATTCCTTATTTTGGCTATGCCAGACAAGACCGAAAGGCCGCACCCAGAGTGCCTATCACAGCAAAGCTCGTGGCTAATTTAATGCAGAGTGCAGGGATCAATCGTGTGATCACAATGGATTTGCACGCAGGGCAGATTCAGGGCTTTTTTGATGTGCCTGTCGATAATTTGTATGGTTCGATTGTCTTTCGGGATTATGTACGTTCTAAACGATTCAAAAATCCCATTATCGCAAGTCCTGATATTGGCGGGGTTTCAAGGGCTAGATATTTTGCCAATCAACTGGGTATGGATCTTGTGATTGTGGATAAAAAGCGCGAAAAAGCCAATGTCAGCGAGGTGATGAATATCATCGGTGATGTGGAGGGGAAAGATGTGATTTTAGTCGATGATATGATCGATACAGCAGGGACAATGTGTAAGGCTGCAGATGTGCTCAAAGCCAAAGGCGCACATTCAGTGATGGCCCTAGGGACGCACCCTGTGCTGAGTGGCCCAGCGATTGAGCGCATTGAAAAAAGTGCTTTAGATGAAGTTGTTGTGAGTAATTCTATCCCCTTAAAACAGCAGTGTTCTAAAATCATGGTTTTGAGTGTAGCGCCCTTGTTTGCAGAGGTTATCAGAAGAATTTATCACAATGAAAGTGTGAATTCTCTTTTTATATAGGACAAATATGATTTTAGAACACGAAATCCCACAGGGGACAAAACTTTACTTTGGTCTTTCGGCTAAGATAAAGCGCAAAATTGAAAATCTCGCTTGTGAAATATTCTACCAAAATGGCTATGAAGAAATCCTCACGCCCTTTTTTGTTTATCTTGAGCACCAAAAAAACTTTTCCAATCGCAGTATTATTCGCTTGAGCTCACAAAACAACCATCAAATATCCTTGCGCTATGACACAACTATCGATGCAATCAGAATCATCACCAAACGCCTAGGCAGAACCACAGATCAGAAAAAATGGTTTTATATCCAGCCTGTGCTGAGCTATCCGACTAATGAAATCTATCAGATTGGTGCAGAGTGCTTGGAGTCTGATGCGTTCCCGCAAATATTGCGCTTGGGAGCGATGATGATGCAGAGTTTTGAACTCAAGCCGATTTTACAAATCTCAAATGTCAAGATTCTCAAAGCTTGTGCCGAGGACTTGGGCGTGGAGATGGAAGCTTTCAGAAAAATGCAGATTGAAGATATTTTGACCTCAGGCAGCTATATCGCTGATTTGCTTAAAATCCAGACGCAGGCTGATTTAGAGAGTTTTATCCCCATTGCACCAAAATTTTTGCAAGATCAGTTGCGTGCATTAGCGATGTGTGCGAGCTATTGCCATTATGAAAATATGATTTTTTCACCTCTTGATTTTGCGCCTGTGGATTATTATAATGACTTGGTGTTTCGTATGTTTGCAGGCAATCATACCTTTTTATTGGGGGGCAAATACACGATTGAGGGGATTGAATCTTGTGGCTTTGGGATTTATGTTGATGATGTCATCGATCATCAGATAAAAATATCTTAAAAGGAATATGATGGCTGATCTTGTAGTGGGGATTCAATGGGGCGATGAGGGAAAAGGCAAGATTGTTGATAGGCTTGCTTGCAATTATGATTATGTCATCAGATACCAAGGGGGGCACAACGCAGGGCATACGATTGTTGTTGATGGCAAAAAATATGCCTTACATCTCATGCCCTCTGGGGTCTTGTATCCTCAGTGCAAAAATATCATTGGCAATGGCGTGGTGGTCGCCTTAGACGCTTTATGCAAAGAGATTGAGCAGTTTGAGGGCTTGCAAGGCAGACTTTTTATCAGCGATAAGGCACATATCATCATGCCCTATCATCAAATCATCGATCAAGCCAAAGAAAAATCCCTAAAAAATGCCATCGGCACAACAGGCAAAGGGATCGGCCCTAGCTATGGAGACAAGGTCGGTCGGAGTGGATTCCGCATAGGCGATTTGAGAGATATTCCTGCTTTAAAATCAAAGCTAAAGCTCCATCTAGCACAAATCGCTTATTTGCAAGACCTTTATCAGATAGCCCTCCCCTCTTATGAGCAGATTGAAAGCTATTTGTATGCATATGCCCCTAAGATTTTGCCCTTTGTAACAGATACTCTAGGTTTGCTTTGGAAAGAGGTTGATGCGGGTAAAAAGATCTTGCTAGAGGGAGCGCAAGGCAGTATGCTTGATATTGATTTTGGGACTTATCCATTTGTCACAAGCTCGACAACCACGGCCTCTGGGGCGTGCAGCGGGAGTGGTCTTTCGCCCAAGGAAATTGATAGAGTCATTGGTATTTCTAAAGCCTACTGCACCCGCGTGGGCAATGGCCCCTTCCCTACTGAAGACTTTGGCGCAGATGGAGAGTTTTTGCGCAAGCAAGGGTTTGAATTTGGCACCACAACAGGGCGCCCAAGACGTTGTGGTTGGTTTGATGCCTTGAGTGTGCGATATGCTTGCAGAATCAATGGCTGCACCGAGCTTAGCTTGATGAAGCTAGATGTCTTAGATGGGCTTGAAACCATCAAGGTATGCACAGCTTATCGATACAAAGGGCAAGTCCTTGAGAGTATCCCTAGTGATTTAGAGGGAGTAGAGCCTGTTTATAAGGTCTATAAAGGTTGGGAAAAAACAGCAGGGATTCGGTGTTTTGATGATTTGCCCCTTGAGGCCAAAGAATATATTTTAGATATTCAAAAACTCATTGGTGTGCGTATTTCTATCATTTCCACTGGCCCTGAGCGCGATGATACCATCGTGCTATGATGATGATAAAATGAAGTGGCCACAAAAACAAAATGTGAAAATAAAATATAGAAATAAAACATGAAAACAAAATTTGACTCCCTAGCACAACTCAAAAAACAAGACCTCAACAAAAGCGAAATTGCTATCATTGCAAACAACAATCTCTTAGCTAGCAAACTCCAAGCACTCGATACGCTCCTAAGAGAGCTCGGAGAAATAAGCGTCCCAAAGAGCGGGGATTTTTGGGATTTCAAACAAATCAATGAACTCAAAAAAACACTTGTTTATGAGATGGATTTGCTCCGAAATGAAATTGCTTCTATCAAGCAAAAAGCCAAAAAACTCCAAGAATCCTATAAAATCGCCTCAATTGCATATGAAAAAATTAAATATCTCCAAGAAACAGCCATCAAACAAGCCCTGCGCCATCTCAAAATCACAGAAATCAAAAATCTTGATGAAATCTCTATGATGCTTTTTGCTCCCCATAAGGAAAATGCGTGAAAAAATCACTCCTAGCCCTCACTCCCCTTTTTGCCCTGCTCCTCCTAGCTCAAGACACTTCCACTGAAAGCACACAATCTTCTGTGCAGCTCTTGCAATGCAATGCCATCTTTGAATCACGAAAAGATGAAATCATCGAGCAACTCAGAGAGCTTGATGAAAAAACCCAATCGATAGAAGCCCTCAAAAACGCCACACAAAACCTCCTCAAAGCCCGAGAAGCCAAGCTCAAAGAACGCGAGGAGGCCTTGAGCGCTAAGCTCAAAGAAATCGAAAACAAAGAGCAAGAAGCAACGGCAAAAAACACAGCCCAACAAGCTAAAATCAAGCAACTCATTGCCAAAAATGAAGATATTTTGACACAAATCAAAGAGGCCAAAGACAATAAATTAGCACAGACTTATGCCAAGATGAAGGACTCTAAAGCCGCACCTATTTTAGAAAATCTCCCAGATATGGAGGCTGCAGCGATTTTGTTTGCCTTGAGCGCACAGGATATGGGCAAAATCCTCTCTAAAATGACTCCCAAAAAAGCAGCCCTACTCACAGAAATCTTAAAAAAAGGCCCACCTTTTGACCAACCCTCCTTGTCCCCCAAAAACGAGCCCACTACGCAGACACAAGAGCCTATTGAGCCAGATACTAGCCCAAATGCATCGATATAGCTTTGGATTGTAATTTGCGATAGTTTGTGTTATAATCTTTGATATTTTAATCATTAGGAGAAAAACATGAAAATACTAGTTATACAGGGTCCCAATTTGAATATGCTAGGACACAGAGATCCTAGAATTTATGGCACAATGACATTGCAACAAATCCACGAAAATATGCGAGCATTTGCCAAACAAAACAATCTTGATGTTGATTTTTTCCAGAGCAATTTTGAGGGCGAGATTATCGACAAAATCCAAGAGTGCGTAGGGAGCGATTATGCAGGGATTATTATGAATCCAGGGGCGTATTCACATACTTCTGTGGCTATCGCTGATGCGATCATGGCTGCGGGTGTGCCTATTATCGAAGTGCATTTGAGTAATATCCACTCCAGAGAAGAATACAGAAGACATAGCTATACAGGTGCTGTGAGTGCAGGTGTGATCGCTGGATTTGGGGCTTTTGGATACCATATGGCTATCATTGCAATGCTCCAAATACTCTCAGAAATCCAAGCGATCAAAAACGCCCAAGCCGCACAAGCACAGGCAGCCCAAGCTCAAACTCAAGCTGTCCAGACCCATCAAGCCAAAGCCAACAATCCATCAGATCTCAAAAATGAGTCAAAAAGCGATACAAAGACTGAAGTCAAACATGAAAAAAAAGATAAATGAGGCCTCTTATTTTACCCTCAATGAAAATGCTCAGTATTTTGAGTGTGGCTATAGCTGTGATAATGGCTTGTTTTTGAAACTCAAAGACGAGCAGTTTTTTATCACAGATGCACGCTACACACTCGAAGCCAAGCAAACAATCTCCCAGCCCCAAACTCAAGTCATCGAATCAAGCGACCTACTCGCCACAGCAGCCACTCTTATCAACAAAAGCCCCATCAAGCACATCATCTTTGACCCCCATCAAATCACTTTGGGAGCGTTTGAAAGGCTTAAGGGCTCTTTGGAGAGCAAAAAAACTCTTGAGGGCATAGGGAATTTCTGCCAAACCAAACGAATCATCAAAACAAAAGACCAAATCAAGCTGATCAAAAAATCCCAAAAACTCAACAAAGAAGCTTATAAAAATTTTGCCAAATATCTCAATAAGCACGGACATTTAATGCGTGAGCAAGAGCTGTATTATCGCTCCCAAAAATATTTGACACACAATGGCACTTATCGACTGAGCTTTGAGCCCATATTGGGTATCAATGCCAACGCAGCCAAGCCCCACGCCCTCCCTAGCCCCAAAGTCAAGCTCAAATATGGCGATCTTTTGCTCTTTGATGCAGGGATTGCTTATAAGAGATATTGCTCAGATAGGACGCGCACGGGGTTTTTTGGCAAAGATGGCATTACTTTTAGCAAGCACCAAAACTTCCCCGACAAAGAACTCCAAAAGATCTATGACATCGTTTTGCAAGCACAAGAAAAAACTATCAAGCTCCTAAGGAGTGGAATGAGTGGCAAGCAGATTGATGGGATCGCCAGAGAGGTGATCGACAAAGCAGGCTATGGAAAATATTTTATCCATAGCACAGGGCATGGCATTGGCTTAGATATCCACGAGCTACCCTTTATCTCCAAAAAGAGTGAAACAATCATCGAAGATGGTATGGTATTTTCCATTGAGCCAGGTATTTATATCCCCAATCGCTATGGTGTGCGTATCGAGGATTTGGTCGTGGTGGAAGATGGTAGGGCTGTGGTTCTTTAGACTTTTGAGGGGATCAGCAATGGGGGCGTGATGAGGGCTTTGTATTTTTCTTATTTTTTCCCTTATCAAAGGTCTATTGATAGCAAACTCCCTTATACTATCACTCTAGGGATTGGCGGGAATGTGGGGGATTGCAAGCGGTGTTTTATGCATCTGTGGAGGTGGTTTATGCGTAATAAAAATTTTTCGATCCTATCGACCTCCCCTATCTATCAAAACCCTCCCTTTGGCTATAAAAATCAAAATGACTTTTATAACGCTACCATCACACTAGCTACACGATTGGGCGTGTGTGAGATTTTTGGATTAGTGTTTTATCTGGAGCGGCGATTTGGGCGCCCTAAAAAGCGAGCTTTTAAAAATGCTCCGAGAAAACTCGATCTTGATATTATTTTTTTCAATGATTTGATTTTAAAGCGTCCTTATCTTAAAATACCACATTCCAAATGGCACCAAAGAGAATCCGTCTTAGTGCCGCTATTTTTAGAATATTTAACTCAAAAGAGATGGAAATGAAACTTTATACCTATGGTGGTGAAACAGCTGCAGAAGCCCTAAAAACTGCACAAAACAAGCACGGCGAAGATGCCCTAGTGGTCAAGACAAAAGAAATCAGAAAAAAGACAATGACCCAGCCAGGGCTTTATGAAATCGTTGTAGCTGTTGAGGGAGATGAGAGGGAGGAGCAAGAAAGCTCTGAAATCATCCCACCACCTAAAAATAGTATCCAAAAGCGCTTAGATGAGATTTTAGAAAAAAATATGGATAAAAAGAAAAAAGACTCCAAAACTCCCTATGATGATGTGACAATCCAACTCTCAGATGCTGTCAGAGAAATCAGCAAAATAGCAGGTATCAAGCCCACTCAAAGCCCCAAGCCCCAAGAGCCTGTGATTGTGCCTAGTGCCCCTAGCACGCTTGATTTAAGGCTTGAAAACAAGCTCATCAGAAGACAAGAAGAAAGAAGCCTACACCAGCAAAATGACACCAAAGAGCTCAAGCAAATCAAAGTCGAGCTCGATCAAATCAATGATAAAATCAAGCTGATACAAAATATGTTTTGGGACGAAAAAGCCCCGAAAAATGAGCCCCCTCTGATCCCCCAAGAGTTTGCTGAAATCTATCGCATTTCTAAAAATAGTGGCATGCATAAAAGCCATCTCGATGAAATCATGCAATTGAGTCTGGAGCTCATGCCTTTAAAAATGCGCGAAAATTCTTTGAGGGTCAAGCGCTATTTCCGTGAGGTGCTGCGTAAGATGATCTATTGCCGCAGCGAGCATTTAGACATAGGGACTAAAAAAATCATGATGCTCGTAGGCCCTACAGGCGTGGGGAAAACAACCACACTAGCAAAGCTTGCAGCAAGGTATTCTAAGATGTTAGACAAAAAATATAAAGTCGGTATCATCACATTAGATACCTATCGTATTGGGGCTTTAGAGCAGCTCACTTGGTATGCTAGGAAGATGAAAATCAGCATTGAAACAGTCATTGAACCTGAAGATTTTTTGAAAGAAATCGATGCGCTGCGCTATTGTGATTATATTTTAGTCGATACTGCAGGGCACTCCCAGCACGATAAGCAAAAAATCAATATGTTAAAAAAATTTATCAACAATGATTATAAAATCGATGTGACTTTGGTGCTTTCAGCAACGACAAAATACGAGGATTTGAGGGATATTTATCAATCTTTTAGCGAGCTCGATATTGATACTTTGATTTTTAGCAAGCTCGATGAAAGCAGGGGGTTGGGTAATCTCTTTTCGTTGGTGTATGAGAGCAAAAAGCCTGTGAGCTACCTATCCGTGGGGCAAGAAGTGCCTATGGATTTGATGGTAGCGAGCAATGATTATTTGGTCGATTGTATGTTAGATGGATTTTCAAACCCTAATCGAGTGGTGCTATGAATCAAGCTAGCAATTTAGATGACTTGATGAAAGCCACCCTCACTCCCCAAAAAGGCAGGACAAAGTTTATCGCTATCACAAGTGGCAAAGGGGGCGTGGGGAAATCTACCATCAGCGCTAATCTCTCTTATGCGCTCTATAAGCTAGGCTATAGGGTCGGTGTGTTCGATGCTGATATTGGACTGGCAAATTTAGATGTGATTTTTGGAGTCAAGACCCATAAAAATATTTTGCACGCCCTCAGAGGGGAAGCGCAATTTGATGAAGTGATTTATGCGATTGAAGAGGGGTTGTATCTCATCGCAGGGGATAGTGGCGATGAAATTTTAAAATATGCCAATCAAGATATTTTAGATAGTTTTATCTCTGAAAGCAAGTTGCTAGATAGTTTGGATTATATGATTATTGATACAGGTGCGGGGATCGGCGAGGTGACTCAGGCCTTTTTGAACGCAAGCGACCATATCATCGTTGTGACAACCCCCGATCCTGCTGCGATTACAGACGCTTATGCGACTATCAAAATCAATTCAAAAATCAAACAAGAGCTTTTTGTCCTCATCAATATGGCAGCTTCATCTAAAGAGGGTTTGAAGGTCTTTGAAAAGATCCAAAATGTCGCTAAGAAAAATCTCCCCCATTTGCAGTTGGATTTTTTGGGCTGTCTCTATAGCAGCGATGCGGTCAAAAAATCCACAAAATACAGAGAATTGCTCTGCAAAATCGAGCCTATCAATGGCTTTTCTTCTTCGATCAAGCAAATTGCAAAAATCATCACCTCAAAAATGGAACACAATATGCTTGAACCCTCAAAAGAGAGCTTTGCAGGTTTCTTTAAAAGGATATTGAGCTATTTATAAGGAGTCAGATGAAACCAAATAACTTCATTAACTTTTCTGTTGTTTTTGGGTTTTTTTTGGGTTTGGTGTTTGCGCTCATGCGGCTTGACTCCCCAGAATTGATTTTATTTTGGACGATTGTATCCACGATAGGCTTTTATTTGATCGCACTTTTTAGCGTTTCGGTGTATATTTGGTTCATTGAATTTGACAAGACATTATTCAACAAAAGTGGCTTAGAAAAGCGATTGGACTACTTTGATCACGAATTTGATATACGCGAAAAGGAAGTGGCTAATATCCGCCGTTTCATTGGGAATTCAGATTTTTTAGAAAATGATGTGCTCTCACATCAGGCAAAATAGTATGAACAAAAAACAACTCCAAGGCTATGACCAACATATCAAATATTCTCAAGATGAGCTAGCAATGCAATACTTGCCTGCTGTGCGTTCGATGGCATATCGTATCAAAGAACGTGTGCCAAGCTCGATTGATCTCAATGATTTAGTATCTATCGGCACAGAGGAGCTCATCAAGCTAGCTAGGAGATATGATAGCAAACTCAATGATTCATTTTGGGGCTATGCAAAAGTGCGTGTCAATGGGGCTATGCTCGATTATCTCCGTTCGCTAGATATTGTTTCAAGATCTTCTAGGAAACTGATAAAATCCATCGACTATGAAATATCCAAATATTTCAATGAATTTTATGAAGAGCCCAGCAATGAATATTTATCAAAAATCTTGCGTGAAGATGTCGAAAAAATCAAAGAAGCCAAAATTGCCTCCGATATTTATACTTTAGTGCCTATTGATGAGCAGTGCAATATCATCGAGCAAGAAAATATCTTAGAAAAGCTAGAAAAAGAAGAGCTCATTAGCATTATCCATCGTATCTTAGAAACGCTCCCAGAAAGGGAGCAACTGATTATCCAATTATATTTTTTTGAAGAGCTCAATCTCAATGAAATCAAAGGGGTCTTAAACATCACAGAATCGAGAATCTCTCAGATCATCAAAGAAGTCATCAAGAAAATAAGAAAGTCTTTAGGAGAAAAAAATTATGGCTGATATATTGAGTCAAGAAGAAATCGATGCGCTTCTTGAAGTAGTCGATGAGGGCGATGATGCTGAAGCATTGCAAAAACACGAGATTGTCCATCAAAAGCAAGTAACTCTCTATGATTTCAAACGCCCCAATCGTGTCAGCAAAGAGCAGTTACGGGCTTTCAGAAGTATCCACGATAAAATGGCACGCAATCTCTCTAGTCAGATCTCTGCAATCATGCGTAGTATCGTTGAGATCCAGCTGCATAGTGTCGATCAGATGACTTATGGAGAATTTTTGATGAGCTTGCCTAGTCCGACTAGTTTTAATGTCTTTTCGATGAAGCCCATGGATGGCACAGGGGTTTTAGAAATCAACCCAAGCATTGCGTTCCCCATGATTGATAGGCTTTTGGGAGGGAAAGGCGATCCTTATGACCACTCCAGAGAATTCAGTGATATCGAGCTCAATCTTTTAGACACTATCCTAAGACAAATCATGCAAACGCTCAAGGACGCTTGGTCGCCTATCACAGAGATTTTTCCCACAGTCGATGCTAAAGAATCTAGTGCTAATGTCGTGCAGATTGTTGCGCAAAATGAAATTGTCATTATGGTGGTGATGGAAATCATCATTGGTCATAGCAGTGGTATGATGAATCTGTGCTATCCTGTGATTTCGCTTGAAACGATACTCTCAAGGCTAGGAGGGCGCGATTTAGTGCTCTCAGAAACAAGCTCGAAAAAATCCCGCAACAAAGAGCTCCAAGCACTAGTTGGAGGGGCTGGGGTCAATGTCGCTGTGTTTTTAGGCGGGGTGCATTTGGCCCTAAAAGAAGTGCTGGATTTAATGCAAGGGGATATTATCCGTTTAGACCGCGCAGCTGATGATACCGTGGTTGTCAATGTCGATGGCAAGGAAAAATACCTCGCAAGTATCGGATTGCAACGCTATCGCAAAACGATTAAAATCAAAGAAGTGATCAAAACAGAAAAAGACAAGGTCAAAGAAATCCTTGAAATGCTTGAAGCGCAGCGAAAAAGCAAGGTCAATGACATCGAAGAGGAAGAACAATGAACGATTTTATAAAGATTTTTGTCCAAGAAGCAATCGCTACTATCGAGGGGCTCACCGGCTCAACTCCTGATATTATCAATATCAAGACAGATTATTCTAATGCCATTTCACTGCCTGTCCCCTATGCTATCGCGCGTATCAATGTCACAGGAAATGCTAATGCCGATATTGCTTTAATCATGCCTGCTTCTTTGGCGACTGCTTTGAGTGATTTGATGGTAGGGGGCGAGGGTGTGAGCAAGCTTGAGATGGATAATGATGACTTGGATGCGATCAAAGAGATTGATTCTAATATTTTTGGTGCAATCTCAACAGCCCTAGGCTCGCAAAAGACGCTCCCAAAGCTGAGTTTTTCTTGCCGTAGTGTTGAGTTTATCATCACGCCCATTGACCTAGCAGCTTACAATAAAAAATATGAATTTTCCTTTTCTTTGCATACGATCAAATCCAATTTTATCCTATTGGCCACTTCTGATTTTATCCAGATTTTTGAAAACAACCAGCCCGCCCCACCCCAAGACGCCCCTACACACGCCCAACCAAGCCATTTACTCAATCAAGATGAGATCAAAAATATCGGAATGCTCTTAGATGTCAAGCTCAATATCAAAGTCAGAATCGGACAGAAAAAAATGCTTCTCAAAGATGTGATATCAATGGATATTGGGAGTGTTGTCGAGCTCAATCAACTCGCAAATGATCCTTTGGAGATTCTTGTAGATGATAAAGTCATTGCCAAGGGCGAAGTGGTTATTGTCGATGGGAATTTTGGCGTGCAGATTACAGACATAGGCACTAAAAGAGAGCGCCTAGAGCAATTGCGGGGCTAGCGCTTAGTTTTTTGAAATCAGCTTGAGCCCAATGAGCCCTATGAGTATCAGAGTCAAGAAAAATATTTTCCAAAAACTGATTTCTTCTTTGAATATAAAAATCCCCCCTAAAGTGATTAGCACCAGCCCTAGCCCTGCCCAAGAAGCATAAGCAATGCTAAGGTCAATGCCTTTGAGGGCGTTCCAAAAAAATGTAAAAGACACTGCAAACATCAAGACAAAAATCCCTGTGTAGAGGTGGTTGCCTGTGTTGGCAGCTTGCTTGAGTGATGTCGTCCCCATCGTTTCAAAAACAACAGCTATGGCTAAAAATATCCAATATTTCATTTGACTTCCTTAAGTTTTAAGATCAATTCTGTATTTGTGATTTGAGTTTTTTGATGATTTGGTGTGTGTCTAGTGAGATAGTCAGCATTTCTTGATTGGCGATAGTCTTGTTAGTGAAGTGAAAAATAATGCTAAAACGAGCAGTCAAAATATCATTTTTGTATTCATAATAAAAATCTGCCCGATCATAGTGCTTGCTTTGATAAAAGGGCAATCCACTATAAAACCCCTCGCCATATTGCGAAAAATATTTCATCTGTGGCTTACCAAAATAATAGCTATTTTTGATACCAAATCCTTTGTATTGCGCTCCTATATCAAGCTGCCAGCCCAAGCCATTATAAAAAGGATCTAGCCCCGTGCTCAAACGCCGCTTTCTCTCTAAGGTCGATAAAGTCCCAAATTGGATATAAGGCGCTTTTTCCATAGAGGGCAAGAGATTTTGCAAGCTTGAGCCGATATAAAGATTATAATAGATACGATCGAGCAAATAAGTATCGCCTTGATGTCCATCTTGCGCGAGGACTTCATCATTTTTGAAATGATACATCAAGAAATTCCCACCTACATAGAGATATTTTTGCCAAAAATCCCATTGACTTGCTGCAAGCACCATAAATTCATCCAGCCGTTTAGCAAGATTCCCCCCATACCAATCAAAAATCAGCTCTGCATATCCTGTGTATTTGTCTGTGGGGTCTTGCTGCTGGTATTGGAACATCAGACCATTGATATTGGGATTGAAAAAATAAAAATCATTACGGAAAAAGCTCAAGGGATAGTGTGCGATGGAGTGCGTTCTAGGGAATATGCCAAAATAGCTCCGTAAATGCTCGCCGATAGCGCTGTAGTAGATAGAAACATTGGCTTTTGTAGGGAATCTCTGCTCGCCCATATTCTGCAAGACATAGCCCCCAAACATCAAAGATTGGCGTCCATCAAAAGCAATACCGATTTCTGGGGCTAAGCGCACGCCATAAATCGTGCGTGTATCCCAATACGGGAGGGATTCTTCAGTATTATCGAGATAAAAATCAAAGCCCAGATTGTATTTGTATTCATAACCTTGCGTGATAGCCATACAAAGAAATAACGCAAAAAATAGCCGCAACATCAATACCCTTAAAAAATTTAGAGCATTATATAAAATAATTCTTTAAGATTCCTAGAGTTTCAAGGCTTGTTTGTCAGCTTGCCTGATTTGACTATCTATAACTTTTTTTGGGCGAGGGGGCTTTGAGAAAATGTGCCTTGGAGTGAAATTGCGTGCTAATATGTTTTAAATATGTGTTTAATGTGTGTTAAAAGAGAGATTGGGTTATCTAAAATGTGGTCAAAATATAAGCCAAATATCATAAAGTATTATCAAAACAAACAATACCAACAATCTATCAAAAACTAAATACTAAAAATCAGCAAAAGGGGAGCAATCCCCTCTTTTTTATTTTTTGCTAATTGCGTTATCAAGTGCGTTGATTATTCTGAAGCTTCTATTTGGATTTTGACTTCGACTTTATCACTTACAATTGCATTAGGCGTTGAAGTCCCGACTTGGAAATCCTTGCGGTTGATTTCTCCACTGATTTCTAATGCCATCATTTCTTTTTTAGTCATCGGATTTGTTACAGGCCCTTTGACATCAACTTCCCATACTACAGGCTTACTCACCCCTCGTATTGTCAAGTTGCCATAGAGTTTATCGCCCTCTTGCTTTGTCATTTTAAAAGTGGCTTTTTGGAACTTTGCCATATCAAAAAAATCATCAGCTTTCAAATGCGCATCTCTTTTAGAGTTTTTGGTATCAACAGAGCTGATACTAATCTCGCCCTCGAGTTTGTTGATTTTTTTGGTCTTAGGGTCAATGTCTAAAGTCCCACTGAAAGTGTTGAACTCGCCACTGACTTTGCTCAAAAGCATATGCTCGACTTCAAAGCCCACTGAAGAGTGTGCTGTATCGATTGTAAAGTTTTTTGCTAGCATTGGGCTCAAAGAAAACGCGATCAAAGTCGCAACAGATAGAAGCTTTTTCATCAATAAAATCCTTTTTTGTGGTTTTAAAATCAAAGATTCTACTATGAAAAAGTTAAGGTTTTGCCAAGATTGCAAAATTTCTGGATTCTGTTTTGTGTTTCTGCCTTGCCAATGACAAACATAGCCTCCACAAGCCCAATCCCTCCGGACTTCCCAAGCAGTGCAATCCTCAGAGGTGCCATCAGCTTGCCGAGCTTGAGGTCATGGTTTTGAGCGAAATGATGGAGGTGTTGGTTGATGTCTTCTTGCTTCTCCCAAGGGATATTTTGGAGGGAGTCGTGGAATTTTTGCAAGTTTTCAAAAGTTTCAGTCTGCATTGATTTGAGTGATTTTTCTTCATAATTTTGAGGCGTTTGGAGGATTTCACAGATATTTTGGGCAAAGTCTTTGAGCGTTTGCACTCTTTCTTTGAGCGCAGCATAAAGAGCGTCCCTTTGGGGTGTGGGCAGAGAGGGGGCGTGGAATTTTGCTAAAAGCTCTTGGAGTGCGTCATTGGATTTTTGGCGTATATAGTGGGCATTGAGCCAGAGGAATTTTTCTTGATTGTAGCTGCTTGGTGAAGAATTGAGTGCTTTAGGGCTAAAGAGTGCGAGCATTTCTTGCATACTAAAAATCTCTTGGTCTTTATGGCTCCAGCCCAAACGCACCAAAAAATTTAAAATCGCCTCAGGGAGATACCCTGCTTCAAAATATTCCATCACGCCCATCGCCCCATCGCGTTTACTGAGTTTATGCCCTTGGGGATTGAGAATCATAGGGATATGATAAAAATTTGGCTTTGCAAAGCCCAGTGCATTATAGATAATGATTTGCTTGGGGGTATTAGAGAGATGATCGTCCCCGCGTATCACATCAGTGATCCCCATCAAGGCATCATCAACACTCACGACAAAATTATAAGTTGGAGTGCCATCAGAGCGTGCAATGATAAAGTCATCGAGCTCTTTTGCATCGACTCTAATTGTCCCCTTGACCCCATCATCAAATTCTATACACCCACTCAAAGGAGCTTTGATCCTCACTACAGGGGGGATTCCTGCTGGTGGAGTGCCATCAAAATCCCGATAGCGATTGTCATATCTTGGAGTTTGGCCGCAAGCTTTTTGCGTATCTCTTAGAGTATCGAGCTCTTCTTTTGTCATATAGCAATGATAGGCCTTGCCCTCAGAAATGAGCTTTTGTATATACTTTTGGTATATCTCAAAACGTTCAGATTGATAGACAACCTCACCATCATAGTCTATCCCCACCCACTTAAATGCTTCAATAATCGCTTTTGTAGCTTCTATAGAGTTTCTGGCTAAATCTGTATCTTCAATGCGTAAAAAGAATTTACCTTGATGGGCGCGCGCATAGAGGTAATTGAATAGTGCTGTCCTGAGCCCACCGATATGGAGATGCCCTGTGGGAGAAGGGGCAAATCTGGTTATAATTTCACGCATATCATTTCCTTAAGTTTTTGGATAAAATATTTTACTGAGATTTTACTGAAATTTTAGGTATATTGGGCTAACTTCAAAGGCAGGGTCGCAATGTTGCTGACGATACTTTATGTGATAGGGATTACAGCAGAGGGCATGAGTGGGGCATTGGCAGCAGGACGCCATAAAATGGACTTATTTGGCGTGATGTTTATCGCATTGGTTGCTGCGATTGGGGGTGGGTCTATCCGTGATGTGCTTTTTGGGCATTATCCCCTTGTATGGGTAGCAAACCCTCAATATGTCATCATCATTTGTGTCGCTGCAATTTTAACAACAAGAATTCCATCAGTGATGACACGATTGGAGTCTTTGTTTTTGTTTCTAGATTCTTTAGGCTTAGTGCTTTTTAGTATCATCGGAGCAGAAGTAGCGCGCAAAATGGGATATGGCTTCATACTCATTGTCTGTAGTGCTGTGATTACAGGGGTATTTGGCGGGATTTTACGCGATATTTTCTGCAATCGTATCCCGCTTGTATTCCAAAAGGAGCTATATGCTGGAGTAGCAATGATTACAGCTGGAGTGTATTATGCTTTGGTGCATTATTTTGCTATCGATGTGCTGATAGCTAGTATTTCTACCTTGATTTTTGGGGTGATTTTACGAACTTTGGCGATCCATTATCGCATGGGACTGCCTGTATTTAATTATGAAGATAAAGGAAAAAAATGATTTGTGTATTTGATATTGAAACCGTGCCTGATGTGGGCTTGATCCAAAAAAGCTTCCCCCATATCCAAGCTAGCTCTGAGCTAGAAATATGCCAGCAAGCGATGGCAGAGCAGAGAGAAAAAAGCGGGAGCGATTTTTTGCCTCTTTATTACCATCAAGTCATCTCGATTGCAAGTGTTATCGCTGATGAACACGGGAGGTTTAAAAAGGTAGGGAATTTTGGGAAAAATGCAACCAAGGCTTCAGGGGAGCTAGAAGAGGTGGATTTGCTCCAAGAGTTTTTTAAGTTTTTTGACAAGCACCAGCCCAAGCTTGTTAGCTTCAATGGCAGGGGCTTTGATGTGCCCGTGCTGCTTTTGCGTGCCATGCGGTATAACTTGAGTGTGTGTGCCTATTATGAACAAGACAATATCGCGCACAACAAAAGCAAATGGGAAAATTATCGCCAAAGATTTTCTGAACGTTTCCATACTGATTTGCTCGATAGTTTGGGGCATTTTGGTATGGCACGCAATCTGCGGCTTGATGGGGTATGCGCAATGCTAAATATACCGGGAAAATATGATATGAGTGGAGATCAGGTGTATCAGATTTATTATGATAAACACCAAGATATGGCACAAAAACGCACCCAAATCGATACCTACTGCCAAAGCGATGTGCTCAATACCTACTGGGTATATCTCAAATATGAACTCTTAAAAGGCGCAATCACTTTGAGTGATTATATGAGTATTTTAGAAGAATTCAAGGAAAATCTACCCCAAAATATGGGCTATACTGATGTATTCACGCACGCCCTCACGCAAGAGCTTGCCCGTGCATAAAAAAACATTGCATAAGGAAACATTGATTGGGGCTTGCGGGGAGTTTGTCACCAAAGAGGGCTTGATAGCAGAGATCCAATCCTTACTCAATCATTTCCAAGACAAAGCCACAGAAACATTATTAGACACAAAGATGATG
Source organism: Helicobacter sp. 12S02634-8 (assembly GCF_002272865.1). Taxonomy (GTDB): domain Bacteria; phylum Campylobacterota; class Campylobacteria; order Campylobacterales; family Helicobacteraceae; genus Helicobacter_J. The sequence goes on along the minus strand of NZ_MLAP01000006.1, from coordinate 85,114 downwards.
GAAACATTAGATATTAACGCGCTGCAAGCCATACGCAATGGGCTTTTAGCAAGGAGTGGCAATGAAGTAGCAAATAACCTAAAATGGCTGCACGCCCTTGATGAGAAAAATAAATTTTGACCGAGTTTGTCAAAATTAGAATTAAAATGACTATAATTACAAAGTATTTACAACTAAATTATTTGGGAGAATATGATGTTTAAATTAAGAGAATTACCTTATTCTAAAGATAGTATGGGAGATTTTTTGAGCCCTGTGACTTTTGATTTCCACTATGGAAAGCACCATCAGACCTATATCAACAATCTCAATAACTTGATTGCAAACACAGAATTTGCTCAAAGCAGTTTGTTTGATATCATCACCAAAGCAAATGGCGGCTTATTCAACAACGCAGCGCAAGTATATAACCACGATTTTTACTGGGATTGTATCGCTCCAAGTGCCACTGAAATCAGTGCTGAGCTCAAAGACGCTTTGATTGCTGATTTTGGTTCTTTAGAAGCGTTCAAAGAGGCTTATATCAAATCAGCGACAACACTCTTTGGCTCTGGCTGGTGCTGGCTGGTGTATAACCCCTCCAATCAAAAGCTTGAAATCACACAAACAAGCAACGCAGCCACTCCCCCTACTGATGGCAAAATCCCTGTGCTTGTTGTCGATGTATGGGAGCACGCATATTATATTGACCATAAAAATGCTCGTGCGACTTATTTGGAAAAATTTTATAGCCACATCAATTGGAAATTTGCTTCACAAGCATACCAATGGGCAAAAAAAGAGGGGCTCAACTCTGTGAATTTCTATATGAACGATATCCACAAAAAAGCCTAACCTCTATCTTCTTTGCCCCTCGCCCGCATTTGCGGGTTTTTTTATATCTTGACACATTTGTTGCATAGACAACAATATTTTATTTCTAGGATTGATACAACAATGGACACACAAAATTCTGCCTCACAATCAAAAAATATCGATAGTTTTGTATTTAAAATAGCACTCTTTAGTATCGCTGCCCTCACCGTTTTAGGCAGCACCATCATCGCCCCCAGCCTCCCTGCCCTCGAAGCACATTTTTCAGATGTAGAAAACATAGCTTTTTTATCCAAGCTAATCTTGACTCTGCCTGCACTTTTTATTATGGTATTTTCACCCATCAGTGGCTTCATGCTCGATCGCTTCGGTCGGCTCAAGCTCATTTATCCTGCGATGATTGTCTGGAGTTTGGCAGGGACAAGTGGATTTTTCTTGGATAATTTATATCTGCTCTTGGTATCTCGGGCCATCTTTGGGGTAGCAACAGCGTTCTTGATGACAGGAGTGAGCGTGCTTTTGAGCGATTATTATACAGGTATCAAGCGAGAAAAGGCCTTGAGTATGCAAGGCTTTTTTATGGCATTTGGCGGGGCATTTTTCTTGATTTTAGGCGGGTATCTCTCTAGCTTGGACTGGCGTTATCCTTTTTTGGCGTATTTATTTGGGCTGTTGATTTTGATTTTTGCCTTTTTGATGCTCTTTGAGCCTGCAAGACACAGACCAAATAACGATGTCAATGGACAAAAAAGTGAAAAATTCTCGATTGTCAAATTTTTGCCCGTGTATTTTTTGGGAGTTTTTTGTATGGCGATGTTTTATATAGCCCCCACGCAGTTGCCGTTTTTTATCACGCATACTTTGGGTATGGATAGTGCATATGTGGGGATTTCTATGGCAGTGGCCTCTGTGGTGATGGCAATATTTTCATTGTTTTATAATCGCTTCAGAAATTATTTGAGTATTTTTAAGATTTATTTTTTATCACTTTTTTTGATTGGGACATCTTTTGTTGTTGTGGGCGTGTTCCATAGTTATGCGATTGTTCTGATTTCTTTTATCTTGATGGGCGCAGGGCTTGGAATCATGATGGTCAATAATAGCTCATGGCTTTTTATGCTCGCAGCAGACCACGAACGCGCAAAAGCCTATGGATTCTTGGCTGCATCGCTGTTTATGGGGCAATTCATCTCGCCATTTATCACCCAACCTGTGGTGAAAATATTTGGTTTAGTGGATATGTTTTGGATATTTGGGCTTGTGGTCTATGCTGTGGCTTTGATTTTTTTATTTGCCAAAAGCAAGCGCTAGATTATATGGAGCAATGATTTTATACTGCCCTTTATTAAGCTGTATTTGGATATAATCAGTGTGCCTTATGATAACTTTAAAAGACTAGTTTTTGCTAAGGCTAGTTTGTTTGGGGCTGACTTGGCTTCGACAGGAGCTGTATCGCTTGGACTGCATACCGACTGTATGTCGTTAAACTACACAACAGAATAAACGCAAATAACGCAAATTACGCTCCAGCTTACGCAAAAGTAGCGTGAGTCTTAACTAACCTTAGGAGCTGATCTCTTTAGATGTTTCTAGCCCATCATTGAGGTCATCATTTCTGCTAGATGCCCCTATAGATTACCTTGTCTATGGGGAAAGATTTAGGTTGCTTGCTTTTGGGCTTTGGGGATTTGAACCTATGGGCAAAAAGACTTTTCAATTCCCTCTAAGTATGTAGAGGTTCTTGTTGGGTATGGCTTTTGGACTGGGGTTCAATTCCCCACAGCTCCACCATTGCTATTTTTCTCTTGCATATCATATTCTAAACATTGATACATTTTTTCCTCTAAAATCACCTATTTTACGAGTTTTTGTGCAGTTTGTAGCTTGGAAGAAAAGGCTATGCTATAATACAACAAATCAAGGGCATTAACCCTTTTTCAATTTTATATTGGGATTGAAATGAATTATATAGATGGGGCTAATTTATTTTCTATGCATACTCTGTCAAATAGAGAACACATCGAGCCAAAACCATTTAAATTTATTGATTTGTTTGCTGGGATTGGTGGTATTAGATATGGCTTTGAAATTGAGGGTGGTCAGTGTGTGTTTTCGAGTGAAATCGATCGATTTGCTTGTCAGACTTATGAAGCAAACTGGGGTGAAAAACCAAGTGGAGATATTACGCAAATCAAAGAATCTGATATTCCTAATTTTGATATTTTATTGGGTGGTTTTCCTTGTCAGGCATTTAGCATAGCAGGCAAACGCAAAGGTTTTGAAGACGCTCGTGGAACGATGTTTTTTGAGATAGCTAGGATTTTGAAGTTTCACAAACCAAAATGTTTTATGCTTGAAAATGTCAAGGGTTTATTGAATCACAATAGTGGAAATACATTTAAAACGATTAAAAATATTTTGGAAGAGGATTTGAAATATAAAGTATTTTTTAAGATTTTAAATGCCAAGGATTACGGAGTGCCCCAAAATAGGGAGAGAATCATCATTGTTGGATTTAAGAACCATAAAGTTGCATTTGATTTTCCACAACCTCATGAACAAAAGATTAAATTGGGAGATATTTTAGAAAAATCACCCGACCCAAAATATACAATTTCAGACCATTTATGGGCTTCCCACCAACGCAGAAAAGAGATTCAAAAAGCAAAAGGCAATGGCTTTGGTTATTGTCTATTTGATGAAAATTCGCCCTATACAAGCACAATTTCAGCAAGGTATTATAAAGATGGTAGCGAAATCCTAATAGCTCAAAAAGGAAAAAATCCAAGAAAACTAACCGTGCGAGAAGCTGCCAGACTCCAAGGGTTTCCAGATACATTTAAGATAGTTTGTAGCGACACACAAACCTATAGACAATTTGGAAACTCTGTCCCAGTAAAGATGATCCACGCAGTTGCCAAGCAGATATTCAAATCATTGAATGATGCAAAAGAATTTTAGGAGTATTTTTTGAAAAACAATGCTTTAAGCAATGATGAGATTTATGACAATAATCTTTATTTTTATACGATTTTAAAGAAAATCGTTCAATGCAATTTTACAGCAAAGCAACTTTTAGATTTTCAAGAAATGCTCCATCTGCTTGAGAATCACAAAAACAATCACACGCGATTAAAAGATATTTTATATTCTTCACAAATCATCAAAAGCGAAACAAAGAAAAAAGATTATGATGGATTGATAAGCCTGATTGGCAATGATAGTAAAATGTGGTTTGATATGGTAAGCGTGGGCATAGAATTGATTTTATTTAAAGATTTGATTTTAGCAGAAGCAAAGGCATACACACAAAATAGGCGTTTTATATTGGGAAAGTTAGATAAGCTCAGTATTGAATATGATTCAAAGAATTTAAGCTTGCCATATGGGCAGAAAGTATTGAGTTCTCTTTTATGTTTTGCGCTTACAAACACTGAGAGAAAGAGCGAATTTTTATTAACTGCGAGTAATCAGATAGTCAAGAATATAAATATGCAGATTTCAAAGCTTACCCATATTTATCAGATCCATTGCAATAATATGTTTTTGTTGATTGTCAATGAAAGTGTGAGTCAGTCGATAAAAAGCACAGCAGGGCATTCTTATGAGAGCAGGATAGAACTGACTTTAATGCCCATAGTGGATAAATTATTGGGTCGTTCCCATAAAGTTCAAGCAATGGAATATGATTTTATTTTTATCATCAAGGATAAAAAAGTGGGTATTTCGGCAAAAAGAACCTTGCGAGAACGATATAAGCAAAACCATGAAAATATTGATGATCTAAGCGTAGACGCTTTATTTTTATTCACTCTTGGCACAGATTTAAATAAAGATAAAGTAAATTCAATACTTCAAAAAGATGGTTATTTTATAGTTGTTGCTAGTGAGATTTATGACACATCGGACTTCATGCAAGAAAATCCAAAAATTATTTCATCTAAAGATTTAACAAGAAAAAAGCTAGAGAATATTTTGGCTTGATATGATACTGCAATCAGCTTATTTTTAGAAAAATCAATTCTAGCAAAAGATAACGCTTATAGCTTATTTTAAAACACTTTAATTGATACAATTTTCCTCTAAAACCACCTATTTTGCGAGTTTTTGTGTAGATTTTTGCATATTTTTTGATAGATTTTTTTCATAATCCCAAGACCACTTTAGCCTCTAAGAGGCTTTTTATTTCAGGCTCTAAAAAACTCTTTTTTGTATTTTAAATTTTTACTGCGAGATGATATCAATCCCATCTGGAGGGGTGAAGACAAATTCGCTTGCATTGATGGGGGCGTTGATGATGGGGTGGAGGAAGCGGATTTTGGTGGTGTTGTCGAAGCTGTCTTGAAACTCTAAAAGATAGGGTTTGTCGTCTTTGAGCGTGAGGTAGTAGGTCGTTTCGCCCACTTGGGAACGGTATCTGCCATCAGTTTGCAAAATGGCTTTTTGGAGGATAGAGAGGAAGTCGGTCTTTTGGTCTAGGCGCGTGATGGTGGCTTGAGATAAGCGGGGTTCATAGATGATGGCTGTGTGGTCGGTGATGTAGATGGTTTTGGGGCTTGGGGTGGTGTAAGTCCAACGGACGCTATGGGGAGAGAGGGCGATGAGATGCCCTTGGTAGGTGATTGTCCCTGTGTCAGGGGCAGATACGGTTTGGATAAAATCAGCTTGAAAGCTCTTGATATCAGCAAACGCCCCATAAGAGAGATGTGCGCACACACACAAAGAAAAACACAATAAAAAAAATCGAGATACAAAACGGGATTGTCGCATCACTTGACCTTGCTTGCTTGAAGAATTTAATGGTTTATGAGGAATTTTATCGTAAATGTGTTAGAATCCAAACCAAATAGTTATGCCTCAAAACTAGGCACACAACACAAGGCAAATCCAACACAAGGCAAATCATGATACGAAAACTCATAGGGTCGGTGATCGGGACTCGCAACGACAAACTCATCAGAAAATACCAAAGGCGCTTAGGGGCTATCAACGCACTTGAGAGCAAATATCAGAGCTATAGTGATGGGGAGCTGCAAGAAGCCTTTAGGGCGCTCAAGCAGTCGGTGCAAGAAAAGACGCAAAGCCTTGATGGTGTGCTTGAACATAGTTTTGCTATTACGCGTGAGGCTTCTAAACGCGTTTTGAATATGCGCCACTTTGATGTCCAGCTCATTGGGGGAATGGTCTTGTGTGAGGGGAAGATTGCAGAGATGAAAACCGGAGAGGGCAAGACGCTTGTAGCCACGCTCGCTGTGGCACTTTATGCGATGGAGGCACGAAGCGTGCATGTTGTTACGGTCAATGACTACCTCGCCCACAGGGACGCTAAAGAAATGGAGCCACTCTATGCGTTTTTGGGCTATAGTATCGGGGTGATTACAGCAGGGGTCAAAGACGATGCAACGCGTTTAGAAATCTATGCAAAAGATATTGTGTATGGGACTAATAATGAATTTGGCTTTGATTATCTGCGGGATAATATGAAATATTCGCTCGATCAAAAGGTGCAAAAACAGCACTTTTTTGCCATTGTCGATGAGGTGGATTCTATACTCATTGATGAAGCGCGCACGCCTTTGATTATATCTGGCCCTATCAATCGCAAGATGGAAAACTATGAAAGTGCTGATAAGGTCGCTAAAAAGCTGTCTGCGGCTGAGGATTTTAGTATCGATGAAAAAAATCGCGTAATTCTTATCAGTGAAAATGGTATCAAAAAGGCTGAGGAGCTCTTTGGGATTGATAATCTCTATAGTATCGAAAATGCCGCGCTTTCCCATCATCTCGATCAAGCCCTGAAGGCAAATTTTCTTTTCATCAAAGACAAAGATTATGTCGTGCAAGAAGGTGAGGTCATCATTGTTGATGAATTTACTGGGCGTTTGAGCGAGGGGCGGCGCTTCTCTGAGGGGCTACATCAAGCTATCGAGGCCAAAGAGGGCGTGGCGATCAAAGAAGAAAGCCAGACACTTGCAGATATTACTTTTCAGAATTATTTTAGACTCTATGAAAAACTCTCAGGTATGACAGGGACAGCACAGACTGAAGCGAGCGAGTTTTTGCAAATCTATAATCTTGAAGTGGTGTCTATCCCCACAAATGTCCCCATCAAAAGGTGCGATCTCAATGATTTGGTCTATAAAAGCGAGGAGGAAAAATTCCAAGCTGTGATTAAAAAGATACAAGAACTCCACGCCAAAGGCCAGCCTGTATTGGTGGGGACTGCGAGCATTGAAAAGAGTGAAACACTCCACCATTTGCTGACAAAAGAGCGCATACCCCATACGGTCTTAAATGCTAAGCAGCACACAAGAGAGGCTGAGATTATCAAAGACGCGGGCAAAAAGGGGGCTGTAACGATTGCAACTAATATGGCTGGTCGGGGTGTGGATATCAAGCTTGATGATACAGTCAAAGCACTCGGTGGGCTTTATATCATCGGGACAGAAAGACACGAGAGTCGGCGCATAGACAACCAGCTCCGTGGGCGTTCTGGGCGTCAGGGCGATGTGGGGACAAGTCAGTTTTATTTGAGCTTAGAAGATCCTTTACTCAGGATATTTGGTAGCGATAGAATCAAGGGCGTGATGGAGCGCTTGGGGCTGAATAATGGCGAGCATATCGAATCAGGACTCGTAACGCGTGCTGTAGAAAAAGCACAAAAAAAGGTAGAAAATCTGCATTTTGAATCCCGTAAGCACCTCTTGGAGTATGATGATGTCGCAAATGAGCAAAGAAAAACGGTGTATAAATTCAGAAATGAGCTCCTTGATCCCAACTATGATATGCGTGCGCGTATCGATGAAAATCGTCAATATGCCCTATCACAGAGTCTTTCAAGACTCCAAGCACTCTTTGGCGAGGGGGTGGATACAGATAAAGAAGCACTGCGGGCGATTATCAAAGAAGATTTTGGGCTAGAAGTGGTGCTTGATGGGGCTTTGGGTGAGGGGAGTGATGGGGGCATGGGAGTGATTGATGTCAATGATGGGGGCGTGCAACAAGCGATTTTAGCCCAACTTGAGCAGTCCTATGACAAAAAGATGTCCCCCCTCACACCAGAGCAAAGAAATGAAATCGAAAGAGTGATTTATCTGCAAGTCCTTGATAATGCGTGGCGTGAGCATCTTTATACGATGGATAATCTCAAAACAGGCATTGGTCTGCGTAGCTACAACCAAAAAGACCCCTTGGTTGAATACAAAAAAGAAAGCTATAATTTGTTTTTAGAGCTGATTGAATCCATCAAGACAGAGGCAATCAAGACATTGCATATCATACAATTCCAAGCTGAAAACACAAGCGAAGAAGCCCAAGATTCTGCACAAAAAATCATAGAAGAACTCCAAGAGAATCAAGAAAATCTCGACTACAATGCCCAAGCGATCCAAGCAAACTTACAAGAAAACCATCTCCAAAATCAAACGACCAAAAATCAAGCCATTAAAGAAAATCCCACACAAGGCATAGGAGGGAAAAAAATCATGCGCAATGAGCTTTGCCCGTGCAATAGTGGGAAAAAATACAAGCAATGCTGCGGGAAAAGTGGCCCTAAAAAAGGTTTGCTAGCCCATAAGGGTGAATAAGGTGTGCCAATGGCTTTGAGCGGCTTTCTTATCCGACGTTATTTACGCTTTGATAAAACACAGCCCTTTATCTCCATCACAGCGATTTTAGCCTTTGTTGGTGTGGGGGTGGGGGTGATGGTTTTGATTGTGGCGATGGCAATCATGAACGGCATGAGTAAGGAGTTTGAAAAAAAGCTTTTTGTGATGAATTATCCGATTACATTATATGCTACAAGCAGGCAGGGGATTTCTAGCCAAACGCTCCAATCCCTACAAGAGCGATTCCCCAAACTCATCTTTAGCCCCTATGTGCGTATGCAGTCTGTAGCAAGGGCGCATGGCGTGATGGGAGCGAGTATTATCTTTGGAGTGGATATCCAAAAAGAAGCACAAATCAATGGTGTGCTCCAGAAAGCTATCCAAAATATCGATATCCAAAAGTTCAAGCAAGACAAGTTCGCATTGATTGTTGGCGAGGGGCTTGCTGAAATGCTTGGAGTGGAGGTGGGAGAGAAAATCTCGCTGTTTTTCACGCAGTTAGAGCCGATGGGGTTAAGCCTTTCGCCTGTGATGAAACGATTTGCAATAGGAGGGGTCTTCACTTCAGGGCTTAGGGCATATGACACAAGTTATATCTATACCAATCTCTCTGCACTCGCTGCGATCAAAAATATCCCCCAAGGGGTGTATGATGGGATCCATATCTATTCAGACAGGCCAATGGAAGATATAGAAAAAATCCGTCTAGCGCTCAATGATATTCCCCATCAAAGCCTTTCGCTTGAGGGGTGGTGGCAACAAAATGGCAACTTTTTTTCTGCGATGGCATTAGAGAAACGTGCGTTATTTATCGTGCTGATGTTGATTATTTTGATGGCTTCATTGAATATTATCAGTTCATTGCTGATGGTTATTATGAATCGGCGCAAAGAGATTGCACTGCTTTTGAGTATGGGCACAAGGGCCAAAGAAATCCAAAAGACATTTTTTTGGCTGGGGAATTGTATCGGCTGTGGGGGGATAGTGCTGGGTGTTATGCTCTCTGGTGTGGTGTTGTATGTGCTAAGGACTTTCCCGATTATCTCTTTGCCTGCTGATGTTTATGGTATCACAAAGCTCCCTATTGACCTATCTGTGGTGGATTTTTGTGCGACATTACTTGGGGCTGTGCTGATTGTCTGTGCTGCTTCATATTATCCAGCCAAAAAGGCTTCGAGTATTGATGCATTATCAGTTTTGCGTAATGAATAATGTTTTTTAATTGTTTTTAAAGCTTAAGTAGCTTACTATACCATACTTTAGTATGTAAGTTTGAGTTTATTGGTGGTTGTGTATCCTTGATTCCTCTGCCTACACATTAAAGGATCCGTGTTTGTTGAGGTCTGCCTCTAATTTTTAGTATATGGAGAATTGAATTGAAAAGTATTTATGTAGGAAATCTCGCCTATAGTGCGACCAACGAGGACATCAAAGAGCTTTTTAGCAAGTATGGCAATGTAGTATCTGTCAAGCTTATCAGCGACAGAGATACAGGCAGAGCCAAGGGCTTTGGGTTTGTAGAAATGGAAGATGATCAAGCGCTCAAGGCAATCGATGCTTTAGACAATACCGAGTTTATGAGCCGAACAATTCGTGTCAATGAAGCCAATCCCAAAACAAGATAATGGCAAAAAATAATAGGGCAAATCAAATCAAGTCATAGGGGCAAATCGGAGCAACCCAAATAATGGGCTAGTCAAATAACGATGGAGCCAAATAATGGGGGAGCAAAAACAAGGGGCAAGTCCCCTCTTTCCTTTCTTTTTTTCTTTCTTGCTTTCTTTCTCGCTGTCCTTATTGCTCCCCCCCCCCGATAATAGCCCCTCTCCTCTTTTAAGTGTTTAAATAGTCAGCTAAGCTTGCCAACACTTCTGCAACTCTCTAGCATTTTCTAAAACATCTCCCCGCCAAAGCCCTCCAATCACAGCAATCATTTGCGTGCTCTTGAGTTGATGGGCGTTCAAAGAAGTGATCCCACCAATCGCACAGATAGGTATTTGTATGGTTTCTTTAGCTCTTAAAAGTATCTCTGGGGCGACTCTTTTAGCATTGGGCTTAGTGCTTGAGGGGAAAAATGCTCCAAAAGCCACATAATCAGCCCCTTTATCTTGCGCTTCTTGGGCTAGAGAAAGACTATCATAGCAAGACACACCAATGATACCCTTAAAATCCTTCCGTATATCGCTCAAAATCCCATCAGCACTACCGATATGCAAAGCAGGGGCTTGGAGCTCTTGAGCAAGTCGTGCTCGGTCATTGAGGACAAACAAAACACCATGAGAAGCACATACTTGCATGAGCTTGACACAAAGAGGGGCAAGGTCTGTATCGCTATGGATTTTATCGCGCAGTTGGAATATCTTCAAACCTCCCATAATCGCCCTTTCCAACATCTCAAATATCCTATCATAGGGCGTGAGGACTGCATCAGAAATCCCATAAAGCCCGCACAAGACTTGAGGAGCTAGCGACACTGAGGGCGTTGCAGTAAAATGGGGGGCTTGGGGGGTTGTGAGATTTTGCGAACTTTGGGCGATTTGAGGGGCTTTGGAGGTTTTGAGATTATGGGGTCTTTGGGGATCTTGAGGGACTTGAGAAGCTCTTTGAATTTCTTGAATTTTTGGAGTTTCTTGAGATTTTGGAGACTTTGGAGATTTTAGGGGCTTGGGGGGTGTGCTATGTATCAAAGGCCATCTCCTGCGCTTGGGCTAAAAGCTCCTTAGCTCCCTTTTGGATCATACGATGTGCAAGTATCAAGGCCAGTTTTGAGCCATCATCAAGCCTACCCTCTATGCTATCTTCAAGCATAATCGAGCCATCTGGCAGACCGATCACAGCATTTAAAATCACCTTTTTTTCACGCACACAAGCATACACACCAATAGGCACCTGACACCCCCCATCTAAAGCCTGCACAAAAGTGCGTTCAATCCCGCAGCACAAGGCACTCTGCGTATGTCCCAATCTCTCTATCTGAGCAAATAATTCACTCTCTAAACACATCTCAATCCCCAAAGCACCCTGCCCCATCGCTGGGAGCATGACTTCTGTAGAAAGTGGTGTGATAAAAGGCACTTGAGCCTTTGAGATACCCAAGCGATTGAGGGCTGCTTGCGCTAAGATAATCGCATCAAAAGCATTGTCCTCTAGCCTTTTGAGCCTTGTTTGGACATTACCGCGCAAGCTTTGAGTATCCAAATCAGGGCGTATGGCTTTGAGCTGCATAGTGCGGCGCATTGAAGTTGTGCCCACTCTAGCGCCCTTAGGCAAGGCTGTGATGTTGGCATAATGATGGCTCAAAAAGCAATCTCTGACATCTTCTCTTTGCGTGATACACGCAAGCCCCAGCCCCTCTGGGAATTCGACTGGCACATCTTTGAGTGAATGCACGGCCAAATCGATTTTTTGCGCTAAAAGCATTTCTTCAAGCTCTTTAGTGAATAGCCCTTTCCCACCGATTTTAGCCAAGGGAGTGTCTAGGATTTTATCGCCTTTGGTCTTGATGATTTCAAGTCGGCTCGATAATCCTAGCTCCTTTTGCAGTCTTTCTTTGATATGCTCTGCTTGCCATAAGGCCAGCACACTCCCTCTCGTCCCGATGACAAGCTCTCTCATTGTTGCTCCTGTTTTGGAATTTTAGGGCTATTTGTATTGGCAGTTTCTGTGTCGATAATCTCTGCATCGATGATAATATCGCTATTTTCTCTTGCATTTTCTGTGGTGTTTGCGCGTTTGCTAGCAAAGATGGAGCGAGAAAAAAGCGATGTATGCAAAGCAAGGAAACTCACAAGCAACAAAAGCACGCCAAATACATCACTCAAAACCCCTGGCATAATCAAAAGCACGCCTCCTAGCACACGAGCAATATTCCCACTGATAGCGCCAAAAGCATTGACTTGGTGCGCAAACACTCTTGATAAACTCTCTAAAATATTCACTTGTGCGCTCAAAAGAATCAAAAACCCCCATATGCCGCTGATAACCACCTCTAAAAAAAATATCCCAAAGCCATATGTTTGCACAAAAATAACAATCAAAAAAACTTCAAGAGCCAAATACGCCCATATCAAAATATACAAAAAGGGCATTTCAATCCCTCTCTAACCTCAAAAGAATCGCTTCCTTCAAGCCCTCAAGACCTAAGAATTCACGCTCCAAGCTTTCCCGATTGACCAACTCCACACGCCCCTCTTCTAAGGACTTACCCACGATCAGAGCAAATCTAGGGCCTATGAGTTCAAAATCTGTCATTTTCACACCAAATCGCAAATCTCTATCATCTAAAAGCACTGCAACTCCTGCACTATGTAAGCTTGCATAAAGCTCTGAGGCAAAGGTATTTTGGTGTGTGTCTTGGGCGTGAGAGATGATAATATCAATATCAAAAGGTGCACTGGCCTTTGTCCATACACAGCCCTTCATATCGCTCTTTTGCTCTAAAATCGCTGGGAGCAACCTAGAAACACCAATCCCATAACAACCCATTTCAAAAGGCAAGCTCTTGCCAGAACTATCTAAGAAATGAGCCCCCAAAGGTGCAGAATAACGTTGATTGAGCTTGAAAATATGGCCAACTTCGATACCCTTTTGATACACAAGCTTGCCCTGACAACACGGACAACTATCCCCCACCCGCACTTGGGCGATGTCTGCATATGTCAGGGATTCAAACAAACTCAAATCCACGCCCACAAAATGATAATCCCTTTCATTAGCCCCACAAATCAGATCTCTTGCTTCATACAAATCAGTGTCAAAAATAATATAATGCGCTTGTGTGATGTTTTTCAAAGCATAAGGGCCAATAAAGCCTGCAAACAAGCCACTATTAGCAATCTCTTCTGTGCTAGCGTCTTGGAGTTCTAGCGCCTCAGCCCCTAGCTGGTTAAGGGCATTGAGCGCTTTGGTCATCTCTAAGTCATCATCTCCGCGCAAAAAGAAATACACCAATTCTGGGGCTTTGTGAGTCTTGGGGTCAAAGATAGCCTTACGCACAACAGCTTTGATGGTGAAAAATCCATCGATTTTGAAAAAATCTTTCAGTCGTTCGATTGTGCCGATACTAGGCGTGTGGAACTTAGCAAATGCAGCTTTTGGGGGGTGTGGTGGCTCGGTGCGTTTGGTGCGCTTGGCTGCTTCGATATTGGCTGCATATTCACACTGCTCACAGATCACAATCGTATCTTCCCCACACGCAGCTAAGACAACAAACTCCTTGCTCCCACTCCCGCCAATCGCCCCACTATCAGCCTCAACCACTCTAAAATCCAGCCCTAAGCGTTTGAAAATGCGTCGATAAGTCGCTTCCATATGTGTAAATTCTCTCTGGAGGTCTTGAGTATCTGCGTGGAAACTATAGGCGTCTTTCATCACGAATTCACGCGTGCGCATTAGGCCAAACCGAGGTCTGAGTTCATCGCGAAATTTGATATGCAGCTGGTAGAGATTGAGCGGGAGTTGCTTGTAGCTTTTCACATAGGTCTTGACAATAGCAGTCACGCTCTCTTCATAAGTTGGTCCGAGGATAAATTCATTGTCTTTTCTGTCTGCAAATCTCAAGAGTTCTTTGCCATATTTCTCATAGCGCCCACTTGCCCTCCATAACTCCGCAGGCACAACAAAACCCATCATAATCTCACAAGAGCCTGCAGCCTGCATTTCTTCTTTGATGATTTGGGTGATCTTGTCTAAAACACGCTTGCCTAAGGGCAAAAAATCATAAATCCCTGAGCCAATCTGATGGATAAACCCTCCACGAATTAAAAACTGATGGCTCTTTAATATCGCATCTTTGGGGCTTTCTTTGGTTGTGGGGATAAAAGTCTGGGAAAATCGCATCAATATCCTTTGCTTTAAATGATTAATCAGTTCAAAATCGTGTCATATTCACATTTATAGCGATTGATCAATATGGCTTCATCATCGATACCAAAAACCCCTTTGATGGCCTCGATAATCGGATCAGCTTCTTCTTTGTCGGAGAGTTTTTTGATATTAATCGTGGGTTGGTGTAAAAATATATTGAACGCATTGTGGAGGATTTTTGCCACATTTTCTTTGTACTCTTTGGGGAGGAAGCCCTTTTTGATAGCGCGGTCTAGCTCTCTTAAAGACGCGTCTTTTGCCATATCTCGGAGTTTTTTGATGACAGGCTCAACACCTAGGCTTGAGAGCCATTTGAAAAACTCTAAGGTATAAATACCAATGATTTCATAGGCCTTGGTGGTGTTGCGCTTTCTGTTAGCGAGATTTTCGTGCATGACTTGCTCTAAGTCATCAACACTAAAAAGTGTGATCCCCTCCATGGAGGGAGGTTGGATATTTCTAGGCACAGAGAGGTCAAACCAAAAGCGCTTGAAATCACTGGGCTCTATCATAGAATCTAGCACGATATGGCTAGGGGCTGCTGTGGCTACGAGTAAAAGAGGGTATTGATTGATGAGTGTGGAAAGTTCAGAAAAATTACGCACTTCTACAGAATTTGGAGTTTGGGCGTTGAGCGTTTGCGCGAGGGTCTGGGCGTGGGTTTTGTTGCGATTTAAGAGCAAGATACGATACCCACAGACCAAAAGATGTTTGCTGAGCAAAGCACCCATTTCACCTGCCCCGATCACAACAGCAATTTTGTCTTTGATCGCGTCATTTTCTAAAATCGCACTGGCCTTTTTGACAGCTACAGAAGCTACAGATACGGCATTTTGTGAAATTTGTGTTGCGTTTCTTACTTGGGCTGCACAGCGAAAGGCAAAATGCACCAATCGTGTCAAGCCCTTGCCGCAAAATCCATTATCAAAGCAAAATTTATACGCACTTTTGAGCTGCCCTGCTATCTGAGTTTCACCCACGACGATACTATCCAAACTGCTAGCTACGCAAAATACATGATGGACAGCCCCCTCTTGGATATACACATCTGCGATTTCTCTCAAATAGCTATCTGAAAGGTCTTTGAGGGCTGCGAGCGCTGTGGTTACTTTGTCTGTGATGGATTCAGCATTGTGCGTGTAAATGTAGATTTCAACGCGATTGCAAGTAGAGAGTAAGAGAATTTCTAAGATATCGGGATTTTGGTTTTTGAGTGTTTGCAAAAACTCTTTTATCGATTCATTAGAGGCAAAGGCGAGCTTTTCGCGTGTAGCGATTTGAGTATTTTTGTGTGAAAAACTGATCGCTAAATATTGTGCTGTCTGTTCCATCAAAACTCCCTGTAAATCATAGTTTGCACCACTTCTTCAAGCAAAGGGTTGGATTCTTTGGCAATCGCTGCTAATGCCCTCTGGCCATATTCTCTAGCTTCTTGTGCGACCAAAGCGATGATACCATATTCTTCAAAATGCTCTTTGAGCCATTTTTGTGCTTGTATTGTATCTTCTCTGAAATAAGAAATCAAAATCTTTTTTTGCTCCTCTGGGAGCGCTGCATACAAAAGGATATAAGGCAGGGTCGTCTTGCCCTCTTTGAAATCGCTCATAGCTGGCTTGCCGAGCGTTTTGCTATCTTGAGTGATATCAAGCAAGTCATCAATAATCTGAAATGCGATACCAAGATTGCGGCCATAATCTCGGTATTTTGACGCTTCAAGCCCTGCTAAAATAGCAGCTGACTCTGCACTTGCTGCAATCAAAGAGGCTGTTTTGTCTTGGAGCATTTGGAGATATTTGTCTTTATGGGGGTTGAAATGTGTGCTCAAAAACACATCATCAATCTCTCCTTTTGCAAGCTCAATGACAGATTTTGCAATACACTGAGCGATGGGTGGGGGCAGCTTGGTGAGTTCAAAAAACGCTTTTGCATAGAACACATCTCCGAGCATGATAGCGTTTTTATCTCCAAACACAGCATTTAAAGAGGATTTCCCCCGACGCATTTGTGATGCATCGATCACATCATCGTGGAGCAATGAAGCACTCTGGATCATCTCAATGATAGCACACAGCTCAAGGGTCTTTGGGTGGTGGGGGCAGATGGCTAAAATCAGCTTACTTCTTAGCATTTTCCCAAAATGCATTTGCGCACTCAAAGAAGCGACATTTTCCCCCTCTACTTGATGCAGAAAACTCTGTATTTTTTCTTGGATTTTCTCTAACATCTGCCTATGCTCTCCTTATTTTCTCAAAAATTGCGCATCTCCTGATACTCCTATCCATAGCTTGGCACTCTGGTCTTTTGGGCTAAAGTCCCTAAATGCGACATACAAATACGAAGCATTTTCCAAATGCCCCTCTCCAAAAAGCTCCAAACGCAGCATATCTCTCTGATAATCCCTATAAAGCACAAATTGATGTGGGAAACCATCATAATTCACATACAACACAAGCCCAAAATTTTTATACAAAGTCCATCGCAAAACAAGGGGCTTTTCTATCGTGTCTTTATAAACAACCCCTTGATATATCTGGTCTTTTTTCAAAGTAATATTGCGGTCAAAGCTCCAAACTGGCTCTTTGCCCCACGATACTAGCACAAAAATCAAGACCCAGCAAAGCCTACTCATTTTCACTGAGTATTTTAGCCATCGATTCAATAGCGATATTGTTTTTTTGGTGGGCGACCTTTTCTTGAAATGCTGTATCTTCCCGCAGTTTCATATGCAATTCTCTCAGCCTGCCCTCTAGCTCAAAATCCTCAAAAGCCACTTCATAAAAAGCTTGCAATTCAAGCAACCTCTCTAGCTCCATAGAAGCAAGATTGCGACTTGCATTAAAAATCACATCTTTCCATTTTTCAATCGGAGAGCCCTCAAGCACCTCAAGCTCATCAAAGTTTTCCCACATTTTTTTCTGCTCCTTTCAATCTGGCTAAAACTGCCTTTTTATGGGCCATAAGCCCCTCTAAATGTGCTAAAGCCGCACAAGACTCACCAAGCTCTGCGATCGCTTGAGTCGAAAAGCTAATCACAGAACTTTTTTTCATAAAATGCTCCGTCCCTAAAGGAGAAAAATACCGCGCACTGCCCCCTGTAGGGAGTGTGTGATTGGGACCTGCGAGATAATCACCGATTGGCTCTGGGGTATGCTCGCCTAAAAATATCGCCCCTGCGTGCTGGATTTTAGGGAGGATTTCAAAGGGATTGTGCGTGAGTATCTCTAGGTGTTCAGGAGCAATCCTATCACTCAAAGCAACGCACGCTTCTAGGTCTTTAGCAATGATGATAGCCCCACGATGTGTGATACTCTCTCTGGCAATATCTGTGCGTTCTAAAGATGGTAAAATCTCTTGGAGAAATTGCAAGCTCTCTTGGGCAAGGGATAGGCTTGGAGTGATGAGAATAGCGCTTGCCATTTCATCGTGTTCAGCTTGTGAAAGCAGGTCGTGCGCGATATATCTGGGGTTTGCCCCATCATCTGCGATGATAGCAATCTCACTAGGGCCTGCGATCATATCGATAGCGACTTCGCCAAAGACTAGCTTTTTGGCCGTGGCAACAAAGATATTGCCCGGTCCTGTGATGACATCAACCTTCTCAATCCCTGCAACACCATATGCCATCACACCAATCGCACTTGCCCCACCGACAGCATAAATCTCTTGGATTTGGCATAGATGGGCAGCTGCGAGCAAAAGCTTATGGGAGATACCATCAGGAGTGGGCGTGCAAACAACGATTTCTTTAACACCTGCGACAATCGCAGGGATAGCGTTCATCAATAAAGAGCTCGGATAAGCTGCCTTCCCCCCTGGGATATACAAACCAGCACGTTGCATAGGGCTAACCTTTTGCCCTAGGATACTGCCATTGTCTTCAATATCAAGCCAAGTTTTGGGCTTTTGCTTCATATGGAAGGCATAGATACGCTCATAGGCTGTATGCAGAGCCTTTTTAGTCGCGCTATCAAGCCCATCATAAGCCTCTTTGCAAGCTTGCGGGGAGATAATAATATCTTGGAGTGATTGGGGCGCCCAGCGATCAAAGGTCTTGATGTGTGCTAAAACTGCATCGATTCCATCTGTAGCGATTTCACAAAGTAAGTTTTGGACTTTTTGGTGCACATTTTTGATATCGAGTTTCCCACGATTGAGTATCTTTTGGAAATTGACTTCAAAATCGGCGTCGGTAGTATGGAGTATTTTTATCATCACAAACCCTAGTGCTAGCTTTTAGTTATAGATGGAGGTATTATAACACAATCAAGAAAGATACAAGAAACACCCCTCAAATAAGGGGTGGAGCGATTAGGCTAATTCTGCTTTGAGCATCCAAAGGGCTTTTTGGAGCTTAGCAGTCTGTTCATCAGCATAAGCCACAGTGACTTTGTCGTTTTCTTTTTCAGCTGTATCTGATAGCTGTCTGAACTCTTTTTCAAGGTATTCATAATCTTGCAAAATGCCCTTAAACACATCGCTAGATCTGAAATCTGATCGGGTTTCTTCTTTGACTTTAGTGAGCTTTAAAGCTTCGCTCAAGGTCACCACAGGCTTATCACCTAGTTGGACAATGCGCTCAGCCAAATCATCAAACATATCAGCAAAGTTTTCATAAATTCCCTCTGTTGCCTTGTGTGTATTGTAAAAATCTGAGCCTTTTACATTCCAGTGGAAATTATGCACCTTCATAAAAAGCACGATCGAATCAGCCTGAAGTTGTTTCAAAATTTTAACGCTACTCATGAAAAATCCTTTTATCGAAAAATTTTATCTTTTGAGATAATCTCAATCATATAGCACAAGTGTAAATAAATCCAAACCAAATTCACATTTCAACATTCCAAATGCTACAATCATCTTTTATCGTTTGATTTATTTTTAAAAGTTTTTGGGTTTAGGTGTTTGCAAGCTCGATTTTAAAGGTCTTTTCTGCGGTATCTAAAAGCTCAATACTCCCATTATGGGCTTGGACTATCTGCAAAGAAAGTGCGAGCCCTAAGCCGTTTCCTTTGAGTTTGGTGGTTTCAAAGGGTTCAAACAGCAAGGCTTTATTTTCGATAGCTTTGCCATTATCGCTGATAGAAAACACAATCTTATCCCCCATAACAAATGCTTTTATCACAATCTGGCCTTGGGATACTTCGCTATCTTCGATCGCATCGATGGCATTATAAATAAAGTTTTGGAGCACAATCCCCATCAAATCCCAGTCAAACCACGCCTCCTGCGCAGAAAAATCAAACTTAAAATCAATCACCTTGCTGTAAGTGTATCGCTCAATAGCCTCTTCTAGCTCCTCACAAAGAGCATTGAGGGCATAGGGCTTTTTATGGATTTGTATGTCTTTAGAAAAAAGCAAAGTCGCAGCAATGATACGCTCCACCCGCCATAGCGCCTTTTGGATCTCAAAGACAATGGGCTTTGAAGTGCTATCAACGCGCTTGAGCAAGGTAGAAGCAAGCAGAGAAATAGAGCCGATGGGATTGCGGATTTCATGGGCTAAATGTGCAGAAACTTGCCCCATTGAAGCAAGGCGCTCTTGGCGTTTTTGGGCTGTGATGTCTGTGGCTGTGATGATTTGCTTGTTTTGAATACTATTATTTTGGAACAAATAAGTCCTCCCCTCAGCCTTGACTTCACCATCAAAATCCAACTTCTTGGCCTCTGAAAAAAGTGGCTTGAGCCCCTCAGCTAAGGTATTTTTATAAAAAAAACTCCCATTGCCATTGATCACCCATATCGCTTGGGGCAAAATCTCTATCACCCACTCATAAAGGGCTTTGTAGTCTTTGAATTCTTTTTCGATTTTATAGGTTTGGAGGATAAATTCGTTCAAGCGCTCTAATAATTCTTGCTTATCCTTGGGTTCGAGCTTTTGGAGCAAGGACTCTCCAATTACCCCTTCATCGGCTGTGTCAGTCTTTGGGGTGTCTTGGAGTGTGAGTGTGTTTTTGCCCGAAAGCTTATCGCTTGCCAAGTTGCTGCTCTTTGAGGAAATCAAACAATAACTGACTATAGCCAAAACTCCCACTGAGCTCTTTAGAAAGCTGGTCTTTGTAGAGGGATTGATAGATTTCAGCGCCTGCTTGCTTGGGATACAAGGGGTCATCAAGCTTCAAAGAAGTATCTAAAAGAAATTTAAGCAACAAGGCCTCAAAGGCGTCTGTCTGCTCTTTTAAGACCTTATCATCACGGCTATTGGGCCGATGGTCTAGCACTTGTTGCACAGCAGCATTTTCATAAATCCCTTTTGTATCTATACGCATCATATCACCTCAATTTCAGCACTGATAGCGCCACTTCTTTTCATTGCTTCAAGAATAGAAATCATACTCTTAGGGCTCGCCCCCATCTTTTGGAGGGCTTTGACAACACTTGAGATGGTCGTGAGCTTGCCTTGAGTATTTAAGGTGCTTTCTTTTGGGTCAAAAGTCGTGTCTGCATCGAGCTTTTGTGCATCGCCATCTATGGGAGTATCGCGTGTGATTTTGATGGTAATATCCCCACTGCTTACCACCACAGGACGCACAACAATCCCCACCCCTGCGACAATTGTGCCTGATTTTTCATCGATAATGATTTTTTCACGATGGGAATAATCCACCTGCACCTCTTGAACCAACGCAAGGAATTCTATCATACTCAACTTAGCAGGCCGGACTATCTTGATAGTTCTAGGGTCAATGGCTACTGCAATATCTGAGCCAAAGACCTCATTGAGCGTGTTTTGGATTTTGATAGCATTTTGAAAATTAGAATTTTTCAAGCTCAATGTCATGCCTGTCTTGTCATAGAGATCATAAGTAACCTCGCGTTCTATAGTCGCTCCATTGACCACCGTGCCAGAAAGCATATTTTGCGAATTCCCTAGCACCACTGCACCTTGCGCGATTGCATAAATATTGCCATCAACAGCATTTAAAGGCGTCATCACCAAAGTCCCTCCCTCAATAGACTTTGCATCACCGATTGAAGAGATTTGTATATCGATTTTATCGCCCTGCCTACCAAAGGGGGGTAAAGAGGCTGTAATCATCACAGCTGCGACATTTTTAGACTTGATATCTTCAGGAGAGATTTTGACATTGACACTCTCTAGCATATTAGAAATCGATTGCATCGTGAATTTAGAGCTGGTCTTATCGCCTGTGCCATTGAGCCCTATGACAAGCCCATAGCCGATGAGCTGATTATCTCTGACACCAACGATATTAGCAATATCCCCGATTTTCTCAGCCCTCAAGAGCACACAACACGATAAAAGCGCAACCAACACACACAAGGTCAAACGGCTTTGAAATACCATAAAAACTTTCAATTTCTCTCCTTGCAAATGCTCTCCTTGGCGATATTTCGGCAATATTTCCTTATCAATTTAAGAAAAGCTTCAAAAAGCAAAATATTTGCCTCATTTCAAGTGATTTCAAGCAACAAATATTCCATAACAAGCACCATATGAGTTGGAGCAAAAGTTTCTAATTTTCCTCTGATTTCTGTGATTTTGTGCTATAATCACACCCTTGCTTTGCAAACGGAGTATAGCGCAGCCTGATTAGCGCGCACCCTTGGGGTGGGTGAGGTCGTGGGTTTGAATCCCGCTACTCCGACCATTATTTCCTACAAATCTCCTAACTTTATTTAATGAAATTTTTATCACGCGATTATTTTTATGGCTTTATAGCTTTTGTCGTGCCTTTTGGCTTTATCGTGCCTTGCTTAGATGATATTTTAGATTATATTTGTCCTTCAAAACCTGTAAATGGTTTTATTTTTGACACACTTTTTGGCTTTAGACAAAAATAGTGGATAAATTTCCTGACCTTTCATTGTAAAATAATCTTGATTTTGATAGAATTCTAAGCATTAAGTATGCTTTGATTTGCCCTTGATATGGGGGGGGTTAATCGGGTGGGGATAGCAGTGATTTTGTGTCTGTATGGAGAGTGGCTTGACATTAGGGCTTAAAAGGAGCAATAAAGTTGTCTTTATGACACAAGATGGGTGTATCGATACCCATTTGCGTCCCATAACCCCCTCTAAAAACAGCAAACTCCTCTCTTGTATCCCTTTGAGTCATCTCATCAAAGGACAAATCCGCGCCCCAAAACACACATTGCCCGCAGATGGAGTGGATACCAAAGATTGGCTGTATGTGCGTTGCCTTGAAATGGGTATTTTTGAAGCCAACCTGCCTTATGTTTTTGTGTATCTCTGTGAAGATAGCCCCTCAGAGAGTGTATTCCATATCTATGCACTCCTAGCAACTTCTATCAACCCCCATCAAGTCTGTATCCCTGATGTTTTCTTGCCGATGGTTTTAGAGAGCACACTCAGAGAAGCACATCTATTTTTGCTCGGAGAAACTCTTGTGTTTTATCATCAAGGCAAGCTTGCTTACACTGCCTTGTGTCAAGATTTTGATGGGATTATCAATGCCCTAGATTATATCCATACAATCTATTCAATCTCCCCAATAGCCATCTATGGAGAGGATACAAGCTACCCTGAATTACCCGTTCCTTTTATCCCATTAAGCACCTTAGTTGCTCGGAGCCCTCAGCCCATAGCCACGCTCTCTTTTTTGTATTTTGCGCATAAAACCCCCAAAGCACTGCCTCTTTTAGTCTTAAAACCTGCCTTTTCTTTTTACCAAAGCCACACCTCAAAGCTCCTCCTCTTGATAGCTTGTGTGACACTTTTAATGCTCATATATCCCATGATTGAACTATCTGAAAGCCTCTATATCAAGCACCAAACCCAAAAACTCATCGACCAAAATCTTGCGATCTCCCATCAGATCCAATCACTCAAAACTGCCTATAAAGCCACTGCGCCCCAATCTTTAAAGCCCATCACGCAAAAAGATTTGCTAGCTATTCATCAAGCCCAGACTTCCTATATCCCTCGCTATGCACTCATCGCTAAGCTCACCCAGATACTCAAAAGCTACCATATCCAGCTCAAAGACCTCTATGTGAGCGGGGATATTTGGGGCAATGCTGTCGTGATAGGTCTTGAAATCTCAAGCGATTCTTCAGAAAACCTCACAACAGCAATCACCAAGCTCAAAACCTCCCTCCCGCAAGCAAAAAGCACACAAATTTTTAGCCACACCCTTGACGCCCAACCCCCTAGGGCTCAAATCATTTGGACTTACAATGTTTTATAATGGGATTTTGCGTCTTGAAAACTATATTCAAAGCAAAAGCAAGCAAGAATATTGGACACTCATAGCCCTGCTGATTGCATTGATTTTTTCTGTCATTTATTTTTGGCTCTTCCCTCTAACCTCCCAATCACTCGCCCTCCAACAACAAGCCCATGACAAGCAGCAGTCTAACTACCACAACAACACCTTACTCAAAGACAAGCTCAGCGCACACCTCCAAGACACAAAGCCACCCCACACGCCGCCCCTATTAGAGAGCTTCAAAAAAGTATCCAAAGACAATGAAGCACTGCTTGTTTGGCTCCAAACACACACCAAGCACCACCATCTTGAACCCATCGCTGACATCGCTCTACAAAAAGATGGCTTGACCTTGCTTTTGCAAGGGGATTTTCAGGACTTTATGGAGTGGATGCGCGTGCTAGAAGAGCAGTATTTTGTCTTTGTCGAAGACTTACGCATATCCCCACAAGACTCTATACTCACCTATGAAATACAGATTAAAAATCTAGGGAATATGCTATGAGGGCTATATGCTTGATAGGGCTAGTTGGAGTCATGCTCTTTGGTGAGCAATCTTATGAGCTAACCAAAGAAGCCTTTGATACACCGCGCATAATCCCCAAGCAAGCTATTTTTGATGTATTCAACCCAGAAATCCTCCAAAAGCCCCAGCTAGAGATGATTATCAACCAAAAAGCCCGAATCAATGGCAAGTGGTTTGTGCAAGGGCAGCAATTCTCTCAATACCACATCACACATATCCAAAGAGATTCTGTTACCTTAAGCAGCGATTATGAAACCATCACGCTCTACACCCACCCACCCAAAAACTCAAAACAACCCCTCCTCCAAAAGGCAAAAACAAAGCAGCCAAAAAAGAGAGCAAACAAATTCAAAATCACCCACACGCCACAATAAATCCCAAAAAATCAAGACAGATTGCATTTCAAGGCATATCTTTCACCCCCCCCCCTAAACCCTCCCCCTTTTTAATCATTTTAGGCATAACTATCTAAATTTTTATATAGTTTCATAAAAACAGAAGTGAGGAAAATCAGCAAAAGAGCTTGGATTAATTTTTGAGATATTTATGAGTGGTTGGAGCCTCTTGTTTGTCATTTAAGACTTCGGCGATTCTTCCAAAATATGATAGATATTGCTGGATATCTTTTGTTTGCAATAAAAGTCTCAAAGTCTCTTATCTAAGGCTTCATTAATTTCTTTTTTATAATTATAAATTTCGTCAATAGATTCAATATTAATACGATGGTCTTTCCCATTTTCTCCTGGCAGGGTAAAAAATTTCTTTGAGCCATTAAGAAAGAATCTGCATAGCCATTTTGTTACCTTATCTTGATACAAAACACCAAAATAGCTTAGGGTATCTTTATATCCAATATCAGAAATCTTAATATCTTCTCTATCTGCAAAAAAACTACGAACGATATAAAAAGCTTGTAGCTCTTCTTCGGTGGTAACAATAATATCTGTCTCTTCTGTTTGGTCTTTAGCTTGATTCTTTTCCTGATTATCAGAAATATTATTTTTAATTGCAATAATTTTTTCGCCAGCTAGCTCGTTGATCATATTATTAAAGGCACGATGAATATGCCCTCTAAATTCCTCTAAAACACTCTCTGTCATTCGTTTTTCTGTGAGCTGAGAAGCAAAAATACGAACGAAATCGTCAGTTGGCTTCTCTATCTGCTCTTTAAAAATTTTTTGTATATGTTGGTGATAGCGATTGGCACTCGCCATCTTTAAGATATCATCAATATTTAACTCCGAGTGCATAAACCTCTCTAACTCTTTAATACCTCTTTGGGTGGGCTTTTCAAGATTAAAAATAAGAAATGGTGTTTTATCCATCCGATTTTGTGCATCTATATCAGAAAAAAAGCGATATTCTATGCCGTTTGTGAGTATGGCAAATTTTGAAGTTAGGCACGCATTAAAATACCGAACCAACTGATTGTTGTGGTCATCTAAAACTTCTGTGTGTTTTTTTACTTCAATAATTACCAATGGCTCACCATCTCGCATAATAGCATAATCAACCTTTTCTCCTTTTTTTGTTCCAATGTCTGCAGTGAATTCAGGAATTATCACTTCAGGGTCAAATACATCATAACCAAGTGCTTGCAAAAAGGGCATAACAAAGGCATTTTTAGTAGCTTCTTCTGTGGTTACTTTATTTTTGATAGCACCTATCTTTTCACTAAGATTTTTAATTTCTAATTCAATCATTTTTACTCCATACAATTAATGTTTTAAAAATATTACCATAATAGATATAGAAATTTTTAAAATCTTTTATTCTAATTTTATAAAGACTTGAGGGTCTTTATTATTTGCTAAATACTCTTGATATTCTGATGTTTTTACTTGCAAAAGAGAGGTTTGAGAAAAATACCCATCACACCTAGTGGTCTTGCTAAACCCCATTGAGTGCGATGGGTAATCGCTGTTTTTGTATATCCCAGATTATGGCTCTAACTGCTGTATCCTCTGGGATCTTGAAATCATAAACTACTTAAACCTTGTAATCTTATTGATAACTCATATCTATAGTTTTATTGAATATCTATAAAACTTTATATATCCATTTATTAATTAAAAAAATATCATCGATACCTCCTTGAAAGTTTGATTCCCCCTCCTCTGACTTGCCCTTGCTGCCAAGGGGCATAAAAGTCAAGCTATTGCAAAAGACACCTACCGCTCAAGCACTGATTGACCAAATTGCTCCTAGGGAAATGGCTGCTACCGCGTCTATCGCTGCCCTCACCTGTGCAGTTGTTTTGCGACATTGTGAATTGTATGGGGTTCTCATCAGATTGGATAAGCCGCAAGGTAGAAAGGCTAAAAAGCGTGCGGGTATTGCCTAGAGTGATCCGGCTGAGGATTTCAGTGGCTGAAGTCGTCGCATCAAGCTGAGCTCTGAACACATCAAAAGGCGTCTGAGGGACATTAGTAGGGACTAGCACCAAGCCATCTTGAGTGCGTAAAATCACTTGTGCGTGCCCCACTCTGCCACTGCCTTGTGCATTGCTCCTCACGATAGCCACAAGCCAGACAGCGCCCACAGGTGCTTGCAATAGATTATTGATATTGCTCTCAAATTGCGCTTGGGTCGTGGCCGCTTGAGAGAGTATCCACCGATATTGAGGGAGCAAGGCAAGTGATATCGACCAAGTCACTCGACGCACGCGCGTGCCTTGTGTTTCGCCCGGTCGCAAAGGAACGCCTGCAAGAGATGTCGTGAGGGCGACTCTTGCAGCAAGCTCAGGGAATCTCTGTTGGAAGGAAACAAAAGGATCGACCCCATCAGCTGTATCAAAAAAATACCCTCCCGCACTCAGCGCAGGTCTGATACCTGCATTTTCTTGTAGCTCTGCTACCATCTGCAGAGAGTGGAGCAAGCAAACACCACACATACCAATCACGGTCTGTCCTTGTGGGGTATTACTGATAGCAATCTGCCATAATCGCCGCAGCCAAGCTTCATCGAGCCTAAAGCTACTGGGTAAATCCCTCTTGAATCGCTTTTGTGGCTTGTTGGTCTCTTCTTGATCGCCTGGGGCTGGGCAGAAATGCAGATTATCGCCTAAGTTAGCATTGACATAGCGATTCCAATTCCTGATGTCTTGATCAAAAATAAATAGCGATAGAGGGGTATTTGTCGTATCGCCCTCAAGATAAGCACTCTTAGCACTATAAGGCACGCCCCAATTGGGTCCATATTGCGTAAGGCGCAAAATATTGCCCCCAACATCTTTGATGACCCCTTGCACATCTGTCTGGATAGAAATATCCCAAGATTTGTTATCGGCATTTTGTGTGAGTCCATCATCGCAATACTCCCAACTCACCCAATTCCAATCTTGCGAGGGTGTGGTGTTAGACTGCATGCAATACAAAGAGCCACTATTGGGATAATACTGCGCAATATGCCCATTTTCTGGGTTGTAATAGAGGTCTGTGGGAGTGGTGGTGGATTTGTTGTTTTGGATATAGTAAGTCTGCGGGGCTGCACCTGTCTGGGCAAAAAGCCAGCCCAAACTTGTCACAGAGCTGATATTTCCAGGTGTGGCGATTGTTTTTATCCAAGTAGCCATCGAACTATCTAAGGTATGGTCATAATAATCAGAGGGATTTTTAGAAATATAAGCATACCATTTATAGTGCTTGAGTCTGAATTTGCCATTGGCTGCATAAAAGGCATTGTCTTTGATTGTCCAACGTTGATTGGCGTCATTAATCACACAAGGCCGCAAGGTCACATAATCCCATGGCTGGCTTGATACCTCCCCAATACCTGTGACAGATTTGGGCGCTGTCATGCAAAGCCAATTGTTATCGATATGGAAAGCCACACGTTCAAACACATCATATCGTGCGAACTTGACATTGACAGACTTGCAATCATCGATATAAATATACCCCTCCCCTTGCGTGAATACAGGGGCATAGCAATACTCTGCGCCATCGACTTTGACCCTGATAGCCTTATCAATGGGCGTGTCTGTGAGCTTTTGGGGGACTTGCGCTGGAGCGGCGTGCAACAAATAAGCAGAGGCAAGAAAGGCTAAAATCAGTATTTTCATTTTGTTCCTTTTGAATTGAGTTTTGTTCTTGTTATTGGGCTTTGACTCGATTTTATCAGCAAAAGCCAAAAATTAAAGATTATTTTTAATAATAAAAGATATAATAACCATTATTATTATGAATCTGAGATTATAGCAGAACTTGCAAGTTTTATCAACCCAGCACAAAAGTGCATATGAGGAGTGCTGATGTCATTTGAAGATTTTTATCGGGATTTTTACCACCGCGATCTCTTGAAATTACAAGACACACAAACAAGCACATTTTATCAAATCAGACTGAATCGGTCTGTGGGGAATATGGAGGTTTATACCCTTTTTGATGGCGTTGAGCTTATTTTTGGGAGTTTTATGGGACCGAGTTTGTATGAAAAGTCTTTCAAGAAAAATAGCAATATTTTGCATATCACCTTTTGTCAAGAGGGGAGCTATGAAGCCATACTTGAGGGGGATATCCACAAAACTCTGCAGAAAAATTCGCTGTGTGCGCTCAATTTAGACACAAAGCTTTTGGGCTCTTGTATGCCCCAAGGTTTCAATGAAAGCATTAGTTTTTTGATCCATCTTGATATTGCCCATAAAGAGCTGCTGAAGGTATTAAAACACATCAATCTGCTAAGTTTCAATGAAAAAATCTATAAAAATATCTTGTTTTGGGCAAGGGATAGGACTGCAATGAGTATATGCCATCAAATGGGCGTGCATAAGGCTTTGGGGGCTGATTATTTGCGTGTGAAGTTCCTAGAGCTCATGATCCACCTCACAAGCCACGCACACACACCGCCCAAAGCACCCAACAACCTAGCAGCAAGAGTCGATGCATATATCCAAGCCCATTGCGAAGAAAACTACCCCCTATCGCACTTAGCACAGGTTTTTAATGTTTCTATCACCAAGCTCCAAAAGGACTTTTATCAAGCCTATGACTCCTCGCTCTATCAATACATCAAATACCAAAAAATCCAAAAAGCCATCTACCTCCTCACGCAAAATAACTACAAAATCACTCAAGCTGCGAGCGAAGTGGGCTATACCAATACCTCAAAATTTTGTGAAAATTTCAAGAAAATTACAGGCAGAACGCCCCTAGAATACAAAAAAATATCACAAAAACTCACCAACACAGATTGAACCCCTCTCTCCATTTATTCCCCCTGCCCCCTCTAATTATTCCCCCCCTCTCTATACTTGTCCCCCCCTTGCTTTATTTATCCCCTGCCCCTCGCTTGAACCCTTACCCTCGCCCCCCTGCCCTCGCCACTTTTCCCCTCTTTTTTTCTCATCTATTTTGCCCCTCATTTTGACCCCTCCATTATTTGCCCTCGCCACTTTTCCCCTCTTTTTTTCTCATTTATTTTGCCCCCTCCATATCTTGAAAGCCCCCTCCCTCCAAAAAACAAGGCTATGGCAAGCCATGGCGTGGCTATGGATTATCATCGATTTGATTTGATGACCCAATTGATTCTTTTGGGATAAATTGCTCTTTTAGAGTAGAAAGCCATCTATAGACTCACTACAATCGCATCAATATCTACATATTCATACAAAGGATCTTTATGCATACACCCCCATCGCCCAAAACTGGGCTTGCAAGGCTTTTGCAAATCAGTGGTGAAAAAAAATATATTTTATTGCTCTCAGGAATTTTTTCAGTCCTCAATGCCCTTTTAATGCTCACGCCCTATATAGCGAGCTTTTATATTCTCAAGGCTTTCATCTTGCATTATCCTGATTTTGCCCAGATAAATAGGGCTTATATCTTTCAATGGGCGTTTATCGCTATTGTCAGTATTGTTTTGGGGCTAGTTTGCGCTTATGTGGGGTTTTTGCTCTCGCATTTGAGTGCATACCGCATACTTTTTGACCTCAGAATCAAGCTCATTGAGCATATTGGAAATTTGAGCTTGGGCTTTTGGGAAGATAATTCTATAGGCAAGGTCAAAAAAAGCGTCCAAGAAAACACCGACAAAATAGAAAATTTCATCGCACACAATATCCCCGACCTCATCATCTCCATCACAACTGCTATTGCTATGCTGATTGTGATGTTTTGTCTCGATATTTATTTGAGTATCGCGTTTTTGCTCTGTATCTTGCTAGCTATGAGTCTGCAAACAGCCACAATGATAGGCAAAAAAGCCCAGCCCATCATCAAGCAATACTACAACTCCTTAGAAGAAATCAACACCCAAAGTATCCAATACATCAAGGGAATGCCCACGATCAAACTATTTGGCAAAGATATTTATGCGTTCAAGAAATTTTATCAAAGCATACAAGATTACAAAAATTTCACACTCCATTTCACAGACAAAATGCAAAATGGCTATTGTGCTTTCAAGCTCATTGTCTATTCGACTTTGAGTCTTTTGATCCCCATAGCTATCTATCGCTATCTGCAAAACCCATCTGATGGGGTCTTTGTCTTGCACCTTGTGTTTTTTGTGATCCTTGTTCCTGCAATCTCAGCTCCCCTCATGCGCTTGATGTTGCTAGGCTCTGGAATCAGAGATTGTAATGAGGGCATAGCGCGCATTGATAGTATCTTATGCACCCCTTGCCCCAAAGAGCCCACAAACCCCAAACTCCCTAAAAGCTTCACGATCAATTTTGATAATGTCAGCTTCTCTTATCCAAACGCCACTGCATATGCCCTAGAAAATGTCAGCTTCACTTCCAAGCCCATCACAGCGCTCATAGGCCCAAGTGGTGGAGGCAAAAGCACGATTTTAAGCTTGCTAGCAAGGTTTTATGACCCCCAAGCAGGCATTATCAGCATTGGCGGGATACCCATCACAGAGATTGGCTCAGCCAAGCTTTTAGAAATGGTATCCTTTGTCTTTCAAGATAATTTTCTCTTTTATGATTCCATACTAGAAAATATCAAAATCGCTAAGCCCAACGCAAGCCTTGAAGAGATACACAAAGCCTGCAAGCTCGCACAATGCTCTGAATTCATCGCCCAGCTCCCTGATGGGCTTGATACGCGTATCGGAGAGGGGGGCGTGTATCTCTCTGGTGGGGAAACCCAAAGGATCACGTTCGCTAGAGCCTTACTCAAAGACGCGCCGATTTTGATACTTGATGAAGCCAGTAGTTTCAGTGACGCTTACAACGAAGCCCAAATCCAAAAGGCTCTCTTAGAAATCTCACAGCATAAAACAATCTTTATCATCGCCCATAGGCTCTATCTCATCAAAAATGCACATCTTATCTTAGTCTTTGAAGAAGGCAAACTCAAAGAACAAGGCAACCACGCACAACTCTATATGTGCAATGGGCTTTATCGACAAATGTATGATGCAGCACAACTTGCTAGCAATTACCACCTAGACAACAGGAGCTACAATGAAAAAACTACTCTATGAAACCACTGCGGGCAATCCAAAAAAGCTCATCAGACCCATCATCTTAAGCACACTCTCAGAGCTCATCAACTTCTTGCCTACTATTTTTATCTTTTGGGCACTCCAGATTATCCTCAAAGCCTTTTTAGACAAAAGCCCACCAAATGCGAGCTTGCTTTGGGGGATTGGAGTGTTTTTGGTCTTATTTTTAGCTGTGATGATGTTGTTTGAGATTTTAGCTTATCGCGCGCTCTATAGAAGTGCTTATGGAGTTTCTGCTATAGGGCGCATTGAGCTAGCTAAAGATATTGCCAAACTCCCGCTGGGCTATTTAGAGAGCAAAGACCCAGGGAGTCTTTCTTATGTCTTGATGAGTAATTATGCGAGCTTAGAAACTGCGCTAAGCCACAAACTCCCTATTTGTATCGCAAATACAATCGTGCCTATCATCGTATTCATAGGGCTATTGCTGCTGAATTATCAAATGGCTATTGCGATGTTTATCTGCTTGCCTTTGAGCCTTATATCTTTATGGCTCACACAGATTTTTATCGCCAAACTAGGTGCAAAGCAGCAGCAAGCCAAAAGAGAGAGCGAAAACAGACTCCAAGAATATTTAGATGGTATCAAAGTCATCAAAGCCTATGGGCTTGTTGGGGCGAAATTTAGCCGTTTGCTTGAATCTTTTGAAGCCCTAAGGCGCTCTAGCCTAAGGCTTGAGATACTCTCTGCTCCCCTTGTAATGACTTCCCTTGCGTTTGTGGGAGCTGGGCTTGGGATTATGATTTTTATGGGGCGGTATTTAATGCTTGAGGGGGCATTGGATATTTTTACTTTTATCGCATTTTTGATGATTGGCACTAAGGCTTTTGTCCCTTTTAGCACTTCAGCTATCGCTTATGCTGAGAGCAAATATTTTCAAAAAGCAGGCCATCAAATCCTAGAGCTCAAATCCCAGCCCCCACAAAGTGGTGCTGAGCTCCCTCCTAAAGACTACCATATCGAATTCAAAAATGTCAGTTTTAGTTATCAAAACACCCCCGTGCTCAAAAATATCTCTTTGCAGATCCCGCCCAATCAATTCATCGCCCTCACAGGCCCAAGTGGTGGAGGTAAAAGCACGATACTCAAACTGATTGCGAGATTTTATGATCCCAATGAGGGGAGCATATATTTTGGAGGCAAAGATATCAAAACACTAGACCCCCAAGCCTATCGGCAAAACCTCTCTATGGTATTTCAAAATGTCTATTTGTTTGCTGATACGATCGCAAATAATATCGCACTCGGTAGAGAAAACGCCTCCATCTCTCAAATTATGGAAGTGTGTAAAAAGGCCAACTGCACAGAATTTATCACACACATGCCCCAAGGACTCCAAACCCCCATCACCTCCAAAGGCGATAATCTCTCTGGAGGACAAAAGCAGCGCATTGGTATTGCTAGGGCTTTGCTCAAAGACTCTCCGATTATCTTACTCGATGAATTTTCTGCTGCACTCGATGCGCTCAATGAGCTCAAAATCCAGCAAGCTATCAACGCCTTGATTCAAAACAAAACCATCATTGCCATAGCCCATAAACTCAAAACAATCCAAAATGCCCACACAATCCTCTATATCGCGCAAGGACAGATCCAAGAACAAGGCAGCCATCAAGAGCTTTTAGACCTCAATGGACAATACGCAAAGCTCTGGCGGCTACAAAATCCCTAGGTCACTTCGCAAAATTTGATTTAAGTTTGATTCAAAAAGTGCTTCAAATTTAAATCAAGGGGTGATGGCCTAGCCCTTTTTTTCAAAATCAATCCGAGGGTCGATGAGCGTATAAGTCAGATCACTCACAAGAGAGACCAAAAGACCCAAAAGCGTGAAAATATACAATGTCCCAAACACCACAGGATAATCTCTATTGACAATACTTTCATACCCCAACAGCCCCAAACCATCTAAACTAAACACAATCTCAATCAGCAAACTCCCACTAAAAAACATTCCCAAAAAAGCAACAGGAAAGCTAGAAATCACAAGCAGCATTGCATTTCTGAAAATATGTCTGTATAAAATCCTCCCCTCACTCGCTCCTTTTGCCCTAGCTGTGCTTGCATAGAGCTTACTCATCTCATCTAAAAATGAGTTTTTTACCAAAAGCGTGAGTGTCGCAAACCCACCGATACAAAGACACAGCACTGGCAGAGTGATATGCCAAAGATAGTCTTTGATCTTGCCCCAAAGATCCAATGCAGCAAAATCATCACTAACAAGCCCCCGCAAAGGGAAAATATCCCAATAACTCCCCCCTGCAAAAAGCACAATCAGCAATATAGCAAACAAAAACGCAGGGATCGCATTACCCACAACAATCACCACACTAGAAGCAACATCAAGCCTGCTGCCATTGCGATAAGCCTTGAAAATCCCCAATGGAATAGACACAAGATAAATCAACAATGTGCTAAACACCCCTAGAGATATAGAAACAGGCATTTTTTCTTTGATCAAATCAACCACACTCATTTGGCGATAAAAACTCTGCCCAAAATCAAAACTCAAATAATTTTTTATCATCAAAACATAGCGCTTCCATAGTGGCTGATCAAAGCCATAGAGTTTTTGGAGCGATTGGAGCAAATCCTTATCCATGCCTTGTGCGCCTTTATACACGCTATTCCCCACACTGCCATTTTGCACCTCCAAATGGGTATTGGCCTTTTGGATCTTTGCCATCATCTGCTCAACGGGCCCTCCAGGGGCTAGTTGGATAATAAAAAAATTAATCGTGATAATGCCAAAAAGCGTGGGGATTATCAACAAAAGTCGTTTGAGTGTGTAATAAAACATCAGAGCTCCTTATGGCGTGCTATGGCTAGAAGCGTCCCACCACAGATAGGGCGAAAATCCATATTTAGGGCTATGGAGGGGCATTTGGATTGTATCCCAATAAGCGATACGAAAATCAGGCAAATAAAAATGCGGGATCACATAAAACCCCCAAAGCAAAACTCTATCCAAAGCCCTAGTATATGCAATCTGCTCTCCCCTATCCTTAGCACTAATTAAACCATCAATCAAGCTATCCACAACAGGATCAGAAATCCCTGCATAGTTTTTACTCCCAAAAGTCTTCGCACTCGCACTCCCCCAAAAATACCGCTGCTCATTACCCGGAAAAAGCGACTGCCCAATCACTCCAACAATCATATCATAGTCAAAATCACGCAAACGATTGATGTATTGACTCAAATCCACGCGTTGGATCTGCATTGTGATACCCAAGACCTTTAGATTCTGTGCGTATGCAAGCGCTAGGCGCTCAAAAGCTGCGTTATCCAAAAGCAATGTGAATACAAAGGGCTTGTGTGTTTTTTTGTTGATGAGTTGGTTGTTTTTGACTTCCCAGCCTGCTTCTTCAAGGAGCTTTTGGGCATATTTGAGATTTTCTCTCCGATCTTGCCCCACAATCTTTTTGCCATCAGTCCTAGGGATTGTATAAGGTGTGCTAAAAATCTCAGGAGCACTGCGCGCAAGGGCTTTAGCATAATGCTCTAAGATCTCTTTCTCTCTGCCCTTTGGTGTCCCAGAAGAAGCAAACACCGAATGGTTGAAATAGCTCTGTGTGCGTTTGTATTGTGAGAAAAATAAATTTTTATTGCTCCACTCAAAATCAAAGGCATAAAACAACGCTTCACGCACGCGCTTGTCTTTGAAAATACTCCTGCGTGTGTTGAAAAAAAACCCCTGCATACCACTGGGTAAATCGTGCTTGATAGAGATTTTTTTGATTTTGCCTGTATCGATCGCCTTGCCTGTATAGCCCCTTGCCCAGACTTTTGCGCTTGTTTCAATACGCCAGTCATACTCCCCTGCTAAAAACGCCCGTAAAGCCACGGTATCATCTTTGTAATATTCATAAATGGCTGTATCAAAATTAAACTGCCCCTTGCGTGAGGGCAAGTCCTTTGCCCAATAATCTGGATTGCGTTCATAAACGATTTTTTTACCCACCTCAAAGCTCTTGAGCCTATAAGGGCCGCTGCCAAGTGGAGGGAGCAAGGGGTTTTCTCCAAAAGGGTGCTTGTCATAATAATGCTTAGGCAAAATCTGCAACTGCCCTAAAATCAAAGGCAACTCTCTATTATTGCGTGTCTTAAATGTGAATTTCACGCGCTGCTTGTCAAGCACTTTTACAGACTCAATATCTGCATAATACTGCTTGAATACTGGGCTGCCCTTTTGGAGCAATATCTCAAAGCTAAACTGCACATCTTCTGCTCCCACGCGCACGCCATCACTAAATTTGGCATTTTTATCAATATGAAAAATCACATAAGAATTATCCTTTGCAACTTCAATACCATCAGCAATCAAGGCATATTCTGCATAAGGCTCATCAAGGCTCTGGGCTAAAAGCGTATCATAAACTAGCTCCAAGCCATCAGCTGGCGTGCCCTTGATGATAAAAGGATTCAAACTATCAAAAGTCCCCAAAGAATAATTTCTGATCTGCCCTCCTTTGGGTGCTAAAGGATTGACATAATCAAAATACTTCAAGTTGGGGTATTTTGCCTGCTCACCCAAAGCAATATAAGAGGCTCCAAACGACAAAGCACACAACAACAACCAAGCAAGCAATATTCTAAAACAACGCATGATTCTCTCAAAGATTTTTGCAGAAATTCTAACCAAACAAAAGCAACAAACCTCCATAAAAATTAAAAATACATATTGTGTTATTTACTTTTTAGACTTATAATGCCGATCGGCAATGCAACTTTTATAGTGCTAATTCATAGCTTTAAAGTCGCTTGCTGTGAGAGAAATTGACAAGGTCTGTGTGTGGCTAGCCAAGCATAGACCTCTAATATTGCAATCAATCATCAAACAAAAAAGGAAATACAATGATTTTAACAGGCTTGTTATGCGGGATTTTACTTGGTTTTGTCCTGCAAAGAGGTCGTTTCTGTATGGTGGGAGCATACAGAGATTTGATCTTGAATAAAAAAACCACTATTTTTCTGGCAATTTTTATCGCTATTGCTATCCAGAGTGTTGGGATTTTTCTCTTACAAGACGCCCATATCATCGAGCTAAATTTTAAGCCATTTTTCTGGCTAAGCACAATCATTGGGGGCGTGATTTTTGGCTTTGGAATGGTTCTAGCTGGGGGCTGCGCGACAGGGACTTGGTATCGTGCAGGAGAGGGGCTTATCGGTAGTTATATCGCTCTTTTGGGCTATATGCTTGGTGCGGCCATGACAAAATTTGGCGTGCTAAACCCTATCCATCAAAGTATCAAATCCTATGCGATCGAAGATAGCACACTCTATCAAACTCTAGGTATCTCACCTTGGGTATTGGTAGGTATTTTGGCTATTATCGTGGGGATTTTCACCTATCAAGAGCTCAAAAAGCCTAAGAAAAAAATCGCCACATTAACCCCTAGAAAATCAGGGCTTTCCCATATTCTTTTTGAAAAGCCTTGGCACCCCTTTGTTACAGCGATTCTAGTCGGGCTTATAGCCATTTTGGCATGGCCTTTGAGCTATGCGAGTGGGCGAGAATTCGGATTAGGTATCACAACCCCATCAGCTAATATCATTGGATTTTTAGTCACAGGCAAGACAAACTACATCGATTGGGGCGTGTTTTTGGTGTTAGGGATTTTCATCGGAAGCTTTATTGCTGCAAAGGGCGCTAATGAATTCAAATTCCGACTCCCTGATAAAAAAACCTTAGGGCTCAATCTCTCAGGTGGCTTGGCTATGGGCTTTGGAGCAGCACTAGCAGGAGGTTGCACCATCGGAAATGGTCTGGTCAATACAGCGATTTTCTCCTATCAAGGCTGGGTGGCTGTGGTATTTTTCTTGCTTGGGGCGTGGATTGCTACTTACTTGACAATTATCCGACCCACACAAAAAGCCCTCCATCTCAATCGTTCATAAAATTATAAAGGAAACAAATGGCAAAAACACTCCATACAAACGGGCTTGTATGCCCCTTCCCTCTTGTAGAGGCAAAAAAAGCAATGCAAACAGTGGCAATCGGTGAGGAACTCATCATTTATTTTGACTGCACACAAGCCACACAGAGTATCCCTGAGTGGGCAGCTGATGAGGGCTATGAGGTCGGAGAATTTATCCAAATCAATGACGCAGAATGGAAAATCGCAGTCAAAAAGACTCAATAACCCCCAAAAAACCTCTAAATAAGCCCCACAAGCTCTTTAGCTCTTTGATAGGTGGCTTGGGCTATGGGGCGGACTTTATCGGCTGATTCTTTGAGGATTTGTGCGATATAGCCCTTTTGGGCACTGAGTCGCATGTATTCTTCTCGGATAGGTCTGAGTGTTTCGATCACAACTTCAGCGACTGCAAGCTTCAATGCTCCATAGCCTTTACCCACAAACTCTGCTTCTATGCTCTCACGGCTTTTTTGGGTCAAGACTTCATAAATCCCCAAAAGATTATACAGCCCCTTGCGCTCTGTATCAAATACAATCGTATCCAAAGAATCCGTTGTGGCTTTTTTGAACTTTTTGAGGATCACATCAGGACTATCGAGCAAAAAGATAGCGTGGTTAGCGCCTTTGTGCGACTTACTCATCTTGCTTTGAGGGTCATCAAGCCCCATTACTCTCGCCCCAACTTCAGGAATCATAGGCTCTGGAATCTTAAAGCAAGTGCCAAAATCTCGATTAAACTTGATTGCAACATTTCTAGCTAGCTCTAAATGCTGCTTTTGATCCTCGCCCACAGGGACGCCATCAGCCTGATAGAGCAAAATATCTGCTGCCATCAAAGCCGGATAATTAAAAAGCCCCACATTGACATTTTTAGGATTTTTCAATGACTTATCTTTGAATTGTGTCATTCGGTTCATCTCGCCCATTGCGATATTGCAATCAAGTATCCACGCAAGCGATGGGTGCGCATCAATTTCGCTTTGAACAAACAAACTCGATTTACCCACATCAATCCCGCAAGCTAGCAGCATTCCTGCAAGCTCAAATGTCTTTTCTCTGAGCTCTTTAGGGTCTTGGGGAGTCGTGATAGCGTGTGAATTCACCACACAAAAAATATTTTCATACACATCTTGTGAATCCACCCAATTCTTCACTGCGCCCAAATAATTCCCCAAATGGATCTGCCCTGTAGGTTGGATACCTGAAAAGACTCTTTTTTTGCTCATTGCTAGCCCTTTGATTAGTTTTGTTGATAAGATTATACACAATAGTGGGCTTTAGATATACTCCAAAAGTGCAAAATCAAACTTTAGCTTGTTTTAATCAAAGCTAGATTACAATCAAGTATCTTGTATTTTTAAGGAAAGTGATGAAAAAAACATACCTGATTGCTGCTTTAGCGCTTATAGGGATCTTGGCTGGTTGCGCGTCAAAAAATAATGTCGGAGATACAGCCACTTATGGACTCAGCGACGCCCCTGAGTGGGTTTTAAGCAATGATCAAGGGCTGCTGAGCGCTACAGGAAGTGCTAAAATCAAGAACAATGACATCGGCTTTGCCACCACACAAGCGACCAACACAGCCAGAGCAGAGATTGCTAGTCAAATCGCTATACAGATTGAGAGCAAATACAAAGAGCTCACCACAAGTGGGGACACCACACTATCACAAGAAGCCGTGCAAGCTATCAGAAATAGCGTTGATACAACACTTTCAGGCTCCAAAAGAGTCAAAACTTGGATCAGCAAAGATGGCACTTTATGGGTGCTTGTCAAAGTCGATACGCTCGATACCAAGCTCTTAGAAGACAATCTCGCTAAAAGCAAAGCCCTAGATAAAGCTGCTGCAAAAGCACTCTCAGAGGCTGTTGATACGATCATTGATGGGGACAAGGGGAATAAAAAAGAGCAACAATAAATCCTTTAAATCCTCTTTGGCTCTTGCTCTATGGCTCTTGTTTTATAGTTCTTTAAATGTATAGCTTTTTAATTTTTTATGGCTCTTGATTATTTCATAACTTTTTGGGCGTGCCTATAAACATCAATATCTCATAGCTAGCCTTTGTGAAAGGGACTTGTGTTGCAAAGTATTTAGCTTGTTTATAGCTCAGCACACCCCCACCCAAAAGCCCTGAATTTTTCAAATGCACTAAAAAATCCTCACGCCTTAAAAACTCTTGCTCCATCCGTTCGATCCAAATGCGCCCATCAAAATATCTCTCTAAAATCTCTCTCAAATGCTCCTGACTCCAAAGCGGTGAATCTGTCCCTAAAAAATCATGCAATTGCTGCAAACTTTTATTTGTATAAATCCCAAAAGCAGCCCTTTTACAAGACTTTGCTACCCGCGCTAAAAGACTCTCAATATCCCTTGCCCACTGCAGAGAAGACGCACCAATCATGAGGTCATATTGCTGGAAGCAAAATCGCTCAAAATCCTCACAAATCAAACAAATCTCCCCCATACCATCTAAGACCCTAGGGTGGAGCTCTAACATTTTTTGAGAAATATCAACTCCCCAAAAACGCTCCACTTTAATACCCATCTTTTGCATTAAAATTGCGATATGCCCACTGCCACAGCCCATATCCATCACATCTCCTAGCGATTTTATCTCTAAAGCCTCAAGCAGTTTTTGTGCGACTTGGGCTTGTATCAAAGCATGGGCTTGATAGGTGTGGGCTGATTTTGAAAATGAATTTTTAAGATGAGCTTGCATTGGTGAATTTTATATTTTACTCAATAAATTTTTGGTAAAATGCGAGCAAAATACTGACTTTTCTGGAGAAATCATGACTGGTGTGCTTCTTGTTATCCAAATTATCTTGGCAATTTTAATCGTGGTGATTGTCTTACTGCAAAAAAGCTCTAGCATAGGTCTGGGCGTGTATAGTGGGAGCAATGAATCTGTGTTTGGCGCTAAAGGCCCTGCGAGCTTTATGGCAA
The DNA here is from genome assembly GCF_002272865.1 of Helicobacter sp. 12S02634-8. Taxonomy (GTDB): domain Bacteria; phylum Campylobacterota; class Campylobacteria; order Campylobacterales; family Helicobacteraceae; genus Helicobacter_J. Next base: position 44,796 of record NZ_MLAP01000006.1, on the reverse strand, counting down.
AACTGACTATGTTTTTAGGGCTTTTATTTCTCATCAATACCATATCTTTGGGCTATTTTTATAACAAAGACCACGGCAAAAGTATCTTAGATACCACCTCCCATAAGCCCCTGATTCCAGCAGCGCCTCTGCAAAATACCCTAGAGCCCATCAAGCCCATCGCCCCACTCGCGCCACTTGTTCCTGAAAATAACCCCACAAAATAAAGGAAACAAATGCTCAAAGATATCTATACACAGACAAAAGACCATATGGATAAGACTCTCCAAGCCTTGCGTAGGGACTTTGGCACACTCCGAAGTGCTAAAGTATCCATCAGTATCTTAGATAATATTCGTATCAACTACTATGACACCCCCACGCCCCTCAATCAAGTGGGTTCAGTCATCGCCCAAGATGCCACAACCATTGCCATCACACCTTGGGAAAAATCCCTCATCAAAGACATTGAAAGAGCAATCCAAGAAGCCAATATCGGAGTCAATCCCAACTCTGATAGCGAGTCTATCAAGCTATTTTTCCCTCCCATGACCCAAGAGCAGCGCAAAGAAATCGCCAAAGAAGCCAAAGCAATGGGTGAAAAAGCAAAAATAGCTATCCGTAATATCCGCCAAGACTCCAACAACCAAATAAAAAAACTCGAAAAAGATAAAACCATCACTGAAGATGAGGGCAAAAAGGCCTTAGAAGAAATCCAAAAATACACCGATGAATTCAGTAAAAAAATCGACGATATGACTAAAAACAAAGAAGAAGAGGTGATGAAAATCTGATTTTGGATTTTCTCCCTTCAAGACTTGACTTCTATCACAAGGAGCTGTGATGCCTTTAGATATCAAAAAATACTACACAGATGCACAAGCACTACTCAAGGGGCATTTTCTCTTAAGCAGTGGGAACCACTCTGATACTTATCTGCAGTCTGCTAAGGTGCTCGAAGACCCCAAAGTCGCACAAGTCCTAGCTACTGCGCTCTCAAAACAGATTTTAGAAGCGGGTATCTCCTTAGAGTGTGTGTGTTCCCCTGCGCTCGGTGGGATTTTAGCAGGATATGAGCTTGCTAGGGCTTTGGGAGTGTGCTTTATTTTTACTGAGCGTGTAGAGGGGCAAATGAGCTTGCGTAGGGGCTTTGGAGTCAAAGCAAATGAAAAAGTCCTCATTTGTGAAGACATCATCACCACAGGGGGCTCAGCCCTAGAAGCTGCTCGGTGCATAGAAGCACAAGGGGGCAAGGTCGTCGCTTATGCAGGGCTTGCCAACAGAGGTTTTTGCCAAAGGGTCGGCTCCAAACTCGCCAAAAAACCTGAGTGCAAGCTCCCTGATGGTGTCCCTTTGTTTGCTTTAGAAGACTTTATTTTTGATATGTATGACCCAAAAGACTGCCCTCTATGCGCCCTAGGAGAGAGCAAGGCTATCAAGCCCGGTAGTCGAGGGAATTAGATCTTGAAAGCCAAGCCCACAAAAACCCGCAAAACCAAATCCATAAATCCTCCTCCAAAAAAAAGGGCTTCTCTTTTAGAGATTTTAGGCAAAATCTATGCCTTTGGGCGCTTCAAGGCTTTCATCACAGATTTATTCATGATTTATACACCGATTCTCTATATCGTTGCTTATGTGATTTTAGGCAGTGCAGAGGCGTTTTTGCATACACAAATAGGGATTTTTATCTGCGTGTGCTTGTATGGGCTGATTTCTGCAGTTTTCATCGCTGTAAGTGGGCAAACCCCCGGTTTGCGTTATATGGATCTTGCCATCATACGCACGCAAGGGGGCAAGGTCGGATTTTTGAGGGCATTGGTGCGCTTTTTTATCTGGATTATTGGCACAGCCCTCCTCATCGGGCTTTTTACCCCATTCATGCGTCAAGACAGAAAATGTTTGCACGATTTTCTTTGCGATACGATCATTGTCCCCAAAATCCGACAAAATCCCGCACAAAAACCCTAGCCACCCCTCCATAAAATCTTGTGTCTGGATATGCTTTAATTAAGACTTAAAAATAAATCTGTTACAATCAAGCTTTCAACACACTCTATCCTAGAGTCAAAAGTCAGCTCAAGTAAAGGCAGCACTATGGAACACCGACTTTTCACACTTGCGAGCTTGATCAAGCCCGATCACGATTTCATCATAGGTTTTTATACGATTTTATGTGCGCTTGTTGCCATCATTATGGGTAAAATCGCGACAAACAAAATGCAAGTTGTCCCCTCAGGGATCCAAAATCTCTACGAAACCGTGATTGAGGGTATGCTCTTTATGGCAAAAGATGTCATCGGCGAAAAGCTCGCACGCAAGTATTTTCCCCTAGCTGGGACAATTGCGATATTAGTATTTTTCTCCAATATGATAGGCATTATTCCGGGTTTTGAAGCCCCCACTGCTAGCTGGAGTTTCACGCTTGTGCTTGCGTTGATAGTGTTTTTTTATTACCATTATGAAGGTATCAAAGCACAAGGCTTGTTCCATTATCTCGCCCATTTCACAGGCCCTGTCAAATGGCTCTCGCCCTTAATGCTCCCCATTGAGATTATCTCCCATTTTTCTCGTATCATTTCTTTGTCTTTTAGGCTATTTGGCAATATCAAGGGCGATGATATGTTTTTGCTCGTGATGTTAATGCTCGTGCCTTGGATTGTTCCTATCGTTCCTTTTACGATCTTGCTTTTTATGGGTATTTTGCAAGCGTTTGTATTCATGATTTTGACTTATGTGTATCTTGCAGGGGCTGTGCTGATAGAAGACCAAGATCAGTTTTGACCCCACCCCACCTTTTTTTAAAAGCCCAAAAATGCAAAAAAACACCTTTATCAAGCTTTTAGAGTTTTTTACAGGGGTTTTTTGGGGGATTGCATTTTTTGGAGGGATTGCTTGTTTTCTCTTACTCAGAGATTCTAGTTTTTTGATCTCTCTGATTTTTTCCCTTGCTTTTTTTGGACTTTTTGGATTTTTTGGGCTTTTATCCAAGACTTTTGTTTTTCTTTTGAGCGATGATGGACACAAACCTCTTTGAGAGCTATTTCATCACTTCTCCCGCCCTCTATTCCCAAGGCTCTCCTAGCCTTTTTCTGCAAACTTTAGAAACTATTTTTACCCACCATACAATTCAAAAAGCTTGCTTGAGAGATAACGCCACAGACTTGCCACTCCCAATGATTGAGATTTTTGCCCATTGCTGCAAGAAATATCATATCCAGAGTTTCATCAACCTCCATCAAAGCACCTTGAGTCTTCAAATCGCCCAAACATACAATTATGATGGTATCCACATCAAAGGAGGCAGACTCCAAGAAGCCCAAAGCCTCATAAAAGAGGGGCTAGAGATTTTTTATAGTGCCCATCAAGACACAGAAGTCTTTGCAGCACTCAACGCAGGGATCACACACATCACCATTAGCCCCATATTCCCTAGCCCCCAAAAAGGCAAGCCACTAGGCATTGCTTATCTCAATCGCTTCACTCCTAACATCAAAAAACATCTATTCGCCCTAGGTGGGATCACCTCCCCCCAAGAAGTCCATAGTATCCAAAAGCAAGGCTTAAGGGGCTTTGCAGGGATTCGATACTTTCTCCCCACTCATTAACCCCCTCCTCTCACCTCATTGACCTCCTCCCCTTAAAACTCTAATAAAATCCTATCATTTAATGCAATGCGTTATCATTGTGTATCAAAATAATAAGGACTTTTATGAAAACACTGATTCTACTCGCCCACCCCAATTTAGCAAACTCCACCATCAACAAAACACTGACCCAAAGTATCACAAACGCTCCCCATATCACATTACACGACCTCTATGCGACCTATCCTCAAGGCAAAATCGATGCAGAAAAAGAGATTGCCCTACTCACAGACCATCAGCACATTGTGTTTGAATTCCCGCTGTTTTGGTTCAGCAGCCCTAGTCTACTCAAAGAATACCAAGATGTCGTATTCAGCGCAATCCTCTATAGCCCAAAGCCCAAGCTCCTAGAGGGCAAAACCTTTCAAGTCATCACCTCAGCAGGCAGCCCCAAAGAAAAATACCACTCCAATGGGCGCAATCAAAAAAGTCTTGATGAGATTTTGCTCCCCTTTATGCTTGCAGCAAGCTATCTAGGTATGACCCCTAAGCCCATATTTTGCGTTTATAATGCGATGGGTATCACAGAATCTGAGCTCAAAGCTGCCAAAGAATCCTATCAAAAGCTCTTATTGGCCTAGCTTGTTGCATACGTTCATGAAAAGCGCATTTCTTGATATTGTGTGGGGATCAAATAATCTTCACATCGTATCAATGCATCATAAATCCCTGCTTCATATCCGAGTGCAAAAAGCTTGTCAATCCCCTCTTTTTGAGCCAAACTCAAGCACACAGAATCATCATTAGCATAGAGATCCAAGTAAGTTTCAAGCTCTTGTGCGTTGACGCGTATCACATTGCGTTCAAGCAACATTTTTGAGAGCATTTTTTTATTTTTAGTGGCCACAGATACAGCTTGCGTGAGCGTGGATTCTATGTCAATGGCCTTATTGAGAGGGATAGAACGACGCAGCGCCATTCCACCCAATGGCAATGGCAGCTCTTTGCCGCATAGCTCCCTCCATATATCCCAAATCTCCCTTTCTACCACAAGGCAAGTATCAAAATTCAAAATCGACTCGTGTATCAACACACCCGCATCGACCTCCCCACTCAGCACAGCCCCCTCAATTTCTAAAAAATTTTTATACACCACTCTAGCCTCTGGATAAGCAATCTTAAAAATTATCGCATTGGTTGTATGCTCCCCACTCAAGGCGACTTTGAAATTTCTCTTCAAATGTGTGGTCTGCTTTTTGATGAGTTTAGGGCCATAACCTTGCCCAAAGCTCACTCCTGTGCGTAACAGCGCAAAATGCTCGCGCACAAAAGGATACGCCCCAAATGATATCGCACTCACATCATATTCCCCACGCATTGTAGCGACATTTAAGCTCTCAATATCCAAAGCCACATTTTTAAACTCCAACCCCAACGCACTTCGCACCCAGCCAAACACAATCGCATAATACATAAACAAATCATCAGCATCAGGGCTATGGGCCACTTGAATCATCACAACTCCTTGATTAAAATTTTTTATTATAGTGCGAATTTTCTTAACTATAGTAAAATGTGCCTTGAGACTAAAGGCTAATAGAGGTGTCATATGCAAGGAGTGATTTATTTAGCAGGGGGTTGTTTTTGGGGTGTGCAAGGCTATTTTGACCGACTTTGGGGTATCCAAGCCACAAGCGTGGGCTATGCCAATTCAAAGATCCCCAATCCTAGCTATGCGCTTGTGTGCTCAGGGGAAAGTGGAGCCGTGGAGTGCGTAGAAGTCAAGTTTGAAAGTGCTCAAATCAGCTTAGAAGAGCTCTTGGAGCGATTTTTCTCTATCATCGACCCCACAGCCCTCAACAGACAAGGCAACGATATCGGGACACAATACCGCAGTGGGATCTATGCAAACTCTCCCTCTATCCTAGAAGCCACTAGAACGTTTATCCAAAAACTACAAAAGCACTACCCTAGCTTGATACAAACAGAAGTCAAAGAGCTGCAAAACTACTATCTAGCCGAAGACTACCATCAAAAATATCTCCAAAAAAATCCCCAAGGCTACTGCCATATCGACTTATCCCAAGCCCAAAAACCTATCAAGAAAATTTAAGATTTCTTAATAGCAGATTCAATGATCACTGCTGCAAGGGCAAACCCCCCATCGTGGGTGATACTCACATCGATGGATTGGATATTGAAAAATTGCATTTTCTGAGGGCAAAGACTAATAAGGGGGGCATTTCTTGGCGTTTTAGACAAACAAATATCAAAAAATCTCAGCTCCTCACTGATCCCCACGCCCAAGGCCTTAGCGCAAGCTTCTTTTGCTGCCCAAAAGCCCGCAACACTTGAGGCTTTATAGCCTTTGGGGGTGGTGATGAGTGCGATCTCTTCTGGGCGGAGGAATCGCTGCAAAAAGCTCTCTTTGTATCGCTCCAAATTAGCTTGGATACGACAAATAGAAACGATATCAATCCCAATCATTGGATCACAAAATCTGTAAAAAATACATTTTTGATATAGCCATCGATTAAAAAATCGTTCAAACGACTCGCGATTTCATCTTTGAGCTTTTCTTTGCCTTTTGTGGTGGCGATTTCTTCGATCGATTTAGATGAAAGGATTTCAATGATAGTATCTCGGATCACAGTGGCTTTGGCGTTGATTTCATTTTCGAGTTTGGGATTGCTGAGCTCTAGGCTGATTGAGGCCTTGAGATAGCGCCTGCCACTTTGGGTGATGAGATTGACAATAAAAGGCTCTTTGATCTCATACAAAGGGCCAATATTCATATAATCTGTTTGTCTAGAAGTTGAGGTTGTATTGGCTCTTTTGGGTGCGTTTTGGGCTTGGGCGATGGGGGCTGCTTGCTCAGGGTCGTCCTTATCTCCACCGAGCAAAGACACAGCCACTACAACTGCTACTATAATCAATAAAACCACAACACCAATGATGACAAAAAGTAAGATTTTATTTTTTCTTTTTGTGACTTCTTTTTCTTGGGTATTTTCTTTTTCTTCAGGCATTATTTTCCTTTATAGTTTGATATGGAGTGTAATAACTCAATGTGCTTTTACCAAATTTTTTTTGCCTTATTATACTCAAATGTGAGATATTTTCAGGCATTTTATAAGCGCTTGAGTGCTCAAACACGACCAAATGCCATGGGATTTTTAATCTTGTAAGCAAGCAAAAACATCGTTCATAAATATCTGTGTGATTTTGCCTGATATCAAAAGGGGGATCGAGGTAGATGATAGCTCTGTCTTGTGGGGTAAAAAGACTTGGGGACAAAAGAGCAAAAGTATCCCCACAAAAGCTTTGGATACAGATATTGGGGTCTTTGGCCTTGATAAGTTTGATATTTTGTGTGAGTATAGAAAAAGCCTGTTTGTTTTGTTCAAAAAATATCGCTTTTTTTGCTCCTCTGCTGAGGGCTTCAAGACCGATTGAGCCAATCCCTCCAAACGCCTCAACAAAGCAACTCCCCCAAATATCATTGGTGAGCGTATTGAATAAAGACTCTTTGAGAATCGATTTGCTCGGGCGCGTTAGGGAATTAGTCGGCATTGCTAAGCGCGTGCCTTTGAATCTGCCTGCAATGATTTGGATTGTGGATTGATTGGATTTATTGGTCATGTTTTTGGAGGGCTTGGTAGATTTTTCGTGAAAACTCTTCAAGCAAAGAATCGATTTGCATTTTGAGCTCGGGGTTTTGGAGCCGATGGTTGAGTGTTGGGTTGGTGATGATTGGAGCGGCTTTGAGCTTGGAGTGCTCGAATTTATGGAGGTCTTTAAAAAGGCTAGCTTGCGTAAAAGGCTTTCTAATATCAGCTTCAGGGCTAGAGGCGATCAGACAGATGGGTTTGCGTGCTTTAATGGGCGTATCTGTGATGATAAAATCACAGCTTTCAAGATCGCTTAGACTATCTTCAAGATAGTGCATTAGGGCTTCTTGGAGGAGGGCAGATTGACAAAGGATAGAGATTTTCACAGCTTAAGACTCCAAAATAATTTGGCAAATGATACAAATTTAAGCCTTAAAATCCCTACAGGCACTCACTCAAATTTGATACAATAAGCAAAAAATTGAAGGCATAAAAATAATGGCAGATATGCAACACATAAGAAATTTTTCGATCATTGCCCATATCGATCACGGCAAAAGCACTCTAGCCGATCGCTTGATCCAAGAGTGTGGCGGGGTGAGTGAGCGTGAGATGATGGATCAGATTATGGATACAATGGATATTGAAAAAGAAAGAGGGATCACGATCAAAGCACAATCTGTGCGGCTCAACTACACACTCAATGGCACAAACTACACACTCAATCTGATTGACACGCCCGGACATGTGGATTTTAGCTATGAAGTTTCTCGCTCGCTGAGCTCTTGTGAGGGGGTTTTGCTAGTTGTGGATGCTTCTCAAGGCGTGCAAGCCCAAACAATCGCTAATGTCTATATCGCGCTCGAAAATAACCTAGAAATTATTCCTGTTATCAACAAAATCGACCTCCCAGCAGCCGATCCCATCGCTGTGGCTGAAGATATCGAGGCGACAATTGGAGTAGATTGCACAGATGTTGTGTGCGTGAGCGCTAAGAGTGGAGTGGGGATCAAAGAGCTTTTAGAGAGGATTATTCGGCAAATCCCCCCACCAAAGGGCGATGAAAAGGCAAAGACAAAGGCTCTGATTTATGATTCTTGGTTTGATAATTATTTAGGGGCTCTGGCTTTAGTGCGGCTCAAAGATGGGTCGATTTCTGTAGGGCAAGAGGTCTTGGTGATGAATACAGGCAAAAAACACGAGGTTTTAAACTTGTATTATCCCCACCCTGTGCATAAAGTCATGACAAAAACCATACAATGCGGGGAGATTGGTATCATTTCATTGGGGTTAAAAAATGTCACAGATATGGCTGTGGGCGATACCATCACAGACGCTAAAAATCCTATTTCAGAGCCTATTGAGGGCTTTATGCCTGCTAAACCTTTTGTGTTTGCAGGGATCTATCCCATTGATACAGATCGCTTTGAAGAGCTCCGCGATGCACTCAATAAACTGCGACTCAATGACTCTGCTTTGAGCTTTGAGCCAGAAACAAGCATTGCTTTGGGCTTTGGCTTTCGTGTGGGGTTTTTGGGATTATTGCATATGGAAGTAGTCAAAGAACGCTTGGAGCGAGAGTTTAACCTTGATTTGATCGCTACAGCCCCAACGGTTGTGTATGAAGTGAGCTTGACAGATGGCACGCACATCAAAGTCCAAAATCCTAGCGAACTCCCCCCAGAGCAAAAAATTGCCTCAATCTCTGAGCCTTATGTGCGCGCTTCTATCATCACGCCGAGTGAATATTTAGGGAATATCATCACGCTCTTATCCCATCGGCGCGGTATCCAAGAAAAGATGGAATATCTCACGCAATCTCGGGTAATGCTTGTGTATGCACTCCCTAGCAATGAAATTGTGATGGATTTTTATGACAAGCTCAAGTCTTGCACCAAGGGCTATGCAAGCTTTGATTATGAGCCTATCGGCTATCAAGAGGGCAATTTAGTCAAACTCGATGTGCGTGTGGCTGGTGAGATTGTTGATGCGCTTTCTGTGATTGTCGATAAAGACAAGTCCTATGAAAAAGGCAAGGGCCTTGTAGAATCCATGAAAGAAATCATACCCCGACAGCTCTTTGAAGTGGCTATCCAAGCGAGCATAGGTAATAAAGTCATCGCAAGAGAAACGGTCAAATCAATGGGCAAAAATGTGACAGCAAAATGCTATGGGGGCGATATCACCAGAAAAAGAAAGCTCTTAGAAAAGCAAAAAGAGGGCAAAAAGAGAATGAAAGCTATTGGAAAAGTTGAGTTACCACAAGAAGCATTTTTAGCAGTGCTAAAAATCGACTGATGAGCTTGGCTAGAGCCAACTATCCATCAATCATCAACTAGTCCCCTCCCCCTAAAACAATGCAACAAAAGCCAAAAAAAGCTAGTCATAAAACTCAGCTTAAAGGCACAAGAGGGCTATCAATTGACATTGGTATAAACAGCTTGCACATCATCATCTTCTTCGATCTTATCCAAAAGCTTTTCTAGCTCACTGAGCTGGCTTTCATCAAGAGAAATAGGACTATTGGGGATACGAGAAAGCAGGGCTTTTTTGAGCGGGAGTCCCAATGCTTCAAACCCCTCATGCAAGCGCCCAAAATCTGTATAATCCCCATAAGCTACCAATACCTCCCCCTCTTCTGTCTGGATTTGTTCGAGCTCTTGGAGTCCATAATCAATCAAACTAAGCTCGAGCATATCCACAGAAAGATTGGCAGCTTCAAGGCTTGCTAAAGTCAGTTCAAACACGCTTTTTCGTGAAAACATAAACTCCAAAGACCCATTAGGCACGATGGATGCCCCAGGTGTTTTGTTGAAATAACTCTTGATATTAGCAATTGTCCTTGTGGGATTATCTGTAGTGCATTCGATAAATAGCAGCACACCATTGCTTGCCTTGCCCTCATAGACAATCTCTGAAAACACGCCATCTTTACCCAAAGCCCTCTTGATCGCTGCATCGATATTGTCTTTAGGCATATTTTGGGCTTTAGCGTTTGCAATCGCTGTGCGTAGCTTAGCGTTCATCATCGGATCGCCCCCTCCCTCTTTAGCAGCAACCGTGATCGATTTAGCAAGCTTGGGGAACACCCGACTCATCTTATCCCATCGTTTTTCTTTAGCAGCTCGGCGATATTCAAAGGCTCGTCCCATTACATCTCCTATTTTTTAGTCAAATTATATCAAGGGAAGCAAAAAGTTTCAATGCACTGCTTGCCTTATCTTTGAAGTATGACCGCTAAAATATGCCTTTTTGCGTTCTTGTTGTATTCTTGATATATCCATTAAGATAAATATCAAATATTTTCAGTTAAAATGCCAGAAAATCAACGGGAGTTTTATTTGAAAGGCATTATTCTAGCAGGAGGCAGTGGCACAAGGCTCTATCCGACCACGCTCGCCCTATCCAAGCAGCTGCTCCCCATCTATGATAAGCCCATGATTTATTATCCCCTCTCTGTGCTGATGTTAGCGCTTATCCGTGAAGTCCTCATCATCTCTACGCCTAAAGATATTCCTTTGTTTCAAGCTATCTTTGGTGATGGCTCTTGGCTGGGTATGGATATCCAATACTGCATACAGCAATCCCCTGATGGACTAGCCCAAGGTCTTATCCTCGCGCAAGATTTTATCGGAGATGATACTATTGCCTTAATTCTTGGAGATAATATATTCTATGGGCAGGGCTTTTATCCCATGCTCCAAAGCGCAAAAACAAACGCTGCCAAAAACCAAGCCACGATTTTTGCCTACCCTGTCAGAGATCCTCAGAGATTTGGTGTTGTCACCTTTGATACGCACAATCAAGTCCAAAGTATCGAAGAAAAGCCCGCAAACCCCAAAAGCAAATTCGCCATCACAGGGCTATATTTCTATGACAATTCTGCAATATCCATCGCCAAAAGTATCCGCCCTAGCCACCGCAAAGAGCTTGAAATCACAGATGTCAATATCATCTATATGCAGCAAAAGCGCCTCCAAGTCCAGCTGCTCGGCAGAGGATTTGCTTGGCTAGATACTGGCACGCACGATAGCTTGATTGAAGCAAGCAGCTTTGTGCAGACTATCGAACACCGCCAAGGCTATAAAATCGCTTGCTTAGAAGAAATCGCTTATACCAATCAATGGATAGACGCACAAAGCCTTTTAAAAAGAGCAGAACATTTGAGTAAAAGTGGCTATGGTGCTTACCTAAAAGACCTACTCAAGCACACACACCCCCATACCTAAACCCCCAAACTATTATTAGGAGCAACCATGAAAATCAATAATTTTAATTCTGATGAAAAAATATTGCGTTATACCGATAAAATCGATTATTTTCTCAACGGACACAAAACGCTCATTGTCGCTGAATTTGACCTCACCAACAAATGCAACCACAGATGTCCGGGCTGTTGTGGCAATAATGAAAACAACGCTGAACTCTCAAAAGATCAAGTAGAAAAAGTCATCGAAGGACTCAAAAGCCTTGAGTGCAAAGGCGTTATTCTCTCAGGGGGGGGGGAGCCCACAATTAGCCCCTATTTTGAATACGCTATCACTCTACTCAAACAAGCTGGGATCAATATCGGCTTGAATTCCCATGGTATGAACCTTGATGAACAAAAAGCCACCATCATTGCCAACAACTTAGAATACTTCAGAATCAGTCTTGATGCGGGCAGCCCTGAAATGTATGAAAAAATCCACGGCATGAAGCCCCATCATTTTGAAAAAACACTAGAAAATATCGCCCTTTTTGCTAAAATCAAAAAAGACCTCGGCTCTAAAACCTCCTTTGGCGTGGGATTTCTCACCTCTGAACTCACACAAAAAGATATGGAGCCTTTTGTTAGGCTTGTCAAAGAAAGAGGCGCAGATTTTGCGCAATTCAGACCTTTCACAGGCAATACACTCAATATTTTGCCTATTTTAGAGGATTTGAAAAAAAGATATGAAGATGAGCATTTCAAAATCGTAGGCAGCTATCAAAAATACAAAGAAATGAGCGATACAAGCTATCGGGGTTATGACAAATGCCACGGAATGTTTTTCTCCACGGTGATTTCAGCCGACTTTAAAGTCTGGGCTTGTTTGCATTTCAGACAAAGCGCTAAGCATTTCTTGGGCGATCTCAGAGAGCAAACACTCGAAGAAATCTGGAAGGGCTCAAGAATCAGAGAAGTATATAACGCTATCAATTGTGCAGAGTGCCCTATTTTATGCCGTAATGACAGCTTCAATCGCACACTCGATAAGCTCAGCCTTGAAGTCACCAATAGTGAATTCCTCTAAGCATATGGCTTCTATCTAGCCACTATAGAGTCTAATATGGAGTCTGACAATGCCAATTCAAGTCAATAAACCCTATCTCCCTGATATTAAAAAATATCAAAAATATTTAGAAACCATCTGGAATAACCACCATTTAACAAATTTTGGCCCTCTCTCTTGTGCGCTTGAGGAAAGATTGTGCGATTATTTGGGTATTGACCACGCGCTTTTTGTCGCTAATGGCACGATCGCCTTACAAATTGCTTACAAGCTCGCAGGACTCCAAAGAGATGATGCTATCATCACAACGCCATTTTCATTTGTCGCTACGACCTCTACACTGCTTTGGGAGGGGTTAAAGCCTGTGTTTTGTGATATTTCGCCCACAAGCTTTTGTATCGATACGCACAAAATCCCCACGCTCATCACAGAAAAAACAAAGGCCATTTTAGGAGTGCACGTATTTGGCAACCCCTGTGAAGTCCAAGCCCTCCAAGCCCTCGCAGACAAACACAATCTCAAGGTCATTTATGATGCTGCCCACGCCTTTGGTGTGCGATTGATAGAAAAAACAAGCAACGCACAAACAGCCCAAAAAGGCACGAGTATTTTTAATTACGGCGATATATCCACTTTGAGTTTGCACGCAACCAAGCTTTTCCATAGTATTGAGGGAGGGCTTATCATCGCCAAAGACCCTGCTTATATTACAGAAGCCAAAAAACTCATCAATTTTGGACTAGCCAATGCCCTGCCAACTACAATCGGTATCAATGCCAAAAATAGCGAATTCCACGCTGCGATGGGATTATGCGTGCTCGATGATATAGATACAATACTCCAAGAACGCCAAAGAATCTGGGAATATTACTACAAACATCTCAAAGATGACTTTACCACCCAAACCCTCCATCAAAATGCTAGCAACAATTACCATTATTTCCCCATTGTATTCCCAAGCCAAGAAGAGCTCTCAAAAGCCCTGACCCAACTCAATGCCCTAAAAATATTCCCCCGCAGATATTTCTATCCCAGCTTAGATGACCTCTCTTTTGCCCCGACCCCATATGCTTGCCCCATCTCAAGAGATATAGCTAGTAAAATCCTTTGCTTGCCCCTTTATGTGGGATTACCCCAAGTAGCCCAAGACAGCATTATCCACACCCTAAAGACCCTAAAGCACGCAGAAGCCTAAAGGGCTTTGAATCTTTAAGACTCAGATAACCACAACGCAATATTTGCACAAAAATCTTGCAAATCTCACCCTATCAAACCCCAAAAAACCAAGTATAATATAACACTCTCACAAAAAGGAAAAAAATGTTTGCCAACAATAAAAAACTCGCCCTCATGGCTTTATGTATCGGATCTTTAGCACTCAGTGCTCCTGTGCTCAACTACCCCTATGCAGTCACACGCAGCAATGTCAATGCCTATTTAGAAATCGACCCCCAAATCCTCAAAAACAACATACAAATCATCAAAAAAACACTCGATGGCAAGTCAAAAATCTGTGCTGTCCTCAAGGCAAATGCTTATGGCAGCAGTATCCAAAATATACTTTCTATCCTCACAGAAGAAAAAATCCCCTGCATTGCCATCACGAGCAATGAAGAGATCAAAAAACTGCGACATCTCAAATACAATGGTCAGATCTTAAGAATACGCACGGCTACAATGGGCGAGATCAAAGACGCTATCCCCTATCGTGTCACAGAAACGCTCGGTAACCTTACACAAGCCCAAGCCCTCAATGCCCTAGCCCAAAAAGAGCACAAAACCTTGCCGATCCATATCAACCTAAACTCTGCGGGTATGGATAGAAATGGCGTGGATATGAGTAGCAAAGAGGGCAAAGACATAGCTGTAAAAATCGCTACCTTGCCCCATCTCAAAGTCGAAGGTATCATGACACACTTCCCAATGGAAGATATTCCCTCAATCCAAGCAGGCCTTGCGCAATTCAAAAAAGACTCTGCTTATCTCATCAAGGCCGCCCATCTCAATGCTAAAAACATCACTCTACACACAGCAAATTCCATTGCTACAATCGAAGTGCCTGCTTCAAGGCTAGATATGGTGCGCCCTGGTATGCTGATTTATGGCGATAAGGCATTTGAGAAATACGGTATCAAGCAGTCTATGCGTTTCATCTCTGCAGTCGCAGCGATCAATACCTACCCCAAGGGCTCAAAAGTAGGTTATGATGGGACTTATACGCTCTCTAGAGATTCAAGGCTTGCTAATATCCCTATCGGCTATTCTGATGGCTACCCCAGAAGCCTCTCCAACAAAGGGCAAGTGCTCATCAATGGGCATAAAGTCCCCATAGTTGGGCGTATCTCGATGAATACTTTTATGGTCGATGTGACAGATTTTCCTGATATCAAAGCAAACAACCCTGTTGTGCTCTTTGGCAAACAGTGTGGCAATGAAATCACTGAAGAAGACATCGCCCAAAATACTCAAACTATTTTTGCTGAAACTATGGTGATTTGGGGGAATTCAAACCCTATTTTTATCAAAGACAGCGCGCAAAATGAAGTCTGTCCATAACTATCATTTAGCCCACTTAACCCCCCCCTCCCATAGCTATTCATTGATAGCCATTAATGAATAGCTATCAAGCTTTTGAGTTGGGGCAACTTTATCCACATAATCCATACAATCTGTGCGATAAATTCAACAACTTTAAAGCTCTTTGAGATATAATCGCATTTCTAAAGACACCCTTGAATTGGGGATAGACAAAGAGTCAAACAGCAAATACATAGGAATAGCGACAATGGATAGCTTCTATCATCAAGATGAGCTTTTGGGCTTGGGCTTTCGATCACTCGGGAGTAATGTCCTCTTGAGTAAAAAAGCAAGCATTTACAACGCCCAAAATATCAGCATTGCTAGCAATGTGCGTATCGATGATTTTGTCATACTTTCAGGGCATATCCATATCGGTAACTTTGTGCATATTGCCTCAGGGAGTGTCTTGATGGCTAAAGAAGAGGGCATTTTCTTGCGTGATTATGCTGGCGTGAGTATCCAATGCAAGATTTTAGGTTCGAGCGATGATTTTAGTGGTGGGGCGCTTGTTGGCCCTTGTATCCCCATGCCATACCGACAGATCACCTCCAAGCCCATCATTTTAGACCGACACTCTCTATTGGGCTGTGGCTCGATTATCCTCCCTGGTGGGGGGCTCGCAGAGGGCGTGAGCGTGGGGGCTGCGAGCCTTATTTTGCGCCAAACAAAGCCTTGGGGGATTTACTTTGGAGCCCCTGCTAAACGCATAGCTGCACGTAGTCAAGACCTCCTTGAGCTAGAAAAAGATTTTTTAAGCACACAAGCAGAGAAACTCAATGGGGGGGGGGGCGCTCAATACCAAAGCATAAATCACACTGATTATTCTAAACTTTCCCCCATCTCTCCCTCTCTTTTTTCTATTTTTTCTATCACTGCTGTTCCTCGCGCTTTTGATATTGTGCCTTTAAAGGCTATTGCGTGAAAAATATATTTTTTATTGGCGCAGGGGGGTTTGGGAGTGAGTGTTATCAGACGATTTTAGAAGTGATGGCAGTGGATAAAAATATTTGTTTTAAAGGTTTTTTATCTACAAGTAATGATTTAGCCCCTTATGGACTGGAGCATTTGTTTTTAGGGCATTATGATGATTATGCATTTGGTAGAGATGATTATGCTGTGATTGCTATCGGAAATCCTATTGCAAGATTTAAGATCTATCATTTATTGAAAAACAGAGGGGTGCAATTTTATAATCTGATCTCACCTAGGGCGTTGGTGAGCCATACAGAGTTGATAGGAGAAGCTAATGTGATTTGTCCTTTTAGCTACCTAGGGCTCAATACCACCATCGGCAATGCCAATATCATCGGCTTTTATGCCCTTGTTGGGCACGACTGCAAGGTCGGGGATTATAATTTCATCAGTTCTTATGTTTCATTTGGTGGGGGCGCAAGTATTGGGAGTTATAACTTCCTAGCGCATAAAGCCACGCTCTCTCCCAAAGCCTCTATGGGAGATAACTGCACCCTCTCAGCCCACTCTTTGATCGCCAAAAAACTCAAAGACCACACAATCGCCCTAGGCAGCCCCGCTGAACCTATCGGCACCAATCCCCCCATACCACACACATAAGGACATCTATGCAAGAAAAAATCAAGCAAATTATCGCCGAACTCAGACCCGATATTGAGCTAGAAGATTCAATGGAGTTTATCAATGATGGGATATTTGATTCTTTTGATATTGTTTCTTTAGTCGCAGCCTTGGATAAAGAATTTGGCATATCCATCGATGGGAGCAAGATCGCGCCCAAATATTTCAATACTCTTTCAGATATCCAAGCCCTCATCAAAGAGTCGCAACGATGAATTTCAACTTTTCTGGGTATCAAATCACTGCGCTCATCAGCATACTGCCTGCAAATGAAAGCTTGTTTGATGATGAAATCCCCAACTACAATTTCCCACCCCAAAAATCCAAGCTCCTCAAAGAGCTAATGGGCTATAACAAGCACAGAATCGCCTCTAGTGGCACATTGGCTTCAGATTTTATCATCGCAGGCTTCCAACATCTCTTTGAGCAAAATATCATCACCCCAAATGATATTGACGCCCTTATCTATATCACTCAATCTCCTGATTATCTCATACCACAGACTTCAACAATCATCCAACACCGCGTGGGGCTAAAAAACGATATTTTATGCTTTGATTGCAATCAAGGTTGCGCGGGCTTTATCCACGGGCTTTTTCAAGCATTTTTTATCCTCCAAAATCCCCAAATCCAAAGAGTCGCAGTCGCTAACACAGATATTTTGAGCCATAAAGTCAATAAAAAAGACCGCAATAGCTATCCTCTTGTGGGCGATGGAGGGAGCATTGCTATCATCGAGAGGAGTGGGGTGCGAAATGAGATTTTTTGCTTCAATCAGACCTTTGGCGCAAACGCTCTGGCTATCCATATCCCCGCTGGGGGCTTCAAACTCCCTGCTACAGATGCAACAGCCAAAGACTTCATAGACAGCGATGGGAATACCAGAAATCTGAATAATCTCGTGATGGAGGGGGCGAGCGTATTTAGCTTCGTGCAAGAATATGTGCCTGTGATGGTAGAAAATCTCCTTGAATATGCCAAATTATCCAAAGACGCTATCGATTATTACATCTTCCACCAACCCAATAAATTCATGCTCGAAAAGCTCGCTGACAAGCTCGGTATCCCCCATCACAAAATGCCCCACAATATCGTAGAAAATTTTGGCAATGGCAGTGGTATCACGATCCCACTCAATCTCTGCTTCAACCTCGCTAACAACCCAGAGCCATCTCTAAAAATCTGCTTTGGGGGCTTTGGCGTGGGGCTGACTCTTGCAGGGATTATCATGGACTTAGAAAAAATCTCGTATCAAAACATCATCACCCTAAAGGAATAGTATGCAAACATTACTCCAAAGACTCCAAGACCTGCTCGATAGCCCCAAGCTCACGCCCACAAGCAAACTCTCTAATCTCAGTGAGTGGGACAGCCTTGCGATGGTCGCGCTCATCGCCCTTGCTAAAAAGCATTACAACGCCACAATCACGTTCAATGCGCTCGCACAATGTGTAGAAATACAAGATATTTTTGACTTGCTTTCAAGCAATGGGGGGGGGGGCGCTCAATACCAAAGCATAAATCACACTGATTATTCTAAACTTTCCCCCATCTCTCCCTCTATTTTTTCTATTTCTTCTATAGTTGCTGTTCCTCGCTCTCTTGATATTGCGCCTTTAAGGGCTATTGCGTGAAAAATATATTTTTTATTGGCGCAGGGGGGTTTGGGAGTGAGTGTTATCAGACGATTTTAGAAGTGATGGCAATAGATAAAAATATTTGTTTTAAAGGTTTTTTATCTACAAGTAATGATTTAGCCCCTTATGGACTGGAGCATTTGTTTTTAGGGCATTATGATGATTATGCATTTGGTCGAGATGATTATGCTGTGATTGCTATCGGAAGTCCTATTGCTAGATTTAAAATCTATCATTTATTGAAAAACAGAGGGGTGAAATTTTATAATCTGATCTCACCTAGGGCGTTGGTAACGGGATTAAAAGATTTAGGAGAGGCTAATATTATCGCCCCTTTTAGCTCGCTAGCCTATAATGTCAAAATTGGCAATGCTAACTTAATCAACTCCACTTGCGCC
Source organism: Helicobacter sp. 12S02634-8 (assembly GCF_002272865.1). Classification (GTDB taxonomy): domain Bacteria; phylum Campylobacterota; class Campylobacteria; order Campylobacterales; family Helicobacteraceae; genus Helicobacter_J. The sequence goes on along the minus strand of NZ_MLAP01000006.1, from coordinate 26,159 downwards.
ATCGGACACGATAGCCAAATCGGCAGTTACAATGTCATTGGTTCTTATTGTGCGTTCAGTGGGTTTAGCTCTATCCAAGATGGGAATTATCTAGCCACACGCATTACTCTTTTCCCCAAAGCAAAAGTCGGCTCGAACAACAAAATCTCAGCAGGGAGCATTGTTTTCAAACGCATTAAAGACCATACAATCGCCTTTGGCAACCCTGCTGAAGTCATCGGCACACACGAAATCTTTGAATTCAACTAAGGAGCAAACAATGGAAAAATTCTATGCAAAACTTCAAGATATTCTTGAGGTAGAAACTCTCTCAGATAGCGATATTTTGGAGGATTTCCCCGATTGGGATAGCTTGAGTATCATCACACTCATCACATTTTTAGACAAAGAATATCAAGTCAATCTCTATACCAACGAAATCAAAGCGGCCAAAACCATCAAAGACCTCTGCTGCTTGATTGAAAGCAAGCGCAAATGAAGCCTTGGGCTCTCTTGACAGGGGGGCGCTCAGGGATTGGGAGGGCGATCGCTCAAGAGCTCTCGATGACACACCACATTGTCTTTATCTCACGCGATCCCCTAGAGCTCAACACACAAATCCAAACCCTCAAAGACCCTAAGGGACACAAAGTATTCAAATGCGACTTGAAAGACTTAAAAGAAACTGAATATCTAATGCAAGAAATTTGTAAAGATTATAAAATAGAAACCTTTATCCATTGTGCGGGGATCAATTATGTATCCTATGCCAAACATTTTGATTATACCCAAATGATGGAGTGTGCTAATGTCAATCTCTATGCAGCAATGGTTATCATCAAATATCTACTCAAAAAGCCCGCTAAAGACTATCTAAAACAGATTATCTTTATCTCTAGTATCTCTGCACGCAAGGCAAAAGCAGGCGATGGGCTGTATGCTTCCACAAAAGGTGGATTGGACGCATATATGAGAGCCTTATCTCAAGAGCTAGCCCCTCAAATCAGAGTAAATTCCATATTGCCCGGGACAATATTTGACACACAAACCACGCAAAAAATATTCACACAAGCCCAAAAAGCAGAGCTACTCAAGCAATACCCCCTCGGAGAGGGGCATTGCGAAGACATCGCAGGGGGTGTGCGCTTTTTGCTACAAAACAAATGGATCACAGGGCAAGAACTCATCATCGATGGAGGGTTTTGTGTCTAGGGAGTCTATCAAACAAAGGAGCAAACAAACCCATGGAAGATAAAAATCTGATACTTTTCACCCATCAAAACACCCCCATCACCAAAAGCGACCTACTCCAAGCCCTAAGGGACATACAAGCCCATCAGTGCGATTATTTGTTTATCCACTCTGAGCTAAGCTTTGGATTGCCCTCTGAATTTTTGAGTAAAAAAGAATTGCTAAGCCATCTCATGGATATATTCTTCTCTTTGGGCGTCCCGCATTTGATTGTCCCTACTTTTAGCTTTAGCTTTTGCGCCAAAGAAGATTTCAACCCCCAAAGCACCCCATCGCCCATGGGTATCTTGAGCGAATATTTCAGAAAGCTCCCAAACGCAAAGCGCACACTCGATCCATTGATGTCGTGCGCTTATATCGGTAATGATTTAGGGCTGTGCGATATTTCTAAGCACTCATGCGGGGCAGGCAGTCTGTTTGATAAGCTCCATAGCCGCAAAGATGTGAAATTTCTCTTTTTTGGCAATCAAGTCCATCAGTGTTTCACTTATTCGCACTATATCGAACGCGCGCTAGAAGTCCCTTATCGATACGACAAAGCCTTCAGTGGGAATATCATCACACAAAATAAGAGCTATCAAGACACTTTTATCTTGCCTGTGCGCTATGCAAATGTCTTTGCCTTTGAAGATGACACCCTCTCTCAAAGACTCAGTAGCACTATCACCAAAACGCGCATTGGCAAATCCCCGATTGAAATCATCAGCGAAAAAGAAGCCTATCACATGATTGTTGATGCGATTTCCCAAAATATTGATTTTATGCTAAAAGCCCCTTACCCTAGGGATTTTCTCGATCCAACTTACACCTATGGCAAAAAGGTCGCACTATGAAATACACCCTCTTAAGTGGCGCTAGCTCTGATATCGGTCAAGCCATCGCCCACAAGCTAGCAGCCCAGCACGCACTGATTTTGAGCGCCAAAGACTCCCAAAAGCTCCAAGCCCTCAAAGAAGAGCTCCCGCAAAACTTCGCACATAAAACCTTGCTGTGCGATCTCAATGATATTGTCAATATCCCAAGTGCAATCTATAGCATACTCAAAGCCCCAGAGCAAACAAGAAGCGACAAAGTTAGAGGGGGGGGGGCAGAGGACAAAAAGGGTGAGGACAAAAAGGGTGATGTGGTGGATAGTCAAGATAGTCAAGAGCACTCAAATATCACGATAGAAAACTTTATCCATTGCGCAGGGGAGGCTGCATTTGGTGCGATCAAGCATTTTGATTATATGCGTGCTTTAGAGAGCTTCAATGTCAATTATTTTAGCTGCTGCGCGATCATTGCTGCCTTACTCAAAAAGCCCAATCACAACGCACTCAAAAATATCATACTCATCTCGAGTATCTCTGCTATCAAGGGCTATAAGGGGACAAGTATCTACGCAGGGGCAAAAGCAGGGCTAGATTCTTTGGCTAGAAGTCTTTGCGCTGAGCTAGCTGATAATATAAATATCAACTCTCTCCAGCTCGGCCCTATCCCCACAAGGGCTAATGCCTACCTTGATACAAGCCGTTTATGCAACAACACGTACGCGCAACTCACGCCTAGCGATGTCGCTTCTTGGGTCGCATATCTCCTTGCTTGCCCGCATGGGCTCAATGGACAAAATATCACACTCGATGGAGGCATGAGTATCAAAGGCGCCTAAGGTCTTGCCTTCATATTAAAATTAATATTCAAAGTGCGTGGGAGGCTAGAAAGAGTGGCGTGATATGTAGGCTTATGGTATAATAAACCCCGAATTAGACCCAAAGATTGCCCGCCAAAATAGAAAGAGATAGAGAGATAAAAAACAAAAGGAATCCAAAGGAGATATATGCATATCAATGTGATGGAATACTTGATAGCCACCACGCACAAATATCCCGATAAAATCGGCTTTGAAGACGCTAATGGGTCTGTGAGTTTTAAGGATTTTTATCAAAAAGCACTTTTTGTTTCCACGCATTTAATCACGCATAACACCACGCCAAAAGACGCTCCTGCCCCTATCGCACTTTTCTTACCCAAATCCATCATACAGCTCCAAGCCCTCTGTGGAGTCTTGCTCTCTGGTAATGTGTATATGCCCTTAGATATTAAAAGTCCTTTGCAAAGACTAGAAGCGATTCTGGCGCATATCAAGCCTGTATATATCATCACAGATAAAGAACATCAAGATAAGCTCATAAACTTGGTAGAAAAAGAAAAAATTTTATTGATAGAAGATTTAATCAAAGAAATAGAAGACATCAAGACAAATTTTAGCGCAAGGATCGATACAGACCCTGCTTATATCATCAATACCTCAGGTTCTACAGGTGTCCCTAAAGGAGTGGTTGTTTCCCATCGGAGCGTGATTGATTATATTGAGTGGATTTTATCGACTCAAGCTATTTGTCCGAGAGTTGATGATGTGATTGGGAATCAATCACCTTTTTATTTTGATAACTCTGTGCTGGATATTTATCTGTGCTTTTTCACAGGAGCCAAGCTCGCGCTGATCTCTGAAGAAAAATTTTTATTCCCCGCTGATTTGCTGGCCTATTTACACACGCAACATATCAGCTATATTTTTTGGGTGCCTAGTATGCTAAGAAATATCGCAAATACGCACGCACTCGCCCAATGCACACCCAAACTTCGAGTGATTTTGTTTGCTGGAGAAACAATGCCTACAAAAATACTCAATCACTGGATTTCCCACTATCCCCTTGCTACCTTTGGCAATCTCTATGGCCCTACTGAAATCACCGTGGATTGCACATTTTATATCATCGCGCGCGCATTTAAAGATGATGAACCTCTACCCATCGGGAATTCTTGCCGCAATACACAAATCTTCCTCTTAAGCCCTGAGCTAACCCCCATCACAAAAGCGCACACCATCGGAGAAATTTGCGTGCGTGGGAGCTGCCTTTCACTGGGCTATTACAACGACTTTGATAAAACGCAAGCTGCCTTTATCCAAAACCCCTTGCATAACCACTATCCAGAAAAAATCTATAAAACAGGCGATTTGGGCTATTATAATGAACTAGGCGAGCTAATCCTCACAGGGCGCAAAGACCATCAGATCAAACACAATGGCTATCGTATCGAACTAGGCGAGATAGAAAATGCCTTAGGGGATTTTGAGGGTATCAACGCTTTGTGCGTGCTCTACCATCAAGAAGATTCTGTCCTTGAGCTATGCTATGAAGCCCCAGAAGCCATATCAAAAGCCGCACTTTTTGCCCATCTCAAAAACAAGCTCCCCAAATATATGTATCCTCAGATTCTCACCCATCTCAAAGCCCTCCCTATCAATGCTAATGGCAAGATCGACAGACTTACCCTGCAACAATCCCACAAATCCCACCACCCCAAAACAAAGGACACTCCCCAATGAAAAACACCCAAATAAAAAATACGCGCGTGAAAAATGTAATGGAATACTTGATAGCCACAGCACATAAATATCCCGATAAAATCGGCTTTGAAGACGCTAAGGGGTCTGTGAGTTTTAAAGATTTTTATCAAAAAGCGCTTTTTGTTTCTACGCATTTAATCAATATTGCCCCCCCCCCCCCGCAAAGGTCTGCTGCAATCAAGATTCCCTAAATCCAAACACATTTAATCAAGATTTTCACCCCAGCCCAAGCCCTCAGACTCACATCTATCCCAACAGCCCCATCACCCCTATCGCACTTTTCTTACCCAAATCCATCATACAGCTCCAAGCCCTCTGTGGAGTCTTGCTCTCTGGTAATGTGTATATGCCCTTAGATATTAAAAGCCCTTTGCAAAGATTAGAAGCGATTCTGGCGCATATCAAGCCTGTATATGTCATCACAGATAAAGAACATCAAGATAAGCTCATAAACTTGGTAGAAAAAGAAAAGATTTTACTGATAGAAGATTTAATCAAAGAAATAGAAGACATCAAGACAAATTTTAGCGCAAGGATCGATACAGACCCTGCTTATATCATCAATACCTCAGGTTCTACAGGTGTCCCTAAAGGAGTGGTTGTTTCCCATCGGAGCGTGATTGATTATATTGAGTGGATTTTATCGACTCAAGCTATTTGTCCGAGAGTTGATGATGTGATTGGGAATCAATCACCTTTTTATTTTGATAAATCACTCTTTGATATCTACCCCACATTTGCTATCGGCAATAAACTTGTCCTCATACCCGAAGAAAAGTTCATATTCCCCACAGAAGCATTGAAATTTTTGATCCAAAAGCAAATCAATTATATTTATTGGGTGCCCTCAATCTTCAATCACATCGCCCATTATGACCTACTCAAAGACTGCGCGCCCAAGCTAGATAGAATATTTTTTGGTGGAGAGGCAATGAGCGCTAAAGTGCTCAATTATCTCAAATCCCACTATCCCCTTACTACCTTTGGCAATCTCTATGGCCCGAGTGAAATCACAGATATTTGTGCTTATTATATGATCCAAAGGGATTTTCAAGACACCGAGCCTATCCCGATTGGCTACCCTTGTCGCAACGCACAAATAATACTCATTGACACACAAGGAAACAAGGTCAGCACTCCAAATACAATCGGAGAAATCTATATCCGTGGGAGCTGCCTTGCACTGGGCTATTACAACGACTTTGATAAAACACAAACTGCCTTTATCCAAAACCCCTTGCACCAAAGCTATATCGATACGGTCTATAAAACAGGCGATTTGAGCTATTACAATCAACTAGGCGAGCTAATCCTCACAGGGCGTAAAGACCATCAGATCAAACACAATGGCTATCGTATCGAACTAGGCGAGATAGAAATCGCTTTGAGGGACTTTCAAGACATCAAACACCATTGCGTGATCTACACGCAAGGGCAAATTATCCTTTGCTATGAGGGGCTAAAAGAAATAGAAAAAGCCGAGTTTCTAGCCCATCTCAAAGGCAAAATAGCTAAATATATGATGCCACAAAGATTTTTGTATTTTCAAAAGCTCCCCATCAATGCTAATGGCAAGATCGACAGACTTTCCTTGCAAGAGTTTGCAAACTCCTTGCTTGCAAGCAAATAGGCTAACTCTTGCCTAAAAGCGTTATCAACGCACTTGAATTTTGCTAAAATACCCCAAATCCCTCACAAAGAGAGTCCATGCACCACGCCAAGCCCATCTATCTCACACAGTTCCTCCCCCAAATCCAGCTCCTCAAAAGCCAAAAGCCTTTTTATACCAATCTCTACTCCTACACCCCCAGTGCTTACCTTGCTAAATCCACACCCTCTAGCCTTTTATTACTCAAAGAAGAAAGGCAGCTTGTGCGCGTGTATTTTTGCACCCATAACCTCTGCGAGCTCGAATCCCTCATCACAGAGCTCACACACACCAAACCCCTCTGCATAGAAATCCTCCAAAAACAACCCACCATCACATTACACTCCCTCAAGCCCCACGCCCTCTATCTGCACTTACGCAAAACCCTCCAACCGACCCCAACACTAGAAAAGAGCCCCCCTATGTTTGCAACCATCAGCCCAAAAACCCTCCGAAAGCTCCTTTTAAAAGACTTCTCCCCCATCACAGACCACCTCCCTAGTATCCAAACACTCCAAAGCCACTATCAAGCCGGCCATATCCTCTCTGTGCGCTCTTCTAGTATGATTGAAAGCTATCTCTTATTCACGCATACAGGCAAGAGCGCTTATCTAAATTTCATCGCCAATCACGCCAATAAGCAAAGTCTGCTGAGACTTTGGAAGATGTTTTATCAGAAATTAAATACTCTTGAGGTAAAATTCCTCCATCTATGGTGCGATACCACCAACACAAAGGCACTCAATATGTATCACAAGGAAAATTTTTCAGCTGATGGCTTGAAAAACTACATTTATATCAAAAGCTCTCAAGTCAGTGGGGGGGGGGGCATAAACAACCCTGATTACACCCCTATTTTCCCTATCAAAGTCGCCTAATGCCCTATCAGACTATTATTCTCATCGGGCAAGGCACGATCGCCCTCAATGTATTAAAAAACCTCCTAGAATACGCCCCCAAGCTATGCATACTCTCTTATAAACCCCATAGTTTTTGCATACTCAAGACCTTCTGCCAAGCCCAAGGCCTGCCTTATAAAAGCTTTCAAGAGAGCTTATCTGTTACGACATTTTTAGATTCTATTGATTCTAACAATTCCAACAATTCAAAGACCCTTATCATCAGCGCTAACAACCATTATATTTTCCCTGCCCCTATCATCTCAAAGCCCAATCTCACCATCATCAATTTCCATAACGCCCTACTGCCCTTATACAAAGGCGTCAATGCCCCCATGTGGAGTATTTATAACCAAGACACGTACACCGGTATCACTTGGCATTTAGTCAGCACGCAACTTGATAGCGGCGCAATCTTGATACAAAAGCAGCTCCCGCTTAGCCCAAAATACACTTGCTTAGAGCTCATCAAAGCGCTGATGGCTTTAGGGATTGAAGCATTTTTGCAAATCAAAAACGACTTGCTCCATAACAATCTCAAGCCCCAAGCAATGCCCCCCTCCTCTCTCCCACCCAACAAATCTAGCGACCTACCCAATCAAGGTATTTTAGACATCAATTGGAATCGGGATCAAATCAGTGCCTTTTTGAGAAGTATGGACGCTATAGGAGTTTTACCCAGACCGCAAATTTCGCTCAACGCACGCCATTATTCCATCACCAATTATTCCATAGACAAGCCCATCACGCCCCTTGCTCCGAACACATTTTTGCTGCTTAAAGAGGGGATTTATATGCTGCTAGCCCTAAGGGGGGGGGGGCGCAGAACAAACTCCCTAAAATTCCCACCGATACATTTCCCAACCAGCCTTTCACATCTTTTCCCTAACCCCCAAAATATTTTCCCGACCCACTCCCCCTATCCAAGCACTGCAAACAATGCCTATCTTGTGGATCCCCAGAGGTTGTGTGTATGAAACCCTTAGATATCCATACTATCAATGCCTATCAAAGCAAAGCCCAAGCTGCAAAGCAAGGATTTTATACCAACTACATCGCACCTTTTGGGGCAAACAAAAGCACCCATAAAGAGTGCGATGACAAAATCTATGGGATAGAACTCTCTGATGGCTATGTTTTTCTTAAAGATTTTGAAAATTTCAGCAAGCTCTATTTCCTCACGCCCCATTTATGCGACCTCAAAGCCGCATTAGACAAGCTAGATAGAGAAAATATCTGCTTAGAGATTATCCAAAGAGGGGCTTTAGCAAAAGAACTCCAAGAGGTCTTGTGCGCGTATTTTGCTCCCCATAGTCTGTATGAAAAGCTCACCATCAGCACCAAAAATCTCAAACTCAAACTCAAAAACCACCCCTACACCCCACAGCACGCACAACTCACAGACCTAGACTATCTGTGCCAAAGTTTAAAATCAAACTTCGATGCAAGGTTTGACCATCTCCCTAGCCCCTCAGAGCTCACTCATTACATCACCAATCAGCAAGTCCTTATCCAAAGGGATACAAATGGAGAAATCATTGCTTATTGTATCTATCAAATCGATGGCAAAACAAGCCATTTTAATTATCTTTTAAATCTCAAAGCTGATCCTTTTTGCTTGATTGCCCTGATGGAGTCTTATTATGCAGAGCTCAAACACAAAGGCATACAGCATATTTATCTATGGGTCGATATACGCAACAATCTGCGCGTCAAAAATATGCATACTCGATACGGCTATCAAAGTAGCCATATCTTTAACCACACCTTCACCCACATCAACACAAAGGAAATATCATGAAAAACAAAATCCAACATCTCATCTGCCAGTCTTTGCAAAACTTGAGCGATGAGCTAGAAAATGACGCCCTCAAGCACCCCAATACTAGCACTAAAATCTATGGGGGGGGGGGCGAGTTAGATTCTTTGGCTTTGGTGAGCTTGATTGCTGATCTTGAAGAGAGCCTCCAGAGTGAGCTAGGGGTCAATGTCACGCTCGCTGATACAAGGGCTATGAGTCAGAGAAACTCACCTTTTAGAGATGTAGAGAGCTTGAGTGCATATATTTTAGAGCTACTCAACACCCAAGGCCCCCAACAATGAAAAAGGTTTTTGTCATCACAGGTAGCAGAAAAGGCATTGGCAAGGACTTAGCTGCGTATTATCTGCAAAAAGGGCATATTGTTTGTGGCTGTGCTAGAGGGGCTAGCAGTATCTCCCATCGCGATTATAGGCACTTTGAGCTAGATGTCAGCGATGAGGGTGCTGTAGTGGAGATGGTTAAAAGTATCAAAAAAGAATTCGGCAAAATTGATGTCTTACTCAATAACGCAGGAATTGCCTCGATGAACCATCTGCTCTTAACTCCACTTGTGAGCGTGAAAAATATCTTTTCTACCAATGTTTTTGGGAGTTTTTTATTTATCCGAGAGTGTGCCAAAATCATGAGTGCTACCCATCTCAAAAACAAAAGACAACACCTAGATTCACATTTTCGCATTGTCAATTTCGCCACAATCGCTACAGCCCTAAGACTAGAGGGTGAAGCCATCTATGCAGCCTCAAAAGCAGCCATCATCAACCTCACACAAATCGGCGCTAAAGAGCTCGCCCCCTTTGGTATCACAATCAACGCCATTGCTCCCACGCCTGTGCCTACAGATTTGATTAAAAATGTCCCCAAAGACAAAATAGACGCTCTGCTTGCCCAGCAAGCCATCAAACGACTAGGTAATTTCACAGATGTGCTCCATACGATTGAATTTTTTATCGATGAAAAAAGCGATTTCATCACGGGGCAGACCTTGTTTTTAGGAGGGGTCAATGCCTGAATTCACACACCCCTTTTTGCAAAAAATCACCACCCACCCCAAAGACACATTAGCCCTCATTTATCAAGACACTCCCTATACTTATTGCCAACTCATAGAAAAGATACACGCCCAGCTAGAGCTTCTAGCACCTATCCCTATGGGCTATTCTCTGGCTATAGTGGGAGATTATGACATCAACTCAATTGCTATGTTATTAGCAGCGATAGAAAAAAGACTGATTCTAACGCCCCTATACACCCCTGACCCCATCAAATACACGATTGCAGGGGCGACCCATCTCTACCAAAACCATGCCCTAACCTCCCTTGACACCCCACCTCTCGCGCATGCCTTATTGCAAGATTTAAGAGTGCAGCAAAAGAGTGGATTGGTGCTCTTCTCTAGCGGCAGCACAGGAGCGCCCAAAGCAATCCTACACCCCTTAGATACGCTCTTAGAGAGCTATATGGATAAAAGATATAAGCCGATAAAACTTCTGCTTTTTTTAATGCTTGACCATATCGGAGGGCTCAACACGCTTTTCAATGCCCTCACAATGGGTGCGTGTGGCGTGAGTGTGCGCGATAGAAAAAACCCCGATTTACTAGCAAAAGCTATTGCAGACCATCAAATCGCCCTACTGCCTGCTAGCCCCTCTTTACTCAATCTAATGCTCTTAGGCGAGGTGTGGCAACATTATGATTTAAGCTCTTTGAAAATCATCACTTATGGCACAGAACAAATGCCCACGCCCCTGCTCCATCGGCTCAAAAAGACATTTCCCAAAGTGCGTTTCCATCAGACCTTTGGGACAACTGAAGTGGGTATTATGCAAACAAAAAGCTTTCAAAATGCCTTCAAACTCGAGGGTCTGACATACACAATCAAAGACAAACAACTCTATATCAAATCCCCCACGCAAGCCCTCGGCTATCTGAACGCCCCACAAAGTATTTGTGATACAGAGGGCTATTTTGCCACAGGCGATTTGGTGGAGGTGTTAGAAGAAAATGGCGAAGAATACATCAAAATCATCGGACGCGCCAAAGAAATCATCAATGTCGGAGGAGAAAAGGTCTTACCCACTGAGATAGAAGAAGTGGTATTTGGACTTGAGGGGATTAGGGATTGCCTAGCTTATGGAGAGAGCAATCCCATCACAGGACAAAGTGTTGCCTTAAAAGTCGTGCTAGACCCTGAGATTTTAGATCCCAAAGATACCTTAGGGATTAAAAGGCTAGTTCGGAAATTTTGTAAAGATAAATTACAAAGCTATAAAATCCCCACTAAAGTCATCATCACAGATAGCCTAGCCTTGAGTGAGAGGTATAAAAAATCCAGAAGAGAGCAACGAAATGGGGGGGGGGGCAGAGAACAAATATAGACAACACAAACACAAACAACACAAATATAGATACCACAAACAACAGCCATATCTAACAACCCCCAAAACAACCTACCCAACCCCACCCCAGCCCTACTTATGGCTGCCAACTCATTTATTGCTGCGTGGTGCTTGATGGAGGGAGTCAATCAATTTTTACAAAAATTACAAACCTATCAAAATAGCACAGCGCTCATCATCAAAGACAAAAAATATAGCTTTTCTGATTTGTGCGAGCAAATAGCCCAAACTCTCCTTTCTCTCAAAATCCCCCTCCAAAGTCGAGTGGCCTTGATGGGAGAGTATAGCTTTGAGGTCATAGCGACCTTTTTTGCTCTGTGTATCAAGCGCTGTATCATCACGCCCCTACGCCCTAACTATCCCCATAGCGCTATCCCCCATCTATGGGCAGATTTCTTGATACAAGAGGGCAATATCCAAAACATACAAGCACAGACACAAACCCCCCTCGAAGCCAAACTCCAAGCGCAAAATGCAAGCGGACTGATCTTATTTTCTAGCGGCAGCACAGGGAAACCAAAAGGTATCTTGCACCATCTTGATACTATGCTTGAGTTTTATGCGCAAAAATCTCCAAACCCCCTAAACACTGCAGGGGTATTTTTATGGGACCATATCGCTGGGATTGATGTCTTACTTAGCCAGCTCTCCATCGGCGGGACACTCTCTATCCCAATAGACAGAACACCTCAAGCCCTTTGTGCGCTCATTGCTAAGCAAAAAGTGCAAGTCCTCCCTGCCTCACCGACTTTTTTGCGCCTGCTCTTGCTCTCTGGTATGCATAAAATGTATGATTTGAGCTCGCTCCAACTCATCATCTATGGCTCTGAAATCATGCCCCCTAGCTTATTGCAAGACCTAAAAAATGCCTTCCCCTCTGTGCGTTTCAAGCAAAGCTTTGGAACAAGCGAAACCAATGCCATCAAGACCAAAAACGCGCGCTCTGACCCAAGCTTCATACGACTTGACCCCACGCACACAGAATATAAAATCATCAACAACGAGCTATGGCTCAAGTCCAAGACACAGACTCTGGGCTATCTGGGCGAAGAGGCGCAGTTTATGGAGGGCTATTTTGCCACAGGCGATTTGGTGGAGGTGTTAGAAGAAAATGGCGAAGAATACATCAAAATCATCGGACGCGCCAAAGAAATCATCAATGTCGGAGGAGAAAAGGTCTTACCCACTGAGATAGAAGAAGTGGTATTTGGACTTGAGGGGATTAGGGATTGCCTAGCTTATGGAGAGAGCAATCCCATCACAGGACAAAGTGTTGCCTTAAAAGTCGTGCTAGACCCTGAGATTTTAGATCCCAAAGATACCTTAGGGATTAAAAGGCTAGTTCGGAAATTTTGTAAAGATAAATTACAAAGCTATAAAATCCCCACTAAAGTCATCATCACAGATAGCCTAGCCTTGAGTGAGAGGTATAAAAAAATACGCAAAAGCTAAAGCCATAGCCCCCAAGGTGCTTGCGCATTTTGCCACATCTTAGTCAGCTCCATCTTATCACGCAATGTATCCATACATTTCCAAAAGCCATAATGTTTATAGCTATAAAGTTCCCCATCTTTAGCGAGATTACGCAGTGGCTCTTGTTCAAAAACTGCCCCTTGTGTATTGGGAATATAATCAAACACCCTAGGCTCACAGACAAAAAACCCGCCATTGATCCAGCCTGCATTATGGATACTTTTATCGCCCTTTGGCTTTTCTGTAAAGCTCTTGATACGCTGTGTATTTTCATCAATATCGAGCGCACCAAACTTGCCCTCTGGCAACACTGAAGTCATCGTGAGAGCCTTAGAGTGCGACTTATGAAAGGCAATCAATTCAGGGATATTCACATCACTCACCCCATCACCATAAGTCAGCATAAATGTTTCATTTTCTACATAAGGCTTTGCTTGGAGTATCCGACTCCCTGTCATCGCATCTTGCCCTGTATAGAGCATTGTGACCCTCCAAGGCTCATGACGCATTTTATGGATTTGCATCGAATTATCGTTCATATCGATTGTAATATCGCTATAACGCGTATAGTAATTGATAAAATATTCTTTGATAATATGGGATTTATAGCCTGTAAGCACGATAAAGTCATTGAATCCATAGTGGCTATAAATTTTCATAATATGCCATAAGATCGGCTTGCCCCCGATTTCTACCATTGGCTTTGGCTTCAAATCTGTTTCTTCAGACAATCGCGTGCCATACCCACCTGCTAAGATCAAAACTTTCATCATACCCCTTTTACTTTGCCTTTATGCATTATTTTTGGAAATTCTAGCAAAAAGATTCTTGTTTTATACTATATAATTCCACTTCTAAGCTCACCCAAAGGCACAAAATGGCTCATTTGCAACTCAAAATCAGCGACCTCATCACCAAAGACTCCCTAGAATACCGCTCACTCACCGACCCCAACAAATCTGGCAGTATCGCAAATACTGCTAAATACGGCTTGCGTATCGATAAAGAAAATCTAAGGGGGGGGGGGCAGAGAACAAACCATCTAAGACAAACAACCCCTACAGACAACACAGAAAATAATAGTGCAGATGATGGGCTAAAAATCCCTTTGAGTGATGTGAAAATCTTGCATTTTGATGGTGTAGAAATCATCGATGAAGGTGGCTTACTCAAAGAGGGTCAGACTATCTTTGAAACACTCGATTGCTACGCCCCTGATAACACTTACACCAAAATCCGATACGACTATATCAAAAACCTTGCCCCTTGGCGCCTCCACAATCTTTTTGATCTAAAAAACTACTGCAAGCGCTTGTATTTTTCCCTCCCCTCCCCCAAGCTCAAAGACCCCAAAATCCCTAAAATCCTCTGCTTTTGCCCGTGGTTTTCGAATATGTATCACTTTTTGTTTGAAGCCCTCCCTAGGCTTTTGATTCTTTTAGAATACATGCAAAAAGAGGGGATAGAAGATTTTTATATCATCGCACCCCCCAGATACAGAGCGTATGCGAAATACCACCGCTGGTATATCCAAGATATTTTCACAATGCTCAATATCCCTCAAGACAAAATCATCTATCTGGGCTATCAAGTCGCTGCTGCCAACAATATCTATGCTACCACCTCCCCTAGATGCAATCCCCACTATGTCTTGCCTGCTATCCACAAGCTCCAAAAGCATTTTTATCAAAAAGATTTCCCGCACCTAGGCTCTCGCATTTATATCAGCAGAAAAAAATCTGCCTATAGATATTTAGCCAATGAAGAAGAGATTTATGAGATTTTACACAAAGAATACGGCTTTGTGCGTGTGTATATGGAAGATTTTAGCTTGGGAGAAAAAATCAATATCATGATGGGCGCTGCGATCACTATCAGTATCGATGGCACTAGCGCAATCAATAGCTGCTTCATGACACACCCAAATGCTAAAATGATTGCTTTAAGGGCTTATGAGATGTCTGAACTGCAGCTTTTTATCCCCAGTATGTTTGAAAATATCCAATACCTCCCTATCATCTGTGATATCCACGACAAAATAGGCGAAAATATCTGGAGTCGGAGCAATCTCTATCTCAAGCCCGATTATCTGCGCCAAAAACTCCAAGAATACAAAATCGCTTGCACCCCTTAAGCTCAAATCTTATATAATACCCCCTTGTGAAATTAGCTATGCCAAATCTATGCCAAATAAAGGAACTCAATGACTCTGCATTATCCTGAATATGAGCCATTTTACTCATCTGCCTTTGAAGCCAAGCGCTTTTTAATCTCTGAAGATAATTTCAGCAAAACAGCGCATATCCAATCAGTGCCTATCTTCGAGCAGCACAACTGCCAATCCCCCCTAATCACCATAGCCATACCGACCTATAAACGCACAGACACGCTCATAGAAGCCCTAGAATCTGCCCTCAATCAAAAAGGAGTCAATCAAGGGGCTAATAATGTTGGGGGGGGGGGGCATAGAGATTATTGTTGTTGAAAATACTGATGATTTTCACGCCCCAAGCCAAGCTGGTGCTATCTTGCAAAACTATACAGGCAAGCTTACATATTATAGAAATCAAGAAAATTTAGGGCTTTTTGGTAACTGGAATCGCTGCTTGAGTCTAGCCAAAGGACAATGGGTATGCATACTCCACGATGATGATATTTTGATGGATAATTATATCGCCCAAATGACCCACTACCTCACGCAAGTATCCCCAAACACTAGCCTCATCTCTGGCAAACCACTCAAATTCTACACCAATGGCGCTGAGCATAAATACAAGCATGTAGCCCCCACACCTCAAGGCTTCATACCCTCTTTCAAAAGAGTTCTCAAAAAAATCTTAAAATTCTTACTTTTTGGTATCCCCCCAAAACATATCGCCAAAAAAGACGCTGCTGAAATCCTTATCAATAATTCCATCTACCCCTCTTGCCTTTTACACAACAAAGAGCTCTGTATCAAAGAGGGAGGCTATAATCAAGATTTCTACCCCTCAGATGATTGGCTTTTCCACATGCGCTGTGCCTTGCACTCTGATGTCTATCTGATTGATTATATCTCCCATAAATACCGCTATGATATCAACGCTTCTTTTTCTAAAAAGACCATTATCGGGACTTTTATCATCTATTACCTCAATATCTGCGCACATGACTGGATACCTCCCACTTACAAAAGCTATCTCATCAAGCTCTTTTGCAAGGCTGTGTTTGTTGATTCAGGCATTGAGGGAGCAAAAGAGGGGCTAGAAGACTTCCTAGCACTCCATCACATCTCCACCACACCGATAAGTTTAAAAGAAAATTTAGTGGGTAAATTCTATAATATCAAATATTTTGATTAGGGAATAGTATGGATCTAAGCATTTATAACAACAAAAGAGTTTTTATCACAGGCAACACAGGCTTTAAAGGCTCTTGGCTACAGCTCTGGCTCAATACCCTAGGCGCAAAGACACTCGGCTACTCCCTCCCTCCCCTCACCCAGCCCAGCCATTTTGAGCTTTTAGGCGGGCAAAGAGCCTTAGAAACTATTTTTGGTGATATCAGAGATAGCAAAGCACTCCATACTGCATTGCATGATTTCAATCCCGATATCATCTTCCATCTCGCTGCCCAACCTCTAGTCATCTCAAGCTACCAAAATCCCAAAGAAACTTTTGAAATCAACGCCATGGGGACTTTCAATCTCCTAGAAGCCCTCAGATTAGAAACACTCAAAGACTCCAAAGACCCTAAAGCCCTCGTTGTCATCACCACCGATAAAGTCTATGAAAACAAAGAATGGGTATATGGCTACAGAGAGAGCGACCCACTCGGTGGCTATGACCCTTATAGCAGCTCTAAAGCTTGCGCAGAAATCATCACCCACTCCATGCAAATGAGCTTTTTTGCGCCCAAAGATTTCAACACCACCCATCAAACCCTCATCGCCACAGCGCGCTCAGGCAATGTCATTGGAGGGGGGGATTGGAGTGCACACCGATTGATACCCGATCTGATACGATCAGCCATCAAAGGAGAGCCTGCTTGTGTGCGATACCCACACGCTAGGCGGCCTTGGCAGTATGTCCTTGACCCTTTGCGGGGCTATTTGATGTTAGGAGCAAGGCTTTTAAACGCAGACAAAGAGTTTGCAACAAGCTTTAATTTCGCCCCCTCCCTCACAGACAATCTGCCTGTCAGCACAATGCTAAGGCTCGCCCAAGCACAATGGGATCAAATCACCTATCAGATACACCCCAACACCCACCTCCCCCACGAGGCTAATCTCTTAATGCTCGATGCGGCCAAAGCCTACCATCTCCTCAAATGGCAACCTCTCTATACCTGCAAAGAGAGTATCGCGCAAACCATCTCGTGGTATCAAAGTTTCTATACAGACCAAACCATCGATACTCATCAAAATCTCAAAGATTACACAAAAGCCTTAGGGGGGGGGGCCAAACATAGCTCTAGAGATAGATACAACCCCACAGACAGACACAATCTTAGAGACAGACACAACTTTAGGGACAAGCACAACCCCCTAATCTCCCCCTCTCAAAGCCCATCATCTCGCCCTTTTTATCCAAGCTCCATAGCCCATAGCCACGCCCACGCCTATGCCTATGCACGCTCCATAGCCCACGCCATAGCCCCTTTAACACCCCAATCCCATCTCCACCCAAAGGTTTCTCATGCAGCTTAATCACATATTTCAAGAAGATCTCAATGCCATTTTTGACTCCCTCACGAACGCACAAAAAGATATTTTTGCACACTCCACGATTTTAATCACTGGCTGTGGGGGATTTTTGGGCTTTTATTTCATGCATTTTTTCACCCATTTCCATCAAGAGCTCAAAATCTCTAAAATCATCGGCTTGGATAATTTCATGCTCTTTGAGCCCAAATGGATCCACGCACTCCAAGCTAAGCACGCGTACTTGCTAGAAATCCATAAATTTGACATCATCAAAGACTCCATAGATAGCCTAAAATCTGCCAAAGAAGCCAATCTCATTATCCATATGGCCTCGATTGCCTCTCCGACTTTCTATCGCCAATACCCCATAGAAACGCTCGATGCCAATATTTGGGGCTTGCGAGCTTTGCTAGAATATTATTCTCATCAAAATATTCGGGGCTTTTTGTTTTTCTCTAGCTCTGAAATCTATGGCGATCCTGTTGCGAGTCAAATCCCCACAGATGAAAGCTATCGGGGTAATGTCGCTAGCATTGGCCCACGGGCTTGCTATGATGAATCCAAACGCTTTGGTGAAACCATGTGCTATTTATTTGCGCAAAAATACACAATGCCCATCACCATTGTGCGCCCCTTCAATAACTATGGCCCAGGTATGCACCTAGGG
The DNA here is from genome assembly GCF_002272865.1 of Helicobacter sp. 12S02634-8. Taxonomy (GTDB): domain Bacteria; phylum Campylobacterota; class Campylobacteria; order Campylobacterales; family Helicobacteraceae; genus Helicobacter_J. The sequence continues at coordinate 7,949 of NZ_MLAP01000006.1, read as the reverse complement.
GATAAAAGAGTCCCTGCTGATTTTGCCCAAGCTATCTTGTCTGACAAAGAAATCAAAATCTTGAGTGATGGCAGTCCCACACGGACTTTTTGCTATGTCGCTGATGCGATCAGTGGCTATCTCAAGACGCTTGCTTATGGGAAGTTTGAATACTTCAACATCGGCACAGACACGCCTGAAATCAGTATCAAAGAGCTCGCCTACATCTATCAAAATACAGGCAAAAAACTCCTTGGCTATGACAAACCCATCATCTTTGGCACTTCAAACGACAAAGAATATCTCACAGACAACCCCAATCGCCGCATGCCTAATATCAACAAAGCCAAAAAGCTCCTAAATTTCTCACCAAAAATCCTTGTTCATGAGGGCGTGGAGAGATTTTTGAAATTTCTTATCGCACAAAATAAGGAGGCACAATGCAAGTAGCTGTTTTTGGACTAGGATTTGTAGGACTCACCACAGCGATTGGCTTTGCCAAACAAGGTTTTCAAGTCAGAGGTTGTGAAATCGACACGCACAAATGCGCAATGCTCCAAAAGGGCAAAATCCCCTTCCACGAAGCCCATTTAGATACTGCCCTCCAAGAAGTATTAGGCAAAACTCTCACTATCACGCATAACACCACCCAAGCACTCCAAAATGCTCGTGTGATATTTTATTGTATCGGCACGCCCATGGGGAAAGATGGAGAAGCAAATCTTGATTTTATCCTCCAAGCCCTGAGAGATTTTGCACACAACAAAAACATCTGCGCACCAAAACCTATCTTAGTCATCAAATCCACAATCCCCCCCTCAAGCTCTACAGAAGTTTTTATCCCCTTTTTGCAAAGCTTAGGGCTTCAAAACAATCAAGACTTGATTTTAGCCAATAACCCAGAATTTTTGCGCGAGGGCTCTGCTTATGAAGACTTCATGCACCCCGATCGGATTGTAATCGGCTCACAAAATGCCCAAATAATCCCCGCCTTACAAGAGCTTTATGCGCCCTTTGGTGCAGAGATTATCCACACAAATCTCAACACAGCTGAATTCATCAAATATCTCTCAAACACCACACTCTCTATGCTTATCAGTTATGCCAATGAAATGAGTATGATCGCCCAAAGTATCGGAGGGATTGACATTATCCAAGCCTTCAAGACTCTCCATACCGACAAGCGCTTCAGTGGCACACCCGCACATATCACAAGCTATCTCTATCCGGGTATGGGCTTTGGGGGGTATTGCCTGCCTAAAGACACACTGGCCTTACTCAAAAAATCCCAAGACAAAGGCTATCAAGCCAAAATCCTCCCAAATATCCTTGCTATCAACGACCAAATCCTAGACTTCCATCTCAATCGATTCCAAAAAGAAGTCCCCAAAGATACTAAAATAGGAGTCTTAGGTCTGAGCTTTAAGCCCAATAGCGATGATATCCGCGATACAAAATCTGCCACGTTAATCCAAGGGCTTCTCCAAAGGGGCTTTTTGCATATCGGGGCTTTTGACCCCATGGCCACACAAGCTTTCCAAAGCACCTACGCATTGGATATTGATTATTTTGAAGATTTAAACGCACTCTATGCATGGGCTGAAGTCTTTATCATTGCTACAGCGTGGGATATATTCACAAACACAATCCCACCACACAAAAAGATCTACAACCTCCGATATATGCCTATCACTCCAAAAGAGTGATTTTTGGCTATAATGCTAGATTAGAAAGGATTTTTATGGACGCAGAAAATTTAAAGAAAAAAATACTCCAAGATGTCGCGCATTACTACCACCTAGCCCATCAACCCACGCAAAAAATCACCCCCCAAAAACGTATCAACTACGCAGGGCGAGTCTTTGACGCGCATGAAATGCAAAACCTAGTCGATGCAGCCTTAGATTTTTGGCTCACAGCAGGCAAATACGCACAAACCTTTGAAACCAAACTTGCCTCTTTCCTCAAAGTCCCCTATGCCTTGTTAGTCAATTCTGGCTCGAGTGCTAATCTCCTAGCCCTAGCGACCCTCACTTCTCCTTTGCTCAAAGAAAGAGCTATCAAGGCAGGCGATGAAGTCATCACGCTAGCTGCGGGCTTCCCGACTACCATCGCGCCCATTATCCAGCTAGGTGCAATCCCTGTATTTGTCGATATCGAGCTTGAAACTGCTAATATCGATACCCAAGCACTCAGCGCAGCCCTTAGCCCTAAAACCAAGGCAATTTTTATCGCACACACTCTAGGCAATCCCTTTGATCTCCATACCATCAAAGAATTTTGCACCCAGCACAAACTATGGCTCATAGAAGACAACTGCGATGCCTTGGGTGCGACTTATGCGGGCAAATACACAGGAACTTTTGGCGATATCGGCACTTCAAGCTTCTACCCTGCCCATCACATCACAATGGGCGAGGGGGGCGCTGTCTATATGCGCGATCCCTTACTCAAAAAAATCGCCCTCTCTATCCGTGATTGGGGTCGGGACTGCTGGTGTGAGGGAGGGAGGGACAATACTTGCAAAAAAAGATTCTCCCATCGCTTTGAAAAGCTGCCCTTTGGCTATGACCATAAATATGTCTATTCGCACTTTGGCTACAATCTCAAAGCCACAGATTTGCAAGCAAGTATCGGCGTAGCCCAGCTCGACAAACTCCCTGCTTTTATACAAAAAAGACAAGAAAACCACGTCCTATTAAAATCCCTCCTCCAAGATTTCAAAGATATTTTTTATCTCCCCAACCACCACGCCCAAGCTATGCCTAGCTGGTTTGGATTTTTACTGATTTTGCGCGAAAACACAGGCTTTAATCGCAACCAAATCGTAGAATACCTAGAGAGCAAAAATATCCAAACGCGCAATCTCTTTGGGGGCAATATGCTCCTCCAGCCAGCCTTTGCCCATCTCCAAGAGGGCAAGCATTATCGTGTCATCGGGGACTTAGCCCGCACCAACAAAGTCATGCGCGATGGATTTTGGGTCGGGGTGTATCCAGGGCTAGACCAAAGCACCATCACCTATATCGCTGATATGATTGGGGCATTTATCAAGGGGGGGGGGGGGCGAGTGACAAAATAAATACAAGCCCCTCCTTGCTAGCTGCTCGGAGGGCTGCTTGATGAGTCGCTTTGAATTCAATCCTACTTTTTTAGATGGAGTCTATACCATAAAACCCAAGCCCATAACAGATCAGAGAGGTTATTTCGAACGATATTTTTGCGCACAAGATTTCAAAGAAATCAATCTATGCAAACCTATCGCACAAATCAACCACTCCAAAACAACCAAAAAAGGCTCTATCCGTGGGCTACACTATCAGACCCCGCCTTTTAGTGAAACCAAAATCGTGCGCTGTATCCGTGGGCAGATTTTAGATGTAGCCATCGACATCAGACAAGACTCACCCACATTTTTAAAATATTTTGCCATCGAGCTCAATGAAACCAATGGACTCTCTTTGTATATCCCCGAGGGCTTTGCACACGGCTTTCAGGCCTTGAGCGATGATTGTGAAATACTCTATCTCCTCACAACCCCCTTCACTCCAGAAGCAGACAGCACGCTCAATCCCCTAGACCCCACCATAGCCATCTCTTGGCAAGAGGCCATCGGGGATATCTCGCCCAAAGACAAAAACGCCCCTTATATCTCCCCAACTTTCCAAGGAGTGCGTATATGAAGCTTTTGCTCACGGGGGCAAGTGGGTTTGTGGGCTCAAACTTCATAGCCAAATGGCACCAAAAATATCAAATCACAGCTATTGTGCGCCCCAATAGCCAGACCCAAGATATCAAAAACTCTTGCAATATCTTTGTCTATGATGAAGAAATAGAGAGCTTGATAGCCTTGTTTGAAAAGGAACATTTTGATGGCATTATCCACCTAGCCACCCTCTATAAAAGCACGCACACCCCAAAAGAACTCAATGATTTCTTTGCTTCGAATCTGCTTTTTGGCACTCAAATCCTAGAAGCAATGCGTGTGTCCCCTCCTAAGTTTTTTATCAACACGCTCACTTCCTTTCAGTTCGCCCACCCCATGAATCCAAGCTACTATCCTCTAAATCTCTATGCAGCCCACAAACAGGCCTTTTTAGACATTATCGCCTTTTATGCCCAATCCCCCTCTACCCACTTCGCAAATCTTTTAATCTATAACACCTATGGTTGCTTAGATCCTAGACCTAAGGTTTTTAATCTCTGGGCAAAAAATCTTTTAGATCAAACTGAGCTCAAGATGAGTTCAGGCAGACAAAAGATTGATATCAGTCATATTGATGATGTGGTTGATGGTTTTGATGTGTTGATAGAAAATATCTTAGCTCAAAGAGATTTTGATAGCTCTGTAATTTATACATTAGAGAATTTCCCTCGTTATAGCCTTAAAGAACTTGCTAGTATTTTTGAAAAGGCTTTGAGTGCAAAGCTATGTATTGCATGGGGTGCATTGGCTGAGCGAGAAAATGAGATTTTAGACCCTATCTCTAGTTTGCAAAGCTCTTTATTTCTAAAACTCCCGCATTGGCAACCTAAAATCTCTCTTGAAGTAGGTATCAAGCAGACTTTTGGAGGGCGCCAATGAAAAGGGGTGAGATAAAAAATATTATGGTATATAATCCCTACCCACATACACCCCACAAAGGAGAATTATGAAGCTTTTACTCACAGGTGCGAGTGGGTTTGTCGGCTCAAACTTCATAGCCAAATGGCACCAAAAATATCAAATCACAGCTATTGTGCGCCCTAGTTCAGAGCACAAAATCCCCAAAAACTCTTGCAAAATCTTTGTCTATGATGGAGAAATAGAGAGCTTGATAGCCTTGTTTGAAAAAGAACACTTTGATGGCATTATCCACCTAGCCACTTGCTACTACCCCAATCCCAAGCCCAAAGAAATCACTGCAATGATGGAAGCAAATATCACATTAGGCACTCAAATCCTAGAAGCAATGCGCGTGTCCCCTCCTAAGTTTTTTATCAACACGCTCACCTTTACCCAATACGCCAACGCACCCACATATAAGCCCGCTAATCTCTATAGCGCGACCAAGCAAGCCTTTTTTAGTATCCTAGAAAATCTGAGATTAGAAACTCTCAAATCAGAAAACACCCCTTTAAAAGAACCCAAAACTGAGCTTTTAAGCAATATTCCATCCCCCCCCCCCCCCCCCCCACCCCCCCCCCCCCACAACTTTTATTCTCAATAACCCCTTGCTTTTTTGATCCCCACCCCCCGGTTTTTTTTTTCTTGTGGAAAAAAATTTTTTTTTAAAACAAGTTCAAAAAGAGGTGAGGCGGAACAAAAAAAATACTTAATCTCTTTTTTTTTGTGGTGGGGGGTTTTTTGGTGGTTTTTGAAATAATTTTATGTCAAAAA
>NZ_MLAP01000006.1:0-2490 GCF_002272865.1 Helicobacter sp. 12S02634-8 | reverse complement strand
GAAAATGAGATTTTAGACCCTATCTCTAGTTTGCAAAGCTCTTTATTTCTAAAACTCCCGCATTGGCAACCTAAAATCTCTCTTGAAGTAGGTATCAAGCAGACTTTTGGAGGGCGCCAATGAAAAGAGATGGGATAAAAAGAATTGCAGTTTTGGGCGCAGGGATCGCTGGTATCTCTGCAGCTTTCCACGCCAAAGAAAAATACCCGCAAGCCCAAGTGGTGATTTATGAAAAAGAATCCACTTGGGGTGGTCTGTGTGGGGGATTTGAGATCGATTCGTATTTAGGGAAATTTTGGTTTGATAACTTCGTGCATCTCTCTTTCACGCAAGACCCCTATACCCAAAACACCTTCCATCACTCTGCCCTACCCATACGCCATACTCCCAACCCCATCAATTATTACCAAAATTTCTGGATCAAGCACCCCGCGCAAAACAATCTCTACCCCCTCCCCACTCAAATTAAAGTCCAAGCTATTGAAGATATGATTAAAAATACCTACCCCCCCCCACTTGACAAAGAAGCTATCAACGACTTTGAAACTTGGCTCAAACACCAATATGGCGAGTTTTTTGCCGAGCATTTCCCGATGGTATATACACGCAAGTATTGGACACTTGAAGCAAAAGACCTCAGCAGCACTTGGGTAGGGAGCAGACTCTATTGCCCCAACATACAAGAAGTGCTCTATGGTGCGATGAGCGAAGACACGCCTTGCACTTACTATGCCCAAGAGCAGAGATACCCCCAAAGAGGGCAATACCGATCCTTTTTCCAATCACTCATGGCACAATGTCTTATCCACTACGACCATCAAGTCACCCAAATTGATATGGATACCCATACGCTGAGTTTCAAAGACAAACCCTCGCAATCCTTTGACAAGCTCATCTCCACGCTCCCCTTGCCTATTGTCCCTGATCTCCTTACCTCCTGCCCGCAAGAAATCCTCACAGCCAAAAAAGACCTCTTTGCCACTTCAGGGATCATCATCTCACTAGGCTTTAACAAACAAATTCCGATGAAAAATCTCTGGTTTTATATCTATGACACAGATATCTTGCCCGCAAGAGTCTATAGCCCCTCAAACAAAAGCCCAGCAAACGCCCCTAAGGGCACTAGCAGCTTGCAAGCTGAAATATATTTTTCACGCGCCAAAGAAGCAAACGCACTCCATAAAGACCTAGCCCATCTTAGTAAACCCCAAATAGAAAGCTATCTCCTAGAGCACACAATCAATCAATTTATCCATATGGGGCTATGCCAAAGAGAAGATATTATCGCTACAGATGTGCGCACACTCCCCTTTGCTAATGTCGTATTCACCCATCACATGGAAGAAAAGCGTCAGATTGTGCGGGATTATCTCCAGCAATTAGGTATCATCTCTTGTGGGCGCTTTGGTGAATGGGAATATTTCTGGAGCGATCAGAGCTTCATAAGTGGCAAAAAGGCAGGGGAGTCCATAGAATTTTGAGCAAAACAAGCTATAATACGCAAAATTATATAAAAGTGAGATAGATGGTAGAAAATGGCTGGGTGATCTGGATCAATGGACTTGCAGGGAGCGGGAAAAGCACAATAGGCAAACATCTATACGACAAGCTCAAGCCAAGCCTCCCAAATTTAGTTTATTTAGATGGTGATGGCTTCAGAGAGCTCTTCGGACACCACCACCACGATAAACAATCGCGTATCCAAGTCGCGCACAAACGCGCTGATCTATGCCATTTCCTCTCTTCTCAAGGTATCCATATCATCGCAACAACCATATCGCTTTTTGATGAAATCTATCGATACAATCGCGAGAAATTCACCCACTACCTTGAAATCTACATACAATGCGAACTCAAAGAGCTCATCAAACGCGATCAAAAAAACCTCTACACACAAGCACTCCAATCACAAATCAAAGATGTTGTCGGTATCGATATCCCCTATGACACGCCACAATCTGACCTCATCATCGACAACAACACCCTCACAGATCTTGATAAAAAAACACAAACCATCATCGACTTCCTCAAGACCAAAAATATCTTCTCTTTGGATACAAACCCCTCCTAACCCAACTTCTAACCCCAAGGAAAGCAATGCAAAAACTCAAAAACCTCTTCTCTAGGCTTTATCACAAAGAATTCAAGCAAATCGCCCTCTCATTAGGCACACGCCTGCCTGCTTGCTTGTTTGAACCCTTGCCCTTACCCCAAAGCTATGCATTTTTTGTCATCGGCACACACGGCGTGGGTATGCACTCATTGCTGTATTTTCTCTCGCTCTGTAAAGCTGCCCCCCCCCACCCCCCCCCCCCCCACAAAAAAAAAAAAAAAAAAAGAAACGGGGGTTTTTTTAACCACAAAACCAAAAAAAAAAAAAAAAAACACCCCAAAAAAAAACACACCAACAAAAAAAAAAAAAACACACAATAAAAACAAAAAAAAAAAAAAACAAAAAAACCAACAAAACAACAACCACCCCCACCAAAA
>NZ_MLAP01000053.1 GCF_002272865.1 Helicobacter sp. 12S02634-8 | reverse complement strand
AATAAATGATAATTTAGCAGCTTATTCGACAACGGTAGCCTGACCGTTCATCAGCATTGGAAGAAGCCAATCACGGAGTTTTACAAGCTCTTGATTTTCAAGAATAAGTTCCTCTTGCTTTTTTCTATATACTTGCATTAACGCATTAAATTTATTCAGAATATCAGCATTCGGAATTACTATTTTCATAAGAGATAAATTTTCTCTTGTTAACTGTTTTTGAACAGAACCTGATACATACTTTTCAACTCCATAGCTGTTAATAAACTGATATATGTACTCTTTGGAAAGTGTATTATCAACAGGGTGAACAACCATTGCATTTCCCGTAATCCAAGACTTTGGCATCGTCATATAAACATTCCCGCAATTACCTCTGCAAGAGATAATGACTTCGGCATCTGTGTGATTGAAATCGGAATACTTACCAATAAATCCTCCACCGCCGTAGACAAAACAATTGTAATTATCATCAAACAGGCTATTACTTATGGTTTGTGGTTGATATATGCTTGTATATGTCGATATGGACATAACTTCCCACTCTGCAGGTATTTCACGCTTCAACTGCTCATTCCACACCATTTGACCACCTGAGGAACGATAAGGCTTGCCGTTTTCGTCGGGAAAGTCAAATTGTGTAAACCAATAGTCGTAAATAGTCTTTGCCATCTGCACTAAATTATCATTTAT
>NZ_MLAP01000052.1 GCF_002272865.1 Helicobacter sp. 12S02634-8 | reverse complement strand
CATCCAAGAATCTATCCATCTCAACTCAATCTTAGAACAACAAAAGCTCTCTCTAGCTTCTCTTGTCACTCTCAACCACCAAAATGTCAATTCCCTAGGGCACGCAATCAATGCGAGTGATAAATGGGCTCTGTCTATGCAAAAGGCAAATGCTATTATCGCAGATATGACAAGGATCCATCAAAGCTCTATCTATGCTGTGAGCGATCTCACCGCAATGTTTCAAAGCTTTTACTCCACTGCGTCTGCTTCTATGAGCCTAGAGCAAGCCCAAAAGGTCTTTGAGGGCATTGTCTATGCAGCCCAGACTTCAGGGGCGAGTGTGGATTCTCTGAAAATGACTCTGGATTCTTTGGGGAGTGGGGTCGCTCAGACTGTGACTGACTTTGGAAGATTTGTCGCAGCGCAAGGCCTTAGCACAGAAGCCATGAGTAAGGCCAAAAAAGAAGGGAATCTTTATGGCTTGATGTTAGAGAAACTCGGAGTTTTCTCTGAATTAGCCTCTAAATCTGCTACCACCTATAGCGCAGCACTTTCTTCTTTGCATACTTCTATCGACACACTCAAGCAAAAAGCCCTAGAACCTTATTTTAAAAGCTTGACTCTCTCCATCAAAGAAGCAGGGGATTTTATCAACGACAACACAGACACAATCTTAAGATACATAGATATGACAATAGAGGCCAGCAAGCACATTGCTTTATTTGCCACAGCTTTTATCTTGGCTAAACCTGCGATATT
>NZ_MLAP01000005.1 GCF_002272865.1 Helicobacter sp. 12S02634-8 | reverse complement strand
TAACTGAAACTAACTATTCTTCAAACCATCTTTTAAAGCTCTAAAAACACCTTTTAAATCAACTTTAAATCGTATTAAATAACAATAATGCCAAGGTCTTGCTCTTAATTCAAAAGCTCTTTTATTCTTTAATTTCAAAAAGACTTTTGTTTTCTTTAAATCAAAAAAGGGGTTTAACCACCCCTAACACAATGGGTGGGTGGGTCAAGACCTTAACCCCGAAAAAACTCTTTTGGATTGCAAAATCCTTTTGCTTACGCATTAAGGGGCTAAAGGGGGCTGACTTGAGCTTTGCGCCCCCTAAATCCCCTTAAAAACCCCTTTGCCCCTGCACGCAAAGGCGAAATACAAAAATGCAAGGATAGAAAACCTCGGATTGCTGCGTGTTCGCTCGCCCTTGCGTGGTGCAAAAAGACAGATTTAAGACTACAGTAGTGCGAACCTCTAAAAATGAGTTGATGAGAAGCTTTGCTTATCATAACTCTATCCTTTAGGAGCGCAAGAGGGCTTAGCTCTCTGTAGTGGTCTTAGGATTTCATAAAGAAATCCCAATGAAATTAAATAGGGGAGAAAGCGAGCTTCCCCTCCTTGTTTGCCGAAAAAAAGAGTTTTTTCGGGGTAAAGGAGGGGGCAGGGGAGGATAAACCCCTTTTTTGAAATTAAAAAAGTATTTTTAAAAAAGAGAAATAAAAAGCCTTTTTAGCTTCTTAAATTGAAAGAGTAGGTCTTAGGATTTGCAAAAATCCCAATGAAAATAGATAGGGGAGGAAAGCGAGCTTCCCCTCCTTGTTTGCCGAAAAAAGAGTTTTTTTTCGGGGCTAAGGTCTTGACCCACCCACCCATTGTGTTAGGGGTGGTTAACCCCCCCCCCCCTTTTTTTTTGAAAGAGAAAACAAACAATATCGCAGGCTTAGCTAAGATAAAAGCTGTGGCAAATAAAGCAATGTGCTTGCTGGCCTCTAATGTCGTATCTATGTATCTTAAGATTGTATCCAATTTGACTGAGGGGGGGGAGTGATGGGTGAATGATTAAAAATATCGATTCTGATGCATTGCTGCATTAAAAACTTTTTGAGTGGGCTTGGTTTTTAAAAAAGAGGTTTAGGCTAAGGGTGTGAGTGCTTTGAGGGGGGGTGTGAGATGTGAAAAATAGATTCAAAAATCTCTTTTGTATTGCCCTGTCTTGTGATAGATCCGTAGCAGATTTTTGACACCTAGTATTTTTCGTAAAGTTTTGTTTTGTATCCATTTGGCATATGGGGAGAGCTTGTCCCAATGGTTGAATTGCAGCATATAATAATGCTTGGCAAAGTCTTTTAAGACCTGATTATCTACTTGATCAATGGACTCAAAAAATCTCCCGCCAATTCTTAAAACAGGCAGTTGCCTAAGGTGATAGCCCCCTTTTTGATGTGCTAAGCAGTAGTTTGCATAGCACTCAAACTCCGAAAAGCTTAGTCCAAGTGGGTCTTGACCTATGATGCGTAGGATATTTTCAAAAAAATTATGCTTGTTTTGCTCCATACGCGCAATCAGCTCTTTGAGTATGGGGGATTGGAATATCATGAATTCACTCATGAATTGCATATGATGAAAATTAGGCAGTTCTAAAAGTATTTTGTTGGTAGCGATATAAGGGTGATTGGAGGGCAGATTGCCATCAAGGACATTGAAAAATATATTGTCAATCACAAGATCTCTGATGAGAAAGCAATCAGCATCAAAGCTCATATAAATATCACTCGGGGCGATCTGATAAAAACTCATTTTCAAAAATTGCTGGAAAAACCAGCCCGTGTATTGCGTGTTGATATGGAATTTGTCTAATAAATTAAAAATGTGCTGGTAATTGAGCGTGCCAAATTCTTTATTTTCATCAACAAAATGGATATGGGGACTTATAGAGGAGATTTGGGCTTGGCAGTCTTGGTGGGCGATGATGTAGATATCAGATGGCTTGAGTTTTCTGTGGGTATGGGGGTTTGGGGTTAGAGGGGTGCAGGAGCGTGTTTTGAGCTGTGAGAGGACTTGAGGGTCGATGATGTATTGATCTTGTTTGTTATCAAATGTAAAGGTGTATCGGGGGGGGGGGGGTCAAATATGTAGCTATATCTTTGCTGATATAGATGTGAGTGAGTAGAGAATCAACGCAAGCTTTAAGTGCGTGTAGGTCTTTTTTGGCGATGGGGATAACAAGGCAAAAATTTTTCATCGTTATATCCTTTTTGTGATTTTAACACAGATTGCTGATAAATTTTGTCTGGAGGGGTGTGCTATTTGGGTGATAGCCCAAGTAACAAAGGCAAAATGTTACAAATAGTAATAAATAATTTTCATATTGAAATATTTGTATTGATATATTATTTATAAAATCTTTTATGATAAAATAAATCATCTGACATAAATTATTATATCAGATAAACGGAAGCAAGTAAAACGGTTTGTTTCTAAACTCCTGGATTTTTTGTAGAACTTTCTTTGCTGAGTGTCTTTGATTGGGGCACTCAGTTTTTTATCTGCAATCTTTATCTCAAACATCATCTCAAACATAGTAAAATACATTTCACATACCAACACATAAGGCTATCGATGAAACTCAGCCATTTGAACGCACAAAACCACCCAACAATGGTCGATGTAGGTGCTAAAAGCCCTACAGATCGTATCGCTTGTGCGAGTGGAAAAATCACAATGAACGCCCAAGCTTTTCAAGCAGTGATCGAACAGAAAGCACACAAAGGCCCTGTTTTGCAAACAGCGATTATCGCAGCGATTATGGGGGCTAAGAAAACAAGCGAACTGATACCTATGTGCCACCCTTTGTTTCTCTCTGGAGTCGATGTGCGTATCGATGAAGACAGGGAGTGTCATACCTTTACTTTGTATGCTTCTGTCAAGACTCAAGGCAAGACGGGCGTGGAGATGGAGGCTTTGATGAGCGTGAGTATTGGGCTTTTGACTATCTATGATATGGTTAAGGCTTTGGATAAATCGATGGTGATATCTGCTATCACATTAGAATCAAAAAGTGGGGGAAAAAGCGGGGATTATCATAGAAAAGAGCCATAAAAGCCAAGAGAGGCTTATGGGGCAATGCGCGCAAGTGCCCAAAGACTTTTATGATAAAATAACACATCAAAAACTTGCTGATAAGGGATATGGATTGGAAGAGTTGGGATTGGTGGTTTTATTCAGTGGCAATGGGAGCAATATGCAAAATATCATCGAAAGCTTGCATGACCGATATTATTTGCATGACACACAAAAAGTCCAGCTCAAAATCCTAGCTTGTATCACCAACAACCCCGCAGCCTATGGTATCAAACGCTGCGAGTCTTTGGGTATAAAATGTGAGGTCTTATCGCATAAAGATTTTAGCTGTAGGGAGGATTTTGATCGGGCTTTGAGTGGGCTTGTGGAGGGGTATTGTCCTGTGTTGGTCGTGTTAGCGGGGTTCATGCGGGTCTTGACTCCTGTTTTTACCCAGAAACATCGCTGTATCAATATCCACCCCTCCTTGCTCCCTAGACACAAAGGCGCACAAGCAATACGAGATAGCTATGAGAGTGCTGAGGATTTTGGGGGAGTGAGCGTGCATTGGGTCAATGAGGTTTTAGATGGAGGTGCGCTGATTTTACAAGAGAGTGTTCCTAAAATAGCAGGCGAGAGTTTTGAATCGTTTGAAAACAGAATCCATCAGCTAGAATATGCGCTGTATCCTCGGGCGATTTTAGAGGCCTTGGGGCTTAGAGAGGGTGGTGTGTGATGGCTAGTTTATTCACCTTTGCAATCATTGCGATTTTAATCCTCATCGCCCCTTATGTGAGCAAGCTGACTAAGATCCCCATTGTTGTAGTCGAGATTGTTTTGGGGGCGTTGGGCTATTATTTTGGTATTTTCAAGCACTCTGAAGGGCTGACAATCGTTGCAGAAGTGGGGTTTTTGTTTTTGATGTTTTTGTGCGGTATGGAAGTGGATTTGCGTGGGTTCAAGCAGTTAGGTAAGGAATTTTTAAAAAAAGCAGGTATGTATTTTCTTGTTTTGTATGTCGTAGCGACTTCAGCAGTCCTTATCCTCAAGCTCCCTCCAATCTACATTGCAGCATTTCCTGTGATGAGCTTGGGAATGATTATGGCGCTTATTAAAGATTATGGCAAAAATATGCCTTGGTTGGATCTTGCTTTAAAGATTGGTATTATCGGAGAGCTTGTCAGTATCGCTGTTTTGGTGATTATTAACGGCTCGTATTCTTATGGATTGACGATAGAGCTTTATAAGACCTTGGCTGTGTTGTTGTTGTTTTTGCTTGTGATTGTGGGGTTGTTCCAGTTAGGCAAGATATTGTTTTGGTGGTTTCCAAATCTCAAGCTATTTATCATGCCTTATAATGATGAAAACAACCAAGATATTCGTTTCAGTATGATGTTGTTTTTTGGATTGATTGTGATTGTGATGTGGCTGGGGTTGGAGATTGTTTTGGGAGCGTTTTTAGCAGGTATGGTGGTAGCGACTTTTTTCCCGTATAAACACGAATTGGTCCATAAGCTCAATGATATTGGGTTTGGCTTTTTTGTGCCGTTATTTTTTGTGCACGTGGGTTCTACTCTGGATTTGTCTTTGGTGTTGCATACTCCGAGTTTGCTAGCTCATGGGGCTTTTATCGTGGTGGGAATGATTTCTTTGCGCCTAGTGTCTGCGACCATTGCTTTTAGGAAATATTTCAAAAATGCTAAAAATACCGTGCTGTTTGCCTTGAGCGATTCGATGCCCTTGACATTTTTGGTTGCTACAGCAGCGCTGGGTCTGCAGCTTGGGGCGATGGATCAGAATACTTATTATTCATTTTTGTTAGCTGCGATTTTTGAGGGCGTTATTTTTACGATACTCATCAAGGTGATTTATGTGTTTTGGAAAGTCCCCCATAGACCCAAAAAGAAGCCTTAAGGGCTAGTTTTTTTGGATATTGATATCAAAGCGATGCACATCTTTGCCTAAGGATACTTTGAGTTCTAGTGTCCCTGTGTGGATTTTTTTTGTATCGATTGCGATGAAACCTCCCTTGGCTTTGATCTCTACACTCAAGGTTGTTTTGCGTAGGTAGTTTGTTGCCATAATCTTGCGTGCTTCTCTTTGTTCTTGGATCATTTGCTGGGTTTGAGAATCATCGATAAGAAAGGGATTGAAGAGCATATTATAGGCCAAAAAGCCCCCGCGACCATAGTAAAAAATAGGCGTGATGATATTGGTCGTAGAGACTGAGGAGGGGGGTGTGGGGATACCAAAGTCTTGTAAAATATCGCTGAAATCATAGCTGGATTTGAGAATTTGTGCGTAAGTGAGGATAGGGAGGGGTTGGTTATTTTGAGAAGCAGAGATATTGTCTGTGTCTAAAATCACTTCATTGCCCTCTAAAATCTGCGCGCCCACATAGACAACAAGGGGTGGGTGGGAGATCCCTCCAAGATGGCTTTGAGAAATTTCAATTTGGACTTTGGAGCTTGGCTTGATGGAGTCTAAAATCTCAACGCCTTTGTCATAGCGCGTGATGTTTTGGGGCGTGATGGTATAGCTCGCGCAGCCTGTGATAGCAAACAAAAGCAGCAATATAGAGTAAAAGTTTTTTTTCATCTGATACCTTTAAGTGTTTTTTGTATTTTATTATAAGCTTTTAAATGCCCAAAATTTACTCAGACAATATCCACTTAAAGTATAAGCAACCCCTGCGATGATTTGGGAAAGATAGGCGTTGATATGTAAAAGGCGATAGCAGACCAACAAGATGAGTAGATTGACCCCATAAGCAATACCCATAGCGAGTAAGAAGCGTAAAAAATCTCTTTTGTGGGGATTTTTAGATTTAAAGGTAAAAGTTTTATTTAATAAATAAGAACAGATAAGACCGCAGATATAGCCAAGCAGATTAGCCAATTCTGCTCCCCAACCCACATACATTAGGGCAAAAATCACTCCAAAGCCCAAAGCTGTATTCACCCCGCCAACCAAGAGATAGCGCAGAAGCGAATTAACGGACTTCATAGACATAAAAATACAAGGGCAGACCAAAGTTATTGTGATTGACCCCGATAGTGTTTTGTGGATAGAAGTGATTGTAGAAATATTTGGCAATATTTTTGATACCTATTTTAGGGATATTCCAGCCTTTGTGTGCGAGGAATAATAGGGGGTAGTTTTTTTGTTTGAGGGCTTTTATCGTAGGATAGAAGGCATCATCGCTATAAGGGGTGAGTATCAGCAGATCCCCTGTTTTGGGCTTGGAGATAAGATTGTTTTGGAATAATGTATAGGGGCTTGTAGGATCAGGGGCGCTTAAAAGTGGGTTGTCGATGGGGAGGTCTGAGGCAAAATCAAAGTCTTTGGCTCCATAAAATTTGAGCCATCGAATAAAGCTTGTATAAACTTCTGTGCCCGAAGCTCTATTGACCCCTTGTAGATATATTGTTGTGCCATTGTGCGTGCGTGTGTAATCTGTGAGAAAGCTTAGGGTGGATTGAAAATTTTGAGGGACAAATTTATAATGCGCAAAGGTATATATGAAGCTTGGCAAGGTGCTGATTCCATAGAGAAAGATACAGAGGGCAAAGAGGATTTTAACAAACTTATATTTGAAATACTCGATGAAATATGCCACCAAGGGCACGAGGAAGAAAATATAAGTAGGGAGAGGGTAGTGGTAGTTGGCAATACCGAGCTTGAGATAAGCGAACATAAAAACAAGCCCTGCGATGAGTGCTGCGTCAAAAACGGGGTGGAAGCTTGCTTTATTTTTGAGCACAAGCCATAGCTTGAGGGAAATAAAACTTAAAGGAGCAATGAGAATAATGGGATCAAAGATATAAGAAAATGTGACTTTTGCTAGTGTTGTGAGAGTATCAAGAGGGCTTGCTCCATAAAAGCTGCTATTGTTTTTAGCAGACCAGATGATTCCAAGATAAATGCATAGCCAAATAGCACTTACAAATAGCAAGGAAATATCAAAGATTTTGGAGGCTTTTGAGGAGGTTTTATAAGCAAATAAAAAATGGAATAATGCAAATACGCCTATTAAAATAAAAGCTGTTTCTTTATAAAACATCGCTATAAAGCCCATCAATACGCCTATGCAAGCATAGATGGGCTTTTGTTTATGACAAAAAAGTGTATAAGAGAGCATAAAAAGACTCAAGAATACTATTTCCATCTTCTCAGGCACAAAAAGTCGTAAAAATGCTGTAGCAAAGTTAGGAGAAATAAGAAGCACAAAGAGCGCAAAAAGATAGACAAAGCCAGAGCGCAAAGGCAGCCAGAGCCTTAAAATCGCAAGGACACAAAGGCTCACAAGCACCATCATCAAAGCATTAAAAATATAAAAAACCTTTGGAGTTGTGCCAAATATGGGGGCGATGAGATTCCATTCTTGGGCATTGAGCGGGTAAAAGCGCCCAATCTCTGGAGCGATAAAAAACGGAATCGGGTGGTGCATAAGGGTAAAAACACTCAAAGTATGGTCATCAATGACAGAAAAATCACTGCCCCATATGATACCCAGTCCATAGAGGGCTATCAAGAGAGCTAGTAATGCATGAGGAAGGTATTTATTTGCTTGCATGGGTGTCCTTGGTGTTTTGGGTATCTTTGATATTTTGAGTGTCTTTGGTATTTGGAATATTTTGGAGAAGAGAAAGGGGGCGTTGTGAGTTAGAGGCAGTGATGGAGTCTATGAGATAGGGTGGGCGTTGCTTGGTTTCTGCATAGATTTTGCCGATGTATTCTCCGATCACGCCTAAGGCTAGGAGCTGTATCCCGCCCAAAAAATATAAGGGCAGGGCGATAGAAGCCCAACCAGGGAGGGCTTGGTCTGTGAAAAGGGCGATATAAAAACTATACACACCCAGCAAAAAACTCACAAAAAACACTATCCCACCTCCAATGCTGATACAATGGAGTGGTCGGATACTAAAGCTAGTGATACCATTGATGGCTAAGGCGAGCATTTTTTTTAGAGAGTATTTAGACTCTCCTGCTGTGCGTGGTTTGACATCAAAATACACAGATTCTACTTGCGCTCCTAGCTCTAAAATCAACCCACGCAAAAAAAGATTGCTTTCTTTAAAAACCATCAATCTCTCCAAAGCCTTGCTACCTAAAAGTCTGTAGTCGGCGTGGTTTTTGATAGTGGGTGTGCCTAAAAGTTGCATCATCGTATAAAACCCATAAGCGCTCCATTTCTTGAAAAAACCATCAGTTTTTCTGTCGTTACGGATTCCTAGCACGATTTGTGCGCCTTGAGAGTATTTAGCGATAAATTCAGGGATTTTGTCTATGTCTTGTTGGAGATCTCCATCGATACTGATACAGCAATCACATCGTTTGTGTGCGTATTTGAGTCCTGCGAGCAAGGCATTTTGATGGCCATAGTTTTTGGCGAGCTTGATGAGTGTGCAAAAGGGGTGGTGGTGTGCGAAATCTTGTAAAATCACGGGGCTTTGGTCTGTGCTGCCATCATCAATGCAGATAATGAAGCTTTGTGTGGCGATAATGTTTTGGTCTTTGAGGGAGTCTAGCTTATCATATAAGGTTTGCAGGCTTGATAAAATCAAGCTTTCTTCATTATAGCAAGGCACAATGAGTGCTAATACAGGAGCGACTTGCTGCTCCATCAAACTACTCTCTCGCCCCCCCCCCCTTAAGATTTTTAGTGCTTTCTGTCATCATCAAATCCTTTTGCCCTTAAAACTTAAAATCCCCTTTATGACCCCTAAAAGATATTTGCCCCCATCTCAAAGGCAAGCTAGAAACTAGAGATTTGAGGGGATTTGTGCGTGTGATTATAGCTAGTTTGCTCTTTTCTTGCTAGAGTCAAGAGAACAAAAACCCTTTTTTAGTGCGCAAGCCCTCAATCACTGCAATGATTTCTTTTTGTCCATAGGTTTGCTCTCCATCGATAGTGTCTATCTCTTCAAGATATGCATCGATAGCTTGTGGGATATTTTCAGTCTTGACCCCAGCAAAATGCAAGGCAACCCCTAGCATATCGATGATTTCTAAAGCAAGCTCTTGGAATTCGATTGTGTCTATTGTTTGTTTCATTGTATTTTCCTTGTTTTAGTGTTTTAAAATCTGCTCCACTTGATTTTTGATATCTGCATACAAAAAGCTCTCTTTGAAGCCATCTATTTTCCCTCCTGCGGCGTTTTTATGCCCTCCACCATTGAAAAGCTCTTTACTCAAAGCGCTCACATCACATTTGCCATTAGCCCGCAAGCTCACATTTCCCCTAGACCCCACATCGATATAAAAGTCAAATTCAGGATTTTTAGTCAAAAATAAATTCGCTAGCACGCTAATCCCTCCCATCGAATAGCTCAAAAAGCCCCTTTTATCGCCATAAAATAAAGTGCATTCAGCCTTTTTCTCTGAAAGCAGGCGCACTTGTGCGTGGGAGGCGATATTATCCATCGTGGCCTTATCAGGATCGCCGCCAAGGGCTAGTTTCTTGAGTCGAAAAATCGCATTATCAAACAAAACTTCGCCATTTTCTTGCTCTAAAAATTCTCTGGCTTGCTTGAGTAAATAGAGTTTATAATCTCTGTGTTGGGTATCAAACATAAAGCGATTGAGTTCATTAGAAGTAGCGATCATACTCATAGCCACCTTGCCAAATTCAAAGCCAAAGCCGTTTTCCTTCCAAATATCTACAGAATTGATCATTTCAGTCATACGCCCTAGCCATTGCTTGTCATCGGGGTTGATGAGAGGGTAGTTTTGCATGAGGGTGTCATAGGTGATTTTGCTAGCGCACCTGTGGGTATCCAGATAATACCAATGATAGGTTTTAGCAGATTCTTCCCCGCTGATATGGTGGTCTAGCAAGCTGATTTCAATGTCTTTGCCCTCTAGGCGCATTCCATCGACACGCTCTTGGAGGTATTTGGATTCTGTGGGGGAGAGATTGAGGTCGCTGATGAGGATTAAAAATTTGCTATGTGATTTGCAATGGAATTTGTCTTCGAGCTTGGATTGTGCGCAGTTGTTGATGTTGTTTAAGATTGCGTGGATTCTTGCTAGCACTTCTTTGCCATAGTTGGCGTTATAAAAATGGATGTTTTTGAAAAAATGTCGCGATATGAGCTGACAGCCATAGCCATCAAGGTCGATATGGGATAGGTGGTGGACTTGCATTTTATTCCTTAAAATTGATATTGATATTGCCCAATACTTCATATTTAGCGTTGGTATCTAATTCAGCGTGGCTTAAGACAATGAGGTCAAGCTTGAATTGTTCCATTTTATTGGCTAATGGGCGTCTGAGCTCGGGATCTACGATGAGAATCACGGGGGCGATTCCTTTTTGGAGGACTTTCATGGATTCTTCAGAGATGGCTTCGATGAGCTTTTGCATTTCATTAGCATTGAGTAAGAGCGTCTTGCCAGAGGGCTGTTCTTTGAGCTTGCCTAGGAGGTATTGTTCGGCGTTGGTCGCGAGGGTGAGGAGCTTGAGGCTGCCATCTTCGGATTTAAAGATATTTGTAATGACGCGCGCAAGCTTGGCGCGCACTTGTTCTGTGATGATAGCGACATCATTTTGCACTAAAGGCGCAATATCTGTGATGGTTTCTAAGATAGTGAGCATATCGCGAATAGGGATTTTCTCGTGTAAAAGCTCTTGGAGGACAGAACGGATCACACCTGTGGGGATTTTTTTGGCTTCTTCGATGATAGCGGGGTAATCAGCAGAGAGTCTATCCATCAAGGATTTGACTTCATCTTTTGTGATGAATTCTTCAGCATAGCTCTTGACAAGCTCACTCATATGCGTAGCAATCACCGTGGAGGGGTCGATGATTGTATAGCCTTGCATGATTGCTTCTTCTTTGTCTTTGGGCTCAATCCAGAGCGCGTCCATTCCAAAAGCAGGCTCTTTAGTGGGGATACCATCAATTTCTTTGCCTACAAAGCCTGTATTCATAGCTAAGAATTTATCGGGCATGACACTGCCCTCACCAATGACAATGCCTTTTAGCTTGATTTCATAATGTGTCGGTGGGAGCTGGAGATTATCGCGTATGCGGATTTGGGGCATTAAAAACCCATAATCCCCAGCGATTTTTTTTCGAATACCCCGCACGCGCTCAAGCAAATCCCCGCCTTGCTTGATGTCTGCTAGTCCAATGAGCTGATAGCCCAATGCGAGCTCTAAAAGCTCGATTTTTAGGACTTCATCAATAGCTTTTTCTTCTTCTTTTTTGATTTCTTCAGGAGTTTTTTGCTGTTTGTTTATCGGGGCGTGCGTGCTTGTATCGGGGTTTGTTGTGTCATTTGAGGGGCTAGAGAGATCTAAGTCCATTTTTTGACCTAGCCATTTTTCAAATATGGCAAAAAAGTTTTTCTTATCCCCCCTAGAGATGATCCAAGCGATAAACAAAAACAAGCAGCCCACAAAGCCAAGTGAAAAAGTCGGCAACCCAGGCACGGTGGCAAATAAAAGCAGTATAGAGCCTACGATAATGAGCGTTTTGCTTTTGTCTGTGAGCTGGGTGATGAGCTTGGAGGCAAAATTTTCTTCTTCGCCTTGAGTGGTGCGAGTGGCTACGATACCTGTAGCTGTAGCGATGATGAGTGCGGGGATCTGCCCTACTAGCCCATCACCGATAGTCAGAATCGTGAAAGTCGAAGCACTAAAAGCCACGCTCATATCCCTTTGGAATACCCCTACTAAAAAGCCCCCAATGATATTGATGAGTGTGATGATGATCGAAGCGATCGCATCGCCTTTGACAAATTTGCTCGCCCCATCCATTGCGCCATAAAAGTCAGCCTCTTGTGTGAGGGCTTCACGTCGCCTTTTGGCCTCTTCGTTATCAATAAGCCCTGAGTTCAAATCTGCATCAATAGCCATTTGCTTACCGGGCATTGCATCAAGGGCAAATCTCGCGCGCACCTCTGTGACACGCGTTGAGCCGTTGGTAACGACTAAGAGATTGACAAGCACAAGAATCGTAAAGACAATTGTCCCAATCACATAATTTCCCCCAACGCTAAACTCGCCAAATGCTGCAATGATGTCACTGACAGATTCAGGGCCTTTATAGCCCTCTGTCAAAATCATTCTAGTTGTAGCGACATTGAGCGCTAGGCGATAGAGCGTAACGATTAAAAGCAATGTCGGGAAAGCCGAAAAATCTGTTGGTTTGCTGATATAAAGCCCAATGAGTATAATGAGGATTGAGAGGGCGATCGATACAATCAAGAGAAAATCGAGCAAAAAAGGTGGGAGTGGCACAATAATAATGGCTAAAATCGCAATCACAAAAGCGACCACACTCAAATCTTTGGATTGTGTGAGTCCGCGAAAAAACGGGATTGCCTTTCTGATGGCGTTTTTTTGTCTTTGGGAAGCCACTTGCAATATACCTTTTATGCCTTTGGATTAGAAACTAAAAATTATGGTGATTCTACAATCTTTAATGTAAAACTTTGCTTTTTTGATATATAATCGCGTCTTTAAAATTACCATTCAGGAGGTCATTATGGCTTTAGATACGGCGAAAAAACAAGAGATTATTGCGAAATTTTCTCGAAATGACAAGGACACAGGTTCTTCTGAAGTGCAGATCGCACTGATGAGTGTGCGGATAACAGAGCTCACAGCTCATCTTAGAGACAATCCCAAAGACCACTCTAGCAGGCTAGGACTTCTCAAGCTAGTGGGTAAAAGAAAACATCTTTTGCGATACCTCAAAAAAACCGAATATGAACGATATGCCCAACTCATCGCAGAACTAAAAATCAAGGATAGGTAGTTGTCTGACACACCGATACACCGCTCTCAAGAGAGATTGAGTGCGGTCTTGAACCTCTTAGTCTGCTTGCTTTTTATCTTTTCTTCATCGCGTTATTCTTCTCAAGGGCTTGTGCCAGTATTTTTTTTGATTTTGCTTTGTTTTTGGATCTTTGGGCGTATCACTTGGACAAGAGTGCCTAAGGGCGTGCAATGGATTGCTTATTTTTTTCTGGCAGTTTTTCTGACTATATTGCCAAATTTATTTGTCAATGGCGGCTTTGCTTATGATCGTTTCCGATCGTTTAATCTCCCCATATCTTATGCAATGGGTGCGGGGATTTTGGTATTGATGGTGGGGCTATCCGTGCGTTTGCGTTTGCAAATGATTTTTTATGCTATTTGTTTGGGTGCGTATGTCAATGGCGTTATTGGCTTTGTCCAAAAAAATATTTTAGACCTTGGGCGCGTCGATGGATTTGCAGGTATTTTTGAGTTTGCTGATTTGAGCGCTGCGATAGGGCTATGCGTATGGGCTTATTATCTCAAGCAAGAGATTGCCCTCAAAGAGAGGATTATTTTTGGTTTTGGTTTTATTTTGAGTGTGCTGACAATTATTTATACAGAGTCTAGGGGGATTATGATTGCCTTTTTTGTGGCTTGTGTGGGAATATTTTGCTTGATATTGATGTGTCAAGACAAGAATGCAATGGTATGCAAAAACTCAGTGGTATGCAAGAAATCAGTCATATGGAAGAGGGCTGCGGTGCTTTTGCTTGCTTGTTTGGCTGTCCTAGCACTCGCGCCTAAGGTCAAGGCCTCTTTATTGCGATTCCACGAAGCCAAAACAGATATAAAAAAATACGAACAATACCTAGATGTCGCTCCTGAATCCATCGCTGCAATGCCGATGGCTAGCCCTGATAATCCCTTGCTAGCTGATAATAGCATAGGGCTGAGGTTTCAGATGTGGCGAGAGTCTTGGAACGCCTTTAAAATCTCACCAATTATCGGACTGAACCCAAAAAGTCTTTGTGAGCTCAAATACCCCAGTGGAGAGTATCAAAGGCGTGATTGCTATCAGCGACTCCATAGTGAGGTGTTTAATACGCTCGCGCGCAAGGGGATTTTAGGATTGATTGCGTTGGTGGGTGTGTGGTTGAGCGTGGGGATATTTTTTCTCAAAGGGATCAAAAAGGCTTCTGAAAGACTACAATTACTCGGCGCTTGTGTTTTTGGCGTGTTGATACTTTATATCATAGGGGGTATAGGCAATGAGCCGATGAGCGCGTTTGTGGAGGGTAATTTCTTTTTGCTTTTTGTTGGGATATTTGTCAGCCTAGCTATTGAGGACAAACGGCACAATCAAGGTGGTCAAAAATTTCGGGCTTAAAAGTATCTTGAGATTTTTTAGATTTTATCAGCTTAGGAAAATAGCTCTTTTTCAAGCTTGCTGACTTCTATTTGCCCTGTGAGATAAAAATATTTACGCAGCACCAAAATAGCGATGAGGTCTTGTGTCTTTTTGTCTAAGAATTGCTTGATATAGGCATTGGCATTAGCAATGATTGCCTTAGCTTCTTTGGGGTGGGTGATAAAATACTCAAGGCGTTCGATTGTGTCGCTATAATCAGATGCGATTTGGATATAGTGATAGTTGGGTATCAATCGCCCCTCCATGAACCAAGTTTCAAATTTGGGCTTTGGCATTAGGGCTAGTGAATTTGAGCTCATGATCCACTTGAGATTACTCGCTACATCATTGCCCTCAAGCGAGAGGATAAATTTATAGGCCATGTGCTGGGGGATTGTGATTTTGTCTTTTTGCCACTGGACTAGGCCAGATATTGGCTTGCCTACATGGCCTAAGTCGCATAATGGATGTTTGAAATATTTTTGCATGAATTCTTGTCTATGGGGCTGATAGCACGCCCCGCGGAAAAATAAAATATCTTGTTTGTGCTCATAAGGGATTTTTGGCGCGGTGGTGAAGAATTTGAAATGTCTGAGTTTGTCTAAATTCAAAAGCACATTAAAGCTTGAATTTTCTTTGATGGGGCGGGATTTGCATAGGGCAGGGGTGAGAAGATTATAATTGACATCGCCATATTCTAGGTCATAAATCAAATCTTTTGGGAAAAGTCTGATGTATTCATACGCATCAAAAAAATATCTCGACCCCCTTTGGAGCAGCTCATAACGCGAGGGATTGGCAGTGGCTTGGAGCTTTGTGGGCGCAAAATCGCAGTAATAAGAGATTTTGTCTTTGAGATTATTCAGTGCGTCATCTGTGAGATTTTGGAGAGATTTTAGCTGGGATAAGAGCTTGAATCGCACTAGAGGTTGGGGCAAAAGATAGCTAATCCCTTTGAGATTGTATAAAAATGGACTTTGAAACATCAACTTTCCTCACAAATTTTGGCTTCTTTAAGGCTAGGGGCTTTGGGCGCAAGTGGTGTAGGTGGTGTAGGTAGGGGAGTTGGGGGCGTGAGCGCGTGAGCGTATTTGTGCGTGATGGTTTGATAAACTTCTTTGACACTGATCGTATCCATACACAGATAAAAGGGGCATTTGGTGCTGCAAGTCTTGCACTCAGGGAGCTTTTCTCCTGTGGGAGTATGGGGGGTTAATACGGTATGTAGGCTTGGGTCTTGGGCGAAGGGTCCCCATCTATCGGGCTTGCAAGAGCGCATGAGTGTATGGAATCCGATAGATGGGACATTGAGTGCTATCGCGCAATGCAAGGGACCAGTGCCATTGCTTAAAAACAAGACCGCTTCAGCAATGATGGCTAAAAATTCTCTCAAAGGCTTGGGGGATTCAAAAAAATGATTTTTTTGCAGCAAGGGAAAATCTGCGAGCATATTTTTATAAGTTTCTAGCTCCTTTAAAGAGCCACTGATGAGGACTTGAGCGAGATTGTTTTTGAGGATTTGCTCAGCGAGTGTGAGATAATTTCTTATCGGCCAGTCTTTTGAAGAGCCCCCACTACCGGGGTGTAGTAAAATGAATCGATATGCTTGTGTGCTGAATTTGGCCTTTAGATAAGCTTGGGCTTGGGCTTTTTCTTGGGCTGTGAGATAGATTTTTGGGAAATATGTTGTCTTGCAGCCTAGGATTTTGAGTAGGTCTAGGTTGTATTGCGCTTCGTTTTGCTTGCTTAAAGAGCGCTTTTGAATGATTTTATGCGTGAATAGCAATGCTCGCAGCTTAGAAAAAGGGCCAATACGGATAGGGATTTTGGCTAAAAACGGGACATAGCAAGCTATTTTTGAAGCAAAAAATGAAACGCTTACATCAAAATGCTGGGCTTTGATCTTTGCTACAAGCTCTTTTTGAGTGCAAGTATCTGTGAGTATGATAGCGTCTAAAAAGGGATTATTCGCCAAAAGGGGGGCTGTGTAGCTCTGCAGACCAAAGCAGACAAAGCTATTGGGATAAGCAGTCTTGATCGCTTGGGCGCATTGGATCGTGAGCGCTACATCGCCGAGTCTATCAGTCCGCAGCAAGAGAAATCGCAAAGGCGCTTCAAAGGCTAGCTGTATCATTGTCCCTCTCTAGGTGGTTTTGGATTTGTTAGAATAGCCTATTTTTGGTATTTTTGCAAAATATGATGTCTTTAGAGCTTCTTAGGGCGCGCCTAAGAGAGGGGATTTATCTTTGAGATTTTGTGATACAAGCTCGGGTTGCTTGGATTTTTTCTTGACTATAGAGCACCACATCTTTGATAACTAGCTTTTGGATCGCTGCAATCAGTGTTTCCATCAGTTGATAGTCGATTGCGTTGTTTTTGGTTGGGAGCTTAATTAAATGTCCCTTTATGTCATCTAATTTGTAACCACCTTGTTGACCATCATAAATAGAAACAAATTTTTGAATATTAGCGACAACGAAATAAGCAATAAATTTATTCCATCTTGTAAAATTTGATTTTGGAGTAATTTTATTTATATTTTGAGAACAATAATATGGTTCTTCTTGATATTTTACATATTTGTAATTTCCTATAACAGTTGCAGTAATTGTAAATGGTTCATTTGGTTCAAAATTCTGTTTTGATATTTTACCTTGAATACCATTGTCTTCAAAAGTTCTTCCAATAAAATTTATTCCAATTCTCTCGAATTCAATTGCATTACTATCGAGAGATTTTGTTCCTACTATTTCAAACATATCACCTAGTCTGAATTCTTGCCAAATTGAATTTTCGCTCCCAATATCTGAACTGCTAAAGTCGGCCAATGCCTTTTGTTCTTCGCTAGATAGTTCATAGCTATCTAGGCCGCTTGCCTTGAGGTAAGCGGCAAGTTCGCTTATGCGCTCCTCTTCGAGTTCGCTTATGCGCTCCTCTTCGAGTTCGCTTATAAAACTTTCCATAAATTCAAAATCAATTGCGTTGTTTTTTGTTGGAAGTTGGATATGTAAGCTATTGTTTTTTAAATCACTACTCGATAGTTGATTGCCGTAAGAAAAGGATTCATTTATAAAAGTTTTATTTAACATCGAAGTGACAAATAATCCCGAATTTTGCGTAAAATCTCTATCCTTTAATTTAAGGCAATGAACTTTCATCTCTAAACTTGATTTATAAGGTTGATAAAATGCATTTCCAAAGAAATTTACAGAAATATAATTTTCATTATGGCGAGCTTCTTCAATCGATTCTGTATCAAAATACCCTAAAATACCATTGTCAACATTTCTAACAGAAACTCTAGGGATTGCACCAACATTGATGTTGGTTTTTAGTAAAGAGCCTGTGGTTATTTCAAACAAATCCCCAACTCTATATTCACCCCACTCGACATTGTTTAGTTTTTCGTTGAGTGGGGAAGTTACTTTCCCGAGCTATCTTTTTGATTTTTGAGTATGTTAGACACTTCCCACGCGAGGTAATCTCCCACGGTTTTTTTGAAGTCTTCTAAACTTGGCTTTGTGTCTATGGGGGCGCTTTGGTTCCAGTCGTTTCCGTTGTTTGGGTCGATTGTGCCTTCAAAATATTCTTTTTCGCTAAAAATATTTAAGCTCTTTTTGCCGTAGCGAACGAGCTTGAATAGCTCTTCATAGCGGCCTTTTGCGTTGTCTGTATCTCTGAGGTTGCAGCTTGATTTTTTTCTATTTGAGCGCGTGTAGCCGTCATTGGAGAAATCGATGAATTTGACCGTGTCTTCTTTTTGGTGCGCTTCGCCGATTTTGAAGACATAGATATAAGTTTGGACACTTGATTTGCCTAAAAATAGATCGGGGGGCATTTTGATACTCGCTAGGAGCGTGTTTGTTTTTAGGATTTTTTGATTGTATTCTTTGGCTTTTCCAGAGCCTGCAGAGGCTTGGATAATGATGGCGCCATAGCCTTTATGCATCATCGAAAGAGCCTTTTGCACAAAGACCATACCATTGCCATCAGCTGAATAAGGAGGATTGAGCACAAAAGCATCAGCAGGAAAGCTATCAGTCCTCCCAAGGCTATAATTTCCATTGAAATTCAATGAATTTTGATTCAAGATATTTGAGCTGCCATCTCCCATCATGATCATATTTAAAATAGCGAGCATATAGACTTCTTCGATGATCTCAAGACCTAAGAGCTGCTCGGCTTTGATTTTGAGGGATTTTTCATTGAGGGCGTCGGGGGATTTGATATTTTCTTTGGCGTCTAGGAGCATTTCATGCATTGCTGCGACCAAAAGCCCCGCTGACCCAGTCGCAAAGTCCCATACATAAGAATCCCTATTGACCCTTGCGAGCTTGACTAAAAGCCTAGCGACATAAGAGGGCGTGAGGACTATGTCATTGAGTTTGTCTTGAGCAAAGCCCAGCCAACTATACATTTCATTAAAAAGCTTGCCAGCAAAATCTGTTGTCAAGCCGATTTTATAGTAGATACCCAAGTCATCTACGATTTTTGTAAAAACTCTTTTGAGCTGGCTCTCTCCGTTTTGAGCTTCATTGATATTAGCCCTAGTGAGAGGGGTTTCCAATGTTCTAGCGATCATATCTTTTTTATCAGCTGGTAATTGTTTTTCGTTTAAAAAGGCTTTGATTTTTTGAAGGATAATATCTCCATCTTTATTGCCTAGCTCTTGTGATGATTCGAGTTTTGATTTTTCAAGGGGTGCGAGCTTTCCTGGGACCCCAAGAGTTGCCATAATAGACGCAGCCACTAGATAGATACGCTCCTTTTCTCCCAGACCTTGTTCGGTTTTATAGATATCGTTATTGAGTTTTATCAGACTGGCGTCTATCTCTTGCTCTCTTTTTGCCTTGAGCTTTTCGCGCTCTTCGGGCTCTAGGTCTAAATTTTGACATTTTGCTATAAAATCTTCAAAATTTTCTTTTTTCAGAAAGGACAAATCCGAGTATTTATCCACTTCTTGCCCTAGGCCATAGTTTTTTGCTGATACCCAATAAACTGCGATTTGAGGTTCTATTTTGCCGTTGAGATCTTTACTCCCTGTGATCCCTATGGCTATGATATCTGTATATTTTGTGTAGTGGAGTAAGGCATTGGCATAATGCACAGCGCCATTGAGGGCGTATGATTTGATGTTTGCAAAGTTGGGTTCGTTTTTGTTTGTTTTGTTATCAACTTGCCCATCTTGATTGAGTTTGATGAGTTTGTCTTTATAACCTTTGCATTCGATCAAGATAGGATAGTGTTTTAGGTCTTTTTTGTTTTCGAGTAGGAGCTTGACATCAACGCGATTACCACCGCCCCCCCCCCTTTAGAATAATAGCTTTTGAGCGCATTTTCTATTTCATCACCCATATGCCCTTGCTCTAGCTGATAGGGAAGACCATAAGATTTGAGCCAAGTGCTGACTAAATCTACAACATCTGGCTCAATCGATTGTATTTTAGAAACGCGCATGATTTACCTTTCTTTTCTGTTTCTTAAGTTTTTATCTCAAAGTTTTAAATTTTATCATAGCTTATTTTGCCTTGTAAGTATCTGACAGATTTGAGTGCTTGTGCGAGGGGGGGGGTGATTATATGTTGATTATTATGCAATCAATGGTGTGTCATATGTAGATTTATATATAATTTTTATCAAGTATTTTATATTTTAGATATAAAAAGAATCAGGAGATTTGAATATGGACTCACAAAATGCCACGATTACAAAAATTTCTTATCGTTTGCTCCCGCTATTGGTGCTAGGCTATTTGATTGCGTTTATTGATCGGGTCAATGTGGGGTTTGCTATGCAGAGTATGCATATGGATCTGCATATCAGTATGGCAGCGTTTGGCTTTGGTGCGGGGTTATTTTATATCACTTATGTGCTGTTTGAGATCCCTAGCAATATGTTTTTAGAAAAAGTCGGGGCTAAGGTTTGGATTAGTCGGATTATGGTGACTTGGGGGATTGTTTCAGTGTGTGGGGCGTTGGTGAGTGGGGAGAAGTCGTTTTATCTGATACGATTGCTTTTAGGTATCGCAGAAGCGGGGTTTTTCCCAGGGATTATTTTGTATATCACTCATTGGTTCCCTCCTAAATATCGCGCGAATATCATTGCGATTTTTATGGTTTCTGTGCCCCTTTCAAGCTTCATTGGCTCACCGATTTCAGCAAGTATCATGCAGCTAGATGGGCTGTTGGGTCTGAGAGATTGGCAGCTGCTCTTTATTCTTGAGGGGATACCAGCGATTATTTTGGGTGTTTTGGTTTTTTTCTTACTCCCCAATAAACCCCAAGAGGCCAAATGGCTCACAAACACCCAAAAGCAGTGGCTTGCCTCTGAGCTGTATTCTCAGCCCAAGGGAAGCATCAGATCTGCTAGCTTCAAAAGTCTATTCAATAAAAAAATCCTTGCTCTTGCTGTGATTTATGCAGGGGCGTCGGGGGCTTCGCAATGCCTTGCGATTTGGCAGCCATCAATTCTTAATTCTTTAGGGTTTTCAGGGATTGCGATGGGCGTATTGAACGCGATTCCTTTTGGGGTGGCGTGTGTGCTGATGATTGTATGGGGTAGGTCTTCAGACACTAAGGGCGAGCGTGTGTATCATACGCAAATCCCTTTGTTGTGCGTGAGTATTTTTCTTGTTGTGATGGCTTTTGTTTTTAGTCACGCGTTTTTGGTGATGGTGTGCTTGGTTGTGGCTGTGAGTGCGACTTATATGTTTAAAGGGCCTTTTTGGGCGCTGTGTAGTGAATATCTCCCTGCTGGCTTGGTTGCCTTTGGGCTTGCTGAAATCAATGCTATCGGCAATCTAGCAGGCTTCATCGGCTCTACTCTGATTGGTATCATCAGAAGCTTTACAGGGAGCTTTACTTATGCGATGGTTCCTATTGCTTTGATCGCTCTTTTGGGTTGCACGCTTCTTTATCAAATGACCCATACGCCCAAAACAGACCAAAATTAGAGAGTTTGTGTAAAGGGGTGGTGATAGGGGGTGTTACAAAAAGTATCCTATGGGGGTGTGGGGGGTATAAAATTTGTGATAAAAATCGCCCTGAAATGATATGATGAAAAATAAATTTTAATAATTGCAACAAAGGCTTTGAGTGATTAAACTTGATCGTGTGCATAAATATTTTGGTGACCATCATGTGTTAAAAAACATCAATCTTGAGATCCAAGAAGGGGAGAGAGTGGTGATACTTGGGCCGAGCGGGTCGGGTAAAAGCACGATGATTCGGTGTATGAACGGATTAGAAGAAATCAGCGCAGGGCATATTTTTATCGATGAAATCGAGCTCACGCATAAAACCAAGCTTGAAATCGCACGCAAAAAATGCTCGATGGTATTCCAATCTTTCAATCTATACCCCCATATGAGCGTCTTGCAAAACCTTATCCTCGCTCCTATGAAAATCCAGAAAAAATCCAAAGATGAAGCGCTTGCTTTGGCTTATAAATATTTAGATGTTGTGGGTCTGAAGTCAAAAGCAGACGCTTATCCCAACACGCTCTCTGGAGGGCAGCAGCAAAGGGTCGCTATCGCAAGGGTGCTATGCACGCAAAAAAAGATTATTTTGTTTGATGAGCCCACTTCAGCCCTTGACCCTGAAACGGTTCAAGAGGTGCTTGATGTGATGAAGGAAATCTCTGGGCAGAAAAACACTACAATGGTTGTGGTGACGCATGAAATGGGCTTTGCTAGAGAGGTGGCAGATCGGGTGATTTTTATGGACGATGGGCAGATTATCGAAGAAAACACGCCCCAAGCCTTTTTTGATAGCCCCACCCAAGAGCGGGCGAAGATGTTTTTGAGTAAGATTATCAAATAAATCAATCTATCACAAAGGAAAACAATGAAAAAGTTAATCATCAGTTTGCTAGGTGCAGTGTTTGCAGTTCTAGTTGTGGCTTGCTCTTCAGGAGGAGGAGGGGCTGATAAAGGCGGGGATTTGAGTATGATCCAAAAGCGGGGCAAGCTGATTGTAGGGGTCAAAGATGATGTGCCACATTTTGGTCTAAGAGATACCAAGACAGGGCAAATCAATGGCTTTGAAATCGATATAGCAAAGATGTTAGCAAAGGCGCTTTTTGGTGATGAAAATGCCTTAGAACTTGTCCCTGTTACGGCTAAAACGCGCGGGCCTTTGCTTGATAATGGCTCTTTGGATATGGTGATTGCGACTTTTACTATCACGTCTGAAAGAAAGAGGATTTATGATTTTTCAACACCTTATTATACCGATGCTGTGGGGCTTTTAGTCAAGAAAACAAAGGGCTATAAAAGTCTTGCTGATATGAACGGCGCTACTATAGGCGTTGCGCAATCAGCCACTTCTCAGCAAGCGATCACCCAAAGAGCCCAAGAGCTAGGTATCAAAGTGAAATTTTCTGAATATGCGACTTATCCTGATATCAAAGCAGCTTTAGATTCTAATCGGATCGATGCATTTAGTGTGGATCGTTCGATTTTGTATGGTTATTTAGACGCGAGCACAGAGATACTTCCAGATAAATTTGCCCCACAAGACTATGGCATTGCTATCAAAAAATCCCACACAGACCTGCTCCATTTTGTCGATAAAATCATCAATGAAAAGAAACAAGATGGGACTTTAGAGGCGTTGATTAAAAAATGGGGATTGCAATAAGGGCAGATAATGGACGGAAATAGTTTGTTTGCTCTTTGGAGGTGGGAGGATTTGTTTGCCCATTGGCATTTGTTTGTTGATGGGTTTTTGATGACTATTGGCGTGGTGATTTTGGGCTTGTGTTTGGCTTTGTGCTTGGGGGTGATTTTTGGTCTGCTTTCGACTTCGAGTATCGGTATTTTTAGGGCATTTGCGCGCATTTATGTAGAATTTTTCCAAAATACGCCTTTGGTGATACAGGTGTTTTTTCTCTATAATGGTTTGCCTATCTTGGGCGTGGTGCTTGATGTCTTTACTATCGGTGTTTTGGGCGTGGGGCTTTATCACGGGGCTTATGTTTCTGAGGTGATTCGGACAGGGATTACTTCGATTGCAAAAGGTCAGTTTGAAGCTGCCCAAGCCCAAGGCTTTACTTATGCCCAAAAAATGGCTTATATTATTCTGCCCCAAACCATCAAGATTATCTTACCTCCATTGACCAATCAAGCTGTCAATCTCATCAAAAACACCTCTGTTTTATCCATCATTGCAGGGGCTGATTTGATGTATTCAGCAGATTCTTATGCTTCTAATTCGCTCAATTATGCGCCAGCGTATATGCTTTGTGGTCTTTTGTATTTTCTCTTATGCTTTCCTTTGGCAAAGTTTGCGCGATTCTATGAAGATAGTCTCAAGTCAAAAGAACTCATCAGATAAGGGAGGGGAGCGATGTTTTGGCAAAATTTTTTAGCAATCTTTACCCCCGATAATCTGAAATATTTTCTCCAAGGTCTTGGGGTCACGCTCTGGCTTTCTGTGTGCGTGGTGGCTTGTTCGATTGTTTTTGGGTCTTTTTTGGGCGTTTTGAGAAACTATGGAGGTAGGTTTGTTTTCGGATTGGCTCAAAAAATTGCAGGGGCTTATATCGAGATTTTTAGAAACACGCCGTTGTTGCTATGGATGTTTGTATGTGTGTTTTTGATACCTGATCTCACGCTCACCATCAAAGGCGGCATAGCCTTTTTTCTATACACATCTTCTGTGATGGCAGAGATTGTGCGCGGAGGGCTAAACTCTATCCCCAAAGGTCAGTTTGAAGCCGCACAAGCTCAAGGCTTTAGCTTTTGGCAGACATTGATTTATATCATCTTGCCCCAATGTTTCCGTAATATTATCCCCTCGCTCCTCTCTCAGATTGTCACTACCATCAAAGACAGCTCATTTTTAGCAGGGCTAGGGATTGTCGAATTCACGCGTGCAGGGCAGGTGATATTGGGAAAATACACTGCGAGTGTTGATGTGTTTATTATTTTTGGCTTTTTGGCTTTGGTTTATTTTTTGATTTGCTTTAGTATCTCTGCTTGCGTGCGCCTTTGGCAGCAAAAATCACATATCTGAGCCAATAGCCGCAAGTTTGCTCTTGAGATATGCCAAAATAGGGGGCTGTTGGGGGATTGGTTATTTTTTAGCTATACAATGATAAAATAATGAGATCCAAAAATCTATTTGTTTATGAAAGGAAATACGATGGGAACCCCAAAGAGTGATCGGCTAGAGTGTATCAAAGAGTTTTTTGATTTTTGCAAGGCAAATGAAGTGGAGTTTGTGGATTTTAGATTCACAGATGTCAAGGGGGTGTGGCATCATATGGCTTATTCTTTGAGTGCGATCACACAAGAGAGCTTTCAAGATGGGATTCCCTTTGACGCGAGCTCTATCAAGGCTTGGCAGCCGATTCAGCATTCTGATATGATTTTGCTTCCAGATCCTGTGAGGTATTTTATCGACCCTTTTACAGCTGATACAACGATTGTTGTGTTTTGTGATGTGTGGGATATTTATAAAAATCAGCCTTATGAAAAATGCCCCCGAAGTTTGGCTAAAAAAGCGCTTTCCCATCTCCAAGAGAGTGGGCTTGGCGATATGGTCTATATTGGTCCAGAAAATGAATTTTTTATTTTTGATTCTATCAAGATCAAAGACGCTGTGAATTGTCAATATTATGAGATCGATAGCGAGGAGGGCGAGTGGAATCGAGATAGGAGCTTTGAGGGCGGGATCAATTCAGGGCATAGACCAGGCACAAAAGGCGGGTATTTTCCCGTGCCACCAGTGGATTCGATGATGGATTTGCGTGCAGAGATTGTCAAAGTCCTCAATCAAGTTGGTTTAGAAACTTTTGTAGTCCATCACGAAGTCGCCCAAGGGCAGGGGGAAGTGGGGATTAAATTTGGCGATTTGGTCGAAGCAGCCGATAATGTCCAAAAGCTCAAATATGTAGTCAAAATGGTTGCCCATCTCAATGGCAAAACAGCGACCTTTATGCCTAAGCCTTTGTTTGGCGATAATGGCAGTGGTATGCATACACATATCAGCATTTGGAAAGATGGCAAAAACCTCTTTGGTGGGGACAAGTATCAGGGCTTGAGCGATGTGGCGCTATATTTTTTGGGCGGGGTGTTGAAGCACGCTAGAAGTGTCGCAGCATTTACCAATGCCTCTACCAACTCCTATAAAAGGCTGATCCCTGGTTTTGAAGCACCCTCTATTCTGACTTATTCAGCACAAAATAGAAGTGCTAGTGTGCGGATACCTTATGGGATCTCACAAAAGAGTGCGCGCTTGGAGTTTCGATTCCCCGATAGCTCGGCCAATCCTTATTTAGCATTTTCTTCGATATTGATGGCAGGGCTAGATGGGATTTCTCTAAAGACCCACCCAGGAGAGCCGATGGATATTGATTTGTTTGAACTGACTTTAGATGAAATCAGAGAAAAAGGTATCAAGCAAATGCCCCATACACTCAGAACGGCGATAGAAGAAATGCTCGCTGATAGGAAATATCTCAAAGAGGGTGGTGTATTTACCGAAGAATTCATACAAGTTTATAAGAGCTTTAAGTTTGAAACAGAGATTTGGCCTTGGGAGGGCAGACCCCACCCCTTTGAATTCATCTCTACTTATTCTTGCTAGATACTGATTGGATTGATTTAATCCAATCGACATATCGCCCCATCAAGGGCAAGGGCAAGGGCTAGCTTTTGCCATCTCTCTAGCATTGTGCTTTTCTAGCACTCTCTATCGCTCTTTACTGCTTTTACTACTTTTATCACCTTTATCGCCTTTTGGGTGGTTGGGTCTGAAAATTTTCTGAATATTTGGCACACTTATTGCTTTGATTCCATAAAAAACACAAAGGATTTTTGTATGCTTAGGTCTATGTGGTCTGGTGTGAGTGGGATGCAAGCTCACCAAATAGCACTTGATATAGAGAGCAATAATATTGCAAATGTGAATACCGTGGGTTTCAAGTATTCGAGGGCTTCATTTGTGGATATGCTTTCACAAATCAAACTGATTGCCACTTCTCCTTATAAAAATGGCTTAGGGGGGCAAAATGATTTTTCAGTTGGTTTGGGTGTGGCTGTAGATGCGACTTCAAAGGTTTTTTCGCAAGGGAATACACAAAACACTGATGTCAAGACAGATTTAGCGATTGAGGGTGAGGGATTTTTTGTGATAAGCCCTGATAGGGGGACTACAAGGAATTTCACACGCAATGGCGAGTTTTTGTTTGACTCTGATGGCAATCTCGTGACCACAGGGGGGTATGTCGTCCAAGGCTGGGTCAGAAATGATATGGAAAATGCCTCTAAAATGAGTGATTCGGATTTTTTCAAGGTCGATAATACAGGGCCATTGGAAAATATACGCATTGATCCGGGTATGGTAATGCCAGCGAGGGCTAGCTCAGAAATTTCAATGCGGGCCAATCTGAACGCAGGCAGGCATGTCGATCAGACAGGGAGTATTTTTGCGCTGGATTCTTCTGTGAAAACGCCTGCTGATGGGGTCAATCCGATGTATGACTCAAAGACTAATCTCACGCAGATGGCAGAAGATGTGGGGGCACTTTTCAATCAAGATGGCGATGCGTTTTCTTTGAGTGAGAATCAGGGGATTTGGATCAGTTATAAAACTGCAGAGATGAAAAATGAAATCTTTGCTTCCAATCAAGTCAATACCATCGGGCTCAATGACACACAAATATCTTTTACCAATGATTCGGGCGTGAGCGGGATTTCTAGCTTGATTGCTGCGCAAAATGCTATCAATGCGCTCAAAGACAAGACAGGCGTTGAGGCTTATGTCGATGAAAATATGCTGCGTTTGGAGAATAAAAACGAGCTTGATGGCGATGAAAAGGTAAAAAATATCAGAATCACTGCTTCAGGGACAGGGGCATTTTCTAACTTTGTTGAAGGCGATGCTGATATCACATCTTTTAGATACCGCTATACCAAGTCTGTCAGCCCTGATTCGGCTACAGGGCAGTTCAGGACGACTGAAGATTTGCGGGCATTGATGCAATATGATGCAAATATGATCAAAGATCCGATGATGTATTATAGCGATACGACAGCTTCGGTGTCTGTCACCGTGAATCAATATGGTATGTTTGAGATAGCCAACAAAGACAATGGCGATGAAAACAAGCAGAATTTAAATATTTTTGTCAGCAGCTATGCTTCAGATAATGTTACCAACAATGTTTTATTTAAAGACACGATGAAGGCTCTCAATACGGCTTCTTTGATTGAGGGGGGTGTGGCAACTAGCAGTTCAAAAATCGCACACGCTATCCATAGCACAAGCATTGATATCATCGACAGCTTGGGGACAAAACATACTTTGCGCTTGGAATTTTATAAAAGTGGTGGGGCAGAGTGGAATTTCAGGGCGATTGTGCCAGAGCCTGCAGAGATTTATGGAGCTTCTCCCATGCGGCCTAATATCTTTGAGGGTGGGCGATTGCGATTCAATAGCGATGGCTCTTTGGCGGGTATGAACCCTCCTGTGCTGCAGTTTGACCCTAAAAACGGCTCCAATGCTCCCCAAAGGATTGATTTGAATTTTGGTGTGAGTGGGGGCTTTGGAGGGCTTACGAGTGTCGATAAGATTTCAGAAACCTATGCGATCAACCAAGATGGCTATCAAGCAGGGGATTTGATGGATGTGCGATTTGACTCTAATGGATCGCTTTTAGGGGCTTTTAGCAATGGCAAAAGCCTCGCACTCGCTCAAGTAGCGCTTGCAAATTTTGCAAACAACACGGGCTTGCAATCAGAGGGAGGGAATGTATTTTCTCAGACAGGGAACTCAGGGCAAGCAATGATTGGGGCGGCTAATACAGGTAGGCGCGGAGGAGTGTCTGGCTCTAAGCTTGAGATGAGTAATGTGGATTTGAGCCGCTCTCTCACCCAGCTCATCGTTGTCCAAAGGGGCTTTCAAGCAAACTCTAAAGCCGTAACAACCTCCGATCAAATTCTCAATACTCTCTTGAACTTGAAGCAATAATCAAAGTTTAAAACAAGCTTTGATTTTAGCTCCGATAATCGGCGTTGATTGTGACATAGCGATGTCCTAAGTCGCAGCCATAAGTCCGAAATCTCCCCTCACCTTGCCCCAAATCGCACTCAATGGCAAATGAATCATTTTGCATCATTGCAGCGGCCTTTTTTTCTGTTTGTGTATCAAATAATATCTTGCCTTCCTCATACACCACCACACCACCAATAGAGATTTTTAAGCTCTCTTCATCAGCGCTCACGCCACAAGATCCGATTGTAGAGGCGATACGCCCCCAGTTGGGATCGCCTCCAAAAATAGCAGTTTTGACCAAAAGAGAATTACTCAATGCCTTAGCAGCCTTGATAGCTTCAGCTTCATCTTTTGCCCCCCTGACTTCAAAGGCCACAAGCTTGCTCGCCCCCTCTCCATCGCGGACAATATCTGTAGCAAGTTTATGCATGACCATTTTGAGCCCCTCAACAAAAGCCCTTTCATCATAAACGCCACTCTCTCCATTAGCAAAAAGCATGATTGTATCATTTGTGCTTGTGTCCCCATCGACACTGATAGCATTGAAAGTGCTGTGCGCGCATTGTTTTAAAAGCTCTTTAGCTTTTTCTTGGGGGACTTGGGCGTCTGTGGTGATGAAGCAAAGCATTGTAGCTAGGCTTGGCTCGATCATGCCTGCTCCTTTTGCCATCGCTCCGATATGGAAGACTCTCCCATCATTGAGCTTGATAGCAAGGGCAATTTCTTTATGGAAGGAATCTGTAGTCATGATTGCTTGTGCAGCGCGTGTATGCGCATCTTGGTCTTGGGGTTTTGGAGTGATTTTAGAGAAACTATGGGCGATTTTTTCCTTAGGGAGGGGCGTGCCGATGACTCCTGTGCTACACATAATGGGGTTTTGGATAAAAGGGTGCATGGCTTGGAGAGTTTTTAGAAGCTCACAAATATCTTTGACTCCCTCCTTGCCTGTGAGTGCGTTGGCATTTTTGGTATTGATGAGGACAAAGTTGCTGCTTTTGCCCTCAATGTATTGTTTGAAATGCTTGATAGGAGCAGCTTGGAATTTGTTGGCAGTGAATAGGGTATGGGCGATACAAGGGGGCTCCATAGAGATAAATGCGACATCAAGGCGCTCAAGCCCATTGCTATCTTTTCCTTTAAGCCCTGCAGAAATCCCATCAGCCCAAAAGCCCTTGGGCGCACTGATACCACCTTTAATGGGGAAAATTTCAAAAGTTTTCAAAGTTTTCATTGGCACTCCTTGTATTATACATAATCCATTTCTTTGGGTTTTTGCTTTTTGGTGATGAAACGTTTGGTTTCTAAGATACCCTTAGCAGTGCCTATCATTAGGAGTTTGGCCTCACTAGCAATGATCGCATCACCATCGGGCATTGGAATATATTTGCCATCTTTTTGGGTGATACCGATGATGGATATTTTTGTGATTTCTCTGAAATGGGCTTCTTTGAGCTTACGGAGCACAAGCCAGCTGTATTTAGGGACAATCACTTCTTCAAGGTCTAAGGGTGTGTCTTTTTTATACACAAATCGCTCCAAGAGGTTCTCCATATCAGGGCGAATCGCCATCGCACTGATCCTTTGGGCCATTAGCTTTGTGGGCGAAACCACGGTATCAGAGCCTAGTTTTTTGAGTTTCTCGACATCTTCTTCTGTATCAGCGCTGGAGATGATGTAGTAGGGCTTGCGATTGAGCTCTTTTTCAAAAAGCCGCACAGACACGATGAGCGCGATATTATCTGATGGCGTTTTGGAGAAGGTAACAATGCCTTTAGCGCTAGAGAGGTGGGTTTTGAGCATAGCGATGTTGGTATGGGGATCGCCGATGATATAGTAGGGATATTTGTGCTTGGTGGCTTCTTTTTCAAAATCTGGATTGTTGTCGATGACAACAAAGGGTATCTGGGCATCTCTGAATTGTTTGCTGAGTTCAATGGTGTATTCATTGTGGTAGCAAATCACATAATGGTTGCGCAATCGGGCTATTTTATTGACCATTTTTTTCTCCTTGATGAGCCGTGTTAGAGTTCCGTTGTTGATGATACTGATGATATAAGCGACACTAAAAGTGATCACGCTTGCCCCTGAGAGCGTTAGAAATGTAGTAAAAATGATTGCAATCGGACCGAAATCCTTTTCATTTAAAGCACCAAAACCAGTATTTGTGAAGGTATAGGAAGCTTGAAAAAAAGCCTGTATGAGTGTGTAATTTTCTAAGATGAGATAGCCCAAAGTCCCAATCAAGATAAAGACTTGAATCAAGATAAAAGGGAGTCTAAAGGCTTTGAGTTGTTCGTATAGCTCGGGGTTTAAATCAACATCGGGTTTAGAGTTTGTCCCCCAATGGATAATTTCTTTTAGTTTGGCAAGCAAGGCATTGTTATCCTAGCCTTAAGATTTCTTTTTCATCGTTCTGAGTGTGGAAGCTGCTACTTTGATTCTCACTGAAGAGCCATCTTCGAGCTTGATTTTGATATTTCTGAGATTAGGGAGTGAGCGTCTTTTGTTTTTGTTGTTTGCGTGACTTACATGATTCCCTACCATCGGACCTTTGCCTGTGATAAAACATTTTCGTGCCATCGTATTACCTTGTCTTTAGAATTGAATTTGTGATTATACTTTAAAATTTTCAAAAATTAACTTAAGCGAGTGCAATTCCCCCTCATAGCTTGCTTGCACTCTCTTTTGCCTTTAGCCCCTTTTGTCCCTAATAACTTTTGTCTTTAATCTGAGTGGGTGGCTAGCTAGATGGTGACATTTCTGATACTGATACAAGCAGGGATATTTTCTAGCTCTTTGATGGTCGCTTCAGAGATTTGATTGTCTATGATGATGAGTGCTAGGGCTTCTTTGTGGGCGTTTCTCCCGAGCCTGAAATCAGCGATATTGATATTGTGTTTGGCTAAGATATTGCCTACATTGCCTATCACACCGGGGATATCGGTATTTTTGAAAAGTATCATTTTGCCCTTGGGTGCTATATCGACATTGAAGCCATTGATATTGGTGAAACGGACAATATTTTCTTCAAACACCGTCCCACTAGCACTCAATGATTCTTTATCGGTGATGAGTGTGATGGTGATGAGGTTTTTGTATGCAGTGGAGTTTTCTTTTGTGTTTGTAGAGATTTCGATCCCTCTTTCTTTGGCGATGAATTGTGCGTTGATGTAGTTGATTTTTTCACCCAATGAAGACTTCAAGACCCCTACCAATGCAAACGCCATCAATGAATCAGCATATTGCGTGATCTCACCCTCAAGGCTCAAGTTCAAAGCTGTGATGACGCCTTTGTTGGCTTGCGCACAGAAAAAGCCCAATTTCTGGGATAGTTCGAGATAGGCTTTTGTCCCTTTGGGTAGTTCGGATTCTTTGACAGGGAGGTTGAGCGCATTAGGGAAACCCGCTCCCCTAGCAGCCTCTAGGGCAGCTTGCGCGGCTTGGAGTGCGATTTGTTCTTGGGATTCGAGCGTGTTTGCACCGATATGTGGGGTGACATAGATGTTTTCAAGCTCTAGGAGCTGGCTGTCTGTGCTAGGTTCTTTGCTGAATACATCGATACCTGCCCAACGCACCTTGCCACTTTTGAGTGCTGCATAGAGGTCATTTTCATTATAGAGCCCACCTCTTGCACAATTGATTAAAATCACACCATCTTTCATTTGTGCAATTTCTTTGGCTGCGATGATATTTTTGGTTTCTTCGTTTTTGGGAGTGTGGATTGTGATGATATCGCATTTTAGAATATCTTCTAGGTTTTGTGTGTAGGTGATACCAAGATTAGTAGCCTTAGAAGCGAAAATATAAGGGTCATAAGCAATCACTTCCATCTCAAAAGCCTTAGCGCGTATTCCGACCCTTGAGCCGATATTGCCAAAGCCTATGATCCCTAGTTTCTTGCCTTTGAGTTCTGTGCCATACCAATCCTCGCGTTTCCATTTCCTCTCTAAACGGAGCTGCGTATCTGCGCCAGGGAGATTTCTCACAGCATTGAGGATATGGGTCATTGTGAGCTCTACAGCTGCGATAGTATTTGCTGTAGGGACATTCATCACGACAATCCCTTTGCGTGAGCAGCCATCAATATCGATATTATCCACGCCCACGCCTGCTCTGATGATAGCTTTGAGATCGCCCACAGCAGCTAAAAGCTTTCCATCGACATTAGTAGAGCTTCTTGTGATGATCACATCGGCCTTTTTGAGATGTGTGAGTAGCTCATCTTTGCTAAGATGAGCGAGGTTTTCCATCTCGATATCATCTTGCTGGGCAAGTAGGTCAAGACCTTTTTGGTGTATATGGTCGCAAACGATTATTTTATGCATAGTGTTCTCCCTAAACTATTGGAGTTTATATTGTATCTCATAATATTTAAGATCTTCTAAGATTTGATTTTTTCTCGCACCCTCGGGGAGAAAAATAATGATTTGTGTGGCATTTTTGGTCTGAGAATAGGCAAATTCAATATGCTCTTGTTTTAAAACTTCGTTCAGACAAAAGAATTTATAATCATCTAAATGATCGATAATGAGCCGATTGGACGTGGTTTTATCGTGGGGGTCTTTGA
This sequence comes from Helicobacter sp. 12S02634-8, assembly GCF_002272865.1. Lineage (GTDB taxonomy): Bacteria > Campylobacterota > Campylobacteria > Campylobacterales > Helicobacteraceae > Helicobacter_J. Next base: position 116,111 of record NZ_MLAP01000005.1, on the reverse strand, counting down.
ACTTGAGTCCGATTTTGAGCTCTGTGGCAGGGTAGGAGTAGTTTTGGGATTGTTTTTGCAAGGTTTGTAGCCACATTGTTTCGTGCTGCACTTCTTTGCGTGCCACCTCTGGCCGGATATGTTCGATACTGATAGTATTTTTGGGGATATGTCTTGAATAGATAAAAAGGATATAAGCAGACAAGGCAAAAATCACTACTAAAAGAAAACCCAATAGTATTTTTGCCTTCATAATTATCAATCAGTCTATATTCTGTCTTTGATGAGATCACCTAGTGTCATTTTGTCATTATCAGAATTGAAAGCTTTGAGATCTTCTTTTTCTTTTTGGCGCTCTAGTCTTTTGATGGATACGCGCACTTTGTTGTTGAGCTTATCAATAGAGGCCACAACGCCTTGGATTTCATCGCCAATCTGGAGCTCTTCTTTTTTGATGGGAGGGAGGTCTTCTGTCTTGATGAGTGCGTCCATATTGCCTACTTTGATGAATACGCCAAAATCTTTGATATCAATCACATTGCCCTTGACAATGTCATCGATATTGTATTGTTGCGCAAATTCTTCAGCAGGAGATGGGCTGAAATCTTTGATACTCAAAGAGATTCTTTCATTTTCTTTGTCAATTTTGATGATTTTGACTTCGATACTATCGCCGACTTTGAGTAAATCTTTGCACTTTTTGTTTTTATCCCAGAAGGCATCTTCATTGTGTAAAAGCCCATCGACCCCACCAAAGTTGATGAAAGCGCCAAAGTCTGTTAAGGTAGCGACTTTGCCTTTGATGATCTCGCCTGCTTTGTGGTTTTTGGCAAATTCATTGAAAGGCTTGTCGAGGAGTTTTTTCAAAGAAACGCGCAAACGCCTATTTTGGGAATCAATTTCAATGACTTCTACATCGATTTCTTGCCCAATGCTGAGGTAATCTTGAGGGTGTTTGATGTCTTTGTCCCAAGAGATTTCAGAGATATGCAAAAAGCCCTCAATATCATTTCCGATATCGACAAATACGCCATAAGGCTCAATGTTGCTAACAGTTACTTTGATAGCATAGCCTGTTTTGAGCTCTTTTTGGATCTCTTTCCAAGGGTCTTCGCCGATGGCTTTGATGGAGAGAGAAAGTCGCCTTTTGGCTTCATCATAAGCAATGGCTTTGACGTGGACTTGATCGCCCTCTTTGTAGTATTTAGATGGATTGATGGGGCCTTTGTGGCTGATTTCAGTGTAATGCACAAGCCCCTCAACGCCTTGTATTTCTACAAACATACCAAATGTGGTGATGTTTTTAATCACGCCTTGATGGATCTGCCCTGATTCGACAAGCCTTTTAGAGCCCTCAGATTGGTTTTTGTCATCAAGCTCAAAAAATCGTTTCCTAGAAATAATAATCGAGCTGTCTTCAGGGCGAATATTGATAATGCAGGCTTTGATTTTTTTATCGATATTTTTTCCATCTTCTCGCAAAGAAGCATTGAATTTAGGCATAAAATATTCAATCCCATCAGCTTCAACGATATAGCCACCTTTATTTTTCTTAGTGATTTTGCCCTCAATCACCTTGTCTTTATAGTCTTCTCCTAGCTCTTTGATTTTTTCTTGTATTTTTTTGCTATGGATAGCTTTTTTATAAGACACGCTAGGGCGCTCACCTCGCCCGCGAGATACATAGACTTCGATTTTATCGCCTGCTTGGAACAAAAGCACATCTTCTGCGTTTTTGATTTCAGAGATACTGAGTCTGCCTTCAATTTTCTCTCCCACATCGACCATCGCATATTCGCTATTTATGGATACAATCACCCCCTCTTTGATGACACCACTATTATAAGATTTCTCACTTTCTGCCAAAAGTGTTGCAAAGTCCTCGCTTTCATTGAAGTCTTCCAGATTTTCTAAAACCACTTTCATCTGCTGCCTTTAAAATTTGATTTTTAGTATTTTAGCTTGCGTTTCCTTTTAAAGGGATAAAATTAATGCAAGGATTATCAACTCAAATGGATAAAATTTTTTCCTTGACTTTATCGATAATCCAATCAGGTGTAGAAGCCCCAGCAGTGATACCACAGAGGTTTTTGCCCTCAAACCATTGGAGTTGCACATCATTTTCATCTTCGACTAGGTAGCTATCAGGGCAGTTTTGTAGGGCAATATTGAGGAGTTGCTTGGTATTTGAAGAGGATTTACCCCCTACAATCACCATCACATCGACTTCTTCGCTCAGCTCACGGGCTGATTCTTGATTGTCAAAAGTGGCATTGCAGATTGTGTTGAAAATCCTTGTTTCTGAGCAATGTGTGATGAGATATGAGGCGATTTGGAGGAGGTTTTGGGCTTGTTTGGTTGTTTGGGAAACTAGGGCTACTTTTTTCTTGATTTTAGCTGCTTGGATTTCTTCGAGCGAGCCGACTACTAGGGGTGGGGTGGTCGCATAGCTCATCACGCCTTTGACTTCAGGGTGGGTCTTGTCCCCAAAGATAACGATTTGATAGCCCTCTTTACTCATGGATTCTACGATTTGCTGGGGTTTGGTGACATAAGGGCAGGTTGCGTCTGTGATTTGGACATTTTTGTCTTTAAGAGTTTGGAGGTCAGATTTTGTGATACCATGTGTTCTGATGATGACATTTTGTCCATTGGAGATGGCTTGGGTATTTTCTTCGACCTTGACGCCAAACTTAAATTGGAGTCGTGAGATTTCTTTGGGGTTGTGTATGAGGGGGCCAAATGTGATACTATCTTTTGTTTTTTCTGCGATTTGGATAGCACGTTTAACGCCAAAGCAAAAGCCATAATTTTTAGCCATTTTTATTTTCATGATTTATCCTTAAATGCATATATTTATTGGTTTTGAATCGTTGTAATTCTCTCAAGAATATCTAAAAAATTTGGAAATGAAACATCAATACAATCAGAATCTTTGATCTGTGCGCCACACACAAGCCCTGCTATTGCAAAGCTCATGGCAATGCGATGATCGCCAAAACTGTCAATCACACAAGGTTTTAATTCCCCTCCATGGATCTGATAGCCATCTTCATATTCTTGGCACTCTATCCCCATTTTTGCTAGATTGGAGATCGTGGAGTGGATTCTGTCTGATTCTTTGACACGGAGTTCTTTGGCGTTTTTGACGCTGCTTTTGCCCTGAGCCATAGCCATTGCAATTGCAAGTGCGGGCAGTTCATCGATGAGCCAAGCGATATTTTCTGTGATTGTGATGGCTTGCAGTGGTTTTTGCTCGATGTAAATATCTCCTATGGTTTCATAGGCTTGGTGTGTGATGGTGTATTCTATTTTTGTTCCCATTTTTTTGAGGATTTCAAAGGCCTCTATGCGCGTGGGGTTGAGTAAGATATTTTTGAGTAAGACTTTGCTTTGAGGGATAATCGCAGCTGCTAGAGCGAAGAAAAACGCACTGGAGGGATCAGCAGGTATGTTGATGTCTAAAGGCGTGAGTGGGGCACTTAAGGGGGCGATTTGGATATGTTTTGGCGTGCAAGTAATAGGGGCGTCCATGCCTTTGAGCATATTTTCTGTGTGATCCCGACTGCAAGCAGGTTCTGAATATCTAGAAAGACCATCTCCACCGAGCGCAGCTAGAATCATCGCACTTTTAACTTGCGCAGAGGCGATGGGGCTTTGATAGTTGAAGGCGTGGAGTTGCTTGCCTTTGATACTCAAAGGGGCAAGTGTGTCCGCCTCTCTGGCGATGATTTGTGCGCCGATGTCTTTGAGAGGCTTGATAACGCGTTGCATGGGGCGCACTCGAAGATAGGGATCTCCTGTGAGGACAAAATACCCCTCTTGGGCGCTCAATAGCCCAGTATAAAGGCGAATAGCTGTCCCTGCATTCCCGCAATCAAGCACATCATCAGGCTCTTTGATGGCATGTGGTGGGATAAATTTCATCGCTCCATCGTTTGCCTTTTCTACCTGCAATCCCAGTTGTTGGGCGATATGGAGTGTGCATAATGTGTCTTGACCTAAGAGGTAGTTTTTGATGTATGAGGGTTTGTTACACAAGAGGGCAAAGATCGCACATCGGTGTGAGATGGATTTATCAGAAGCGATGTCATCTAGCTCCATTTCAAGCCTTGAAATTGGGGCGATATGTGTTGTTCTCATTATTATTCCTTGAGTTTGGCGTCAAAGGCTTCTGCGAGTGTTGTGAGGACTTCTTGGGTGGTGTGTGCGAGTTCTTCTTCTTTTAATGTTCTATCCATTGCTTGGATATAAAGGCGGATAGAAAGGGCGATATGGCTAGATTGGGGGGATTCTTGGTAGGTGTCGAGTGGATAGATTGCTTTGAGATGGGGGATATTTTTGTCTTGTATTTGCTGATTGATTGCTTCAAAAGGGATATTTTTATCAATGATAATCGTGAGATCTCTTTGACTCAAAGGGTATTTGGAAAAATCTTTAGCGATGGTGTGTTTTTGAGAGAGGGCATCTAGGTCTATTTCACAATAAAAGCTTGTATCAATATCCATTTCTTTTTCAAGTATGGGGTTGAGTTTGCTAATAATGCCGACTTCTTGACCCTCAATGATGAGGGCAGCACTTTGATAGGGGTGCAAGGTTTTGTTTGCGTGTTTTGGAGAGGTTGCTTGGAGTTTGAAAGCCCCGATAATATCGGAGATACTTTGGGCAAAGGTATAAAAATCCCATCGTATGCCCTTGGGGTTGGGATAGGATTCTTGGGCTTTGAGACCGCTTGCGACAAAGGCAATTTTTGTTTTTTCTTCTCTGTTGGCGTCATAGACACTGCCGATTTCAAATAGCTGTATGCTTTTGTAGCCAAAATTTTTGTTACGCACGATAGAATCTAGCATTGAGGGGATTAGAGAGGTGCGTAAGGTGTTGAGCTCTGAATTGATGGGGTTGATGAGCTCGAGTGTGTCTTTGAGCGTGGGGTAGCCTAGGTATTGGAGTCTTTCTTTTTGATAGAATAGATAATGTATTGTTTCTATAAAGCCCATACTCAAGGCTCTTTGGGCGATATTGCGTTGGTTTTTATACTGCATGTATTCGGGGTTTGATTGGGGTTTTTCATCGCAATGATGGGGGAGGGAGGGGATATTTTCAATCCCATATATCCGCAAAAACTCTTCGGCTGCGTCTTGCTTGGTCTTGATATCGTGGCGGTATGAGGGGGGTATGATGGTGAAAAAGTTATCATCGCAAGTGGCTTTGATGGTGAAATTGAGTCGTTTGAGTATGCTAGCAATTTCTTCTTTTTCGATGGGTTTTCCGATGATATCAGAGATGGCATTGAAAGTGGTGTTGATGATGGTGTCTTCATAGTTTTGCTTGATTTCTTGACTCCCTGAGTAGATGAGGCATTTTGTGGAGTCTGAAAATAGCTTACACAAGTAGTTCATGCCTGTATCTAGCTGGGAATTGCTGCCTCTTGTGGTGCGATAGGTCAGGGCTTTGTCTGTGGGAATGTTGTGTTGGTGGAGGAGCTTAGAGATGATGGTAGGGTCGATATAGCTAGCTTCGATGATGAGTGTTTTGGGGAATATGTTGAATTCTTGCTGGATTTGGTTCCCCACTCCGATGATAGAGATTTTTTTGTCTGTGAAAACGCTCTCAAAGCCGTTTTTGTCCTTTTTGATGGTGAGTGAAATTTCTGTGCCCTTGGAGCTAGAGGCCATCTTGAGATTGTCTAGGGCATAGGCATTGAGGATCACGCCTGTCATGTGCGTGCTGAATTCGAGGAAATTTTGGATAGGGTCTTCTTTGAGCGTGCCATTAAAAGCTAGTGATAGCTGGATTTCTAAGGGCGTGTGTATTTGCTTGACTTCTATGGCTTTATAGAGCATAGAAGAGTGGATTTTGCCCTCTGTGAATACCTGCAATATCCGTCCCACACCGAGTGCGACCCCTGAATCAATCTCTTTATAGCTTTTGATATTGACATCAAAAATACAGCTAATCTCTCTAGCAATCCCTAGCACACACAGACAATCCCCTCGATTGGGAGTCAGAGAAATCTCGATGATTTGGGTATTGAATATCGGGTAATCTTTGAGTTCTTTGCCTAATTCGAGTATGCCAATGCTTGTATCAAGCACCATAATCCCATCATTGATTTTAGGAAGTCCTAGCTCTGTGCTCGAACAAATCATACCAAAGCTATCGACCCCTCTTAGATTGGTTTGTGTGATCGTGAGATCTCCACCTTTGCCATACGGGAGAATAGCGCCTTCTAGTGCGATGGGGACATACTGGTCTTTAGCGACATTTTTAGCCCCACATACGATTTGGAGTGTTTGAGGGCCGATATCGACTTCGCAGACACTGAGTTTGTCAGCATCGGGGTGGGGTCTTTTCTCGATAATCTTACCGACTACGACTTTTTTAGGCAGACTGATTTGCTTGCAAGATTCTACTTCAAGTCCGATATTGCTTAGCTCTGAGCAGAGTCTGTGTGTATCGATATGGGCGATGTTGATAAATTTGGATAATAAATGGCTAGTGACTATCATTAGAACTGCTCCAATACTCTTAAATCTGTTTCAAAAAAACTCCGCAAATCACCGACCCCACAAGTGAGCATAGCAAGCCGTTCAATCCCCATACCAAAGGCATATCCACTCACATTTTTATAACCCACTGCTTCAAACACATATTCATCGACCACCCCACAGCCAAGCACTTCAAGCCAGCCAGTATCTGAGCATACTCTACAGCCCTTGCCTGCGCAAAATACGCAACTAATGTCTGCTTCAGCACTTGGTTCAGTGAAAGGGAAAAAGCTCGAACGAAATCTGACTTTGACATCACCAAATATATATTTCAAAAAGTCTTCAAGAGTGAATTTTAAGTTCGCAAAACTTGCTTGATTGCCCTTATCGACAACAAGTCCCTCTACTTGATGGAACATCGGAGTGTGCGTGAGGTCATAATCTCGCCTAAAAGTAGGACCAGGGCAGATCATCTTAATGGGTGGGGTTTGCTCTTGCATTGTGCGGATTTGCACAGGGGAGGTGTGCGTGCGTAAAAGCATATTATCTTTGAAATAAAAAGTATCTTGCATATCTCTTGCAGGGTGGTATTCAGGGAGATTGAGTGCACTAAAATTATGGAAATCATCCTCGATCAAAGGCCCTGTGCGTAGCTCATAGCCTAATTGCATAAAATAATCGATGATTCTGTCTTTGGTATAGCTGATGGGGTGTCCCAAACTGCGATGGGAGCGGGAAGTAAAAAGACTGACATCTATTTTTTCTTGCTTGAGACTTTCTTGGAGTTCTTGGGTTTGTAGCTCTAGTTTTTTGGCATTATGGAGGGTTTCAAATTCTTGTTTGAGGGTATTGATAGTTTGGGCAAATTGTCTTTTTTCCTCGCCCTCTAGGGCTTTGAGTTCAGAGAATTTCTGCGTGATGAGCCCCTTTTTCCCTAAGGCTTCTAAGCGAATTGATTCGAGTTCTTGAGAGTTTTTGGCATTGTGTAGTTTTTGTATGAGTGTATTCAAAGTATATCCCTAATCAAGTTTATTCAAAATCATATCAACTCGTGTGATTTTAGTCAAAATAACTTTATAAGTCGATATAATTTTAAAAAATCCAAGGAGGAAAGAGTGAATATATTTGAAAAAATTGTCGCTGGAGAGCTTCCATGCAAAAAAGTTTTAGAAAATTCAAAATTCCTAGCTTTCCACGATATAGCCCCTAAAGCCCCTATCCATGTCTTAGCTATCCCCAAGCAATGTATCAAAGATTTCAACGCAGTTACACCTGATTTGATGGCTGAGATGAGTGATTTTATCTTGGAGGTGGTTGAGGAGTTAGGTATCAAAGATAGTGGCTATCGCTTGATAACTAATATCGGGAAAGATGGAGGGCAAGAAGTCCCCCATTTGCATTTCCATATCCTTGGGGGTGCGCCTTTGCACTGGCCCTATTTGGCTTAGAGGTCTTTAGATGTTGCATAAAAACAGACTTTTGGAGGAGTTTTTTGCCCCACTTTTGCGTGAGGATACAGACAAGCTAGAGCAGCTGAGGGCGAGTATTGTTCTGAAAAAAAATACGAGATATTTTGATTGGACAGCTTCAGGACTAGCAAGCATACTGATTGAACAAAGGGTAAAAAAGCTGCTACCTTATTATGCAAACGCACATTCTGAAGCCTCGACACACGCCTCTTTGATGTGTGCAGTTTATGAACGTAGCAAGGAGGTGGTCAAAAAGAGCTTGGGGCTGGGGGAGGATTTTGCTCTATTGGCTACAGGATTTGGAGCGACAGCAGCAATCAAAAAATTTCAAGAAATCATGGGTATCTATATCCCCCCTAAGACAAAGCAGCTTTTTTTGCAGACAAAGACCTTAAAATCCTTGCCTAAAGTTTTTGTCGGGCCTTATGAGCACCACTCCAATGAAATCAGCTTTAGAGAGGGGTTGTGCGCAGTGCAAAGAATCCCTTTAAACGCAGAGGGATTGCTCGATATCCAAGAGTTTGAGAGGTGCTTGCAGTCCCATAGGGGGGCATATGCGTCTTTTAGCGTGGCTTCTAATGTAACAGGTGTGCTCTCACCTTGTGAAAAGCTCAGTGCGCTCTGTAGGCAATATGGTGCGATCTTGGCTTTGGATATGGCGAGTTCTTCAGCTTATATGAATATCAATGCGAGTTTGTTTGATGCTTGCTTTCTTTCTAGCCATAAGCTTTTAGGCGGCGTGGGGGGGAGCGGGCTGCTAGGGATTAGAAAGGACCTGATAGATACGAGTTTGCCCCCAAGCTTTAGTGGTGGAGGGGTGGTCAAATATGTCAATCGCAAGACACAAGAATATATTCAAGATATACAGACAAGGGAAGAAGCAGGGACTTTAGGGCTGTTGCAGATGTATCGGAGTGCGCTTGCATATATGCTGCGCGATGCATATTCTTTAAATGCCATCAGACGCAGGGAGCATATCTTGACCCAAACGCTTTTACACGAATTGGCCTCTATCCCTGCACTCCGAGTTTATGGGAATTTGAGTGCAGAGCGGCTAGGGATTGTGTCTTTTAATGTTGGTGGGGTTTCGCCCTATGACCTTGCTTATAGCTTGAGTCAGACTCATGCGATACAAACTCGCGCAGGCTGTAGTTGTGCAGGGCCTTATGGGCATGATTTGCTTGAGATGAAGGATTTGAATTCACAAGCCCTCAAATCCAAGCCCGGTTGGTTGCGAGTGAGCTTGCATTATACGCACTCTTTGGAGGATATTGAGTATTTGGTTGATTGCTTGAAACAATCCATCAAAAGACTGCGTGGGGCTTAAGGTCATATCCATCATATGGGGCATATCGGGGGGAGTTAGTGTGTATATTAAATACTTTACAAATGTAAGTTTTGCTATGATAGGGTAAAATGCTGTCTTGATTTTGGATCGGGGTTAAATATTAAGCCATATTTCAATATATGGCTTAATATTTAAAAAAGGAAAAAGATGAAATATAAACAAATCAATACTGAATCCATCGATAAGCTTATGGATATTTTTTATGGGAAAATTAGAACTGATAAAAGTGGCTTAGGTGCGTTGTTTAATCAGCGAGTGGGGACGGGCGAGGAAGAATGGAAGGCACACAAAATCAAGATAGCGAATTTTTGGTATGGAATGCTTTTGGGCGAGGGGGATTATAAGGGTCAGCCGATGAAAGCGCATTTGGATCTGCCGCCTTTTCCGCGAGAGTTTTTCGGGCGATGGTTGGAGCTTTTTAATGAAAGCTTGGAAACACTTTTTGAGCCAGAGCCAAAAATGCAGATACTCAAACGCGCAGAAATGATCGCACAAAGATTCCAATTCATGATTTTTGATAGCGGGCATGCAGAATAATTAAAAAAGGTGGGATCGTGCAGGGCAAAACATCTTCTAATGTGACTTGGCTAAGCCTTGAGGAGTTTGTCAAACTCTCGGGTATGGAAGAAAAAAAGATTTTAAAGCTAATAGAAGAGGGTGCCATCAAGGGTCGGGCACAAAATGGAGAGCTTTTTGTTGATGCAAGCAGTGGGGCTGATGCGATCATTAAGCGCGTTGAGAATAATCTTGTGTCTGCTGATATGAGCGGGAACGCACTCGATCCGATGTTTGTAGAAAAAACAATCAATACAATTCTAGGACTCCACGATAAGGTGATTGCAGCTAAAGATGAAACAATCAGTGCTTTTAAAAATGAAAATGTTTTTCTCAAAGATGCCTTGATATCCATGCAAGAAGTCTATGAAGATGACAAAAAACTCATTGAAACAATGCGGAGTGAGCTCCAGTATGCGCGCGAAGAGATTGAATTCATGAAGCGCAAATATCGCTTGATGTGGGGCAAAGTATCTGGACTCAGCGGGAATAGGCACAATCAAGAGTGAGCCAAGCCCACAAAAACCAACCCATACACCAACCCATACGCCGACCCACATACACCAAAGGCACTCGCATTTAAGGGAGCAGATCATATGCATATACACAAAGAATGTCTTGAGTGTCTTCAAGCCCAAGCCTGCCAAGCCCTCAAGCTCACTCAAGAAACTCAGGGAGCTCTAAAAACTCCAGAAGCTCCAGAAGCTCCAGAAACTCAATCTGTGATACAAGCGACCACGCAGGCAGTCGATGTTTTGCTTTCTAGGGCTTCTGGAGTGCTAGCACCCCCTCCAAGAGTCGCTATCGATGTCTATAGCACCATTGCTTCACTCACCCAAAACCCCGATATTTATCAGTCTATCAAGGCAGCTTGTATCCAAAAAGCAAGGCAGATCACAGACCAAATGCGCCAAAATCTCCCCCATTTCCCTACGCCTCTTTCAAGACTAGTATGGGCGCTCAAGGCCGCAGCACTCGGAAATGTCATCGATTATGGCAGTGCGACGCATTTTGATATCCATCAGTATGCTTTTGATATGGATTGCCTTGATTTTGCCCGTTTTGATCTAGAGAGCTTTGCTGCTTGCATAGAGAGTGCAAAAAGTTTGGTATATATCGGGGATAATGCGGGGGAAAATCTCTTTGATGAGTTACTGATAGAAACACTCAAAGCCCTCTATCCTGAATTAAAGATTGTGTATTTTGTCCGTGGCGCACCGATTATCAATGACATCACCTTAAAAGACCTCTCTATACACGCAGCAAATAGGATATTTGAACTTTGTGAGGTTTTAGATAGTGGTGTGCCTAGCCCTGGTTTTATCTATGAGCTAGCTAATCCTTTAGCCCAAAGTGCCTTTGATCGTGCTGATGTGATTTTGGCTAAAGGCATGGGTAATTTTGAGTGCTTAGAATCCATCAAGGACTCAAGAATCTTTTTACTTTTTAAAATCAAATGCCAAGTTGTCGCAAAGTTTTTGGATTTGCCGCTAGGGAAGATGATTTTTCAACAAAATACAGACTAATTTTTCCACACACAGCTCTTAAAATAATAAATTTTTTTCTTAATGGGATTCTATATTTTTTTATATAACCATTCTTAATTTTTCTTGAATCAAATTATAGATAAAATGAGTCGCTTGACTGAAAAAACAATTCAAGGAGATTCTATGGCTATTTCAAGACGAAATATGTTAAAAGGAACAGCAGGTTTGGCGTCTTTGAGCGTCTTATCATCTTCTCCCTTGGGTGCTGTCGGAGTGTTTAAAAAAACTCAGATGATCCCCCATGCGACTCACTTTGGCCCTTTTGTTGCCAAGGTCGAAGATGGTATCATCAAAGACATTATCCCTCAAAAAACGGACGCAAATCCATCGATTATGATCAAAGCAATGATTGATAGGGTGTATTCAGACACGCGAGTCAAATACCCTTGCGTGCGAAAGAGCTACCTAGAGGGGAAAAAAAACCACAAGAATATGCGAGGCAAAGAAGAGTTTGTGCGTGTGAGCTGGGATAAGGCATTGGATTTAGTCGCTCAAAAACTCAAAGAAATCCCCAGAGAGAATATCTATAATGGTAGCTATGGTGGTTGGGGGCATGTAGGCAGATTGCATAATTCTAATATCGTAGCAGGTCGGTTTTTCAACACAACTTTAGGGGGAGCTGTGGGGACAGATGGCGAGTATAGCAATGGAGCTGCTGGGCGAGTCAATCCAACGATTATGGGGGATATGGAGGTGTATTCTCTGCAGACTGCGCACGAAGAGATGATTGCACATTGCAAGGTTTATGTGATGTGGGGGACAGATTTGTTTAAATGCAATCGCATTGATTATGTTGTCCCCAATCATGTCAATGATGACTACTATCCTAAATACAAACAAGCAGGGATTAAATTCATATCCATCGATCCGATTTATACCGAAACTGCTCAGATGTTTGGCGCAGAATGGATAAAAATCCGACCCAACACAGATGTGGCACTCATGCTTGCGATGATGCAATATCTATATACTTCTGGCAAATATGATAAAAAATTTATCGGGACATACACAGATGGCTTTGATAAGTTTTTGCCTTATTTGCTCGGTCAAGCAGAGGACAAAACGCCTAAAACGCCTGAGTGGGCAGCAAAAATCACTGAAATACCCGCTTCTAAAATCAAAGAATTGGCTGATTTGTTTGTTTCTACACGCACCTTTTTAGCGGGCAATTGGGCAATGCAAAGAGCGCAGCACGGCGAGCAGGCTGATTGGGCGTTGATTGCTCTTGCAAGTATGATCGGTCAGATCGGACTCCCTGGCGGGGGATTTGGCTTTTCGATGCATTATGGTGGTGGCGGGCAAGCGTATTCGGGCTATCGCACTACCCCTGGGCTCTCTCAAGGCAGAAATCGCGTCGAGGGATCAATTCCTGCTTCTAGGATTTCAGAGGCCATACTCAATCCGGGCAAAGAGATTAATTTCAAAGGCAAAAAGATCAAATTCCCCAAAATCGATATGGTTTATGTGTGTGGGGCGTCTTTGTTGGGACACCATCCCAATACCAATGAACTGATTGAAGCCTTGAGGAGCGTGGATACTGTCGTGATACACGAGCCTTGGTGGACGCCTTTGGCGAAGATGGCCGATATTGTTTTCCCCTCTACTTGCACGCTAGAGAGAGATGATATCACCTCAGGGGGGACTTATTCTAGAAATGTCATTTATGCGATGAAAAAGGTGATTGAGCCTGTGTATGAATCCAAAGATGATTTTGAGATTTTCAGACTTCTAGCCTCTAGGCTCGGAGGAGAAAAGGTCGAAAAGCGCTACACAGGGGGCAAAACCTATATGGAATGGATCAAGGGCTTTTATGAAAAAAGTGATGGCCCTGCGTTTAAAGAGTTTGATCAATTCTGGAAAGATGGCTATGTAGAATTTGATATTCCTGAAGATGCGAGAAAATATGTGCGCCATAGTGAGTTCAGAGCTGATCCTATCGCTAATAAGCTTGCTACTGAGAGTGGAAAAATTCAGATTTATTCTGAAAAATTTGCTGCGTATAATCTCCCTGATTTCAAGGGGTATCCAACTTGGTTTGAGCCTGCTGAGTGGCTAGGGGGCAAAGAAGCTAAACATTATCCCTTCCATCTGCTCTCCCCACACCCCAGATATCGCGTGCATTCTCAGCTTGATAATACTTGGGTGCGCGATGTCTATAAAATACAAGGCCGTGAGCCTGTGATGATCAATACCCAAGATGCACAAAATCTAGGTATCAAGCACGGAGAGATTGTCGAGGTATTCAATGCTAGGGGGCGCTTGCTTGCAGGGGCATTTGTGACAGATAATATCCGACAAGGTGTTGTGGCTATCCAAGAGGGGGCGTGGTATGATCCTGAAGATCTGAAATCTAAAAAACCCCGATGCAACGCTGGGCACGTTAATGTCTTGACCTCTTCGCGCCCTACGAGCCAAATGGCACAGGCCACTTCAGTCAATACAGCCTTAGTCGCTATCAAAAAGCTTGGTAAAGATGAGGCTATCAAACCATATAAATCAGTTTCAGTCCCTGAAATTATAGGAGCGTAATGATGAAAAAATTTGCTTTAACTCTTATGATATTGTCATATTCTTTGTATGCACAGACTCTGTATGTGATGGATAATACCAATGCGTATGCCAAAGATGGGAAAACGATTGTCGGCACAATCGCTAGAGGCACACCAGGTGAAGAGGTCGGTGAGGTAGATGGGAAGATCATCATCAAAGTCAAGGGCTATCTCAAAACAGGGGATAAAAAAACCCTTTATGGCACTAAAAATCTTGAACTCCCTTTTATCACGCTCAAAAATGATGGAGTCAGCTCAGATACTCTTGAAGTAGCCCTCCCTAAAAAAGAGCTCAACAAAAACCAAGCCGAGGCTTGGGCAGACGCAGAGTTTCTGTATTATGACACTTGCTCGATGTGCCACGCTGCGCACGCTCCTAAAGAGCACACGATGACTGAGTGGGACGGGCTATTTACGACAATGAGAGCTTTTGCGATGCCTACAGATGCAGAAGCTGATACAATCCTCCAATATCTCAAAGCTCACGCCACTGATGGCTATGCTACTGATGATGAATAAAAATCTGTGATGGGGAGGGGCTTGCCCCATCACTCTTGCTTTCCCTTTTTTTCCCTTTTATTTTCTCTCTCTTTTATCTTTTTATTTTGATGATTTCTTATTTTGGATTGATTCTACCAGATATAACGCAGTCCCAAGTTCCCTGTCCCTAAAAAATCAGCTGCTATACTCACATCGCCCATCACAGATAGATTCAAGCTTAAAGCTGTAGTGAGTCGGACTTTAGTGCTATAGCCGAGCCTAAACCAAGTGCGTGAGGGGTTGAGGTCATAGTTGATGAAGGTTTGAGAACCTCTAAAGGCAATCGATCTGCTTTGTGTGATGTCTTGGATATGATAGCGCCCTAAAAATTCAAAACTATGCTTGCTACTTGCAAAATCTAATTGCCACTCACCCCCTGCCCCTAAGGCAAAAATATGGTCATAAGATTTGTCAAAAAAGAAAGTTTGTGAGCCAACACTTGGTGTGTATAAAAAGCTGTAATTCCCTAAAATCAGTGGTTTGATTGTATGGGATTTGCCTAGCTTGATTTTGTATTTATAGAGTATTTGGGAGTTGAGAGCTGTGTTTTGGTTGTCATAGTGCTCTTCTAGGATACCGATGGTGGGATTGTGGATTTTCCCGCTGCCTAAAAGCTGTGCGATTGAGAGAGTCCATTGGAGTTCGTGGTTTTTGGTATCAAGATGGGTATAGCTCCCGAGTGCATAGACATCAAAGTTTTCTTTTTGATTGTTTTGATGGTAGAAATTTTTGGCATAGTTAAAGAGTGTGCCAATAAGTATATCGGCGTTTTCATTGATGTCAAGTGTCCTGTCATAGCCTGTGCTGATGTTGATAGAGGTGGTGCTTGAGGGCAGGGGGGAGGCTGAAGAGTTTTGATAATACGCCCCACCGATATGCGCCCAATATGCGTTGTTGTCTTTTGTTGGGGGGATAATGATTGCTCTATCATCATTGCTTGCCATCGCATATTTGCGTATCCATTGCCTGAAGGCTGCGCTTGAGATTTTGTTTTCAAAACTAAGCGTTTGGATTCTGTCTGTGACTTGGTGGTTGAGATAATCGATAGTTTTTTGAGAAAATATCCCCACAGGGGTGGATTTTTGCTCCAATGTTTTGTCTGTTTCTTGGATAAGAGTTTGCAATAATGCGGGGTTGGATTGAAAGTTTTGCAATCCCTCATTGAGCGCTACTTGTTGGAAATTCCCCCCTGAACGATGGCTCTCTTGGAGAGAAGTGATGATTTTTAGGGCATTTGGAGAGAGGGCGCCTATTTGTGCTTTGAAGTCTTCTCTTCCATTTTCTTTTTCTTGGAGCGAGGTATTTGGGCTGGCTGTGTGCTTGGTTTTGTTGTTTGTTGGGAAGGGGTCTTTGTTGGGATCTTGTGTGAATACAAACAAAATCTCTTTTTGGGTGACTTTGGTTTTGGGCTTTTGTGTGAGTCCAGAAGTATGGATAGTCTTATCTGTCCGATTGTCTATGATACTCCCATTGCCATTTATGGCGATGAGTCGGTAGATTTTGTCATAAGCAAGATTGCTAGCAAGCGTGCTTTTATCAGAAAAATGTATTTGCAAAGAAGTGTCTTGATTGAGAGTCAAGCTCGCATAATTGATTTGGAGATAGGGCTTTGTATCTTGCCATTTATCGATGGAAAATACAAGAGAAGAGGGCTGTGTGCTATCAAGTGTGATACCTCCATTGGTGCTAGAAATATCAGTGATAAAAAGATTACGCGCACTGATTGTCCCAGCGTTCCAAAGTGCGTGGATACCACGCAAGTAAATATCTTGCGCTTGTAGTGTCGCCCCCTCAGAGTTACGCAATGGCTCATAGCCCCCATTGCCAACGATATAAAGCACCTTTGTTTGGATTTTGCCCGATCTTTCATTGATGAGGGCTATTTGTTTGTTTTGAATCTTTAAAAGAATCAGAAAATCTGTTTTGAGATTGCCTTGATTATACACACCTGCTCCATTGAGAGTATCGCCTCCAAGGGCAAGAAGGACATTGCTTTCTATCGTTCTAAGATTATGGAGTCCATAAGAAAATTCCTTACCCCCACCCACTGCTGTGATGATATTGGCTTTAAGCAAGGATTGATTTCTAAAACCCACTCCCTTATCTTGCCCTCCAATGGCGATGAGATTGCTTGCATTGGTGTGGTATTCGTTGAGAAAGCCTGTGGCAAATTCGCCTTTCCCGCCTATGGCTATCAAGCGATTGGTATTGACAATGCCCTGATTTCTTGCGCCCAAGCTATAGGACTCTTCTCCACCGATACTTGTAAATGTGAGGGTATTTATGGTTTTATAGGCATATGTAAAAGGTGCAGGTGGCACAAGATCGGCCGTAATATTGATACCATAGCTGTCTTTGCCTTGCCCAAAGGCAGTGAGCGATTCTTTTTCTAGCTTTTTTCCTTGCGTATCGTTGCTAAAGACACACGTAGAGTTTTGGCACTCCCCACTAAAGCCCTTGAGGGGGTCTTTGATGGTGGGCGTGGGTAGTGTGGATTTGGAATTAAGATTTAAAAATGGGAGAATAGTCTTTTTAAGAGCTTCTGTATCGAGCTCTTGGAAGTAGATTTTAGGGATTTTAAAGGTAAATTCTTTGATGGAGTTTGTGTCATTATCATTAGGGAACATTTTTGTGTCAGGTTCTGTGGCGTATAAAATATTCCCTTTGGCGTTGATTTTAAAGCTCTCTTGTGTGGAGAGAGTGAGGTGGTTTAGACCTGTTTTACTCACATCAATGACTTGATAAGTGGGGTTTTGGGCGTGGGGGGTTTCATCTGCGGAGGCACGATTCCTTTGGATCTCTACACCCTCTAAACTTCCGATTATCAGACTCATATGCAGTAGGGCTTGAGAGAGATTAGGGGTCTTGAAATGCATTGGCTTTCTCCTTGCGACATTGGAATATGGGGCATTATAGCCAATCAATCTATAGGATACAATTATGATTCTTATTATGATGATAATTAAAATATTATTTGTTTAAAGGGGTCTGTTGGATACAAAGGGAATCAAACCCCAAGCTGTTATTTTAAGGCAAGGCGCGTGCGATGATAGGGGCGTGATATAGGGTGTGTGTGGTAGGGGGGGCGTGGTAGAAATTGTGCGTAGCTAGAGGGGGGTGGAGATATGTGTGGTAGAGGATTCAAAGCAATGGCTAAAAATTTTGTTATGATTGCATGAACGATTGTCAAAAATAAAATAAAAGGTTTTTTATGGATAGGGTTGAAATTTTGGTATTAGATTTTGGGAGTCAATATACGCAATTGATTGCACGGCGATTGCGTGAGTATGGTGTTTATACTGAGATTGTGCCGTATTTTGAGCCATTAGCTTCTATCAAACACAAAGCCCCTAAGGGCATTATTTTAAGTGGTGGGCCTGCGAGTGTTTATGAAGAGGGAGCGCCAAGACCTGATGGGGGGATTTTTGCTCTCAATATCCCTGTGCTAGGTATCTGCTATGGCATGCAGTATATCGCAGATACTTTTGGTGGGAGTGTGATCCCAGCCTTAGCCCAAGAATTTGGTAAAGCGACTTTAGAGCTTGTTTTATCAGAGGATAAAACAGCGCAAGATGGGGGCAAGCAAGCTTGTGAGATTTTTGAGGGAGTGGGGGATTTGAGTGTTGTTTGGATGAGCCATTCTGATCAAGTGAGCACGATTCCAGAGGGGTTTGTGGAGCTAGCTCGGAGCGGGAACACGCATTATTGTGCCATCGCGCACCCCCATCAGCAGATATATGCCTTGCAGTTCCACCCAGAGGTCGTGCAAAGTGAATATGGAGGCAAGATATTAGAAAACTTTGCCATTAAAATTTGTGGCGCGTCTTCAGATTGGAACATGCGCCATTTTGCTCAAAACGAAATCACTCACTTGCGCCAAAAGATCCAAGGTGCTAAGGTTCTTTGTGGTGTGAGTGGGGGTGTGGATTCTTCGGTTGTCGCGCTTTTATTACATCGTGCGATTGGAGAAAATCTTATCCCTATTTTTGTCGATCACGGGCTTTTGAGGGCTAAAGAACGCGAGATGGTCGAGGAGATGTTTCAAAAAAATCTTGGTATGTCTTTGATTGTAGTGGATGCTAGTGAGCTGTTTTTGAGCCGTCTTGATGGCATTAAAGACCCTGAGAAAAAGCGTAAAATTATTGGTGAAACTTTTATCGAAGTTTTTGAGAGCGAAGCCAAAAAGCACCACAACAATGGCGATATCAAGTTTTTAGCACAAGGCACGCTTTATCCTGATGTGATCGAGTCTGTGAGCGTGAAGGGACCTTCTAAAACAATCAAATCCCATCACAATGTAGGCGGGCTTCCTGAGTGGATGCGTTTTGAGCTCATTGAGCCACTCAGAGAGCTTTTTAAAGATGAAGTGCGTAGCCTTGGTAGGGAGCTAGGTATGCCTGAGTCCATGCTCATGCGCCACCCATTTCCTGGACCAGGGCTTGCGATTCGGATTATGGGGGCTGTGGGGAGAGAGGATTTGGAATTACTCAGAAAGGCTGATGGGATATTTCTTGATGAACTGCATAAAAGTGGCTATTATGATCGGGTATGGCAGGCTTTTTGTGTGCTTTTAAATGTCAAATCCGTTGGCGTGATGGGAGATAATCGCACATATGATAACACGATTTGTGTGCGTGCAGTTATCGCTGTAGATGGTATGACTGCGAGCTTTGCACATCTCCCACATACGCTACTAGAAAGTATCTCTTCACGCATTATCAATGAAGTCAGTGGTATCAATCGCGTGGTGTATGATATCACCTCTAAACCACCAGGGACTATCGAGTGGGAATGATGGCACGGGAATAGTGGTATAGGAATAATGGCACGAAATAGCGTATGGGAAAATGATAGCCCCCTATTTAAGGGCTGAGCGCATAATAAAGGCAAGAGCACTCAAGGACTCTTTAAAAATGCTAGCGAGATAAAGGGAGCTTTGGGGCGATTTATAGCTCAGATTTGATATGCTCTATCAATTCTAGGAGTTTGGTTTTATAAAGTTGTGCGTTTTTTGGGTCTTTGGCTTCAAATCGAGTCACCAAAACAGGCGTTGTATTGCTAGCCCTCACCAAGCCCCAGCCATCTTTGAATACAACGCGCACGCCATCAATGCTGATGATTTCAGAGATAGCAGGGAAGTCTGCGGGCGGGGTTTGTAAGAGCGTGTGGAGTCTTTGGATTATGGTGAATTTATCTTCTTCAGAAGTGGGGATTTTCTCCTCTGGTGTGGAATAAAACACAGGCAAGTTTGCAATCGCAGCTTCAATGGCCTGAGGTGTTTCTTCTAAAAATAGCTCCAAAGCTCGCAATCCCGCATATATCGCATCATCATAGCCAAAATATCGATCATTGAAAAACATATGCCCGCTCATTTCAGCAGCCAAGTGCGCCCCTGTTTCTTTGAGCTTGACCTTGAGATTGCTATGGCCAGTTTTATACATAATGCTTTTGCCAATTTTGTTGATATATTCATACATTGCTTGCGAGCATTTCACTTCGCCAATCACTAGAGGTGGGGTGCCATTTTGTGCGAGATTTTTAGCAAAGAGAATCGCTAGCTCATCGCCTTTATAGCTATGTTTGGAAGTGAGGAGCGCGATCCTATCAGCATCACCATCAAAGGCTAGTCCTATGGGGATATTGTGCTGTTCCATATAGTTTTTGAGGTCAGTGAGATTGGCTTCTTCGCTGGGGTCTGGGTGGTGGTTGGGGAAGTGACCATTGGGCTCATGAAATAGCGAGTGGTGGGGGATAGCTAGCTTATCTAAGATGGCTTCTAAACCGAGTGCACCCACGCCGTTTCCATAATCGAGTGCGATAGGGTAGGGGAAATTTTTGAGTTTTGCAAAATGTGTGGTCAAGTATTCGTGATAGACTTTGAGTGCATTGATAGATGTGTCTTGAGTGTGGGAGGGCGTAAAAGAGATGGGCGTTTGCGCAAGTTTTGCTCCGAGCGCTTGGATACTCGCGCCATAAAAAGGCTTGCGATTGAGGGTGATTTTGAAGCCATTGTATTGCGGGGGATTGTGCGAGCCTGTAATCATCACAGAATGATAAGCACAGATTCCATCAATTGGCACATGGGTAGCAAAATATGCTACAGGTGTGGGGACCATACCGATATGATAGACCTTGACTCCACTTTTCCCTAGCCCCTCTTTGAGCCATTGATAGAGCGTGGGAGAGTGCGTGCGGGCATCATAGCCGATGACGATATGCATAGAATCGTTTTGATTGTTGTCTATGGGGCTGCTTGCTTTGATGATTTCTCCGAGCGCTACCCCGATACCAAATACAATATCTTGCGTGAGGTTTTGCCCATAAATACCGCGAATATCATATTCTCTAAAAATACTAAAATCAATCATAATTTGCTCCCTTGTGTTATTGTTTGAGTAGCTCTAGCCCTTGTGTGCAGAGGTTTTTCCACGGGCCCTCTGCTTGGATATTGAGGCATTGTTCAAAAGATTTTTGTGCTTCTTGTGGGTTGTTTTGGAGATTTTGTATCGAGGCTTTGGTGTAGAGAGCTTTTTGTTTTTGCTCATCTGTAAGGTTTTTATGCAATAAAGCGTTGGTTTGGGTGAGTGCTTCTTGGGGATTGTGGGTGCGTATGAGTGCGTTGATGAGTTCAAATTCAGCATAGGGGGTATAGGTATTGAGTTGGTAGCGTTCTTGCAGTGCGATGATGTTTTTAGCATAGATTTGGATTGTGGTGTCATTTTTGGCTTGAGTTTCCCACTCAAGGAGGGTTGCATATACTTTAATCATCTTTGGGTCATTGGGGAGGAGCTCTTGGAGTTTTGCAGAGATTTTGAGTGCTTCTTGTTTGTTTTTGAGATAGGCAAGATCGGCAAATACAATAAATCCAATGTCATAATAAGCAGGCTTTTTGCTAGCAATAGCAAGGGAAAAGGCATCTTGGGCTGCGAGCAAGGAGGTTTTATAATCGCCTAGTTGGTAGAAATTTTTACCATCACGATAGAGCCAAGGCAGTTTTTGCTCAGGGGTCTTGGCTTCTTTGGCCATATGCGTAGCGATGATTTGTGCGTTTTTATTCAAAGAAGCACTATAGAGGCAGTCAAATGCCTTGAGTCTTTCTTCTGTGGTGAGGTCGTATTGTGTGGTTTGCACCAGATAGATATTAGCATTTTTGCAGTCATTGTTTTTCAAATGTTCTTTGATGAGGGCATTGAGGGCTTTTTGCACAGAGGGGGAGTTTTGCGGGAGGGAATCTCTCATCTGGAGGACTTGTGTGTATTGCTTGTTTGTGAGTAAGAGCTCAGCTTTGAGGGTCTGGGCTTTGAGGGCTTCTTGGGTGCGGGGGTATTTTTGAATAATATAATCATAGCGCTTGAGCTTTTCTGTATCGCTCCCAGAGAGATCAAACAAAATCGCATCATCACGGCTTTTGACCTCTTTTTCTTTATGCATGGGGGGTTGGGTGGCGATGTAGTTGAGGTTGGCTTGATGGGCTTTGTCAAATTCACCTGCTTTGGCATACAAATCGCCCAACACATAGCCTATTTGTTCTTGGACTTGTGGTTCTTTTGTGTGATCAAGCAGGCTTTGTGCGATAGCAGCAGCACTTTTGAGTAGATGGTGCTTGCTAAAAAAGTTGATGGCTTCATCGGTTCTTTTTGGGTCAAGGGCAAAGAATTGGGGATAGACCTTGAGGACTTTGTTTATTAACTCAATTGCGTTGGCATTATTTTGCTTTTTGACTTCAAATTCAGCCCAAGCAAGCGCGATTTCGCTAGCACTGGGGAGGTCTTTGGCTTGTGCGTAAGCTTCTTGAAACAAAATCGCAGCCAAACCAATATCCCCACTCCCTGAAAATTCAATCGCTAATTGCATTTTTGCAAGGGGGGCGTATCGGTCTTGTGGGTATTCAGCGATAATGCGTTTGTAGTAGTGCTGGGATTCAGAATAATAAAAAATCCCTGCATAAGCCTTGGCTAAGAGGTAGAGGACTTGGGGGATTGCAGGATCATCGGGGTATTGCTTGATCCAATGGGTGGCAAGCTCGATTGTGGCGTCTTGTTCTTTGGGGTCGATGTTAGAGAGTGCAATGATTTGGTAGAAATAAAGGTCTTTTTTAAACAATGTGTCAGGATAGTGCCTGAGCGTTTCATTGATGGCATTGATGGCTTCAAAGTAGGATTTGTTTTTGATTAAGGCTTTGATTTTCATGTATGCTTCAAAGTCTGCTCCCTTGGCGTAGTGCAGGGGTTTGTTGTTGATATCAAGCTCGGGGATATAGGGAGTTTGGGCGTCTTCTATGAGTATGGGGAAATTGAGCCCTTTGCTTTGCTGGTGGGAGAGAAATGGAATCTGGTCTTCATAGCCGATAATTTGCCACGCTTGCGCGTATTGTGGTCGGTCTTGTATCAGGGGTATGGGGGGTTTGAGATCATGGGGGATTGGGTAGAGTTTGAGATTTTTTTTGGGCTTGATGTAGAGATGGAATTTTTGGTCTATCATTTGATAGTAGAAATCAAAAAATATTGTTTTTGTTGGGGTGAAACCCTCAGCAGGGATTGCATCGATCACGCATTCGACCATGGGTTTTTCAGCAGTCATGGACCTTATCTGACACAAAAAGGGCTTGGAGTGTTTGAGATTGAGAACGGAGAAGTTTTTTGAATTTTCTTTGCCATAATTGATGGTGATCTCAAAGGCATATGCAAGATTTGAGATCAACAAAACAAACAAAAATATTTTGGAAGTATTCAATCACAGCTCCAAAAATATCAATAAACGTTATTGATAATGTATTTTGAGGTGATATCAAGCAAAAACTGAACCACAAAAATGGAAAGACAGCAAATAGTCGCTGCGATGGCAATCACGCCTTTGATAGAATAGGTGGCATTTTCCATATAGACCTCTGCATTTTCTTGCTTGATGAGGGGGTCTTTGAGAAACATAAACACAATCAATTTGAGATAATAATAAGCAGCAATCGCGCTATTGAGCATCATGATGAGTGCGAGGTAGATATAACCTGCATTGATTGCTGCACTCACAGCGAGCATTTTGCCCCAAAATACTGCAAAAGGAGGTATGCCCGCAAGGCTAAACATAAAAATTGCTAGCAAAATTGCCATCAATGGATAGACCCTCACAAGCCCTTGAAACTTTGAATAAGGGTGGTCATAATGGGAGTGCCAGAGCTTTTGTTTGTTTTTACACAGCCAAAGAATAGCAAAGGAGCCTACATTGGTGAATAAAAACATAAACCAATAGACAAACATTGCGTTTTGACTTTGGGTGGTGTTGATGAAGATACAAGCGAGCGCAAAGCCTGAGTGGGAAATCGAGCTAAAAGAGAGCATGCGCTTGATGTCTTCTTGCATGAAGGCCATGATATTAGGGAGAGTGATGGTGATGACAACTAGGGCATAAAGCAAGTTTTCTATCCAAGGGATATCAGATTTGATAAAGATATCAAAAATCCTAATGGCAATGGCAAAACCAGCTATTTTAGGAATAATAGAAATATATCCTGCTAGCACAGGGTTGCTGCCCTCATAGACATCAGGCATCCAAGTATGGAAAGGCACTAAAGAAACTTTAAAGCCAATCGCCCCAATCATAAAAATCAATCCAGCAATCAGCACCAAGATAGGTTCAAAGTTATTTTGATAGATGGCCGCAGCGATATTATGGATTTCTACACTCCCTGTAGCTAAATATAAAAGCATTGCCCCCATCACATAAAACGCACTTGCTAAAACACCCATCACAAAATATTTAATCGCTGCTTCTATGCCCGTGTTTTCGTCATTAAAAGCGATGAGCACGCACAAAGAAAGCGAGGCGATTTCAAGCCCTAGCAAGATAAAAATCAGATTATCGCTTGAAACCATGAACTGAAAGCCTGCTGTCATGAATAGATAGAGTGGGTAGAATTCAGGCGTCTGAAACTCGGCGTATCGCTCCTTTGAGATTGCTAAAAAGATAAAAAACAAGCTGGCAATCAAGATGATGATTTGGGTTAAAATAGAGATACCATCGAGCCTAAGGATACCAAAAAAGCCCAGATCAAAGCCGCTAAGTCCTAAGACAAATGCCAAATCAATGACAATAAAAAGCATACACAATGCGACATTAAGACTGCGCGAAAACTTGAGCGTGAAGGCATTAGCACTGAGAATACAGATAGCTCCAAAAATAACGATAAACATAGGCAAAATAGTATGGAGCTTCAAGTCAGCAAAAGGGATATAGAAATTTTCTAGCATATCATACCTCTTTGATTGGTTTGGGGGATTGGCTTGTGTGTGGTATCACCTCAAGCGGGGGCGGTGGATTTTTTAGATAGATTTTAGTTTCTTTTTTGATGGCTCGGTTGTGCATGGTTTCTAGGAGTTGTTGGGTGCTGTTTTGGATCGGGGTCAAGAGGGGCTTGGGATAGATACCTAAAAAGATAATGACAAAGACAAAAGGGAGCATTACACTTATCTCTCTTGCACATAAATCGTTGAGTAGGAGGTTTTTGGCATTTGGCGCTTTGCCTAAAAAGACTTTTTTGTAAAGATTGAGCATATAAATCGCTGAGATGATGATACTTGTCCCAGCGATGAGTGTGATGAGTGGGTGGGCTTTGAAAAATCCTAGTAAGCTAAAAAATTCGCCCACAAAGCCCACGGTCAAGGGCAAGCCCACATTTGCCATCATCACGATAGCAAAGACAGCAGCAAAATTAGGCATGACTTGTGCGAGCCCGCCAAATTCTGCAATTTGCCTTGTTTTTCTTCTATGATAAATCATACCAACAAGCATGAACAGCGCGCCACTCACGATTCCATGCCCCACCATCGCAAACACCGAGCCACCAATGCCCTCTAAATTGAGCGCAAAGATTCCAATGACAGCCACTCCCATGTGTGAGATAGAGCTATAAGCGACCACTTGTTTCATATCTGTCTGGGCAAAAGCGAGCATACCTCCATAGATAATCATAAACAGCGCTAAAATCGCTATAGGGACTACAAGCGCATAGCTTGCGTCAGGGAAAAGTGGGAGCGAAAATCGCACCAATGCATAAGTTCCCATTTTCAACAACACAGAAGCCAAGACAACAGACCCTAGCGTGGGCGCATCTCCATAGGCGTGGGGGAGCCAAGTATGGAAGGGAAAAATGGGGATTTTGACTGCGATACTGATAAAAAACGCTAAAAATAGCCATAGTTGGATATTAAATGGGAGGGCAAGATGATACCAATCTAAAATATCAAAACTCCATGAGCCCATAGTGATGAAATAAAGATAGCCAAAATACAAAATCCCAATAAACATAATCAGCGAGGCAAAAAAGGTATATAAGAAAAATTTCAATGCTGCATAGATTTTCTCACCCGTCCCCCACGCTCCGATCATATAAAGAATCGGGATCAATGAAATCTCCCAGAAAATATAAAACAGCACCACATTTAATGACGCAAACACTCCCATCAAAATACTCTCTAAAAGCAGTAAGCAGACAACAAGGTAGTTTTTGTCATTGGGCTGGTTCAAATAAATAGTGGCTAAGAAAATGATGAAGGCATTTAAGACCAATAAAAAAAGCGAGATACCATCAATGCCTACATGATAGTTGATCCCATAATCAGGAATCAGCGCAAAAGTATTCTCAAACTGCATGCCCGCATTAGAATAATCAAAGCCCATCCATAAGGCCGCTACTAAGATGAGCTCGATAAGACCAATCGTGATACCATAGGGTTTAGCAACATTGTTATCCATAATGAATACAAACACAGAGGCCAATGCTGGAAAAAAAATAACGATACTGAGTAGATATTCCATAATTACCTCCAGAATCCAATGATTGCAAACACGAGCATCACAAAAATACCAAAGCTCATCAAGCGCAAGGAGCTTGTGAGGTTACCATTTTGGATAAATTGGAGCAGTTTGCTGAGCCAGATGAGTAGCTTACCAATGCTATCGACGCTCGCATCGATAATTTTGATTTCTACCTTTTTCCATAAAAATTCACACAAATAGCCATAAGGGGTAATCAAGACTTTTTTGTAGAGCTCAGGGATATAGTATTGGTTGGATAAAAGTCTATGCAAGAAGCCTGATTGTTTGGCTTTGAAGCCATTTTTATATTTAAAAATTGCATAGATGATGCTGATGAGTGTGATGATGGTTGTGATAGCAATCAAGATACCCACAGGGGCGTGAAAGCTTTGGATTGAAACAATGCTTTGTGTGATGAAATGGGCGAAATTTTCTTCAAAAAATCCAGCGATGATAGCTAAAAGCGCTAGAGGTGCCATTGCATAGAGCATTAAAGGTCTTGCTTCGTGGGGGTGGGCTATGGTATGGATTTTAGGGGTGAAAAATACAAGCACAATGAGTCTGAAGCTATAAAAAGCTGTCATACCCGCACCAATGAGTAGCAATAGCCATAAGATGTAATGCCCCCCGCCAAAAGCTACCTCTAAAATCTTGTCTTTTGAGAAAAATCCCGCAAAAGGATAGATACCACAAAGAGCTGCTGAAGCGATAATCATCATCACGCAAGTGACTTTAAGGGGTGTTTTGAGTGCGCCCATTTTGGTGATATCGAGTTTGTCTTCCATTGCGTGCATGATATTTCCTGCACCCAAAAATAAGAGCGACTTAAAAAATGCGTGGGTAAAAAGATGGAAAAGCGCTACCCAATAAGCCCCAATGCCTGCTGCGACAAACATATAGCCCAACTGAGAGAGCGTAGAGTAGGCAATGATCCTTTTGAGATCGCAATGAACAAGCGCCATACTCGCACCAAACACAGCCACAAAAGCCCCAAGACAAGCGATAAAATAGCCCAAGTCAGGCAAGATACTATAAAGAGGATTAGCCCTGATGACAAGATATACTCCTGCAGTTACCATTGTTGCTGCATGGATAAGTGCTGATACAGGCGTGGGACCCTCCATCGCATTAGCAAGCCAAGTGTGCAAGGGGAATTGCGCTGATTTACCCATTGCCCCGATGAAAAGCAAAATCCCGATGATATATAAATCATATTGTGGTATTTGCATATTTTGCAGCATTTCAAAGACTTCTGTGTATTTGAGCGTGCCAAATACCCAATAAATCATGATAATCCCTAGCAGCATACCCAAATCAGCGATTCGATTGATGATAAAAGCTTCGATAGAGGCGTTGTTAGCGCTATTTTTGTGATACCAAAAGCCAATCAGCAAATAAGAGCACAGCCCCACGCCCTCCCAGCCGATAAATAATCCCAAAAAATTATCACTCATCACCAAAAGCAGCATTGAAAATACAAAGCCTGAGAGATAGCTAAAATAGCGATTGTAGCCAGAGTCATTTTCCATATAGCCGATCGAATAGACATGCACGAGCAAAGACACAAGACTCACCACCAAAATCATTGTCGCTGATACACTATCAAGCATAAAGGAAAAATGGCTATTGAAATCCCCTAAAACTAGCCAGTCCATCAAAGTCAGCTCAAGACGCACGCCATGGGTTGCAGCGATGAATAAAATCACTCCAGCGCCAAAAGATATGAGTAAAAGCAAGGAATTGAAGACGCCTATATGCCCTGCTTTTGCCTTGCTCCCCCAAAAACCTGCATAGATAGCCCCAAATAAGGGAGAAAATAGCACCAAACACATCAGAAGAATATAATGAGAATCAGATAAAAAATACATATCTTAGCCTTTCATAGTGCTGAGATTATCGATATCAAGGGTTTTGTATTTCTTAAACCACATAATGACAAGCCCCAAGCCAATCGCCACTTCGCTCGCAGCAATCGCAATGACAAAAAGAGCAAAAATCTGTCCGTTCATATTGCCCATAAAATTGCCAATAGCAATCAAGCCAATGTTGAGTGCATTGAGCATGATTTCGGTAGAAAAAAACAGCATTAAAATATTTTTGCGTCTTAAAACCCCTGCTAGACCGATACAAAACATCAGTCCAGAAAGTGTCAAATAATGCCCCAAACCAATCATAATTCCTCCTTTGTTTGCTTCTCTTCAGAGGGGTAGCAGACTTTTCTGATACCCATAGCCACCCCACCTATCATCGCAGCTAAAAGCATGACAGCAGCGACTTCAAAAGGGATCAGATATTTGGTAAAAAGCACATAGCCCATCATTTCGATATTACTCATTTTATCATTGAAAGCCAAAGATGGCTCAACAGCTAGATTGCCCCAATACTCTGAGATAAAAGGCGCACCAAAAATAAGAGTCAAGATAATAGCAATACCAAAAACTAGTAAGCATAAAATTTTATTGGAGTGCTTGCGTTCGAGCACATCTTGAGTGCTATCAAAAAACATCATACCAAAAGCATACATCACGACCACAGCCCCTGCATACACAGCAATCTGAACGACCCCCATGAAGTCTGCTCCTAGTAGAAAGAAAAAAGCTGATATAAAAATCATGCCACACGCAAGTGCTGTGAGTGCGTATAGGACATTTTTAGTCGTGACTACCACAAGAAACATTGCCAAACTCAATGCTGCAAACAAATAAAAAGCTACCACAGCAAACATAAATGCCTCCTAATAATCCAAAGGGGTTTTTTTGATCTTTGTATCTGCGTCCAAGCTCACAGAGCCAAAGCCTTGAAATTCTTGTTGGGTATGGTTTTGGGCTTCTTGTGTGTCTTTCAAAAAGTCTTCTTTGCACCCAAAGTGTGCCCTTTGTTCGCTAGCGTTTTCAAACCGATCTCCCATCACAATAGCTAGCTCAGGGCAGACCTCTGCACACAGCCCACAATAGATACAGCGCCCTAAATTGATCGTGTAGTCATCAATTTTTTTTCTGCCATCTTCGCCTTTGTGTGTGATGATACGGATACAATTGCTCGTGCATATTTTTTCGCACAGCCCACAGCCAATGCAGCGCTCTTCGCCTGATTCTAAGAGTCTTTGCAGATTATGCACAGCACGATACCTAGGGCTTAAGGGGAGCTCTTCTAGGGGGTATTGCACCGTGACTTTTGGGCTAAAAAATTCTTTGAGTGTGAGTCCTAAGCCCTTGAATAAATCGAGTCCAAAAATCGTTTTTGTTGTCTTTAAAAACTTCCCTTGGGGGCTTTCAGGGCTTTTGGGGGCTTGGAACCATTTGTAGTTTTGCGTTGCCATAAGTTCCTCCTAAAGCAAGATGATAACGCCTGTGATGGCGACATTGAGTAGTGCTAGGGGCATCATGATTTTCCAGCACATCTGCATGAGTTGATCAGGCCGGACATGCGCAAAGGTCGCCCGTGCCCACATGGCTAAAAACACAAAAAAGCAGACTTTTAAGATGATAGCAATCCCTCCAGGGATAAACCATAAGGGGTTATAACCCCCTAAAAATATCAATGCAATCACAAAGCAAAACGCAAATAAATGGGCATATTCAGCCAAGAAAAACATACCCCATTTCAATCCACTATATTCAGTGGCATAGCCTGCTACAATCTCAGCTTCGTGCTCTAAGAGGTCAAAGGGCGTGCGATTGAGCTCTGCATAGCTCGCAATCAAAAATAACACAAAAGCTAGCGGCTGCTTGAATACTAGCCAATGGGTCACGCCCCCTGCTTGGTAGTCATTGATTGCAACCAAAGAAAGAGAGCCCACAAGCATTAAGGGTGCTAAAATAGTGATTGTGCTGACTACCTCAAAGCTCAAAAGCTGGATTGCAGCTCTTGCTGCCCCAATCAAAGAATACTTGCTCCCTGAAGCAAGCCCTGCTAATAAGGGCGCATAAATCCCCACAGACCCTACGGCTAAGAAAAACAAAAGCCCAACATTGATATCAGAAATAATGGGCTTGATGGTATGGCCAAAGAGTGTGAAATCGCCAAAAAACGGGATAGGAGCCATCGAGATAAAAGCACTCATCATAGCGATAATGGGGGCAAAAGTGAAGATGATTTTGTTGGCATTTTGGGGCAGGACATCTTCTTTGCT
Organism: Helicobacter sp. 12S02634-8; assembly: GCF_002272865.1. Classification (GTDB taxonomy): domain Bacteria; phylum Campylobacterota; class Campylobacteria; order Campylobacterales; family Helicobacteraceae; genus Helicobacter_J. Next base: position 85,693 of record NZ_MLAP01000005.1, on the reverse strand, counting down.
AAAAAGTTTGATCCCATCAGCAATCACTTGCAAAAGCCCCCAAGGCCCGACATAGACAGGACCTAATCGGCGCTGGAAAAAGGCCAGAACTTTCCTTTCTAAGTAAGTGGCAAATGCTCCTAAAAACGAAAAAACCAAGACTAAAACTAAGATTTTGATTAAGGTTTCAATGACAAATGCACTCATAAAGCTCCCTTCAAGGTGAGATTTTCAAAAATTTCATTTTCAAAAATATTTTGTGTATCCAAGCAAGGAGAAATCACAAAAATATCTTGCTCCAAATCATAGTCCAAATAAACGCGGCCTTTAATTTCTCGCACGCCTTTTGTGAGGGTGATGGTATCTCCTTGAGATAGCTTGAGGGTATCGAGGTTGTTTTTGGAGGTGTAGATACCGATTTGAGTTTGGAGATTGTGGCTGCTGCTTGTGATGGCGGAGAATTGTGCTTGGGGATATTTAAGATAGGCGTTGAAATCTTGGGGCGTGATTGGCTCTATGGGGGTGATGGACTGGGCTAGGGGCGCTTGATTGGGGGTGATGTGATAGCCTCTTTTGTCTTCACCACTGCGTGTATAAAAGCTATTGAGTGCATCATAGGGGATATTTTGATAGCCGAGGTCTTGGGGGAGGAGATGGGTATAATCGACCAAAGATTCTCCATAAAAACCAAAAGCCCTAGCAATATCACTGAGGTCATATCCTGTGTAGGGGAGGGCAGGCTTTAGGGGTAAGAGTTTGTATTCGAAGTTACTCAAAGTCCCCTCGAGCTGATTGAGCGCAGGAAGGATAAAATCTACATTTTCTTTTGAGCCATCTTTGGCGTTGTATTTGTCTGAATCAATGCTATAGCCGCCTTTGCAACGGATACCTACAATATCTTGGTCTGGATAGGTTTTTAGATCTGTATCGAGTGTGCAGAGTAGGGAGATCCCTACAGAATTAGTCTGAGGGGGGATAAGAATAATTTTGATTGGAGTGGTCTTTTCTAAATAAGCAAGCAGTGCAGCGATATTTTTAGCTCTTTTGTGTTTGTAAATATCTTGACCGATGAGTAAGATGGGCGCAGTAGCATTTGTGAGCATTGCAGTGAGTTTTTCATAGACTGCATATTCAAGTCCTGCTTGTTCAAATATCTCATAATAGGGTATTTCGATGGTTTCTTCAATTTTTTCTGTGATTTCTTTGGGTTCTTGGGAGTTTTCTTGAGAATTTTCTTGGGGGAGGGTTTTTTTGACCTCTTTGGTGGTGGTTTGATACAGAGTTTTTTGACTTGCATACACAGAAGATAGGGCATTATCGGGATTAACTCCTAGGGCTGTGAGTATCATAGCTAGCATGATTTCATCAGCTTTTGGGGCATAAGCAATGCTGAAGACGCTTCTACTGAGCTTTGTAATCAGAGTGTCTTTGATGGGGTGGGCATAGATGAGAGAAGTGTTTTTGTTGAGCTTGAGTGCGTTGTTGATAGCATAGCGTACCAAGGGATTTTCTGTCTTGACTCCACAACCAAGTGTGATGATGAGGTCCGAGCTTTTGATATGTGTGAGATCATAAGTCTGTTTTTGCCCTAAAATGCGTGCAAATTCTTGAAAAAGTCTGGTTTCTTCGCAATAAAGCTTAAAGCCCAATTTTTGGCGCAAGCCCTCAATGAGATAGGCTTCTTCATTGGTGAGATCCCCACCAATGCGGACAGCTTTAGCGTTTTTGATTGCATTGATAGCTTCTGTGATATTGGAGCTGCCTTGCGTGCTTGAACTGACATCAAACACAAAGCGGCCTGCCCCACATATGGGGTTGTGATTGAAATTATTACTCACGCGATAGATTTTCTTTGCTTCTCCGGCAATATCTTGATGTCTGACTTCATAGGAAATAAAGCAGCCAGCAGGGCAGTGCTGGCAAGTGGAGGGGATTTTTTGGAGTTCCCACGCATTAGCTGTGTAACTGAAATCTTTATAGCCCAATGCCCCCACAGGGCATACTGAAATGCACTCACCACAATCCAAACAAGGATTATCCCCGATATAGCCAATCAAGGCCTTTTGTTTCCTGCTCCATACGCTATAGGGGTCTTTAGGCATATCATCTTTGAATTTATCGGGGGCGTGTAGGTCTGTTTTGATGGCTTTGAGATTATTATCCCCGATATTGTCCTTACAAGTGGTCACACAACGTTCGCACATGATACATAGATTGGGGTCATAAAGGGTTTGCGCCCAAGTTTTGGCTTCTTTGTCATCATCTTGCACGTTAAAGGGTTGGACATTGACACGCATTTTTAAGGTAAGGTCTTGGAGCTCGCACTCGCCGCTTTTATCGCAGACACCGCACTCTAAAGGGTGGTTTACGCCATAAGTTTGCATGATAGCTTTGCGTTCGCTCAATATTTCAGGAGTTTGGGTGAGGATAGTGGCGTTTTCTTTGACTTTGGTGTTGCAAGTGTAAATGCGTTTGCCGTCCATCTCAGCCATACACATTTTGCACGCAACCGTGGGCGAACAGCCTGTGAGATAGCAGATTGCTGGGATATAGATATTGTTACTTCTAGCAGCTTCAAGGACGCTTTGCCCCTCATGGCATTGGATTTCTTGATGGTTTATTTTTATCTTGATCATAACAGCTCCAAAGGTTTGGGAGTGATTTTTTCATAGGGATAATTGTGTGTTGTGATAAAAAATTTTGCACTTTCAAAAATTGCTACCATTCCCTTGAGATAGTCTTGCTCGATAAATTCGCAGACAAAGGTCTTGTGATGGAGCTTGAAAGATATTTTTTGATGGGAGGTGAGTTTGTTGGCAATTTTGAATTGATGGGAACCGAATATTTTTGGTGTTTCAAGGGTGAAAAAATTCCCCGAAAGCTCGGGGATATAGAGAATAGAGCCGTTGGATTCAGGGAGGGAGTCGATGGGTGTGAGGGTGATGGGCGTATCTGTGGTGCAAGGGATCAAGTCAAGATCATACCCACGGAAAGCAGTGCCATTTTTATCAAAATGATTGAGTAGGTCATCATAGGCGATATTTTTGAATCCTTTGTGTGTGGGGAGCTTGTGTGTGAGTTCAATGAGATAAGTTTCTTTGAGTCCAAAGTGTTGGGCGATATCACAAAGATCATAGCCCTCATAAGGGAGAGATGGCACAAGAGGCAAGAGAGCGTAGTCTGTATTGACAAAACTGCCCTCAATTTGTGTGAGTGCAGGGAGTGTGTAGTGGCTTGTGGGGGCAAAATCAGGATTGTCTTTATAGGCAATGTCATCATAGACAGGATTGAGAGCATACTCACCTCTTTCTCTATAGCCTATCACGCCCTCTTGTTTGTTGCTATCTTCACAGAGCTTGCAGATAAGCGAGATACCAACGGCATTGCCCGATGGGGAGAGGGTGATGATTTTGAGCGGGCTGTGCTTTTCGATAAGACCGAGCATATAAGCGATTTCTTGGCTGTGTGCGTGGTAGAATAATTCAGAGCCCACTAGCAAAATAGGGTTTTTTGCTTCTTTGAGTGTTTGTGCTAGTGCGTTGATTTCTTCTTCGCCCACATTAGATTCAGAGCTCAGATAGCCAATATCGAGATTTTGGATAAAAGCAGAGTCTTTGGTGTCTAAAACCTCGACTGGCACAAGCTTAGCTAACATCAAGGCGACCACGCCTAGTTCGGTATTGACTTCATATTGGATATGCTGGTGTTTTTTTAGGCGCATATCAGGAATAGGGTGCAAGTAAATGTATTGAGTGTTTTGGGTTGTGATGGCCTTGCTAATTTGGCTTTTAAGCACAGGCATTGTATCAAAAATAAAGCTTGCGATACTGATACAGACATCGGCATTTTTGAGTAGGTCTTTTGTCCGATATATGGGGGATTGAGAGGTTGATTTGAGTCGATGGGTGAAGTGATGGTAAACTCTAGCTTCTTCACAATACAGCTCAAGCCCTAGCTTATCTTGCAGCAAGCTAAGAATCAGGGCTTCTTCGTTGGTAGTTTGTGTGCCTATACGGATAGCTTTAGCGTTTTTGAACGCATCGATTGCGCTTTTTAAGGCATTGTCGTCTTTATATGCAGTGGGTGCGTGGGCGAAATGGTGTCTGCCTGAGTGGCAGAGTTGGGTAAATTCCATTTGTGTCGTGCTCCTATAGATTTTTTTATTTTGATTGAGATGGGTCGTTTGCTGAGTGCTTTTGACTTCATAGACAATATAGCACCCCAGCGCACAATTTGTGCAGCTGCTTGCAGTTTTTTCTAGTTCCCAAGCATTGGATTTGTATTGAAATCTCTGTGAAATCATCGCCCCTGTAGGGCAGACACTCACGCATTCATCGCAGTCTTCGCAGTAATTTTGGGCATTGATACCGATTTTTGAGTGATAGCCTCCGGTGATGACTTTGAGGTAGTTATTGCCAACAATTTGGTTGCAAGTCCTCGCACAGCGCTCACACAAGATACACAAGCTTTCATCATAGATTTTGTTTTGAAACACTAAGAGTTCATCTTCTCTTTGTTCTGCGCTGAAAGTCTGGAGGGGGATTTTGGTTTCTAGGACTTTGTCTTGGAGCTCGCACTCGCCGCTTTTATCACAAACGCCGCACTCTAGGGGGTGGTTGATACATAGAAATTGCATGATTTCTTGGCGATATTTTTGGAGTTTTGGGGTATGGGTATGGACTCTGATATTAGGGCGTGCAGGGCTTTTGCAAGAGGCAATGATATTGCCATTGTCTTCTTCGACCACACACATTCTGCAAGCCCCCACTGGCGCGAGCTTAGGCAGATGGCATAAGGTGGGTATATAGATATGGTGTTTTCTTGCTACTTCAAGGATACTCTCCCCTGGGAGAAAAGATAATTTTTGATCATTGATATAGATTTCCATCACACCACCGCCATAGCGATATAATAGCATCGCATACATCTTTGGGCTTCTTGGAGTGCTTCTTGATTGCTAAGACCTGCATTGACTTCAAGAAAGCTATTTTTTCTTTCTTGAGGGGGAGCTTTTTTGCTTTCTGTGCGTAAAATACCTCCCAGCCAGCCTGACACACTCTCATTAGCATCAAAAACACCGATTTTTTTCAAAAAATCTTCCATTTTTTCCTCATCACTCAAACACACTTCTTGTGTTTGGATCCAACGTTTGATGACACTAGCAACGCGCTTGCCTTGCCCTACAGCATTGACAATAGTCAAAGGCCCGCTCACGCAATCCCCACAGGCAAATACGCCTTTTTGGTTGGTTTGAAAAGTGCCTTCTTGTGTTTGTATGCCCCCTTTTTTGTTTGTTTGTATGCCCCATTGCTTGGGGAGATAGGAGAGGTCGGGGGTTTGGGAGATAGCAGGGATAAGGATATCACAAGGGAGCTTGGTGCTTTTGCCCTCAATTTTAATCAATTCTCCTTTGGGCGCAGCGGGGCTTTTTTTGAGCTCAAAGTTTGAGATTTCTACAGCTGTGATACGCCCATCTTGTGCATATATTTGCTCAATCGCAGCAAGAAATTCAAAACGCACGCCCTCTTCTAGGCTCTCGTGGTATTCTTCGTGGGAAGTGTTTTTGATGAGATTGGCTTCATCGCGCCGATAAAGCATTGTGACAGATTTTGCCCCCAATCTCACAGCACAGCGCACAACATCCATCGAAGTAAATCCTCCACCGACGCAGATGACATCTTTGCCTTTGATATCAGGAAGTGTGCCGATGTTAAATTTTTGTGCAAGATTGATAGTATCCATCAAGGCAATCGCAGGGATATAGCCCTGTAAATGGGGGTCTTCACTAGCAATCCCGAGTGTCTTAGAGATTCTAGCCCCAGTAGCTAGAACGATGGCTTGATAGTCTTTTTGGAGCGCTAGCATTGAAGCAGAATCCATAGGGCTATTGGTATAAAAGCATACGCCAAGGGTTTTGAGCATATCAATATCGTGATTGTAATGGGTAATGGGCATTCGATAATCAGGGACTCCCACAGCCACTTCGCCCCCTAAAACAGGCAGCGCTTCAAACACATCGACACGCACTCCCTCTAAAGCCAGATAATACGCCGCGCTCAAGCCCCCCGGCCCTGCCCCTATGATGGCTACTTTTGTATCTGCGTTGATGGGCTTTGGCGTTTTGGGGTGTTGATAGGGCAAGTGCATATTGTATTCATAATCAGCCCCAATGCGTTTGAGTTCCATAATGCTGATGGGTTCATCTAAGATAGAGCGGCGGCAAGCGCTTTCACAAGGGTGGGGGCATACTCTCCCACACACTTGGGCTAAAGGCATAGAGCCTCTGGTTGCTTGCAGAGAATCAGTAAAAAGCATATCCCGCACACCCTCGATATAAGCAGGGATATTGACATGAGAGGGGCAGGCGTCTGTGCAAGGTGCAGTGATTTTGGGGATATAGCACTGATGGGATTTGAATAAGGAGGGTTGGGTAAAAATCTCTCTTCTTGTTTGGAGCATTTGTATGATGGGTTTGGGCGTTGTCTTGCCAATTTCGCATTTGCTTGTAGCCATCATCAGCTCGCACACCTCTTGGAGTTTGATGAGATCATCAGATGGAGATTGGGGATTATTTTGGATCGATTCAAGGAGCTCATAAAGAACCCTGCCCCCATATTTTCCTGGTGTGCATCGCCCACAAGCTTGGGAATAGCACTGATATTGGTAGGCATAGTTTTTGAGCATATCTAAAATATCTGTATTTTCATCTAACAGCACGACCCCGTCCCAGCCAATAAATGCTTTGAGCGTATCATTTGCTACTTGTTTTGGGAAGTCTTGAGGGGGTAGTGCGTAGGGAAAAGGGTGCATTTTAACTCCTTTTTTTTACCACAAGTGTCCAGTCTACTTGATTGAATCGGATAGAATTCATCAGCTCATCACCACGATTTTTGATAAATTCTGCACTTTTGGGGATATTTTCAAATGCTCCCACTTCAAAAAGAAATATCCCCACCTCGCCATTTTGCAGGTCTGTGTCGATGATTTCACCCATACGCGTATAAAAATCGCTTTTGAGATGGCGCAAATCAAATCTTTTCATCGATCCACCTCCCCAAACACAGCGTTCGTAGAGCCAATAATCGTGATAGCATCGGCTAGATAATGCCCTACAAGCAAATCTTGCAATGCCCCCACATGATAGAAGCTAGGGGCTTTGATCTTGACACGATGGGGATAAGGAGCGCCCTCAGAGTGGATAAAAAACCCTAACTCGCCTTTGGGGGATTCTGTAGGGGCGTATACCTCGCCTTTAGGGGGGCGCATTCCTTGGGTAACAAGGACAAAATGCTGCATCAATGCATAGTTTTGTGTCATGATATCTTCTTTGGGGGCAGAGATATAATCAGGGGCTTTTGCCATCAGCTCGCTTGTGGTTTGCGGATAGAGTTTGATGAGTTGTTGCAAAATCTTAATCGACTCTCTGATTTCTAGCATATACAGCCGATATCTGCCATAGCAGTCCCCGCTATCAGTGATAGGGATATCAAAATCTAGCTCAGAATAAAGCTCATAAGGCTCTTCTTTGCGGATATCATAAGCTATCCCTGTTGCACGCAGCATAATCCCGCTCATACCCCAATCCCTTGCCATTTCTTGTGAGATTGTCCCGACATTTTCAAGCCGCGCTTTCCAAATGCGATTTCCATCAAGCAAGCCCTCAATCAAATTAATGGTTTCATATGTTTCTTGGATAAATTTTTGCAGATGCGCACACCATTGAGAGGGGAGATCTAAAGGCACGCCCCCAATGCGTATTGCATTGTGCGTGAGTCGCGCACCACAATACTCTTCCATCAGATCCAGTCCATATTCTCGAGTCTTAAAACAATACAAAAACATCGATAATGCCCCCACATCCATAGCGTGCACACCGATAAAAAATATATGCGAGATGATACGATTGAGCTCTAAAATCATTGTGCGGATTACTTGTGCTCTGCACGGGATTTCTATGTCTAAAAGCGTTTCTACAGCGTGGGCAAAGGCATAGTTGTTGCTCGCTGCAGCCGTGTAGTCAAGTCGGTCGGTTGTGGGCATGAATTCATTATAAATCATATTTTCAGCTAGTTTTTCGATCCCACGATGTAAGTAGCCAATATCAGGCGTTGCTTTGATAATTTTTTCACCATCAAGTTCAAGTATCAAGCGCAGCTGGCCGTGTGATGAGGGGTGTTGGGGGCCAAAGTTGATAATCATTTTGCTGTCATCTTGCTCAAATATGATGTTTTCAAATTGTGGTTTGAGTTTGGTGTAGGTTTGCAACATTTCAACGCCTTTCTTTGAGCATTTTGGGCTCTTTTACATTGAGATTTTTGACAAACAATGCTCGATTATGTTTGGAATCATCGAGTCCAAGCGGCTCTTGCGTGCCTTTTTGCTTTTCTTGACCGATTCTAGCGAAGTTAAATGTGTCTTTTTCATCAACACGAGCACTATCTCTTTGTTCAGGTCCGATGATATCGCGATATTCTTTGCCAAAGATTTTATCGACTTCATACCAAGCAGCGTTTTCATCGCCCTTGAGGGGGTAGGATTTCAAAAGAGGGTGTCCGACCCAATCTTGAGGCATTAAGATACGATTGAGATGGGGGTGACCATCAAAGATAATGCCAAACATATCATAAGCCTCCCGCTCACTCCATAGCGCACAGCGATAAAGACTGCTGATTGATGGGAGGTGTGTATCTGGCTTGAGGTAGCATTTGAGGCGTATGCGTCTTTTGTCTGCATAGTTGGGATATGTGGAGAGGAATTGATAAAACATCTCAAAACGCCCATCAATAGCGAGCATATCAATCGCACTCATTTCACTCAAGATATCATAACCCAAGGCTTTCAGCCTTTGGGCGATAGGGAGGAGGTCAGATGTTTCAATCCAAAACACTCCTGTTGTGTGCTCAAGATAAGCAGAGATGGGGTATCCATAGGAGAGGTGGTTGTAGATCACTTCATAAGGCGTCCCCCAAAGAGGTGTTTTGGGGGTTTGCTGGGGTTGGTAAAATTTGTCTGTATGATAGACTTTTTTTTGGATATCCAAACCTGTTTTTTGTTGCCTTACCATAGAGTTCCTTTATATCAGACGTTTGGGAGGGGTTTTATGAAAAGCCTTTTGCTTGCGTATCTTTTTTTGCAATACCATCAGGGCGTATTGGAGCGTTTCAGGGCGCGGGGCACAGCCAGGGAGATAGATATCTACAGGTATGATCCGATCCACCCCTTGCACCGTGGCATAGGTATTAAACATTCCACCTGTGTTTGCACAACTTCCCATAGAAATCACCCATTTTGGCTCAGGCATTTGGTCATAAAGCCGTCGTGTGAATTCAGCGTGCTTTTTGGTCACAGTCCCTGCGATAATCATCACATCAGATTGTCTTGGAGAAGCGCGAAATATCGTTCCAAAGCGATCAAAATCAAATCGCGATCCCCCTGTAGCCATCATCTCAATCGCGCAACACGCCAGCCCATAAGTCAGCGGCCACAAAGAGTTACTTCTCCCCCAGTTTAGGAGGTTATCGATAGTAGTCAGAGCAATAGGCAGACCAGAATTTTTGAGATAACTCACTTGATGCTTTGCCACGATAAAGCCCCCCTTTTCCAAGCATAGATAAAGCCAATGGCTAAAAATGCTATAAAGCTCAACATCTCAACAAAGCCAAAAATTCCTAGACTTTTAAAAATCACTGCCCAAGGAAACATAAAAATAATTTCAATATCAAAAAGAATAAACAGCATTGCCATCACATAGAATTGATGGGAGATTTTGTTGGCTTGTTTGATGGGTAAAGGGCCACATTCATAGGCTGAAAGTTTGAGTTTTTCGTTCCTTTTATCTGCCATTTTTCTGCTTAAAAAACGTTGGATTCTCAAAGTGGTATTGAAAGCAAGGAAAGTGAAAATAAAGAGTATGAAAACACCGAAGTAGGGATGCATCAACATAGGTTCCATCTTTTACCGTTCCTGTTGTGGTTTTAGAAGTTGTAATTCGTTGGTGGTATTGTATTGCTAAAATGATTAAAAGTAGAAAAAAAATTTGTTATCTTGGATAAAAAACTATTTTTGTTACAAATCTAAACACTAAAGTTATTTAAAATGTTGAACGAATTCTTGAGATTTTTTCTCAAAATGGTGTGTAGTGGGGTATTTTGTCTTTGAAAAATACAGCTTGTTTGTAGCCGATTTTTTGCGCAATTTGCACACAATCATCATAGCCAAAGCCGACTTGATCCAAACTATGGGCGTCGCTTCCAAAGGTAATGGGGAGGTCGATTTTGTGCGCATATTGGAGGATTTCAAAGCTAGGATATTGCTCTTTGATGGGCTTTCTTAAGCCTGCGGCGTTGATTTCAAGTGCCATGTGATTGTCTTTGATGGCTTGGAGTGTTTTTTGGATATGCGGGGTCATATCCAAAGGGGGGCGATGGCCAAAGATTTTGAGTAAATCAAAATGCCCCACAACCTGAAAATACCCACTCTGTGCCATATTTTCTATGGCTTTGAGATATTGTTCCCAGCAGTCTTTGAGATCTCTTTGTGCGTATTGGGCTATGAACTCAGGATTATCAAACCCCCAAGTGTCTAAAAAATGCACAGAACCAATGAGATAATCACAAGGGCAGTCCAAAACACTGGGTTCTAGGAGGTCTTGTTTGCCATTGATAAAATCAACTTCAAGCCCTAAAAGAATCTGAATTTGGTCTTGATAGGTCTTTTGGGCTTGCGTGATGAGCTGGCAATATAAGGGGAGTTCTGTGAGGTGCATTCTGTATTTGGGGTCAAAATCCATGGGTGCGTGGCAAGAGAATCCATAAATATCGATCCCCAATTCAATGGCTTTGAGGATATAGGCGTCGATAGAGCCTTGTGCGTGGTGGCATAGAGTGGTGTGGTTGTGGAGATCTATTCTCATAGTGGGTGGGAGGCTTTTGCTTGTGAGGGGTTTTGGGCCAATAACTGGGACAAAAACTCTTCGAGATTGAATTTTCTCCGATGGTTTTGTGTAAAAATATGGATCATCACATCGCCCAAATCAGCAATCAGCCAATCCTCGCTCTCTTCATCGGTGCTGTAAAATACCTCGCCTTCAGCCTTAAGCTCAGTTTTTAGCATATCAAGCAAGGAGTAAGAATGTTTCCCTGCCATTGCGGTGGTGATGATGACATAATCGACAATGTAGTCTTTGTCTTTGAGGTCAAAAACTTCAATATCTTGTGCCTTTTTTGCATCCAGCAAGTCAATGATATGCTGGATTCTTTGGTTGATTTTAGGTGTTTGTGTTGGTGTCAATGGCGATCTCCTTAGGTGGGTTGATGGTTGGGTATGGTATGCATAGATGACTTGTGATCGGATCTTTTCAGGCAGATTTTCAGGGAGTTTTTTGGCATAAAGACTTTTTCTGATTTCGCTTGAAGAGATTTTGTATGTGAGGTTTGGGAGCGAGAGGGTTTGCTGGTCTTTTGGGGATTGTTCTTGGTAGCCCTCGCGCTCAATGATGATAAATTCTACTAGATTTTGGAGCTTTTGGTATTGGTGCCATTTGTGTAAATGGGGGATATTGTCTTCACCGATGATGAAGTAAATTTTTTTGGGTGCGAACTTTTTTTGGATTTCTAGGACACTTTGTATGCTAGGAATCGGCTTTTTTTGTGTGATTTCCATATCGCTCACGATGACTTTAGGCAAATGGGAGCATAGCTCACACATCCACGCATAACGCTCTTGGGCTTGAAACAAACAAGGGTTTTTAAAAGGATTTTGATAGGCCACAATGACAATGAGTTTATCGATAGGGACTTTTAAGAGCACAGTCTGGATAATTTGGATATGGGCGATATGGGGAGGGTCGAAACTCCCCCCGTAAATGGCTATATTCATCAGTTATTTGTCTTTATCAAAGCTTGAAGCCTTAGTCAGTTTGGCAAATTTCACACCCCGCAAGCCCCCTATTTCTAGGCTCAATCTCTGGATATCAAGGGGGTGACCTTTGAGAATAATGGTTTCAAGGCAATTGCAATCATCGATATGGACGTGGGTATTGCATAAAATCGTTGTCGTGCTATGGTGTTGGACATCGATCATTCTTTGATTGAGCTCTCTTTGGTGGTGGTCATAGATGATGACTAAAACAGCGATCCCTGCATCGAGTGTTTGATTTTCCCAGCCATCTTCTACAAGCCTTTCACGGATCATATCTCGCACTAGCTCTGAGCGAGAGGAGTAGCCATTTTTGATGATTTGGTTATCGAGCTCATCGAGCAAATTTTGTTGTAAAGATACCGAAAATCTTATCGTAGGGTCTAAATCTTTTGTGTGCATACTTGCTGTCTTTGTCTGATGGAATTTAGTCTATTTAAAGTCTTGGGGCTATTTTATCAAAGTTTGTCTGAAAATCAAACAAGATTTTGCATACAAATGGAGCGGTGATAGTGGGCTAAAAATAATGGTTTTTGTGTTGTTTTGTTGGATTTTGAGAGGGGTTGGATCTGAGCAAACAGCATAAAATAGTATAAAAAGGATAAAAATTATTATTTGTAATATTGACAACTATTATTAAAGTGATATAATAAAACATTGAATTTTATATCAATCATTATATAATAATGCCTGAATAATGCTTGATTCTCTGCATAGTGGGCTTGGTCAAGAGTTTGGACTTGTTTGACTAAGGCTTGCTAAAGGAGCTTTCAGATAGGGTTTAGGCGATCAAAATACAGAGGAGTTTGGAGCAAAAATGGAGTTTTTAAAATCACAAATCGATCATTTGGTGTTTATAGTCTTGGGGTTTATGAGCTTTTTGGCTATTTGGTTTACGATAGAGCGCATTTTGTTTTATTGGCGGGTAGATGTGAGTCAATACAAAGATGTTGATGTGCTAGAGATGGATTTGACCAAAAACCTCACCACACTCTATATTATCTATTCTAATGCCCCATATGTAGGACTTTTGGGGACTGTTATTGGAATCATGATTACCTTTTATGATATGGGTATGAGTGGAGGAATGGACGCTAAGACAATTATGGTGGGTCTGTCTTTAGCCCTGAAAGCTACAGCGCTAGGCTTGGTGGTGGCTATTCCAACACTGATGATTTATAATGCATTGTTGCGGAAGGCTGATGTGATTGCAAATCGTTATAAGGCACTGAAAAAATGAAAATAAAAAAAGGTGAGGGCTTAAATATTGTCCCCTTTATTGATATTATGCTAGTGTTGCTAGCAATTGTTTTGAGTATTTCTACTTTTATCGCACAGGGCAAAATCTCTATTGATTTGCCTGAGGCAAACTCTGCACAAAAACAAAATGATGACAAAAAAGTATCCATCGTTGTCGATGCCCAAAATCAAATCTATGTCGATGATAAGCCCACCACACTAGAAGAGCTCAAATCTTTGGTGGATAGCACGGATGCTAAGACACTCATTGAGCTCAAGAGTGATAAAGATTCAAAATTTGAGACTTTTGTAAAGATTATAGATTTACTGAAAGAAAAGAATCATGAAAATTTTGCAATATCTACAAAAACAAATTAAATCTCCCTCTAAAATGGGATTTTTGATTTCTGCTGCGATCCATTTGGTAGCGATTGCCTTGATTTTTGGATCGCTCAAGAGTATGGAAGTCAAGCAAAACGGAGTCAATCAAGTCACGATGAGTTTGGCAAGTATTGACACCTCTGCAGTGCAAAAGACGCATTCAACAGCTGCTCCCAAGCCAAAGACCAAACCAAAACCCAAGCCAAAACCAAAACCCACACCCAAAAAGCCTGCTCCTAAACCTGTCAAAGAAGAGCCTGAAGTCAAGCCCGAAGAAGATGTCAAAGAAGTCAGTCAGCAAGATACTCCTGATGAAAAGCAAGAAGCCTCTAACACCACTTCAGAGGGGGCGCAAGCTGAGGCTTTAGCTTATAATGAGGGTGTGAGTGATGAATTTTTAGCTAAAATCCAATCAGCTATCAGTAAGAAAAATAAATACCCTAGAATCGCTAGAATTAGGGGCTTAGAGGGCGAAGTAATCATTGAATTTATACTCAATGAAGATGGCAGTATGCAAGGACTAAAAATTATTCAAAGCACTGCAGGTGATATACTCAATGACAACGCGCTCAAGGCTGTGCTGAGTGCTTCTAAAGACTTTCCATTACCCAAACAACGCGTTAGAATCAAAATCCCTATCGCTTATACATTGCGATCTTGATTTGTGTCTGTAAATTTGCTCGATAAGGAGGGTTTTGATGGCTAAAAAATCTTATGTATTGCTAGGGATTAGTGGCGTGCTGTTGGTGTTATTTTTATGGGAGATGGCTGCAGTTTTTGGTGGGGCTACTTGGGTGGGGCTGCTAGATACTTCTGTGATAGCCTCTGTCCGAGGGGGTATGGACCCATTAAAGACATCGATTTTAAAGCTACTCACACATCTTGGCTCAACAAAGCTGATATTGGTGATGACTCTTTTGGTAGTGGGGGGATTGTTTTATCGACGTAGATTTCTTTTGGGTGCGTGGTTTGGCGGGAGTATGGTGATTGGAGGGGTGCTGCTTAAGGCCTTAAAAGAAATAATCCATCGCCCGCGCCCGCCTGCGTATGAGTGGCTCATTGAAGCTTCTGGCTATAGCTATCCCTCTGGGCACTCATTGGGCTCAGCTCTTTTTTATGGATTGATTGGCTTGCTTTTTGTTGTGATGGGTTCGCAAAAAATATGGCTGAAGGTGCTTGTGGGGCTTTTGTGTTTGTTGTTTATTTTGCTGATGATGTATGCTCGTGTTTATTTGGGTGTGCATTTCCCTACTGATGTTTTGGGAGGATTTTTGCTCGGAGGATTTTTGTGCTTTTTATCTCTTGGGCTGTATGGATTGTTTTTTAAGACCTCTTGACTCTCAAAGCTGCTATTAAGCCCTCTATAAGGCTTGGGAGGGCTTAGGCGCGATGGCAGTGGGGTGTTTGGGTTATATAGGTTTTAGGGGGATCTTTTTATCTTGCTTGAAAAATTTTAATTTTTATGTGAATTTAGATACAATTTATGCAAAATAGATTTATGAAGAAGGCTTGAATGAATTTTAATCCAGAGTTGGACGAACTAGTTGTGTATGAGGCAGGGAAGCCTATTGAGCTTGTGGTTAGGGAATTTGGGATTTCTCCTAGTGAGATCATCAAACTAGGGAGCAATGAAAATCCCTATGGCTGCTCACCAAAGGTCAGTGCAGCTATCGCTCAAAACGCCAAAATGGCGAGCTATTATCCAGATGATTCGATGTTTGAGCTCAAAGAGGGGTTAGCACAAAAATATCATCTTGCTCCAAGCAATATTATTATTGGTTCAGGGAGCGATCAGGTGATCGAGTTTTGTATCCACGCTAAATGCGCTAAGGGCAATAGCAGGGTCTTGATGGCAAAAACGACTTTTGCGATGTATGAAATCTATGCCAAACAAGTTGGAGCAGAGATTATCAAGACTCCCAGCCATAGCCATGAAATTTTAGAATTCAAGCAGCTCTATGCCCAATACCAGCCTGATATAGTATTTTTGTGTCTGCCTAATAACCCCTTGGGTGAGTGTTTGGATAAAAGTGATGTGTTTGAATTTATCTCCCAAACCCACCCTGATACATTGGTCATTATTGATGGGGCGTATCAAGAATTTGCTTGCTTCAAAGACAAAAGCAAGGCCATAGCCCCAAAAGAGCTTTTAGAACGTTTTGAAAATGTGATTTATTTGGGAACTTTTTCTAAAGCCTATGGATTAGGTGGAATGCGCGTGGGCTATGGGGTGGCCCCAGAGGGGATTATCAAGGCTTTGCATAAGGTGCGCCCGCCTTTTAATATCGGGGTTTTGAGCTTGCTTGGGGCTGTTGAAGCACTCAAAGATGAAGATTTTGTGCAAGCTTGTATCCAGAATAATGCCAAAGAAATGATCCGATATGAGGGCTTTGCCCAAAAGCATAATATTGCTTTTATCCCATCTTGGACAAACTTTATCACTTATATCTTAAATGATACAAATCCTAGCACGCAGATATCCCATTGGCTCTTGCAAAGAGGCGTGATCGTGCGGGATCTTAGGTCTTATGGTATCAATGCTGTTAGGATCACTATCGGCACACAAGAGCAGAATACACGAGTGTTGGCATTACTCGAAGAGTTTTTGCAACAAAAATGCAATACTTTCTGACATAAAAAGTCAAAATAAAATTTCAGAGGATTGAGTTTGGATATCAAAGCCCTATTTCAGCAAGTTGCCACCCTTTTTGCTCGGTTCAATAAAAAGCAAAAAATTGTCATCATTGCCTCTGTTATTTTGATTGTAACTTTTATTATGTTTTTGTTGATTTTCCCACTCAAAGGCGATAAATACAGCAGTGGCTATGGGGTTTTGTTTGAGGGCATGAATCCTAGCGATAATGCCCTAGTCTTGCAATATCTCCAGCAAAATCAAATCCCTTATAAAGTTCCCAAAGATGATACGATTTTAATCCCTAAAGATCGTGTTTATGAAGAGCGCATTGCATTGGCTTCCCAAGGTATCCCCAAGACAAGCAAAGTAGGTTTTGAAATCTTTGATGTGAAAGACTTTGGGGCGACTGATTTTGACCAAAATATCAAACTGATTCGTGCGACTGAGGGCGAGCTTTCTAGGACGATTGAGAGTCTTAATCCCATAGACAAGGCCAATGTGCATATTGCTATCCCCAAAGATAGTGTTTTTGTGAGCAAAGAAGTAGCGCCCACAGCTTCAGTAATGCTAAAAATCAAACCCGATAAACGCCTATTGCCAGCCCAAATTGTTGGAATCAAAAACCTTGTAGCTGCTTCTGTCAGCAAGCTCACGCCAGATAATGTCAAGCTTGTCAATGAAAATGGTGAGCCACTTGGTGAGGGCGATGATTTCAGCACTTCCAAAGAGATTGCGGCCACACAGCTCAAATACAAGCAGAACTTTGAAAATATCTTAGAAAATAAAATTGTCAATATCCTCTCGCCCATTGTCGGGGGCCCTGATAAGGTGGTTGCGCGTATCAATGCTGATTTTGATTTCAGTCAGAAAAAAAGCACCCAAGAAACCTATGACCCCAATAATGTTGTCCGCAGTGAGCAAAATCTTGAGGAAAAGCGCGAGGGAGCCCAGCCCAAGCAAATAGGTGGTGTTCCTGGGGCTGTGAGTAACATAGGGCCTGTCCAAGGGCTTGATGATGATAAGCTCAAAGAAAAATATGAAAAATCACAAAATACCACCAATTATGAAGTCGGCAAGACTATCAGTGAAATCAAAGGGGAATTTGGCGTGCTCTCTCGCTTGAGTGCAGCTGTTGTGGTCGATGGGCGATACAAAAAGGACACACAAGGCGATGGAGAAACGATCCAATATGTTCCTTTGAGCGAAGATGAAATGCAAAAAATCGATGCCTTAGTCAAACAAGCTATTGGTTATAATCAAAGTCGCGGGGATAATGTAACGGTGAGTAATTTTGAGTTTGATGCAAAAGCTCAGAGTTATGCCCCAATGAGTGCTTTTGATAAGTTTTCTTTGAGTGTGGAAAAATATTTAGGCCCTTTCATGCCGCTTTTGAAATATTTGCTTGTGGTTGTGGTGATATTTATTTTTTACAAAAAGGTTATCTCGCCTTTTGCTGAGCGTATGCTTGAGGTGCAGGAGGTGCAAGAAGACAAGGTGGAATCTTTGTTTGAAATCAATGATGAAGATGACACAGATCTCAATAAATTCAGTGAAATGCGTAAGCGAGTCGAAGACCAGCTAGGGATTGGGAGTAATTTCAACGAAGATGAAGTAAAATATGATGTGTTGCTAGAAAAAATCAAAGCAAATATTGAAGAAAAGCCTGAAGAGATAGCTGCTTTGTTTAAAACTTTAGTCAAAGATGAGATACTGCCTGAGGGCAGGACATAGGAGCGAGCGATGGCTACAAAACTTACTGCAAAGCAAAGGGCTCAATATGATGAGCTATCGATGGCAGAAAAAATCGCAATTTTGCTGATACAAGTCGGCGAGGAGGGGACAAGCGAGGTTTTCAGACATCTAGATATTGAGAGCATTACAGAAATCAGCAAGCAAATCATGCAGCTCAATGGCACGGATAAAGCGATTGGCGGGGCTGTTTTGGAGGAATTTTATGCGATCTTTCAATCCAACCAATACATCAATAGCGGGGGCTTGGACTATGCACGGGAGCTATTGAATAAGACTTTAGGGCCTGAAGAGGCTAAAAAGGTGCTAGACAAGCTGGGCAAAAGCGTGCAATCGACTAAAAATTTCTCGTATTTGATGAAAGTCAGACCCCAGCAGCTTGCAGATTTTATCGTCAATGAACACCCCCAGACCATCGCATTGATTCTAGCACATATGGATTCTTCAAGCGCAGCAGAAACTTTGGGATATTTTCAAGATGATATGCGTGCTGAGATTTCTATCAGAATGGCAAATCTTGGAGATATTTCACCCAATGTTGTCAAGCGAGTTTCTACGGTCTTAGAAAACAAACTAGAATCCCTCACAAGCTATAAAGTCGAAGTCGGTGGCCCTAGGGCAGTTGCTGAAATGTTTAATCGATTGGGACAAAAGGCTGCGCGAGCTACTATCACTTATATCGAACAAATCGATGAGCAGCTGGCCAATGAAATCAAAGAGATGATGTTTACTTTTGAAGATATTTCTAAGCTTGATAAAAATGCTATCCGTGAAATCTTAAAAATCGCAGACAAAAAAGACTTGATTTTAGCGCTCAAATCTTCTCCTGATGACTTGAAACAGAAATTTTTGGATAATATGTCTACGCGTGCGAGTGAGCAGTTTGTCGAAGAAATGCAGTTTTTGGGTGCTGTGAAAGTCAAAGATGTTGAGGGTGCTCAGAGAAAAATTGTTGAAGTTGTGCAATCCCTTTCTGATAGGGGCTTGATACAAATCGGCGAGGAGGAGGATGTCGTTGAGTAATTTTGAAGAAGAAAATCTGATTGTAAAATCTGAATTACCCAAGCATAATGTGCAAAAATATGAATTCAAATCCATCGCTAAAAACCTTGATGGGGATTTCAAAGAAGAGGTCTATGCACCAAAAGATATGCCCCTGCCTGTGCAAGATTTTACAGAAAATAAACCCACTTCTGCAGCCATTGCCCCCTCGCTTGAAAAAGACCTTATCGAACGGCTGCTCCAAAAGACTGATGAACTCTCTAGCAATCTAGCCAAGCTCCAGATACAATTTGAAAAGCAACAAATCGAAATGGAAGAGCGGGTCAATACTGCACGCAATGAGGCTTATAAAGATGGCCTTAAGGAGGGCGAGGAAAAGACAAAAAAAGAGTTACTTGCTAGTGTGGAAAAAGAAAAGACAAACCTTGTGCACTCGATGGTTACATTTGATAAAGAAATGCAAAAATCTCAAAAAAACTTTGAAAAGCTTGAAAAGGAGCTGAGTGCGATCGCGCTTGATATTGCCAAAGAAGTCATCATCAAAGAAGTAGAAGCTGATAGCCAAAAGATTGCTTTTGCTCTCTCTAAGGAGCTTTTATCCCAAGTGATGGAAGCGACAGATATCCATATCAAGGTCAATACAATGGACTATCCCTATCTGGTCGAAAATCTCAAAGACACCCCTAAAATCAAGATTGAAGCTGATGGGGCCATCACTAAAGGAGGTGTGGTTGTGGTGTGTGATAATGGCACGATAGATGGGAGTCTGATGGCACGATACAAGACCCTCAAACAAAGTGTTTTAGACAATCTAAAGGCCTGAAATGGAACTCTGTGTATCGCCAAAATATCAGAGTCTTATGGGGCGAGATATTACTGATTTACGCCAAGTTTGCGAGGATATACGCAAGAGGATTTTAGAGGTCGTGAGTGTCAATGGGGGGCATTTGAGCTCTACTTTGGGGGCTGTGGAGCTGATTGTAGCAATGCATGCAGTGTTTGATTGCAGAGAAAATCCTTTTATCTATGATGTGAGCCATCAAGCTTATGCGCATAAGCTAGTTACGGGCAGATGGGAGGCTTTTGATACACTCAGGCAGTTTGGCGGGCTGAGTGGGTTTATCAAGCCCTCTGAATCCCCTTATGATTATTTTGTCGCTGGGCATAGCTCCACTTCTATTTCTATTGGCGTGGGGGTTGCTAAAGCTTTTGCTTTGGAGGGGAAATCAGGCATACCGATTGCATTGATCGGTGATGGGAGTATGAGCGCAGGGCTAGTCTATGAAGCTCTCAATGAACTAGGCGATAGAAAATATCCGATGATTATTCTCCTCAATGACAATGAAATGAGTATCGCTAAACCCATTGGTGCTATCAGTAAATACCTTTCTCATCTGATTGCAGGGCCTTTGTATCAATCTCTCAAAGACAGAATCAAAAAAATCTTAGGCAAAATGCCCGATAGTGCTTCTTATATCGCCAAACGTTTTGAAGAATCTTTCAAGCTCATCACACCAGGGATTTTGTTTGAAGAAATGGGGATCAATTATATAGGCCCGATTGATGGGCACGATCTTGAGGGAATCATGCATTCACTCAAGCTAGCTAGAGATATGAGAGAGCCAGTCATTATCCACGCGCAAACCACCAAGGGCAAGGGCTATGAGATTGCTGAGGGCAAATATGAAAAATGGCACGGGGTCGGACCTTTTGATATCCATACAGGGCAGTCCAAAAAGACAAGCAGTATCCAGAGCCCCACTGATGTGTATTCTCAAGTGCTTTTAGAGCGCGCAAGTCAAGACAAAAAAATTGTCGGTGTGACAGCAGCAATGCCAGGTGGTACGGGCTTGGGGGCTTTGATCGATGAGTATCCGGAACGTTTTTGGGATGTGGCTATCGCTGAACAGCATGCTGTGACTTCGATGGCAGCGATGGCAAAGGAGGGTTTTAAGCCTTTTGTGAGTATTTATTCGACTTTTTTGCAACGCGCCTATGATCAGATAGTCCATGATGTGGGGATTATGTCCTTGCCTGTGCGATTTGCTATCGATAGGGCTGGGATTGTAGGGGAAGATGGGGAAACCCATCAGGGCTTGCTAGATTTGTCTTATCTGCGCTCTGTCCCGCATATGGTTCTTTTTGCCCCTAGGGATAATGCTTCTTTAAAAAGCGCGATTGATTTTGCTATTAGCTGGGATCAGTCCCCTTGTGCTTTTCGATACCCTAGAGGGAAGTTTGCGCTCAAAGAGGGGGTCTTTGCTGATGGAGGGTTTGTTATCGGTAAGTCTGAGCTATTAAAAGAGGGGGAAGAGATTCTTTTAGTGGGCTATGGTAATGGCGTGGGTCGGGCTCATGGTGTGCAGGAGTTGCTTGCAGCAGAGGGCTTGTCTTGTGGGTTGCTTGATTTGCGCTTTCTCAAGCCTTTGGATAAAGATTTGAGTGAAATTCTTGCTGCGTATCGGTTTATTTTTGTCTTTAGTGATAGCTATAAAATCAATGGTGTCACATCAGCGCTGCTTGAATACGCAATGGAGATGGGACTAAGGCTTGATATGGAGAGCTTTGAAATCCCTGATAGCTATATTTTGCACGGCAATACTGCGATGGTAGAAGAGCATTTGGGGCTGACTCCGCAAGCTTTGAGTGAGAGGATTTTACAAAAGATAAAACACAAGCGATTGTGACTGAAGTTATTGGGTTATGTGCTTGTTGGATTCTTTTGTTTGCCTTGTGTGGGGATATGGGATAGAATTTAAAAGGCTCACATCCAATCTAGGATTTTTGTTACTTCTGTGGCTTCAAAGCATTTGATGGGGCTTTTTGTGTTGGGTTTTTTGGGGAGGATTGCTTTTTCAAATCCATAGCTTTCCATTTCTTTGAGTCTGAGATCGATATTACTCACTTCTCTGATATCTCCTGTAAGGCTCACTTCTCCGATAAAAGCAGTTTTGTTGGATAAGGGGCGATTTTTGAAGCTAGAGAGGATACTAGCAATCACTGCGAGGTCTGCGCTTGTTTCTGTGATTTTGATACCTCCTGTCACATTGACAAAAACATCATAGCCTTTGAGTGGGATTTCGATCTTTTTTTCTAAGAGGGCTAGGAGCATACTCAAGCGATTGGTATCAAAGCCTGTGGCCGATCGCTTGGGCGTGCCAAAGCTGATTTCACTCACTAAAGCCTGTATTTCAAGCACCAAAGCCCTAGAGCCCTCTAAGACCACAGTGATAGCACTTCCGGCCATAGCTTGCTTGTGTGAAAAAAACATTTTAGAGGCATTTTTAGCGCTGATAAGCCCCGTATCTTGCATTTCAAATATCCCTACTTCACTTGTCGTGCCAAAGCGATTTTTAAAGCCTCTGAGCATTCGGAGCTCTCGACTCGGATCGCCCTCAAAATACAATACCGTATCGACCATATGTTCAAGCACTCTAGGGCCTGCAATCGACCCTTCTTTGGTGATATGGCCGATGATAAATATAGCGATATTGTATTCTTTGGCTAAACGCATCAGTTCAAATGTGATTTCACGCACTTGCGAGATTGAGCCAGGGGCTGAGGTGATTTGAGGGGAGTAGATTGTTTGGATAGAATCGATGATACACACAGCATAGGCTTTTGTGGTGAGGTTGGCTTTGATGGAGTTGAGGTCGATTTCATTGAGTAAAAAGAGATTGTCTTCTACGCAATCAAGCCTTTGGGCTCTGAGCTTGATCTGTCCAGCGCTCTCCTCACCACTGACATAAAGCACCTTTTTGCCCTCTTTAGCAAGCCCTCCAGCGACTTTGAGTAATAATGTAGATTTCCCTACACCCGGACTCCCTCCAATCAGATAGAGCCCCCCAGCTGCAATCCCCCCACCAAGGACAATGTCAAACTCTTCTTGCGTGGAGGAGAATTTGATGATACTTTCGTGCTTGATGGCTGTGATAGGGGTTGCTAGAGTGCTTGTATGCAGGGTTTTGGTATCTTTGAGGGATTGGATTTGATGGCCATTGAGCTCTACTAAACTCTCCCACGCCCCACAACTACTGCATTTACCTAGCCATTTAGAGCTTTGGAATCCACAATGTTGGCACTCAAAAAGTGTTATCGGTTTTTTTGCCATCAATCACTCAAAAATCGAATCTAAAAGACTTTGGATAAAGGAATTTTCATCAAAAGGCACCAAATCATCGGCCTTTTCTCCGATACCAAGAAACAAAATAGGGAGTTTGAGCTCATGAATAATACTCAAAATCGCCCCACCTTTGCTTGTGCCATCTAATTTGGTGATGATGATGCCATCAATATGGATATTTTCGTGGAATACCTTTGCTTGCGTGATTGCAGAGCTTCCTTGCGTGCCATCGAGAATTAGGATTTTTCGGAATTCTTGGTGGTTGAGCGCTTTGGAGCATACTTGTGAGATTTTTACTAGTTCATTTTTGAGATTGGTCTGGTTATGGAGTCTGCCAGCAGTGTCGATGATGATGTGATCGACCCCTCGGGCGATACCTGCTTGGATTGTGTCAAATGCAAGGGCACTAGGATCGCCTCCGTGCTGTGTGGTGATAATATCTGTGCCTAGCTTGGCACTCCAGAGCTTGAGTTGCTCAGTAGCTGCAGCCCTAAATGTATCCCCAGCCCCTAAAAGGACTTTTTT
Source organism: Helicobacter sp. 12S02634-8 (assembly GCF_002272865.1). Lineage (GTDB taxonomy): Bacteria > Campylobacterota > Campylobacteria > Campylobacterales > Helicobacteraceae > Helicobacter_J. The sequence goes on along the minus strand of NZ_MLAP01000005.1, from coordinate 62,144 downwards.
GCCTTGTGTGATATATCTTTTGGCAAGTTTGGCAATTGTGGTAGTTTTGCCCGCTCCATTGACACCGATGATGAGCTCTACAAGTGGCTTGATTGCAATCGGCTTGAGCACGACTTTATCATAATAGCTTTCACCTCTAAAAAATCGCTCCAAAGCGACTTCTAGCTGATTTCTCTTGATAGTTTGGGGGAGGTGGGCTAGGAGGGAGTCGATGATTGCATAGTCAATATCGGCTTCTATGAGTGCTGTTTCTAGGCAATCTTTGTCTATGGTCGGGGCTTTTGTCCCAATAAGCGAGGAGATATTTTGGGCAGTTTTTTTAAAGATTTCAAACATCATACTTGCCTTTAGTGTGCTTTGAGTAGGGTGCTGATATCGTGTGCAAACATCTCTTCCATCACGATACCTGAGTAAGTTTGATATTTTTTCCCGTGTTTGCCATAGAGGACAAAATAAGGGATTTCAGGGGAGATATTGGAGTCTGCTTGGGGGTTTGGGGTTTGGTCTTGGGATTTTTCAGATTGGCGTATGAAATCTTGGAGCATATTTTTAGAATCGCTAGGATAGAGCAAGGGGAAATTGACTTGATTTTCTGCGATATAAGCAGTGATTTGTTCTTTAGGATAGGGCTTTGTGAGGATTCCAAAGATATGGATTTGAGGGAAAGTCAGCAAAAGATGGTCGATATTTAAAATATAATCTTTGGAGTCTTGGGATTGTAAGTCTAAAAACATCAATAAAATAATTTTCCCATCATCTTGGGGATCGTTGCTTTTATCTGCAAGCTCTAAATTCTCAAAATCACTCCAGAATTTAAAGGTCTGCCCTTTTGAATCACTGAAGGTGTATTGGGTCTGGTTTTTATGCCCACCCCCTGCAGAACAGCCCCAAAAAAGCACCAAACACACCATAAGCCCATAGAAATATTTCATAATTACCCTTTTGTAAGTTCTAACGATTTAAAATACTTTATTATACATAAAGAGAGATTAAGGAGTGAGGATAAAAGCACAATTTCGTGAAATTTGCAAAAGACATCTTTTGCGTCCTTTGGCAGCTAAAAGGATAGATTTTGCTGATAAAAAGATTGTAAGACTCTTAAAAAAAGAGCTCCTAGCCTTGGGGAGTAAAAATATTTTGCTTTATTGCCCGATGGATACTGAGGTCAATATTTATCCTTTGATTTATTGGCTCAAATCCCGCAGGGGCATACGGATATTTGTCCCCCATATAAATGGAGTTAGTTTTAAAATGGTAGCATTTCGGATGCCTTTGCATAAGAATCAATATAATATTTTAGAAGCTGAAAAATCTTTATTTTATTGGGCAAAAATTGACACAGCAATTATCCCAGTTTTAGGAATCGATAGGAGTTTTAGGCGCGTGGGGTTTGGCAAGGGAATGTATGATCGGTTTTTCCAGACACTCTCTTATCGCCCGCATATGATTTTTTTGAGTAAAAAGGTGATGGTAGCTAGAAATATCATCACCCAAAGCCACGATATTTTAGGCGATAAATTTATCCATAGTCGTTGTATTGTAAAAAGAGGGTTTGATGATAGAATACTTAGTGATAGGGTGTATAATATTTGGTTTGATGGTAGGGGTTAGTGTTTTTTTTATCTCTAAAAAGATCTTTAACACCAATGCAAATATCATCATCGAACAAGCAAAAGCCAAAGCCCAAGCGATCGAATATGAAGCCCAGACACTCCTAAAAAGCGAACAAATCAGAATCAAAGAGCTAGAATTAGAGCTGAAAAAAAAGTATGAATCCCAAGCTTCAAAAACACAAAAAGAATATCAAGATAAATGCACGACCTTGCGGGTGCAAGAAGATAGAATGCAGCAAAAAATTGAGCGAGAAATCGGCTTTCTTGAAGAAGAAAAGCAAAAAGTTTCAGACCTCAAAAATCAGCTATTTTTAGAGTATGAAGCACAAAATAAACTCATCAAAGAATACCAAAATATCAAGCAAAAAGCCCTCAATACACTCACTGAATACACAGGCTATACCAAAGAAGAAGCCAAGGCTTTGATTTTAGAATATCTCCAAGATGAGCTCATCGCACAAAAATCAGCCTTGATCCGAAGATATGAACACGAAGCCAGAGAAGAAGCACTCAAACGCGCTAATTACATCATCGCACAAGCTACCACGAGGTTTGCAGGGGAGTTTGCTACTGAGCGTTTGATCAATGTCGTGCATTTGCCTGATGATGAGCTCAAAGGCAGGATTATCGGTAAAGAGGGGAGAAATATCAAGGCACTTGAAATGATTAGTGGTGTTGATGTTATCATCGATGACACCCCAGGCACAATTATTTTAAGCAGTTTCAATCTCTATAGGCGAGCAATTGCGACTAGGACTATCGAGCTTTTAGTCGAGGACGGGCGTATCCAGCCTGCTAGAATCGAAGAGGTTTATGAGAGAGTTTATGCAGAAATGGAAGAAAAAATCCTCCAAGATGGAGAAAATACGATTTTAGATCTTGGACTAGGCTATATGCACCCTGAGCTCAAAAAGCTTGTAGGCAAGATGAAATATCGTGCGAGCTTTGGGCAAAATGCCTTGGGGCATTCTATCGAAGTGGCCAATCTAGCAGGGGTGATTGCAGGGGAGTTGGGCGGAGATGAGAAGCTTGCTAGACGTGCAGGGCTTTTACACGATATAGGCAAAGCGCTCACGCAAGAATCAGGGGGCAATCATGTGCATTTGGGAGCAGAAGTCTGTAGGCGCTATAAAGAGCACCCCGCTGTTATCAATGCAATCATGGCACACCACGGCGATGAAGATATTCAGAGCATTGAGGCAGCTGCTGTATGCACAGCTGATACGCTCTCAGCAGCGCGTCCAGGGGCTAGGCGAGAGGTGCTAGAGAGCTTTTTGAATCGTATGCAAGAACTCGAGCGCATTGCGATGGATAAAATGGGTGTCAAGCAAGCTTATGCAATCAATGCAGGTAGAGAAGTGCGTGTGATTGTGCGTGCTGATTTGGTTGATGACGCTCAAAGTATCGTGCTTGCACGCGATATCGCCAAGGAAGTTGAAACTTCTTTGCAATATCCGGGTGAAATCAAAATCAATGTGATCCGTGAGAGCCGTTCTGTGGAGTTTGCAAGGTAGATTTTAGAGCGTTTTGGAGGTCTTCAGGGGTGTCAATTCCGATACTTTTGCTTTCTGTGATACAGACAAAAATAGGCTTTTGGTGGTAGATAGCTCGGAGTTGTTCGAGCTTTTCGATATCTTCTAGGGGGCTTTTCTCTAAGGAGCAGAATTCTTCTAAACTCTGTGTATGGAAGCCATAGATACCTATGTGTCCGTAATAGGGGTGGTCTTTGAGTAAGGGATTTTCTAGTCCATCGCGGCTATAGGGGATAGGGAGTCTTGAGAAATAAATCGCTTCAAAAGAGCGCGCACAGACGACTTTGACAAGATTGGGATTGGCGATTTGGGTTGTATCGATAGCCTTAGCACAAGTCCCCATAAAAGGGGCATGACGCATTTTTTCTTTGAGTAGTGCGATAACTGAAGTTTCTAAAAATGGTTCATCAGCTTGGACATTGATGATGATTGCATCAGGGGGTAAGTTTAGCTTTTTGGCTGCTTGGGCGCAGCGATCTGTCCCACTTGTGTGTGTTGTGTCTGTGAGGATAGCTTTGATGTTGTGTTTTTGACAGATTTCAAGGACTTCTTGGCTATCGCAAGCAACGATAGTTTCATCGACTTTTTGGGCATTGCGCGCTGTGGCAACAACCATAGGGACACCTTGGATAGGTGCTAAGATTTTGCGAGGGAAACGCGTAGAATCAAGTCTTGCGGGGATAATAATCATTGTTTGTCCTTATTTTTTTCTAAAAGCTTAACACAAACAAAGGCAAAAAATACTAGAAAAATAGCATAAGAAGAGGGGGAGGGGATTTTTTGACCGATGAGATAATGGATACTCCCTAAGAGTCCGGCCAGATAAAATAAAGGCGATACATAGCGAAATAAACGAGAGAAAAAAATCGAGAAAATCCCCAAAACAACAAGACACAAAAAGCCCATCAGCCCTAAAAATAAATAAATCCTATTCAAAAGTTCATTGATGATATGCCCCCATTGGAGTCCTTGTATAAAAACTACATAAAAAAATATATGCCCACTTGTGTAAAAAAGCCCATAAAGTCCCAAGATTTTAGCGATATAAGAGAGAGTTTTTGCGTGCGCCTTGGGCTTTTGGGTATGTTTTTTTCTGTATTTTTTATATTGTCCTAATAATCCCCCAAGGCCTAGTGCGACCAAAATCCCTAACAAAAAATAAATCCCCCAAAGCCCCAAAAAATGCAATATCACCTCAATGGGGGCTGCTCCATATTGCCCCATTGCTAAGCGCCAAAGCAGATAAATAAGCGGACAAAGCCCCAAAAATATGCTGAAAAAAATAGCGAAATAGCCCAATAATTACTCCTTGCATCATATTTGATTGACAAAGTTTCTATAAAATGCAATTTTATCTGATTTGTTAGGAGAAACTATGAAAAGAATCGTGTTTGCTGTATTATCGGCTTTGCTCGCCTTTGGAATCGCGCAAGCAGGCGTGGAACAAAATATTATCAATATTGTCCAAAAACAGACGGGCAAAAAGGTTTCTGTGCTTAAAATAGAAGCCTTGCAATCCAATCCCGAACTCAAAATCGCTATTATCCAAGACCCTGATAGCAAGTATCAAATCCCTATTTTTACTAGCAAAGATGGTAATATCATCATCGGTTTGAGTAATGTGTTTTTTAGTAATGAAAAAAAAGATACTGCTTTGGTCAATAAAATATATGAAGATACGCAGTCTTATAATTCACAGCAGAAAAATAGTGCCAAGCTCAATGCGTTGTTTGATACGATCCCTGATGATTATGCAATTTTCTTGCCATCTACAACAAAGGGCGTGACCAAGCTCACTTATATTGTTTCAGATCCAATGTGTCCCCATTGTCAAAGCGAGCTCAGAGAGATCGATTCTAGGCTCAAAGAAACAAATGTTAAAATGATTCCTGTGGGCTTTTTGGGACAGAAATCTGTTGTCAAATCGGCTTTGATTTTAGAAAAAATCAAAACAGCCAAAACACCTGCAGAAAAAATCCAAATCCTCAAACAAATCTATGCAACCACCTATGAGCCAAAAGAACAGCCCCAAAAAGAGATCCAAAAGGTCGAAAATATTACCAAAAAAATATCTGATTCGGGTTTGATTAAATTTGTCCCTTATATCTATGAATACCAAAAATAAAGGCTTAAAGGGCAGAGTGATTGCATACAAGGAGATGAGAAGGAGATAAAATGAAGCACTTAAGGAAAATATCTGATTATGCGATGATTGGGGGGTTGAGTGCTCTTGTGGTTGTGAGTTTGGCTGCTTGTGGAGATGGGTCTGATAAGGCTTCTCAGAAGCCTACAGGGCTGGCTGATGTGGCACAAAAGGGTGCGTTTGTTATCCTCGAAGAGCAGCCAACAGGGGGGTATAAGGTCATCGAAGAATATCCGAGTGCTAAGACGCACATAGTGGTGCGGGATAAGCAAGGGAATGAACGGGTGCTCTCAGATGAAGAAGTCCAAAAGCTCATCAAGCAAGAAGAAGCTAAGATTGATAATGGCACGAGCGAGCTGACAAATGCAAATTCTAGTGGTGGATTGGGGCTTGGTGGAGCGATTTTAGCGAGTGCAGCAGGGGCGATTTTGGGGAGTTATATCGGCAATAAGCTTTTTAATAATCCCAATTATCAGCAAAACAGCCAGCGCAACTATAAATCTCCCCAAGCTTATGAGAGGAGTCAAAATAGCTTCAAAAACACTGCAAGCACGCAAGGGGCGAGCCGTCCTAGTGGCGCTAAGAGTGGGTTTTTTGGCGGGAATACAAACACACAAAGCACTAGAGGTGCTACCTCTTTTGGTGCATAAAAAAGGGGCTTAGCTGATGGAAAATAAGGAGCTTAAATGCAAATAAAACCTTTGAAACCTCTTGATAAAGAAACTCTCACAGAAATTGGCTTGCCTTGGCATACTGACCCTGATAATACCCCTTATATCGGCGATGAGGTGGTCGTTATCTCTCAAGCAGAGGCAGATGCGTATTATCAGGCGTGCAATGAACTTTATGATATGTATGTGCAAGCAGGGGAGTATGCGATTACAAATGATTTGTTTTTTGAGCTTGATATTCCCAATACCTTAGTCCCTATGATCAAGCAAAGCTGGGAGGAAGAGATCCATTGGCATTTGTATGGGCGTTTTGATTTAGCAGGTGGGCTTGATGGCAGACCTATCAAGCTTTTGGAGTTTAATGCTGATACTCCTACAATGCTTTATGAAACTTCTGTGGTGCAGTGGGCAATGCTCAAATACAATGGCTATGATACAAACGCGCAGTTCAATAATCTCTATGAGGCTTTGGGCGAGAATTTCAAACGTATGATTACTTTGGGGGCAGATACGGGGAATTTTGAGGAGATGTATGAGGGCTGGAGGATTTTGTTTTCTAGCGTTCGGGGTAATATCGAAGAGGAGCAGACAACAAGATTTTTGCAAGATATTGCCAAAAGCGTTGGGTTTCAAACAGCATTTTGCTATATCGATGAAGTTGCGTTTTCCCCTGATGAGGGGGTATTTGCCCAAGGGGTCAATCATGAATTTTTATTCAAACTTTTGCCTTGGGAGAATATCGCTATCGATGAGCCAGAGCTTGCTTTAATCATGCAATCGATGATGGAAAATAAAAATGCTATTTTTTTAAATCCCGCATACACAGTGATGTTTCAGAGCAAACGTTTTTTGAAGCTTTTATGGGATCTTTTCCCCAATCACCCTTTGCTTTTAGAAACTAGCTATGAACCACTCAAGGGCAAAAAACAAGTAGAAAAAAGAGCCTTTGGGCGTGAGGGGGCTAATGTAGAGGTGTTAGATATGCATCAGGTATCTATGGCAAAAAATGATGGCATTTATCACAACCATAAGCCGATTTATCAAGAGTTTTATGAACTCAATAGCTCAGGAGGGCTTTATTACCAACCCAATGTATTTTATGCTTATGAGGCTTGTGCCTTGGGCTTTAGAAAGGGTGGATTGATTTTAGATAATTATTCAAAGTTTATCAGCCATATGATTGGTTGATAAACTTTTGATGGCTTTAGGTGTTTTGGCTAGCTTGTGATTCCCTTATTTTTCTTAATTCTCTGATATTTCTTTCTGTCTATTTTCTTCTTTTTTAACTCTTTTTATCTCTTTTAGTTTTTGGCTTGATGGCTTTTCACACATACTTCATAAAAGCGTATTACAATTCTTATTATCAACATAAAGGAGCAAGATGAAAAAGAAAATAAATTTGAAAAGATTTTCCCATCAGTTTCACATTTATGTGAGTATGTTTTTGTTACCCATGGCATTGCTTTTTGCTATCACAGGGATTGTATATATTTTTGGCTTCAATCAAGATGTGGGCGCAGATAAGCAAAAATGGACACTCGATGGGGGCGTGGCTAAGGATAGGCAGTTGGATTTTTTGATTGATTTTGCGCAAAAACATCAGATTGAGCTTCCAAATGAGCTCAATCCCAGAGAATACCGCGGGGCTTTGATGTTGGGCTCAGCCAAGCAGGCTTTGAGCTTAGAGGTCAAAGACAATCAAACAATAATCCAATCTGTCAAGAGGAGTCTTTTGGGGAATATGATTATGCTGCATAAGGCAAAGGGCAAATGGTATTTTGATGTGTTGAGCGTGGCTTTTGGGGTGGCGTTGGTGTTGTTTTATATGAGCGGGGTTGTGATGACGGCATTTTGCAAGCACAAACGCAAAGAAATTATTTTAAGTTTTGTCGCAGGGCTTTTTGTGACCTTGTTTTTGGGGTATTTGAGTCTTTAGATTTTAGAGGGATTTGTTTTTGTTGGCGTATGATTTTAGAGTTTATCAAATCTCAATCATATCTTCATAAACTATAATTACAATAATTATTATTACTTGAAATAATGATAAGGAGTTTGTATGATCAATAAACATAGCTTGAAAAAATTAATTTTTATGTCAGTGCCAGCTTGCTTATTAGCTCAAGAAGAGCCAAAATCCTATATACTCAATAAATCTGTCGTTTCAGCTTCGGGCTTTGCCCAAGACCTCAAAGACGCGCCTGCTTCGATTTCTGTCATCACGCAAGAAGAGCTTGCTGATAGACCTTATAGGGATTTGGGCGAGGCAATCTCGACTTTACCAGGAGTGAGTATTGAAACAGGTGTGGGGAAAACAGGGGGATATAATATTTCGATTCGAGGTATGCCCGCAGATTATACATTGATTTTAACAGATGGCAAAAGGCAAAATGTCACCTCTGCGGCCTTTCCTAATGGATTCACAGAAGTTTTTACTTCGTTCATGCCCCCATTAGCAGCGATTGAGCGCATTGAAGTGATTTCTGGTCCGATGAGCACGCTTTATGGGAGTGATGCGATTGGTGGGATTGTCAATGTCATCACGAAAAAGAATTTTGATCGCTTTGCTTCAAGCTTTTCTTTGGAGATGACTTTGCAAGAAGAAAAACTTTTTGGAAACACTTATTCAGGGAGTTTCTACACCTCAGGGCCTTTAGATAAGGCTAAAAAATGGGGTTTTGCACTGCGTGGGCGTGAATATTATCGAGATTTTGTCCCGACTGCTGACTTGGAAGTTGTCCCTAGTGGGGGGAGCGTGGGGAGAAATGGCGTGGTGGGCTTGTCTGAGTCTAATGTCTATGATGTGGGTGGACGGATTTCTTATGCACCCAATGGAGAGGATTATTATTATTTGGATTATCAAAATGGCTTGCAATATTACAACAACAAACAAAGTCTTTTAGGCACAGCAGGGGCTAAGGGCGGTTATGCTAATCATTTATATTTCATGCGTAACAATCTTACGCTAGCCCATTTGGGTGCGTATGCCTTTGGGAGCACAGACACCTCTATCCAATATCTCTCAACAAGCAATCAAGGGCGGCTCATCACTCAAGATGCCGTGCCTACTGGCAGTCCCTTGGTGGGTAAAGATAGAGGTTTGCGGGGAGATGATGTGCTTGCAGATACGAAGCTTGTGATCAATGTGGGTTCAAGCAAGCTGACTTTAGGCGGGAGGTATTGGTTTGCAAGTATGCGAGATAGGGCAGTGGTCGGGCATAGCTTTATGTATCAGCACAATGCGAGCTTGTTTGCTGAAAATGAAATCGCGATTTTGCAAGATTTGTTTTTGACCTTAGGTGTGCGAGAAAATTACAATTCAGCCTTTGGGTTTAACACCTCACCGAGGGCTTATCTTGTCTATAATACCACAGATTGGCTCACGCTTAAAGGCGGGATATCCACGGGGTATAAGACTCCCACGGTTTCACAGCTTGTGCGTGGGGTCAATGGACTCACAGCGCAAGGCATGGTGCCTACTTATGGCAATCCTGACTTAAAGCCAGAGAGTTCTATCAACTTTGAGCTAGGCTTTCTTTCTGAAACAGACTACACAGATATGGGCGTGATGGGGTTTTATAATACCTTTAGTGATAAAATCCAGAGTGTTTCTGTAGCCAAAGACGTGCAGATTCCTGTTGCAGGAGCTGGAGTTTGTGCGGCAAGCTCGGGCAATTGCTCTTATAATGAAAATGCTGATTCAGCCATTGCTTATGGGACAGAAGTGTTTTTGGGTATCAAGCCATTTTCTGTGGTCTATGGCACATTGGGATTGAATCTCAACTATACTTTTACAAAATCGCGCCAAACTTCAGGCAAGGCAAAAGGACTGCCTTTGAGCGATGTCCCCGCCCATAGTCTGAATACTGCACTGAATTTTGCTATTGCAAATCTTGGGCTCTATCTACGCACAGAATATCGCGCCCAACAGCTGCGGACATATATCGGTGGGCGCGCAGGGTCGAGCGCTAGCTCATTATCAGCCCTAGAGCAATTCTTAAAATCCAATCCGACTTTAAGCCCATATTACCATAGCTACTGGTTGTTGCACCTAGGGGGGCATTATGCTATTAGTAAGAATTTGCGTTTGCATATGGGAGTTTATAACCTACTCAATCATAATTTTGTCGATTATAGTCCTGTGAATATGGGAGGTAAAAATAGCAGCCCCACTTATGTCAATAACTATAATTATATCCGTGAGGGCAGGCGATATTTCTTGGCTTTGAATATGGATTTTTGAAGTCTTTAGGGCTTCAAAGACCAATGCTCTCAATATTTTCAATGCCTTAAATATTTCAGCGATATTTTAATGATTTAGTGATGGGGTGATTTTTGGAGCAACTCTGCTTCATATAAAAAAATCGATGGCTCATAAGTGATGTTTTTGATTCTATCTTTTTTGGCATAGGAGAGATAGAGATTTTCTTTAGCGCGTGTGATAGCGACATAAAAGAGCCGCCGCTCTTCTTCAAGACTCCCGCCTTTAGAGATAAGCTTGCGATTGGGGAATCGCCCCTCCATCAAATCGATGATATAAACATCACCAAACTCCAAGCCCTTGCTAGCGTGTATGCTTAAAAGATTGACCCCACTCCCCTCACTGGCTTCATTAGACCCTAGCACCATTGCATTTAAGAATCGCCCAATGTCTTGATAGCTTTTTGAGAGATCAGCGAGCAAAGAGATTTTGCGCTCGATTTTTTCTAACGCTTCTAGTCTGAGGGCTTCATTGATAGTGCCATCTTTATTTTTAGATCGCTCATAACTTAGATATTTGGCAATGTGTTTGAAAAACTCTGAATCCCCAATCGCCCTGAGTAGATTCAAAGGAGAGCTCAAGGTATAGCAAGTCTGATAGAGTGAGAAAAATTTTCCTAAAAATATCGCACCATCTTTGGTGAGCTTAGGGTGGGCTAGCAAGGGGTGGGAGTGGAATTTGGGAGGTAGGAATTCATTGTATTGGGAGCTATTTTGCAGAGTAAAAAAATCATCAAAAAGCCCTAATTGCGTGTTTTTGCTTCTCAAGGCATAGGGTTTGATCCCCTCAAAAGGTGCGAGCAAGCCCTTTTGGGCACAGCCCTTGCCTAATGTGATGAGCGCTTCATAAATATCTTTTGCAATTGAGCTGCCAATACCACTCCCATAGCTTAGAGTATGGATATAAGCCATCATATCCTTGGGATTATAGAGCAAAGAGCAGATATCAAGCACTAAAGAAACTTCTTTTGTATCAAAAAAGCTAATCCCTCCCTTGCGTCTAGAGGGGATCCCCATCTCTCGCAAGGACGCTTCACAGCCATCAGCACTTGCATTGTTTCTAAAAATCACAGCAATATCTTCAAAATACCGCCCACTGGCTGCGATTTTTTGCGCGATACCTTGGTATTGTGAAAATAATTCATCATATATGAGTAGTTTGGGCGAGGAGTATTGCCCTGTTTTGACAACTTCAAGGCTTTTAGCATAGATACGCTCGTTTTTTTGTATGATTTTATTAGCAAGGTCGAGTATGGGATAGGAGGAGCGATAGTTTTTTTTGAGCGTGAATACTTGGGCATTGGGATATTTGGTCGTGAAATTACTGATGATACTAATATCTGCGCCATTGAAGGCATAAATGCTCTGGTCATAATCGCCCACGCAAAATAAGCTTGGGGGGTTGAGGGCATCAATCAGAGAGTCTTGGAGTGGGTTAGTGTCTTGGTATTCATCGCATAGAACTTCCTTGTATGGGCTATTTTGGGTAGCCATCGCATCGCGATATAAAATCAAAAGGTCATTATAATCAGCATAGCCATAGGATTTTTTGAGCGCTTGGAATTCCTCGAGTATGTCTTCATAGATAGTGATATAAGGGGCTTGATCGGGGGATTTTTGCACCAACCATTGCTCAAAACTCTGTTCTTTTTGGGTGTTGCAATAAAGAGAGTGGATGTCATAGAGATATTGGGCTGAGTAGGGGGGTGTGCTGGTTTTGTGGGTATAGACCCTGCGTTCAGCGATACTTTTAAAGAGTGTTTTGAGCTCTCGGGGTTGTTTGAGCGAGATTTTAAAATGCTCTTTGAGGTATCGGTATGCGACAGCGTGGAATGTGCCTGATTGGATTTGTTCGGCTTGTTTGTTGCCAAAAATCTTAGCGACTCGTTCGATCATTTCAGCACTTGCTTTGTTGGTAAAAGTGAGTAGTAAAATCTCTTGGGGGGCGATTCCTAAGGTAAGCAAATGGGCGATTCTGCCTACGATAGTAGAGGTTTTGCCCGTGCCAGCAGAAGCGATGATGAGATTATGCCCCATGGGGGCACTAGCAGCAAGCTGTTGTTCGAGATTGAGGTTAGGGGCCTCGTGGGTATTCATGGATTGTCTGTTCCTTTAGATGGTGTCCCATAGTTTTTATCAAGGGGGCGTGTGGGGGGAATTATAATGAGATTTTATTGAGAGTCTGCTTTGAATTGGGGGTGTGATATTTTATGTGCGTTTGGGGTTTTTAAGAAAGGCTATTTTTTGAGATTGATAGCTTCTTTGATGAGTTCATCGCCCGTGCTAAAGGCCTTAGCGTTCATTGAATAGCCCCGCTGCATTAAGATGAGATTAGTGAGTGCATCGCCAACATCAACATTGCTAGTTTCAAGGTATTTATGCATCACTTTGCCAAACTTTAGCTGCCCATCTTCTTGATTCCAGCCCAAAAGTGGATTCCCACTCAAAAGCTTGTTTTCTCCATTGATCGTGCTTGAGGCCATTTCAAAAAGATTGCCTCCGATTTTTTTCAGCCCTTGGTCATTGATAAATGCAGCAATACCCACACGCCCCATGGGCTCTATCGCCCCATTGCTAAAGGCCAGATAGATGATACCATTATCATCAACGCGCACTTCTTGGAGCGAGCCCTCAGGTCTGCCATCTTGAGTGGCTTCTTTGAGTTTGGAGTCTTGATAGGGGTGGTTGGTCGATGTATAGTCCTTGCTTTTTGAGAGAGAATACTCCAAGGTATTGCCCTTAAAATCAAGCGTAATCGGCTGTGCAATGATCTTGCCATCTGGATCAAACTCTATAGTCTGCCATATAGGGGCTTTGCTGAGCATATCGTGGTCTTTGGGTTCATAAATTGCGCTTTGGACTTCCCATTTTTGATGGATAGGCGGGGTTTGATTGGTGTTGTCTGTGGTCGTGAGGAAATAATCACTTTGGAGCAAGAATTTTTTCCCATCTTTGTCATAAATCTCTACAGAAGTGCTATAAGCAGGGATTTTTATCGGATTAGAATCTTGATAGCTCCCCTTTTTGAAAGGCATATCCTGCCCTTGTAGCCCTAGTTTTTTAGCCAAGCTCCCGCCCAATGAGAGATCCATATCCTCGCTGTTGTTTGTGATACGCAAAGATAGGGGCGTTTTGGGCTTGCCATTTTCATCTTTGGCGACTTCAAGATCAAGCCCTGTTTTGTCTTTGAATAGTGTTTGGAGGTCTTTGATTGTGGTAAATTCATTATGATCTGTGCCTTGTGTGCCATAGGTGAATTCAAAATTTTGAGTCTGCTTGTTTTTGGTGATGGCAATGGTGATGGTTTTGTGTAAAGAAGTGTCTAAGGGCTCATTGTTATTATCAGCAAGTGCGTTGATATCTTGCTTGTCCCATCTGTCTTGTAAAAGCTCTCCTTCAGAGTCGAGAAAAAAGTCTTGGGCATTTTTGAATCCACTTTTTGGATTGAGGTTGATACTGATATCAACTTTTGAAGTCAGCACGGGCTGGAATTTCAGCTCTTGGGGGATATTGAGTGGCGTGAGGGTGGAGCTTGTGAGTTCTTGTATGTCTTTGTCTGTGTCGTTGTTGGCAGTGAATACGCCATTTTTGATTTTACCCAGATTGATACCATAGACATAATACCCACTCGAATTGACCAAATAGCCATCTCCATCGCGCCCAAAGCTCCCATTGCGCGTGAAATAATTGGGCTGTGTCTGCTCATAGCCATCTTCTTGGATCTTGAAACTGCCTTGTTTGTTTGGGCCTACCACAAACCAGCCTTTCCCTTGATAAGCCATATCAAACTCTCCATCACTTTGGTGGTAGTTGCCATCTTTATTGGATATGGCATTGCTCGCTCCACTTGCACCAAAGTTTCTGTCATTGCTTGTGATCGAAGAGGCATTGAGGGAGTCTAAATGCGTGGCAAAAAGGCTTTTGAATTCAGGGATATTTTCTTTATAGCCTGTTGTGTTGATATTAGCAATGTTATTGGCAATACTATCAAGTCCGAATTGATGGGTCTTGATACCACTATAAGAGTTCAATATCGTATCGTTCATAATGCCTTTTCCTTGTCATAAAACTCAATAGCACTCTCTAAAGGCAAGACCATCTCTCCCATACGCAGCATTGGCTCGCCTTTGTTAAAAAGCACGCTTTCTACCTCACCTCTTCCTACACGTGTTTGGTGGTATTGCTTGGTTTTGGGATCGAGGTTGTATTGAGCAAATATTTCATAACTCCCCTCAGGGACTTGCTTGCCATTTGTATCAAGCCCATCCCAACTAAAGGGGATATAGCCGCTTTTCCCATCTTGGCTAGCGAGGGGAATTGTGCGTATGAGCTGCTTGTCTTTGTCAAAAATTTGGATTTCTGCTTTGCCCTCTTTTGTGTCAATGGGCGTATCAAAATAGAGGGTAAAATGCACTTCTCCTGCTCCTTTGATATTGACCCCATTGATGTCAGTTTCAGCAATTTTGCCAATCATTGCCACGGTATTTAGGGCTTGGACTTGGGCTAGTTTTGTATCAGATTCTCTACGCGCTTGCAGTCCCTTATCGAGGTTTTCTAATGTTTCTTTGAGCGTGCTTTGGAAGTCTTTGAGCGATTGGTTGGTGTCTTTAGTGGATTGCATGGCTTCAGCCACTTCCTTCATTGTCTTTTTGTTTTCTTCTTGCATTTCTACTTGAGTGAGCTGGGCAGTTTGTGTGATGATTTTATCTGTTTCCATAGGGGCAGTGGGGTCTTGGTTTTTGAGTTGCTCTAAAAATAATTTCATGAAAGCATCTTTATCCAATCCATTTGCGACTTTGGGTTGTTCGGTTTTTTTCTGTGCGGCTGCAGCTTTAGCTCCAGTGACTTCGGCAAGATCAATAGCCATGAGAACTCCTATGCATATTTTGGAATTGTGATTTCCATCGTGTCATATGGGATTTGAGATATATTTTTGACTTCTTGATAGGATTGCAAGCTATTTTTGTTCCTTTTTGTATCCTTGCCCTCAGGGTTGTGGCTATGGCTTGAATCCCCTTGAGAAGAAAAATTCAAATCAATATTTTCAAAACCTATAAAAGCGAGGTTTTGCTTGAGTTCGAGCTGATTTTGGACAAACAAAGCAATGGCTTGTTGGTTGGAGATAACGCTCACTTGGAGGTTATTGCCTGTTTGCTTGATGGTGAGTTCGAGTTTGCCAATCTTTTCTGGGTAGAGCTCTAGGGAGATTTTGCTCATAGGGGGTTTGAATTTCTTGAGTTCTTCTTTGAAATTTTGTGTGAAATTTTTGATGGTTTCTTTGGCTTGTGTGCTTTTATAAATCAGGTCATTTTGCAAGGAAGCGAGCCCGAGCGTGGGTGTAGAGTCTTTGGGTTTGCTTGTTTCTTGCAAGAGGAGTTCTTTGCTTTTTTGTGCTTGGGTGTTGTTTTGCTTTTTATGGGTATTTTCAGTCTTTAAAATCTCTTCGTTATCTGCTTGGATCTGGTCTGCTTGTGATTGTAGCGATTGGAGGGGAGTGAGTCGGGTATCTTGGGGTTTTGCATTGAGTCCAAAAGGCGCATTGGGCTGATTTAAGGGTGTGGGGGAGGGCTTTTTAGTTTTTTTTTGTGTATTTTCTTCAGTCCCCTCTTGGAGTTTGGAGCTAATGGCGCTTGTTTTGGGCTTGATTTCTTTGATAAAGGCTTGTGAAATAGCTTCTTGGAGGGGCTTTTTTGATAACATATCTTTGGCGTTGGGCTTTTGTGTGTCTTGTGTGTCTAGTTTGTTAGCAATGATATTTTTAGGGAGATGTGCGCCGCGTTCGATGATGGCTATTTTTTCGCTTTTGCCCTCTGTTTTGTATTCGATTTTATGGGCTTGGTTGAATTTTTTGCGTGCTTTGATTTCTTTAGTATCGAGCGCAGCTAGGGTTTTGAGGGCTACAGATAGGGGCTTGTCTTCTTGGGGTTCTTGGGCTTTGCTTTGAGTTTTGAGCTTTTGTTCGAGTATGTTTTGTGTGGGGATTTCTTTGGCAGATGGTGTGTTTTGAGCTGAGAGATTTTGGGGCTGGAGGTTTTTGGCTTCAGCAAGTGTTTTGATATCTGAGAGCTTGTTTTGAGTCGTGCTATCTAAGGGAGTTTTGAGCGAGGGAGTATCTTTTGAGAGCGCTTGAGAATTAACAAGGGTTTGTGCGCTAGGCTGGGTTTTGGTATCTAAATTTTTAGATTCTTGAGTGCTTGGGGTGGTTGTGAGCCCAGTTTTATGGGGTGTGTTTGTGAGTGGGGAGTTTGTGGCTATGAGCGCTTTTTGTTCATCTGTTTTGGAGGTGTTTTGAGTGATTTTGTTTGGATCGGATTCTTTTTTTGTCTGTTCTTTGGAATCTAATTTTTCTTTTGAAAGGTTTTTTTGCAAGATATTTTTAAAGGCTTCTTTTGGTTCGTTGTTTGGCTCATTGCTTGTGTTGAGGGCTTGTGCGTCCTCTTGGGTTTTTGCATTTGACTTTTTTGTGCCCATGGGTGTTTTGGCTTCATAGGACTCTGTTTGTGGGGCGGGGGTATTGAGGATATTTTCTAACATCAAGTTTCCTTCAAGAGGGTTTTAGACCCAATCTGTCTGTTTGTCTATTGAATATGCAAACAGATTGTATAGATAAAATAGAAAAAGCAAAAATAGTTCCATTAAATCCACGCAATATCCACTGGGTTTGTCTGTAAAAATAAGGAATTTTAAGCAGACATAGCTTATACTTTTGGGATTAATTCCAAACGAAGAGAGAACCATGCAAAATATTAGAAATATCGCTGTAATCGCACACGTAGACCACGGAAAAACGACTTTAGTCGATGGCTTGCTTACGCAATCTGGGACT
Source organism: Helicobacter sp. 12S02634-8 (assembly GCF_002272865.1). Classification (GTDB taxonomy): domain Bacteria; phylum Campylobacterota; class Campylobacteria; order Campylobacterales; family Helicobacteraceae; genus Helicobacter_J. The sequence goes on along the minus strand of NZ_MLAP01000005.1, from coordinate 45,102 downwards.
TTTGGAGAGAGAGAAAAGGTCGATGAACGCGTGATGGATAGCAATGACTTAGAGAAAGAGCGAGGGATCACAATTTTATCCAAGAATACAGCGATCCATTACAAAGGCACAAAAATCAATATTATCGACACGCCCGGGCACGCTGACTTTGGTGGTGAGGTCGAACGCGTGTTGAAAATGGTTGATGGCGTGCTTTTGCTTGTTGATGCGCAAGAGGGCGTAATGCCCCAGACAAAATTTGTGGTCAAAAAGGCTTTGGGATTTGGGATTTGCCCCATTGTTGTTGTCAATAAAATAGACAAGCCTGCTGCAGAGCCTGATCGCGTGGTTGATGAGGTGTTTGACTTGTTTGTAGCGATGGGAGCGAGCGATAAACAGCTAGATTTTCCCGTTGTGTATGCGGCTGCAAGAGATGGCTATGCGATCAAAAATCTCACTGATGAAAAAAAGAATCTTGAGCCACTTTTTGAAACGATTTTAGAACGCGTGCCATTGCCTGAGGGCGATAGTAGCAATGCACTGCAAATGCAGATTTTCACGCTTGATTATGATAATTATGTAGGAAAAATCGGTATTGCTAGGGTTTTCAATGGTCGGGTCAAAAAGGGTGAAAATGTAATGCTTGCTAAAGGCGATGGGAGCAAAGAAAGTGGCAGAATCACTAAATTAATCGGCTTTTTGGGGCTTGCCCGCACAGAGATTGATGAAGCTGAAGCAGGCGATATTGTCGCAATTGCAGGATTTAGTGCGATCGATGTTGGCGATAGTGTTGTTGATCCCAATAATCCAATGCCCCTAGACCCAATGCACCTAGAAGAGCCCACTATGAGCGTGTATTTTTCTGTCAATGATTCACCTCTTGCAGGTCTAGAGGGCAAGCACGTCACAGCCAATAAACTCAAAGACAGACTGCTCAAAGAAATGCAGACCAATATTGCTATGCGTTGTGAGGAGATGGGCGAGGGGAAATTCAGAGTTTCAGGGCGCGGGGAGCTGCAAATCACGATTTTGGCAGAAAATCTCAGACGCGAGGGCTTTGAGTTTAGCATTTCAAGGCCTGAAGTCATCATCAAAGAAGAAGAGGGCAAGAAACTCGAGCCTTTTGAACATCTTGTCGTAGATACTCCCCAAGATTTTAGCGGCACGATTATCGAACGGCTTGGCCGCAGAAAAGCAGAGATGAAAGCGATGAACCCAATGGGTGATGGCTATACGCGTTTGGAGTTTGAAATCCCTGCGCGTGGGTTGATTGGCTATCGCAGTGAATTTCTGACAGATACAAAGGGCGAGGGCGTGATGAACCACTCTTTTTTGGAGTTTCGTGCTTATAGTGGCAGCGTAGAATCTCGCAAAAATGGTGCGCTCATCAGTATGGAAAATGGCGAGGCAACAGGATTTTCGCTTTTTAATATCCAAGAAAGAGGTGTTTTATTCATCAATCCTCAGACTAAAGTGTATGTTGGAATGATTATCGGGGAGCATAGTCGGGATAATGATTTAGATGTAAACCCCATCAAATCCAAACACCTCACGAATATGCGTGCGAGTGGGAGCGATGATGCTATCAAGCTTGTCCCCCCAAGAGAGCTTACTTTGGAGAGGGCTTTGGAGTGGATTGAAGATGATGAGATTTTAGAGGTCACGCCTTTAAGTATTCGTATCCGAAAAAAATACCTCGATCCCAACCAAAGAAAACGTATGACAAAAAAATAATCCCAATGCTAAGGAAATACCATCAATCAGGGAGGGGGCAAATTCAAGCAAATGATTTGTGTGAGGGTGAGGGTGGTATCAGGAGGGGGTTTGGTCTGATATGAAAAGATTTTGATAGGCTAAAAAAATAGGCAAGCAAAAAGCAGGCTCTATCATCAAGGGATCTTGAGGGATTGTGCTGTGTGGTATCTGATGGATCAGCAGAGTTGCAGGGCTTTATGATTTATTTTAGGGGGTAAAGGAGATAAGGAGATTTTGCTTATGGGGGGCTCTTGAGTTATATGCAAAATACAAGCTTTTTAGAAATTCTGTATGCATTGTGTTAGTGGGGTTGATAGCAAATGGTGTGCTAGAAAATCTTGAAGAAAAATGATAGAGCTTGATACAATAAAGGATATTTTTACTTTAAATCCATATGATGGGTATATCTCAAATAATTAAGGATCATGTGATGGAAGAAAATCAATTTATTCAGGCTATGAATTTTAGGCACGCTTGCAAGGCGTTTGATACAAATAAGCAAATCCCAAAAGAAGATTTTGAAGTGATTTTGCGATCTGGGCAGCTCTCTCCGAGCTCATTGGGACTAGAGCCTACGCGAATGGTCGTGGTTAGAAATAAGGGCTTGCGAGAAGCAATGAAGCCTTTGTGCTGGAATCAAGACCAAATTACGAGTGCGAGTGAATTGGTTGTATTCAAATCTTTGATCGCACCTTTGAGGGCACCTAGCAACTATGTCAGAAGATTGGTAAGCAGAAAGATGGCGCAAAAAGAGAAGTTTGAAGCTTATTGCCAGAGGATAGAGGGCTTTTTGCGTGATAATGATTTGTTGGGTGAAAATATGATCCATTGGACAGCCAGACAAGCATATTTGATGGCAAGTTCGATGATGAATTGTGCGGCGTTTATGGGGATTGATTCTTGTCCGATTGAGGGTTTTGAACAAAGGAAGCTAGAGGAGCTTTTTGCGATAGACAGGGGCTTGGAACAGATTGTGCTGTTGGTTGCTTTTGGGTATCGGCTGCATCCACAGCCTGCCGAAAAATATCGTTTAGACATACATGAATTAGTTACATATCAATAAAATAATATATAGAAATTATAAGGAGCTTTTGTGATAACGGTTATAAAAAGAAGTGGGCGCGTAGAAACATTGGATATTACAAAAATACAAAAATATACCTCTAGTGCTGTGAAAGATTTGGAGGGCGTGAGTCAAAGCGAGCTAGAAGTCGATGCTAAAATCCATTTCAAAGACAAGATCACGACAGAAGAAATCCAGCAAACTCTCATCAAAACTGCTGTCGATAAGATCGATGTGGATACACCCAATTGGACTTTTGTCGCTGCAAGGTTGTTTTTGTATGATCTCTATCACAAGGTGAGCGGTTTTACGGGTTATCAGACATTGCAAGCATATTTTGAACAAGGGGAAAAAGAGGGGAAAATCCTCAAAGGTCTGCGAGATAAATATGATTTAGAATTTTTGAACGCACAAATCAAGCCTGAGCGGGATTTGCAGTTTAATTACTTAGGGATTAAGACGCTATATGATCGCTATTTGATTAAAGATGGGCAGAATAAGCCCATTGAACTGCCCCAGCATATGTTCATGGCAATTGCTATGTTTTTAGCCCAAAATGAAAAAGAACCCAATGAGTGGGCGTTAAAGTTTTATGATATTATCAGTAAGTTTGAAGTGATTGCTGCGACACCAACTCTAGCAAACGCAAGGACAACGCGCCATCAGCTGAGCTCTTGTTATATTGGCAGCACACCCGATAATATTGAGGGGATTTTTGATGCGTATAAAGAAATGGCACTTTTATCCAAATATGGTGGAGGGATTGGCTGGGATTTTAGCTGCGTGCGGGCTTTAGGGAGCTTTATTGATGGGCATAAAAATGCTGCGGGGGGCGTGGTGCCGTTTTTAAAAATCGCTAATGATGTAGCCATTGCTGTGGATCAGCTAGGCACGCGCAAAGGGGCGATTGCGACTTATTTAGAGATTTGGCACGCTGATATCAATGATTTTATTGATTTGCGTAAAAATAGTGGCGAGGAGCGCCGTAGGACGCACGATTTATTCCCTGCTGTGTGGATTTGTGATCTGTTTATGAAAAGAGTTGAAGAAAATGCCCTATGGACATTGTTTGACCCCTATGAGTGCAAAGAACTCACTGAGCTTTATGGCGAAGCGTTTGAGCAAAAATATCTCGAATATGAAAAAGACCCCAATGTATTGAAAGAGCATATCAATGCAAAGGATTTATGGAAGAAGATTTTGACGAATTATTTTGAATCAGGGCTGCCTTTTTTGTGTTTCAAAGATAATGCCAATCGTGCCAATCCCAACGCACACGCTGGAATTATTCGCAGCTCCAATCTATGCACAGAGATATTCCAAAACACCGCGCCAAGCCATTATGTCATCGAAGTAGAATACACAGATGGGAGCTTGGAGGTTTTTGAAGAAAGACAAGAAGTCCTCACAGACGCAGGAGTGAAGAAAAAGGCAAACAAACTCACGAGTATCGATGCACTCAAAGGCAAGCCTGTATTCATCACGACTCGCAAGCAGATAGGGGGGAGCACAGCTGTGTGTAACCTTGCGAGCGTGAATCTATCTAAAATCCACACACAAGAAGATATCCAAAGGGTTGTCCCTATAGCGATTCGTATGCTCGATAATGTGATTGATTTGAATTTTTATCCCAATAAAAAAGTCAAGGTCACTAACTTGCAAAATCGGGCTATTGGTTTAGGCGTGATGGGGGAGGCACAAATGCTTGCTGATGCTAAGATCCATTGGGGCTCACAAGAGCATTTAGAAAAAATCGATGCAGTGATGGAGATGATTAGCTATGAAGCGATTTTGTCTTCTTCTCATTTGGCACAAGAAAAGGGCAAATACCCGCAATATGAGGGCTCTAGCTGGTCGCAAGGGATTTTCCCTATCGATCGGGCAAACAAAGAAGCCCTCAAGCTCATTGATCGTGGAGGGCTTTTTAGCCATAGCTGTGATTGGGGGGGCTTGCGAGAGATTGTCAAGGCCCAAGGTATGCGTAATGGCTATTTAATGGCTATCGCTCCTACAAGCTCAATTTCTATTCTCGTAGGCACGACACAGACTATCGAGCCTGTCTATAAAAAGAAATGGTATGAAGAAAATTTGAGTGGGCTTATCCCTGTAGTTGTCCCCAATCTCAATTTAGAAACTTGGAATTATTATACTTCTGCTTATGATATCGATCAGACTGCGCTGATTAAAGCTGCAGCTATTAGGCAAAAATGGATCGACCAAGGGCAGAGCACTAATATTTTCATGCGCCTTGAAAAAGTCAGTGGCAAGCTTTTGAACGATATTTATATGCTAGCGTGGAAATTAGGATTGAAATCGACTTATTATCTGAGAAGCGAAAGCCCTAGTATCGATGAAAATGTGATGGATAGGTCTGTAGAGTGCTACAACTGCCAATAACTAAAATACATATTTGAGTGCTGCACTCCCACCGATAACAAAGCTTTTTTGCGTTGAAGCTTGCATTGAGGCATTGAGGTGGATCAAAAACTGCTTGCTAAAAGGTATCTCACCTCCCATGGTCACAGAAGCGAAGTGCTCTTTTGGGGGCGTGGGGATTGTCAGAGTGTTGTTTAAAAACAAGACTTCGATGTTTTTGAGATTGCTATAAACGGTGTATGCAAATGCAGGGCGGATAAAAAAATAACCCCTTTCCATATATTTTCTATATTCTATCCCCGCAATCAATCGTGTATAAAAATGATTTTTGAAAAGATATTCACTCTCAAATACTCCCCTCTCTTGGGCTTTGTGGTTGATTTCATAATAGAGATTGACCCCTAAATAAGGCTTGATTGTGTGTGTATGGAAAATATCAAACTTAGGGCCAGATTGGACTAAGAGATTGAACGCGTGGGTGGCATATGGCGTGTGTTGGGCATAGGAGTTAGTGGCGATGGTGATGGTCTTGTTTGCTTGGCTTGCTCCATAATCATAGCCCAAGATGGTGTCAGTTTCGAGCCCGATATGTCCGATGGGCTGATACGCTCGCATATAAGCCCCGAGTTGGAAGCTGTGCGTGCGTGTGCTTAAGGTTGTGAATTGTGCGTTGCTTGCGATATAGCCCGTATAAAGACCTAAAAACAAATAAGGTGTGAATTTCTTATCGATTCCAGCATTGATTCCATAGCTATAGCCTTTTGTAGTGGTGTTGGTCTGATAAGCCCCTAAGAGTGAGGCATATACAGAATTATTTTTTGCTGCTGGAATAGGGCGGGGATAGGCTTGAGAGATGTAGTCTGATTGGGGAGTGGAATTAGGGAGGGCGATGGTATTGCTCGCATATCTAGGCAAGGCGCTCAAGACAATGGGCTGTGATTGGGATGCAATCATGCGATCAAAAACCGAGGCTCTGATTGTATCGAATCGACTTTGTGTCAAAACATCTTTGCTGTGTGCAAAGGTGGCGATTCCCTCTTGGATATTCACAGACATATCTTTGATTTGTGCGTTGCCAAGATTGCGAATATCTAAACCATTTAAATGCCCTTGTGTGCTGATCGTATCGATAGCATCAATGATGGTGGCTTCATTGGAGGTTAGGGGTGTTTGTTCTGCGATGATTTCAGAGAGCTTTTTGCCAGCAGTCGTATCGATGAAAGTAATCGTGAGGGCATTGTCTTTTTGTGCGATGGATACTTGATAGAATTGATTGGTGCTGCCATCTTCTGCAGTCACTTCATGGAGTGAAAGAAGAGTGTTATCAAATTCTAAAGAATTGCTAGCTTGCAAAAATGTATAGGGTTTGTTGGGGCGTGCGCTCCCTTTAAAAAACTTGAGCGTAGCATCTTTGACTTTGATGTCTTTAGCTTGGATTTTGCCATACTGCACAGAATCGCCACTAAAAAATATCCTGCTCCCACTTGTGCTTTCAAATGTATTACCCACTTCGATTTGACTCCCATCATACAAAAGGATATCGCTATATTTTCCGTTGGTAAAGTCAGTGCCGACTTGGAGCGTGCTGTGGTTTTTGAGATGGATTTGTGAGCGAACTGCATTAGAAGCGCTCGCTGCATTGAGTGTCTTGCCCGCACCCTCTGAGAAGAGAGCTTGTTGGATAATGAGCTTACTATCATCGATATTAATCGCACCCGCACCAGAATCATCATAGATACTATTTTTTATTGTCCCACCATTATAGACATTGCCACTTTGGATTGTGAGGGTGCTTTGATTGGAGATATTGATAGTAGAGATTGCATCGAGATTTTTATCCCCTGATATTTGTCCATTTAGTATTTTATAGATATAGCCAAAGTTGTTGAACTCTTTTGTAACTATGATCGTGCTTGTAGCGCCATTTGTGGTTTCAAATACCCCTTGAGAGCCTATACCATTAGCCGTATCTCCGTTATTGAATTTGGGTGTATTGATGGTGAGTGTCCCACCATTGTTTGTAAGTTGGCTCACTTGGATTTGAGTCCCATTTTTATTGATGACATTATTAAAAGATGAGCTTAGGTTGAGTTCCATTGTGCCTTGGTTATAGATTCCCCCACCATATGAGGTGAATTCCTTGCCCAATACCTGCAGACTAGCCCCTTTACTCACTGCATATGAAGAGTTGGCATTGGAGATAAAATTAGTATTTGTAAAATGGATCTGGAGTTGGGAGTTTGGGTTGATTTTGATTGTGCTTTCATTATAAAAGCTGCTGATAGATGTGGTCGTATCGGGTTGGAGTATGAGTGTTGAGGGAGAGGAGCCATTGGTCGAATAAGTGAAGCCAGATTTGTTGTAAAAATTTTTGTTTTTATCTACCATCACATCAATTTGTTTGGTTTCTCCTGAATTGAGCTCGTATGTGGCAGGCAATTCTTCCCATTTATCAGGCGCCCCTTGTGCTAAAAGAGGTAAAATAAAATAAAAGAATACAAAAAATCTTTTCATATATTCTCCAGAATATTTAAATGGTCGCATTGTATCAAAATCGGGCATTTTTTGTATGGGGATTGAAATTTGTGGTAAAATGTAAAAAAATACTTGCAAAGGAGTCATATGAATTACCGAACAGAACGCGATACAATGGGTGCTATAGAGGTTGAGGATTCTAAGTATTGGGGGGCACAAACCCAAAGGAGCTTTGAAAACTTCAAAATCGGCACAGAGAAAATGCCCCAAGAGCTTATTTATGCGTTTGCTAAGCTAAAGAGGTCTTTGGCTGTTGTGAATCGTGATTTGGGTAAGCTAGAGGCTAAAAAAAGTGAGGCGATTGTCCGTGCGTGTGATGAGATTTTAGCCGGTAAATTTGATGATATGTTTCCTTTGGCGATCTGGCAGACAGGGAGTGGGACACAGACAAATATGAATCTCAATGAAGTGATCGCCCATCGGGCTACAGAGATTTTGGGTGCTGATTTCAGAAAGCAAAAGCTTATCCACCCCAACGATGATGTGAATATGTCCCAAAGCTCTAATGACACCTTTCCCACAGCAATGCATATTGTTTCTGTGCTAGAGCTCTCACATCGCTTATTGCCAGCCCTAGATCGCCTCCACCACACCCTCAAGCAAAAATCTGAAGCCTTTGCCTCCATCATCAAGATAGGTAGGACGCATTTGCAGGATGCAACACCATTGACTTTAGGGCAGGAATTTAGCGGGTATGTGAGTATGCTAGAACACTCTAAAAGTCAGATTTTAGCGAGCTTAGAGCCACTCAGAGAGCTAGCTATCGGAGGGACAGCTGTAGGCACAGGGATCAATGCACACCCACAATTGGGCCAAAAGGTCAGCGAAGAGCTTTCCAAACTCACTGGCGAGCGATTCATCTCTGCACCCAATAAATTCCACGCACTCACTAGCCACGATGGGCTAGTCTTTGCACACGGGGCACTCAAAGGCCTAGGGGCAAATCTGATGAAAATCGCTAATGATATCCGTTGGCTCTCTTCAGGTCCAAGATGTGGGCTAGGGGAGTTGCATATCCCAGAAAATGAACCCGGAAGCTCGATTATGCCCGGAAAGGTCAATCCCACGCAATCAGAGGCTGTAACGATGGTTGCTGTGCAAGTTTTTGGCAATGATAGTGCGATTGGCTTTGGGGCTTCTCAGGGTAATTTTGAACTCAATGTTTTCAAGCCCGTGATTATTTATAATTTCTTGCAGAGCTTGCGTTTGTTGGCTGATTGTATGGATTCTTTTGATGTGCATTGTGCGCAAGGGATAGAGCCCAATTTAGAAAAAATCGATTATAATTTGCACAATTCTTTAATGCTTGTCACAGCGCTCAATCCCCATATCGGCTATGAAAATGCGGCCAAAGTCGCTAAAAATGCCCATAAAAAGGGTATCAGTCTTAAAGAATCTTGTGTGGAAATGGGATTTTTGAGTGCAGAAGATTTTGATAGATTTGTCGTGCCAGCTGATATGATCTCGCCGAAGGAATAGGGGTGATTTGTGGGGTTGATGAGGCAGGCAGGGGGAGTTTGTGCGGGAGTATGTTTATTGCAGGGGTGGCTTGCAGAGAGGTTGAGGCCATGTGGCTGTGCTCTATTGGCGTTAAAGACAGCAAAAAGCTATCAAGAACCAAACGCTTTGCCCTAGCCCAAAAACTCTCAGAAAACACAAATATCCATACCCATATTGTTGAAAAAACTTGCACACAAATTGATGAGAGGGGCTTGAGTATTTGCTTGAAAGAGGCAATTTCTGAGATTATTGAGCATTTGAGAGTTTGGAGTGATGATTTTTATGTAGATGGCAATACACTTTTTGGGCTTCAAGGTGGCTCAGATTATCGCTTGAGCCCTATCATCAAAGGTGATGATAAAATCCCTCAAATCGCAGCTGCGTCAATCCTTGCTAAAACAGCCAAAGATACCCAAATGCTAGCCCTTGACTCCCTTTATCCGCAATATGGCTTCAAAAACAATATCGGCTATGGGAGCAGAGAACATCTCAAAACTCTAGCACTCTATGGCTATACGCCCCACCATCGCAAAAGCTTCACCATCAAAAACCCCCTAAACTTTGGATAACTTTTTTGTGCTTTAACATAGAGTTTGTCATTTAGAGATCTTGTAGGGCAAAGTTGATAAAACTCACTGCTTCCCATCGCCCATAAGGCGTTTGCGCGCTTGCTTCATAGTTGATCGTGATGATAGTGATGTGTGAAAATATTTTTTGGATTTTGGTGATTTTTTCATCGATAGCAGCAGCTGTGGGGAAGGCAAGTGCGATATAAGCGTGTGCGTCTTGTGTGAGGAAATCACAGCCCTCAGCATAAGAGAGATTTGTGTTTTTATAAGATAGCTCTAAAAATACCATATTTTCAAAGATAGCTTGGAAAGACTTGAGCGAGGCAAAGGCATAGGGCAGGGAAAAATCATAAAAATAAAGCTTTTTGTTTTGGGATTTGTCTTTGTGGTGGGGGAGGAGATAGATGGCTTGATCTTTTTGAAAAGTAGCAATGGATTGATAGATCGTGTCTTTTGAGATTTTAGTGTGTTTTTTGATCTGTGTGTAGAGTTGGTTGGTGCTGATTTTATGGGCTTGATAAGAGATGAGATTCTGGAATAATTGAGCAGCATTGCCAAAGGCCAATGTGGTGATTTCTTGCCTGCGTGGTATTTTTTGATAGTCATTGAGAGCTTGGATTTCAGGCAAGTTGCCGTCTTTGAGGAAGTGGTTGAAAAGCGTGTTGATAGAGAGATTTTTTTTATCAAAGCTGATATATTCTTCAAAGCTCAAAGGCGTGATAGACTTGGATACAAACCCCTCTGGGATAGGGGTGGTCTGTGAGTGGGTGATGAGAATCATATTTTCTAGGTTAGGCAAAGAGAAGTCTTGGGGAAAGTTGTCTATGATGAGTATGTCGATTTTTTTCTCTAAATACAGCTTGAGTAGTATGGGTTTGATGGCTTCTGTATCTGTTCTTGGGTCTTTGCAGTCAAAATAAGCAGGCTTTTTGAATAGCCTAGCAAAATCAAGCGCGATAGATGTTTTTCCTGATTTGGGAGGACCAAAAAGGTGGATTTTATTAGCCCCTAGCCCAAAACGACGAGGCAAGATACTAAAGCCTTGCGTTTTTTCGATGAAATTTTGCTCCAAATCTTGCATATAATTGTCCTAAAATATTTTCAAGAAATCATAAAGAAATCATAGCATACTTTCCTTTTGATAAGGAAATTAATTTGCAATAAAAATACGAAAAATAGGATAAATCCTTGACTATGTGACTATATTTTACTTATAATACCCGTTCCAAATTTTGGTAATTGCATCTATTTTGATGAGTTCTTTGTAAAGGAAGTAAATAAATGGAAAAAATCAGACTTAAGCTCAAAGCCTATGACCACAGAGTTTTGGACAGATCTGTTGCATCGATTGTCGAGGCAGTGAAAAGGACAGGTTCAGACATCAGAGGGCCGATCCCATTGCCGACAAAAAATAGGAGATACACCGTGTTGCGATCCCCTCATATCAATAAAGATTCTAGGGAGCAGTTTGAAATCAGAGTGCATAGCAGGATCATTGATATTATGTCTGCAACACCTGAAACTGTAGATAGTCTTATGAAGCTTGATTTGGCTCCTGAGGTCGATGTCGAAGTGACTTCTATGGAAAATAAATAAGGCAAGGATAGAGAATGGAATTTTTAGTAGAAAAAATTGGTATGAGCAGAACGATTGGAACATCAAGCGTCCCAGTCACATTGTTGCGAGTTGTCAATGCTAAAGTCTGCCAAGTGTATGGAAATGGCAAAGCGTTGGTTGCTTACTCCTATGGGAAGCAATACAATAAATCCATAGAAGGCCAACAGAAAAAATACAATCTGAGCAAAGAATTCAACCATTTTGTTACTTTGAGTGTTGCCAATGAAGAAGTGGGCGATTTAGATACTGCGGGTTTAGAAAATGCCAAAAAACTCAAGGTGGCTTTCCATACCAAAGGTCGCGGGTTTGCTGGTGCGATGAAGCGCTGGAATTTCCAAGGTGGGCCTGCTGCGCACGGGAGTAGATTCCATAGAAGACTTGGGTCTATCGGTAATAGAGAATGGCCAGGGAGAGTCCAGCCGGGTAAGAAAATGGCAGGGCATTATGGCAATGAAAAAGTTACAGGGCAAAATGAAGTGGTTTCTTTTGATAAAGCTAGCAATATTTTAGCTGTTAAAGGCTCTGTAGCAGGATTTTGTGGTGCCTATGGCCGCATAATGATTATGAAATAATAAGGGTTAAAAATGAGTAAGGCAATCATATTGGACAATCAGTTCGAAAAGGCAAGTGAAATTGATTTGCCCCAAAGATACGATGGGATCAATGAGCACAATCTGTATCTTTATGTCAAATCTTACCTCGCTTCACTCCGAGCTAATAGTGCGAGTGCAAAAAATCGCGGCGAAGTCAGTGGCGGGGGCAAAAAGCCTTGGAGTCAAAAAGGCGGCGGGAGAGCTAGAGCAGGGAGTATTACTTCACCTGTGTTTGTAGGTGGTGGTGTTTCACATGGTCCGAGCAATAACCGAAACTATGATCTTAAAATCAACAAAAAGCAAAAAAAACTTGCTCTTGAATATGCACTCAAACAAAAAACAGAAAATGCCAAGCTTTATATCACGGATTCTATCGCAGTGGCAAGCTCTAAAACAAAAGACGCTCAAGCGATTGTGAAGACTTTGGGTGAAAGAAGTGTTTTGTTTGTATGCCAAATGAGTGATGAGCCAACATTTTTGGCTTTCAGAAATTTAAAAAACTGCTATTTGGTAGATGCAAATGAATTGAATGCTTATTTGGTCGCAGCTTTTCATTCTGTCGTGATGGAAAAGGCTGTTTTTGATGAGATTATTCAATCTAAATAATTAGGGAAGGTCAATATGGCAGATATAACAGATATAAAATCGATGCTCTATACAGAGAAATCTTTGTCAATGCAAGAGAGTGGGATTATGGTCGTGCAGACTTCTAGCAAGGTGACTAAAAATCAATTGAAGCAAGTTTTTAAGGATTATTTTGGTTTCACTCCTTTGCGTATCAATTCTTTGCGACAAGAGGGGAAAATCAAACGTTTCAAGGGCAGAATCGGACAAAGAAATGCATTTAAAAAGTTTTATGTAAAAGTCCCAGAAGATGCGAAGATCCCTTCGCTCACCGCATAAGGAGATACTATGGCAATCAAGACCTATAAACCTTACACTCCTAGCAGAAGATTTATGTCAGGGCTTAGCTCTCAAGACATCACAGCAAAACCAAGCGTAAAAAAATTGCTCGTAAAATTGCCTGTAACTGCAGGGAGAAACAATAACGGACGCATCACAAGCCGCCACAAAGAGGGTGGAGCAAAGAAATTCTATCGTATCATTGACTTCAAGCGCAATAAATACAATATTGAAGGAAAAGTCGAGAGTATTGAATATGATCCATACAGAAATTGTCGGATCGCTTTGGTTGTGTATCCTGATGGGGATAAGAGATATATTTTACAGCCGAGTGGTCTTAAAGTGGGCGATGTGGTTGTAGCTGCAGAAGCAGGGCTTGATATCAAAACAGGCTTTGCGATGAAGATTAAAAGTATCCCTATCGGCACAATCGTGCATAATATTGAAATGCACCCTGGGGCTGGGGGGCAGCTTGCTAGAAGTGCAGGTGCGAGTGCTCAGATTATGGGTAGAGAGGGTAAATACACAATCATCAGAATGCCAAGTGGGGAAATGCGCTATATCCTTGAAGAATGTATGGCAACCATCGGTGTAGTGGGTAATGAAGACTTTATCAATATCTCAATTGGTAAAGCAGGCAGAAACAGACACAGAGGTATTAGACCCCAGACTCGAGGTAGTGCGATGAACCCTGTCGATCACCCACACGGTGGTGGTGAGGGCAAAACGGGATCAAGTGGGCATCCTGTTTCTCCTTGGGGACTTCCTGCTAAGGGCTATAAGACAAGACGCAAGAAAGCTAGCGATAGATTGATTATTTCTAGAAAGAAAAAATAAGGATACGATATGGCAAGATCAATTAAAAAAGGTCCCTTCATCGATGAGAGCTTGATGAAAAAGACATTAAAAGCCAAAGAAGGCAAAGACAATAAACCCATCAAAACTTGGTCACGAAGAAGCACAATACTGCCTGATATGATAGGGCTCACTTATAATGTCCATAATGGCAGAGTGTTTGTGCCTGTGTATGTTACTGAAAACCATGTGGGGTATAAGTTGGGCGAGTTTGCTCCGACAAGGACTTTTAAAGGACATAAAGGCAGTGTCCAAAAAAAGATTGGTAAATAAGGAAAGTCAATGAGTAAAGCACTATTAAGATATATCAGGCTTTCCCCGACAAAAGCCCGATTGGTAGCCAGAGAGATTCAAGGTATGAACGCAGAATTGGCGATTGCAAGCTTGGAATTCACCCCAAATAAAGCCGCAAGAATTATTTCTAAAGTCATCGCTTCAGCAATCGCAAATGGAGGCTTTGATGCCCAAAATAGTTATATCACTTCTTGCAGAGTCGATGCAGGCCCTGTTTTGAGAAGATTCATGCCACGCGCTAAGGGCAGGGCAACGCCTATCCGCAAGCCCACTTCTCATATTTTAGTCGAAGTGAGCGATCAAGTGCAGGCAAAAAATCCTAAAAAAGGCTCTGCTAAAAATACACAAGCCACTCCAAAGAAAGATTCACCAAAAGCCAAGGACTCTCAAAGGGCTTCAAAAAGGACATCACAGATGAGCAAAAAAACAGAAGGCGAGGATAAGTAATTATGGGACAAAAAGTTAATCCAATAGGCTTAAGGTTAGGTATTAACAGAAATTGGACTTCCAGATGGTTTCCAAATACCCAAAATACGCCCTTAAATATTGCCGAAGACTACAAAATCAGAAAATTTTTGAAAAAAGAGCTTTATTATGCAGGTGTGAGTGAGATTATCATTGAGAGGGCAGCTAAGAAGCTTCGAGTAACGGTCGTGGCTGCTCGTCCGGGTCTTATCATCGGGAAAAAAGGTGCTGATATTGAAAAGGTCAAGCAATCTTTGAAAATGCTTGTCCAAAAAGATATTTCTATCAATATCAAAGAAGTCAAACGCCCTCAAGCCAACGCACAATTAGCTGCTGAAAATGTCGCTACACAGCTTGAAAAGCGGGTAGCTTTCAGAAGAGCGATGAAAAAAGTCATGCAAACAGCTATCAAATCAGGAGCTAGAGGGATAAAGGTCAGAGTATCAGGCAGGCTTGCTGGAGCAGAGATGGCAAGGACTGAGTGGTATATGGAGGGCAGAGTTCCTTTGCATACTCTCCGTGCAAAAATTGATTATGGATTTGCAGAAGCGATGACTACCTATGGGATCATAGGGGTTAAGGTCTGGATTTTTAAAGGTGAAGTATTGCAAAAAGGTATCCAACCTGAGAAAAAAGAAGACGACAGAGAGGGTAGAGATACCAAAACCAGAAGTAGAAGAGGGAGATAATAACAATGTTAATGCCAAAAAGAACAAAATACAGAAAACAAATGAAAGGCAGAAATAGGGGCAAATCTTTCAAAGGATCTTCTCTGACATTTGGTGATATCGCTATCAAGGCACTTGAACACGGCAGGATTGATTCTAGGCAGATCGAATCAGCGCGTATCGCACTCACTCGACACATCAAGAGAGCAGGAAAGGTCTGGATTAGGGTATTCCCCGATAAGCCATTGACTGCTAAGCCTCTTGAAACCAGAATGGGTAAGGGTAAGGGTTCGGTAGAAAAATGGGTGATGAATATCAAGCCCGGAAGAATCATTTATGAAATGACAGGTATTGATGAAGCGACTGCTAGAGAGGCCTTGGCTCTAGCTCAAAGCAAGTTACCTTTCAAGACAAAAATCATAACTAGCGAGAGTGAAAATGAAATTTATTGAATTAAAAGATAAAGAAATCGAGGAACTAAGAAAGCTGTTAGTTGAGAAAAAGTCAGAGCTTTTTGAACTCAGACTCAAACTCAAAACAATGCAATTGAATAATCCTGGGCAAATTGCAGTCATCAGAAAAGATATTGCGCGTATCAATACAGCAATATCTGCTAAGAAGGATCAAAAATGAGTGAAAAACAACCACATAAAAGAGTGATTCAAGGCAAGGTCGTGAGCAAGGCAGGCGATCAGAGCGTAGTGATTTTGGTTGAAAGAAAAGTTGTCCATCCCAAATATAGAAAGATTGTCAAGAGATTTAAGAAATATACCATACACGATCAAGACAACTCTGCTAAAGTGGGCGATGTGGTCGCTGCAATCGAGTGTAAGCCGATTTCTAAAACCAAGGCTTTCAATCTCAAAGAAATTGTTTTGGTAGGGGTGTGAGATGATACAGAGTTTTACAAGATTGACCGTAGCCGATAATAGCGGTGCAAAAGAGATTATGTGTATCAAGGTGCTAGGTGGTAGCCATAGGCGATATGCTACCGTAGGAGATGTCATTGTCGCCTCTGTCAAAAAGGCTATCCCCAATGGCAAGGTGAAAAAAGGGCAGGTGGTCAAAGCTGTCATTGTCAGAACAAAAAAAGAAATCCAAAGGGATAATGGCTCTTTGGTTCGCTTTGATGATAACGCAGCTGTGATTTTGGATGCAAAAAAAGAGCCCATTGGCACAAGGATATTTGGACCAGTCAGCAGAGAAGTGCGATATGCGAATTTTATGAAAATAGTATCGTTAGCTCCGGAGGTGTTATAGTGATAAAGTTTAAAGTAAAAAAAGGCGATATGGTAAAAGTCCTCGCTGGAGATGATAAGGGCAAAACAGGGAAAGTTCTTGCCGTGTTGCCTAAGACACAGCAAGTGATTGTAGAGGGCTGTAAAGTAGTGAAAAAAGCTATCAAACCAACAGACAATGAGCCCAAAGGTGGTTTTGCCCACAAAGAAATGCCCATGAGTATTTCAAATGTCAAGAAAGCCGAGGAGAAATAATTATGTTTGGTTTGAAGAAATTCTATCAAGAGGAAGTGAAGGCAAAGCTTGTTTCTGAGCTAGGTATCAAAAATCCTATGCTCTTGCCAAAACTTGAAAAAATCATTATCAGTGTGGGTGCAGGCGATCACGCTAAAGATGCAAAAATCATGCAAAATATAGCAGATACGATTTCACTGATTGCAGGGCAAAAGGCTGTGATCACATTGGCAAAAAAATCTGTCGCAGGCTTTAAAATGCGTGAGGGAATGCCAATGGGGGTAAAGGTTACTCTCAGGGGTAATCAAATGTATAACTTTCTAGAAAAACTCATCGTGATATCTTTACCCAGAGTTAAGGATTTTAGGGGTGTTTCCAGAAATGGCTTTGATGGTAGAGGGAATTATAGCTTTGGACTCAATGAACAATTGATGTTCCCTGAAGTAGTTTATGATGATATTATGGTAACTCACGGTATGAATATCACAATAGTCACTTCCACAAATAACGATAAAGAGGCATTCAAGTTGCTTGAATTACTTGGTATGCCATTTGCAAAAGGAAAATAAATATGGCAAAAAAATCAATGGTTGCTAAGACAAAACGAAAAGCAAAATTCAGTGCAAGAAAATATACCAGATGCCAAGTATGTGGGAGACCCCATTCAGTTTATAGGGATTTTGGGCTTTGCAGAGTGTGTTTGAGAAAAATGGGTAATGAAGGGCTGATCCCCGGACTTCGAAAAGCTAGTTGGTAAGGAATAAATATGGTAAATGATATAATTGCAGATTCATTGACACGATTACGAAATGCTTCAATGAGGAGATTGGAGGTCACCAATCTTTATTATGCCAAGATTGTTGTTTCTATTCTTGAGGTGTTCAAAGCAAAAGGTTTTGTCAAAGACTATAATGTCAATGACAAAGACGGGAAACAATCCATTTCAGTGCAGTTGGCTTATGATGAAAGAGGTTATTCTCTCATCAATGAGATCAAGCGCATCAGCAAGCCCGGTCGGAGAGTCTATAAGGGTAGAAATGAATTGAAGAAGTTTAAAAATGGCTATGGCACGATTGTGGTTAGCACCAGCAAGGGTGTGATTGCTAATGAAGATGCCTATAAACAAAATGTGGGCGGTGAAGCGCTTTGCAGTATATGGTAGGAGAGAGATATGTCAAGAGTTGGAAAAAGACCTATTAGCATTCCAAGTGCAGTTCAAGTATCTGTCGAAGGGAGCAAAATTGTGTTTAAGGGTGGCAAAATCACTAAAGAACTTGAAACCTATGGAAGAGTTCATATTGATTTGAGTGGGAGCGAATTGAGTTTTCGCTCTATCGATAATGAGCCGCAATCTCGAGCCTATTGGGGGACTTACAGAGCTTTAGCAAGCAATATCATCACAGGCATTGCTTCAGGCTTTAGCAAAGTTTTAGAAATCAATGGCGTGGGCTATAAGGCAGCAGTTTCTGGAAAGGTGCTTGAGCTCGCACTGGGCTTTAGCCACCCTGTGAAATACCCCATACCAGAGGGCGTTGAAATGAGTGTGGATAAAAATACAATCACAATCAAAGGGAGCGATAAGCAGCAAATCGGACAGATTGCAGCTGAGATCAGAGAGTTCAGACCTCCAGAGCCCTATAAAGGTAAGGGTATCAAATACAGCGATGAGATCATTATCCGCAAAGCTGGTAAAACTGCTAAGAAATAAAAGGTGATAAGATGACAAGTAAAACATTAGAAAGAAAAAAGAAACTCAGAAGCAAAAGAAAACTTCGAGTGAGAGGTAAATTGTTTGGCACATCTACCAAGCCTAGAGTCAGTATTTTCAGATCCAACAAATACCTATATGCCCAAGCTATTGATGATGTATCTCAAAAAACGCTTGCTTGCGTTGATGGGAAAAAAATGGGATTAAAAAACAACAAAGAAGATGCCCAAAATATTGCCAAAGCTTTTGCAGAGGAGTTGAAAAAAATAGGTATTCAAGAGATTATTTATGATAGAAATGGCTATTTATATCACGGCGTTGTTGCAGCTTTTGCAGAATCTCTAAGAACAAACGGCATCGTTCTTTAAAGGAAAAATATGGAAATCAATCGAGAAGAATTTAGTGAAGTTGTTGTAAATATCGGAAGGGTTACAAAAGTTGTCAAAGGTGGGCGGAGATTTCGCTTCAATGCCCTTGTGGTCGTTGGAAATAAAAATGGCTCTGTGGGATTTGGATTGGGCAAGGCAAAGGAAGTCCCCGATGCGATCAAAAAAGCTGTTGATGATGCGTTTAAAAACATTATTCAAGTGCATATCAAAGGCACAACTATCCCCCATGACATCGAGCACAAATACAATGCAAGCAAGATTTTGCTCAAGCCTGCAAGCGAGGGAACAGGTGTCATCGCAGGTGGTTCTGCAAGACCAGTGATTGAATTAGCAGGGATTAAGGATATTTTGACAAAGTCTTTGGGTTCAAACAATCCTTATAATGTTGTGCGAGCGACTATTGATGCACTCGCTAGGATTAAGGCTTAAGGAGGCATTATGGCACTAGAAAAAATACAACCAGCCCACGGGAGCACTCGAGATATCAAACGCGTTGGCAGAGGTCAAGGCAGTGGTATGGGCAAAACCTCTACTAGAGGGGGCAAGGGGCAGACAGCCAGAAGTGGTTACAAAGCAAAAAGAGGTTTTGAAGGCGGGCAGCAACCCCTCCAAAGACGACTACCAAAAGTCGGATTCAGGACAAAGATCCAAAAACCCTATGTGATCAATATCGATAAATTTAAAAGCATTGCAGAGCTTGCTGAAATCACTTTTGAAAGTATCAGAGCTGTGCATAAATTCCCCACTTACATAGAAAAAATCAAGATCATCGGCTCTAGTGCGTGTGATTTGAAAGCCAAAATCAAAGACGATCGAATCAGGACTAGTGGGCAAGAGCGATGAACAAGGCAGTTGTTGGCAAAATCCTAATCACCTTAGGCTTTCTATTTTTATATAGGATTCTAGCCTATGTGCCTATCCCCGGAGTTGATTTAGCGGCTATCAAGTCGTTTTTTGATAATAATTCAGGGAATGCTTTGGGTTTGTTTAATATGTTTAGTGGTGATGCAGTTTCTCGTTTGAGTATCATTTCACTAGGGATTATGCCCTATATCACTGCTTCTATCGTGATGGAACTGCTCGCAGCTACTTTCCCCAACCTAGCAAAAATGAAAAAAGAACGCGATGGTATGCAAAAATATATGCAGATTGTCCGTTATGCGACTATTTTTATCACGATCATACAAGCCATCAGTGTTTCCTTTGGTCTGAAGAGTATTGGGCATGGTCCTAATGGTGCGATCATGATTGATATGCAGACATTTTTGCTGATTTCTACCTTTTCAATGCTTACAGGCACAATGCTTTTGATGTGGATTGGAGAGCAGATCACACAAAGAGGCGTGGGGAACGGGATTAGTTTGATTATTTTTGCTGGTATTGTTTCAGGCATACCTTCTGCGATTGCTGGGACATTCAATCTCGCAAACACGGGTGTCATCAATTTCTTAGTGCTGATTGGCATTTTTGTGATTATTTTAGCCACTGTTTTTGTGATTATTTATGTCGAATTGGCTGAGCGCAGAATCCCTGTTTCTTATGCTAGAAAAGTCATTATGCAAAATCAAAATAAGCGTATCATGAATTACATACCCATTAAGCTCAATCTCAGTGGGGTGATCCCCCCTATTTTTGCCTCAGCTTTGTTGGTGTTTCCATCGACAATTTTGCAAGCTTCTTCGAATAAGACGATCCAAGCTATTGCCGATTTTTTAAGCCCACACGGCTATGCGTATAATATTTTGATGTTTTTATTGGTGATATTTTTTGCTTATTTCTACTCTTCAATTGTGTTTAATTCCAAAGATATTGCCGATAATCTCAAGCGCCAAGGGGGGTATATACCTGGTATGCGGCCTGGAGAGGGAACATCATCATTTTTGAATTCTGTGGCAAGTAATCTCACTTTCTGGGGGTCTTTGTATTTGGCATTGATTTCTACATTGCCTTGGATATTGGTCAAGGGCATGGGTGTTCCATTTTATTTTGGTGGGACAGCAGTTTTGATTGTTGTGCAAGTTGCTATCGATACAATGCGTAAAATCGAAGCCCAAATTTATATGAATAAATACAAAACACTCAGTGCGGTAGGCTTTTGATGTCTATCAATATACGAAACCACAAAGAAATTGATTTTTTGCGCAAGCCAAATCGCCTTGTGGGCGAAACATTGCAGCTTTTGAGTCAGCACGCACAAGAGGGAGTGAGTCTTTTGGAGTTGGATAAAATTGCTGAAGATTTTATCTGCAAAAATGGTGCACGACCTGCTTTTAAAGGATTGTATGGCTTCCCTAATGCTGTGTGTATCTCTGTCAATGCTGTGATTATCCACGGTATCCCCAATGGCTATTTACTCAAAAATGGCGATATAGTGGGGTTTGATGTGGGCGTAGAATATGAGGGTTGGTATGGTGATGGGGCAGTGACTCTTGGTGTGGGAGAGATTTCTAGCAAAGACAAGGAGCTTATAGCTTGTGCTAAGGACACTTTGTATGAAGCGATTGACCATATCAAAGTGGGTTTGCGCTTTAAAGAGCTCAGTGGCATTATTGAAGCTGCTATCCTCAAGCGGGGATTTGTCCCTTTGAAGGGATTTTGTGGTCATGGTATCGGCAGAAAGCCGCACGAAGAGCCTGAAATCCCAAATTACCTTGATGGTCGCGCTATCAGCTCAGGCCCTAAGATCAAAGAGGGAATGGTATTTTGCCTAGAACCCATGATTTGCCAGAGTGATGGTGAGCCTAAGATTCTTGATGATAAATGGGGGGTAGTGTCTGTTGATGGACTCAATGGCAGCCATTATGAGCATACTATCGCAGTGGTCAATGGAAAACCTGAAATACTTACGGAGATTTGATAATGGCTAAAGATGATATTATAGAGGTAGATGGAAAGGTCTTAGAAGCACTGCCAAACGCTACTTTTAAAGTCGAATTGGATAACAAGCATATTGTGTTGTGCCATATCGCTGGAAAAATGCGTATGCACTATATCAAAATCTTGCCCGGAGATAAAGTAAAAATTGAACTCACGCCTTATAGTCTTGATAAAGGTAGGATTACTTTCAGATATAAATAAACTAAGAAGCTTTTAAACTTAAAGTTGTTATAATGACAGCTTTTTAGTATCTGAAGAACCATTATGGAGATTATTCGGGCTTTAAAAAGATTTTATGCATAGGCATGAATTTAAGGAGAGATGAAAATGAAAGTGCGACCTTCGGTCAAAAAAATGTGTGATAAGTGTAAAATTATCAAGAGAAGAGGCGTGGTTCGAGTGATTTGCTCAACCCCAAAACATAAACAAAGACAAGGATAAAATATGGCTAGGATTGCTGGTGTAGATTTGCCAAAAAAGAAAAGAGTTGAATATGCTCTTACTTATATTTATGGAGTAGGTTTGAAAAGTTCTCAAGATATTTTGAGAGCCGTAAATATATCTTTTGATAAGCGAGTTCATGATCTCAGCGAAGATGAAGTCTCTGCAATTGCTAAAAAAATTCAAGAAGGCTACATGGTCGAGGGTGATTTAAGGAAAAAAGTTCAAATGGATATCAAATCATTGATGGACCTAGGGAATTATCGTGGCCTTCGCCATAGAAAAGGACTGCCTGTGCGGGGTCAGACAACTAAAAATAACGCACGCACAAGAAAAGGCAAGAAAAAAACAGTAGGCAGTAAATAAGGAGGCTTGACTGATGGCTAAAAGAAATGTAGCAACTAAAAAGAGAATTATCAGAAAAAATATAGCAAAAGGCATTGTTTGCATATCTGCTTCGTTCAACAATACAAATGTAACCATCACTGATGAAATGGGTAATGTGATCTGTTGGGCTACTGCTGGTGGACTTGGCTTTAAGGGTTCTAAGAAATCTACCCCCTATGCTGCACAGCAGGCTGTTGAGAGTGCGATGGCAAAAGCCAAAGAGCACGGTATCAAAGAAGTCGGGATCAAGGTGCAAGGACCTGGAAGTGGCAGAGAAACAGCTGTAAAGAGTGTAGGGACTATTGAGGGCATTAAAGTCCTTTGGATAAAAGACATCACTCCACTGCCCCACAATGGCTGCAGACCACCTAAAAGAAGAAGAGTATAAGGGAGCATACAATGGCAAGATACAGAGGACCGGTTGAAAAATTAGAAAGACGATTTGGTGTGTCACTCGCTTTAAAAGGTGAGCGAAGACTAGCAGGCAAGAGTGCTTTGGACAAAAGACCTTATGGTCCAGGTCAGCACGGACAAAAAAGAGGTAAGATTTCTGAATATGGCTTGCAACTTCGTGAAAAACAAAAAGCTAAAGTGATGTATGGTGTTTCAGAAAAGCAGTTCCGATCGATTTTTGTGGAAGCAAACAGACTCGATGGCAATACAGGGGAAAATCTGATCCGACTCATTGAAAGAAGGCTTGATAATGTCGTGTATCGTATGGGCTTTGCTACCACTCGGAGATTTGCTCGCCAATTAGTATCCCACGGACATATTCTCGTTGATGGTAAAAAAATCAATATCCCTTCTTATTTTGTGCAAGCTGGACAAAAGATTGAGATTGTAGAAAAGGCAAAAAACAACACACAAATCACACGCGCTATTGAGCTGACTGCTCAAACAGGCATAGTGCCTTGGGTAGATGTAGAAAAAGATAAAAAATATGGTATTTTCACTCGTTATCCAGAAAGAGAAGAAGTTGTGATTCCCATAGAGGAAAGGCTCATTGTTGAGTTGTATTCTAAATAATCAGGTGGTAAAAGAATGAAAACTATTAAAACAGCTCCCTATATTCCTACTGATATCAATATAGAAGAGAGCAATAAAAACAGGATCAAAGTATCAGTTTATCCCTTTGAATCGGGCTATGCGATCACTTTGGCCCACCCTATCAGGAGATTACTGCTTTCAAGTTCGGTCGGCTATGCTCCTATAGGTCTTAAGATTGAGGGTGTGACCCATGAGTTCGATTCTGTTCGGGGTATATCAGAAGATGTATCACCTTTTATCATCAATCTAAAAAATATTCGCTTTGTTTATAAAGCCTTTGCTGAAAGCGAGGAACAAGTTGTTGTCAATTACTCTTTTAAAGGTCCTATGGGACTTACGGGGGCAGATTTAGCTAATGATGTTTTAGATGTTGTCAATAAAGAAGCTTATTTGGCCACTATCAATGAAGATGCTGTCTTGAATTTCTCTATCATCGTGCAAAAAGGTATGGGCTATGTTCCTAGTGAGGAGATAAGAAAAGTTGTCCCTGAGGATTTTATCCCACTTGATGCATATTTTACGCCAGTGAAAAAGGCTATTTATGAGATAGAAAATGTCTTGGTAGAAGACAATCCTAGCTATGAAAAGATAGTTTTTGATATCGAAACAGATGGGCAGATAGAGCCTTACAAAGCTTTTCAAGAGGCAATTGCTGTGATGCACGCACAAATGAGTATTTTTGGGGCAGATATCACAGCTGTGCCAGCGATTGCTAAGGGATCTGCAGATGATGCTGCAGAGCTCAAAGATCTGATGGTTAAAATCGATACACTCAATTTGAGTGCGCGATGTTTTAATTGCTTGGATAGGACAGGGATTCGATATATCGGCGAGCTTGTCTTGATGGGTGAAAATGATTTAAAAAATATCAAAAATATGGGTAAAAAATCCTATGATGAGATTGCAGAAAAGCTCCAAGAATTGGGCTATCCTGTGGGGTCTGAGTTGCCCAGCGAGTTGGTATTGTCTTTGAATAAAAAAATTATAAAGATGAAAAATTAAGGAGAAACAATGAGGCACAATCACGGGTATCGAAAGCTTGGCAGAACCTCTTCACACAGAAAGGCGTTGTTAAAGAATCTTGCGATTGCTTTAATTGAACATAATAAAATCGAAACAGGTGTTTTCAAGGCAAAAGAATTGCAGTCTTATATTGAAAAATTAATCAGTGCTGCAAGAGTAGGGGATTTCAACGCCCATCGTTTTGTGTTTGCTTATTTGCAGCATAAATCAGCTACTAAAAAACTAGTTACTGAAATCGCTCCTAAATATAGCGATAGAAAAGGTGGTTATACAAGGATACAGCGGACGCGTCTGCGCAGGGGCGATGCTTCTTCTATGGCTATCATCGAATTTGTTTGATAGGGCTTCTCCCTCATCAAACACCCCCCCTTTTTTTAATATCAAACACCCCTTACTCCCTTGCTTTTATCTCTCCAATAGAATACACAATCTTGTTTTTTATGGTATATTATTCCTTATTGATTTTATCCACTAGGAATACAGATGAATCCATTGACCCCACAAGAATATGACATTATCATCAAAAAAGCCACAGAAGCCCCATTTAGTGGTGTATATAACGACTTTTACCAAGAGGGGATTTATGTATGCAAGCAGTGCGGGGCAGAGCTTTATACTTCGAGTGCAAAATTCAAATCAGGTTGTGGTTGGCCCAGCTTTGATGCGTGCATTTCTGAAGCGATTGAATATCAATTGGATGCTGATAAAAGGCGCACAGAGATTTTATGCAAGCAATGTGGAGGGCATTTGGGGCATGTATTTGTCGGAGAGGGCTATACACCTAAAAATACAAGGCATTGTGTCAATTCTCTTTCATTGCATTTTATCCCCAAAAAATGAGCGTTTGATATGCAAAATGTTTATAAAAATTTAGAGATTTTAGACAAGCGAGCGATAGAAAAGTATCTCTTGAGTGGAGAGATTTTGATGGAAAATGCTGCGGCTGCTCTGCATACGCTCATCACCAAGCTCAGCCATCGCGGGAGTGTGGTTATCATTGTCTGTGGAGGTGGGGATAATGGGGCTGATGGCTATGCTTTATCCAGAAGATTAGTAGGGGAATTTCACACCAAGCTTTTTATCGCCAAAGAGCCCAAAAGCAAAATGTGCCTTATCCAACACCAGCGAGCTATGGAAGCACAGATTGAAGTGGTAAAAAAAATCTATCCTTGCGATATTATCATCGATTGTCTTTTTGGCACGGGATTGGTAGGAGAGGTCTTGAGTGATTATCAAAAAATTATCACAAGTATGAATCGGCTTGGTCGGATAAAGATTGCTTGTGATATACCTAGCGGCTTGTTTGCAGATGGGCGTGCGTCTGAAGTGGTGTTTGAGGCAGATTGGACATTGAGTATGGGGGCATTGAAGACGGCTTTTTTTAGCGATAGGGCAAAGGAGTGCGTTGGGCAGGTGGTTGTAGGGGATTTGGGAGTGAGTAGAGAGCTTTATGAGGTCAGTTCTAACACGCATTTGCTTGAAAAATCTGATATGCACTTGCCTATTCGCCATCGTGCTAATGTGCATAAAGGCGATTTTGGGCATTTGTGTGTGTATGCAGGGGAGCATAGTGGGGCTGCTCTTTTGGCGGGTATGGCAGCTTATGGCTTTGGGGCAGGGCTTGTGAGTGTGCTAGGGGAGGGGTTTGTGAAGCCTATAGAATTGATGGCCACACAGAGTATTCCCAAAAATGTGAGTGCCTTTGCCCTTGGTATGGGTATGGGGGCTGTGCCTTGTGATCTTGATAAAATGCTTGCGTGTGCGCCTTGTGTTTTGGACGCAGATTTATTTTATTATGAGGGGATCAAGGGCATATTAGAATCTTATGAAAATCTTGTTCTTACTCCCCACCCCAAGGAGTTTGTTTCATTGTTATCGCTCACAGGTTTTGCGCAGATAGATGTTTTGGAGCTTTTGAACGATAAGATGGAGATTTTGCGTGCATTTGGTATGAAATATCCCCATATCACGACATTACTCAAAGGTGCTAATACTCTCATATCTCAAAATGACAAAATCTATATCAATCATTTTGGCACACCCAATCTCGCTAAAGGCGGGAGCGGTGATGTGCTTGCAGGGCTGATTGGGGCGTTGTTGGCTCAAGGTTATGGAGGTTTAAAGGCCAGTATCACTGCTTCTTTGGCACATTCTTTTGGTGCGAGAATGGAAAAATCTAGCTATGGCTTAACACCTTTAAAATTAATAGAAAATATTAAAAATATAGTTTAATAAACAAATAAATTTACTTTTTATCGGATATAATGGCGAGAATTATTTTGTTGAGAGGAGGGGCAATGCAAGAAAAGCCCACACAGCATACCAAACTTGAAGGCAAGCTCAAAAAGATTGTCCATCGCCCAATTTTTCAAATCGCCTTGTTTTCGACCACCTCAATGACGATTTTGGGCAGTGTAGTCATCGCTCCATCTTTGCCTGCGATCCAATCCCATTTCCACTCAGTTGCAGGGATTGAGTTTTTATCCAAGCTGATTTTGACCTTGCCTGCTCTTTTTGTAATGCTTTTTTCGCCTTTGAGTGGTATCTTGCTCGATCGTTATGGCAAAATCAAGTTTTTGATCCCTGCGATGTTTGTATGGAGTTTTTTTGGATTTTGTGGGTTTTTCTTGGATAATGTTTATTTGCTTTTGGTTTCAAGGGCGATTTTTGGTATCGCAACTGCTTTGATCATGACAGGGGCGAGTGCCTTGATTGGGGATTATTATCTGGGCGAAGATAGGCAGAAAGCAGTTGGCAAGCAAGGCTTTGCTACAGCAGTGGGGAGTGCTGTTTTTATTTCTTTAGGAGGGTATCTCTCAAGCATTGATTGGCGCTATCCTTTTTTGGCATATCTTTTGGGGATTCTCATAGCTTTTTTGGCTTATGCCAAGCTTTTTGAACCCCATAAGCCCAAAAAAAGATCGCTCACTACCCACGCACAAATCGGTAAATTTGATTTTTTTAGATTTTTGCCTGCATATTTGCTAGTCTTTTTGTGTAATGTGGCTTATTATATTTCTCCGACACAAATTCCATTTTTCATTATCCACGATCTAGGTAAAAGCAGTGATATTGTTGGGATTTCTATGTCGGCTTCAGCGATTGCTTATGGGGCTTTTTCGTTGTTTTATGCGCGTTTGAGAAATGTTTTGAATATTTATGGGATTTATGCTGTGGGATTTTTTTTGATGGGGACTTGTTTTTTGCTCTTGTATGTGGTGCATAATTATTGGATTGTGATGGTTTCTTTAGTGTTTTTGGGAGCAGGTGGAGGGCTTATTATTATCAATAGCAGTTCTTATATCCTTTCTATGGCACTTGAAAATCAGCGCGCTAGGGCTTTGGGCTTTATGGCGAGTTCGATTTTCTTAGGGCAGTTTGCCTCCCCGCTTTTGACCCAGCCTATCGTCAATGCCTACACACTTTTGGGATTGTTTTTGATTTTTACTTGCTTGATGTATCTTTTTGGTTTGTTTTTTATCTTTCAAAGCAAAAATAAAAGTGAGTTGCGTTAGAATCATATATTTGACAGAGAGTAGCCTATGCTTGAAATCCCCAATAGCCACCCTATAAATATCGAACGCATTGTGATTTCTTCGATTATGTTTGATCCTAATCGTTTTGATAGTATTGCTGATTTGCTTGAACCTAAGGATTTTTCCCATATCCCACATCGGACGATTTTTGAGATTGCCTTAGATCTTTTCAGGAAAAATCTCCCTTTGGACGCAGAATTTATCCGTTCAAAAATCCCTGAAAATAAAAAAATCAGCGATGATGAATTTTTATATATCCTCTCAAGCAATCCCATTGCTAATATCGAGGGTTATATCAAGGAGCTCAAAAGCATTTCTTTAAAAAGAGAATTGCACTCTTTGGCAAATACTTTGCGCGAAAAGTCAATGGACGCGTGGGCGAGCAGCGAAGAGATTCTTGATGAGATCGAAAAACAAATCTATAGCATTTCTATGAAAACCACAGAAAGTGGCTTCCGAGATAGCCCTCAAATCATAGACAGCACTATCGCCCTTATCCAAGAGCGCAAACAAAGAGGTAACCACTACCTCACAGGGCTCAACACAGGCTTCAAAGAACTCAATAAAAAAACTACAGGCTTCAATAAAGGCGAGCTTATCATTATCGGGGCGCGGCCTTCGATGGGAAAAACGGCCTTGTTTTTGAATATGGCACAGACTATTTTGAATCACGATAAAGGCGTGGCTGTCTTTAGTTTGGAAATGCCTGCAGAGCATTTGATGTTGCGTTTGCTCTCAGCAATGACTTCTATCCCCCTAGGAGAGCTTAAAACTGGCAATCTCAATGACAACCAATGGCAAGAGCTCTCAAGATACTCTGAGATGATGGCGTCTAAAGACCTTTTTATCGATGATGGCTCGAGCTTGAGTATCAATCAATTGCGTTCTAAACTCCGCAAACTCAAAAGTAAAAATCAAAATATTGAAATTGCTATCATTGACTACCTCCAGCTGATGGGTAATGGGAATCGTCGCCCTGATATGATGCGCCAAGAAGAAATCAGCGAAATCAGCAGAGGACTCAAGACGCTAGCTAGAGAGCTAGAGATACCCATTATCGCGTTAAGTCAGCTCAACCGATCTGTCGATAGCCGCGATGATAAGCGGCCGATATTGTCAGATTTGCGAGAATCAGGGGCGATTGAACAAGATGCTGATATTATTTTATTTCTCTATCGTGATGAAGTTTATCGCAAAAAAGATGAAGACCACAGACTCGCTAAGCTCAAAAAAGAGGGTGATGAAAAGAAATTACGGGAATATGAAGCAGAGCTTAGGCGCTCCAAAGAAGAATCAAGCAAAAAAGGGGCGATTGAGCCTGCTGAAATCATTGTGGCTAAAAATAGAAATGGTGAAATCGGCACGATCAAAATCCAATTCAATGGCACTTATACGCGCTTTGAAGATATTGCTTCAGAAACTGAAGTTTCCTATACAGCCACCTCTATCCCCACAGCCACTTCTATCTCCAATTCTGCGGTCATCTCGGTTGCAGATATTTGATTTGTGAATAAGTCTAAGTCTTCGCCCTATGCTGTGCTTTTGATTGAGGGGGTGCGTGAGTGGGTGTTTTTTATTGGATTGTTTGTGCTTGTGTTTGCCTATAGTGTGGGGGAGAAGTATCGGCAGTTTTCTCAGCTTGATTTTAGTAAACCCCAAGAAATCTATGCGCAAGTTGTCTTGCAATACCCCAAATCTGTAGAAAAAACCCTCAAAAATGGCACACGCAAAATCGAACATTATTTTGTCCTCAAGCTCTCAGATACAAACAACAACATATTTTATACCACCTCAAAAGAAGACCTAAAATCTATAGCAAATCGCTATATTCGCCTATATGGACAGATCCAAAAATGTAGCTTTTTGCAGTTTTTTAAAAGCTGTTATGTGTTTGCCTATAGTATTTCTTTATTGCATAAAAGGGATTATCGAGATACAATC
This sequence comes from Helicobacter sp. 12S02634-8, assembly GCF_002272865.1. Lineage (GTDB taxonomy): Bacteria > Campylobacterota > Campylobacteria > Campylobacterales > Helicobacteraceae > Helicobacter_J. Next base: position 15,109 of record NZ_MLAP01000005.1, on the reverse strand, counting down.
AGAGATTTTATCGACAAGCAGCACGCCCAAGCAGCAGAGGGGGCGTCTGCAGGGAATCTCTATCGTGCACTTTTTATCGCTGATCCCCTTGATAAGCAATGGCGAGATGTGTCTAACAAGCTTGGGCTTGCCCATATCATCGCTATCAGTGGCTTCCATCTGGGAGTATTGAGTGGAGTTTTTTATCTTGTGTTTGCGCCTTTGTATCGCTACTGCCAACATCGTTATTTTCCTTATCGCAATGAAGCCTATGATTTGGGGGCTTTGATATTGATATTAATGTTTGGGTATTTGCTGATTTTGGATTATCAGCCCTCTTTTTTCCGCTCTTTTGTGATGGCTGTGCTTGGGTTTTTGATTTATTATAGCGGGATTCGGCTGCTTAGCTTTTCTTTATTGTTTTTTGTCTGTCTTTTTTGTATCGCTCTTTTCCCATCATTGCTAATAAATATCGGCTTTATTTTGTCAGTAGCAGGAGTATTTTATATCTTTTTATTCATCAAGCACTGCCCTAAAATGCATAAGATTTTTTATGCGATTTTATTCAACTTTGCGATTTTTTTTAACATCGCTCCCATCGTGCATTATTTTTTCCCTTATTTCACGCCCTATCAGCTGATTTCTATCCCAGTAAGCATTGCTTTTATAGTCTTTTTTCCCTTGAGTTTGGGACTGCATGCATTAGGGTTTGGCGGGGTGATGGATAAGTTTTTGCTCCAAGGGGCTGCTTTGAACCCTCCATTTATTGAGTATTATGCGCCGGGGATTTTTGTGCTTGCATATGTGGGATTGTCTTTGTGTGCGATTTATTCAAAGAAGATGTATGTGCTTTTGAATCTTTGGAGTATCGGATTTTTTATTGTTTTGCTGTGGCGATATTTATAGCTTTTATAGGTAAAAAATTGTAAAATATCCCCAAAAGTTCAAGGAAACCAATGGATACGATTTTTAGGCTGATAGGGAAAGGTATTTTGGTGCTTTTGCCCATTATTCTTTTGCTTTGGTTGCTTTCTTTTATTTTTGGATTCATCAAATATTTCATTGAGATTATTTTTGATACCACAGCCAATAGTATGAGCGCTACAGCAGGGATTTTGGTAGCGATGGTGCTATTGTTGGTTTATGCGGGGTTTTTGTTTGAGAAGAATAAAGAATTTTTGCTGATTAAGGTTTCAGAATTTATCATCGGCAAAATCCCTGGAGTGGCTACGATATATGCTGTCTTAAAAGACATCATCAAGATGTTTTCAGGCAAGGGAGCTGAGGGATATTTGGGCGTGGGGTATGTGGATTTAGCAGGTAATAGCCTCATAGGTTTTATCACAAAAGAAGAAGAAGAATTTTATTGGGTATTTATCCCCACTACGCCCAATCCCACTTCAGGTATCTTGCTTCGGGTCAAAAAAGACAAGATACAAAAATCAGATATGAGCGTTTCAGAGGGCTTGAAAAAAGTCGTTTCATTGGGAATCAAATAGTTTTTAGCGAGGCGAGTGTGTTAAAAAAGTTTAAAAATTTCAGCGAACTTGTGGTGTTTGAGCATACGATATTTTCTGGGGCATTTATCTTGATTGCAATGGTTGTGGCTTCTGTTGATGCCAATCATAGTGTTTGGTTTGGAGTAAAAACCTTGATTTTATGTGCGATCGCTTTAGTGAGTGCGAGAAATTTTGCTATGGCGTTCAATCGATATTGCGATCGGGATATTGATGCAAAAAATGCTAGAACCAATCAGCGCCCGAGCGTAGATGGGCGAGTGCGTGCGGGGAGTATTTTGATTTTTTGTGCTTGCAATGCATTGATTTTTATCGGGGCAAGCTATGGGATCAATGATTTAGCGTTTTTGCTCTCTGTGCCTTTTTTAGTGGTGCTAGGTGGGTATTCTTATATGAAACGTTTTAGCTATTTGGCCCATTTGGTCTTGGGCATTTCTTTGGGGTTAGCTCCGATTGCTGGGGTCATTGCTGTTTTGGGGGGCGTGCCTTTATGGAGTTTGTTTTTAGCTTTGGGGGTTGTGTTTTGGGTCGCTGGGTTTGATTTGTTGTATTCACTCCAAGATATTGAGTTTGACAAACAAGAGGGGCTTTATTCTATCCCATCAGCATTTGGCACAACAAAAACACTTTGGATTTCACGATGTTTCCATATGATTGCTGTTGTGTTTTGGGCTTTGTTTGTGTATTGTTCAAATGGCTGGATCTTTGCTTATATGGGGTTGGGGATTGCAATGATAATGCTTGTGTATGAGCAGTATTTAGTCAGTCTTGATTTTAAGAATATCCCTAAGGCGTTTTTTGTTTCCAATGGCTATTTGGGCTTTGTATTTTTCCTTTTTATACTCTTAGATGGGCTGGGTAGGACTTATGGAAGTTGATTTTGCTAAGGTTTGCAAAGATAATGGCTTCCCTACGCGCATTGTCCCTTGTTTATTGCCCCTTGCATATGGCATACCTTGCGTGGATACATTTGCAGAATATCAGCATTTAAGCACAGATGGGAGCGATACCTTGGGTAAATGGCTAGAAAATTTAAAACACAAAGCCAATGCCTCTAGCAATGCTTTTGGCAATGGAGAAAATGCAGTGATTTTAGAGGTGCTGATACAGATTTATCATAAACTCAACACATTAGAAGCCCTCATCAAAGACCAAGCCCCAAAACTCCTTGCCTTAGATTTTCAAACATCAATCCAAGCCCTAGGGCACGGGGTGATTTGTGCTAATCAGGGGGCGTTTGAGCCATCACAAGAATATTATTTGCGCTTTGAGCTTCCTATATTCCCTCAAAGATATATCGGGGCTTTTGGCAAGGCTTTTGATACGCAGATCCTCCAGATTACGCAAATGCACTCAAGGGATATTCAAGACTTTGATATGTATATTGCCAATCAAGAAATAGAATATTTGCGGAGGCATAAATATGAAAAATCACAACCACACCCCAATACACTCCCGATGGGATAGAAAGGAAAATATATGCATATAACTCCTGATGATTTATGGCTAGCATCTGCTGGATTGGTGCTTTTGGCACTGATATTTTTGGTGCTTTATAGCTATATCAAAGACAGAGAATCCCAGAAAAAAGCCCAGCGCCTAGAAAAGGCCATTGAGATATTGGGTAAAGAAATCTATAAAATCAAAAAATGGGTGCAAGAAAATGAAATGCAATCTGAATTTGCTAACTCAACGCTGGGGGCTAATATCAAAAATGAAGTCAAAAGCAATTTGAGTGCTAGCTTTTCTAATCTCTATACGCATATCCAAGGGGTGCAAGAAACATTAGAGAAAGATAGGGATTATTTTGAAGAAAAGATCATCACATTAGAAAATAGACTGCGTGAATTTGGGCATTTCGCACCCAGTGGCAATGATATCGATGAAAAACGCATTATCACGATGTTTCAAGATGGTTGGAGTATTGAGTCTATTGCCAAAGAACTCAGAATTGGGCGGGGTGAAGTGGAGTTTATTTTGAAGCTGGCTGATATCAAGTGATATTCTGATTGCATGCAGATTACAGATTTTTATTCCGAACAAAGAGAGTGCAACTATATCAAGACCAGAACAAGCCAATTTTATTATCTCCATATCCAAAACTGCCGTCCTCATTTCTATAGAGGGCTGCTTGAGAGGGGTTGGCGGCGATTTGGGCGGTATTTTTTTGTCCCTGTTTGTCCGGGGTGTAGAGATTGTATTTCAATCCGTCAGCTTGTGGGGGATTTTGTCTTGAGTAAAAACCACAAACGCACCATCGCTAAAAATAAAGCCACACAACTCATCATCTCAAAACCTCAAGTTGATACAGCACGGCTAGAGTTGTATCACAAATACCACTGCCATATGGTGGGTAAAAAGGGCTGGGATTATAAGGGTATTGATGCGATGAGCTATGGAGATATGTTTGTTGAGGGGTTTATGAATTTTGGCTATGAGTTTGCTTATTATATCCAAGATGAGCTTGTGGGGCTTGGGCTGGTGGATATTGTTTTGGATAGTGTTTCAGCGATTTATTTTTTCTATGACCCTAGCAGAGAGGATTTGAGCTTAGGGACATTTAATATCTTATCCCAAATCAAGCTCGCACAGCAAAAGGGCTTGAAATTTTTCTATCCAGGGTATTGGATCAAAGACCATTATTGTATGGGATATAAGGAGCGTTTCAAGCCCTTTGAAGTGCTCCAAAATGCGCCCGATCTCTTTGAAATCCCCATTTGGGAAATCTATCAAAAGGAAAAAAATGCATCTGTCTAATACTCTCTCACGATATTTTGGAAAGTTCGCTAATTATAAATTCCCTGCTTTTATCCAAAGGCGTATCAATGCGCTTTATGTCAAAATCTTTGGTATTTCTTTGCAAGAGTTTGACCCCATAGAGAGCTATGCAACACTCAATGCTCTTTTTACCCGATCTTTACGCACACAACGCCCATTTGACCCATCTTCTAAGACACTCATTTCTCCTTGTGATGCTAAAATCACTGAACTAGGTGCAGTCATTGACGCCCAAGCCCTCCAAATCAAAGGTATGTCTTATAGCGTGGGCGAGCTTTTGGGGCAGAGCTCGCTCAAATCAGGATATTTTTATATCAATCTTTACCTCTCGCCCAAAGACTACCACCGCTATCACGCCCCTTGTGATTTAGAGGTGATGGAAGTGCGGTATTTTGCAGGAGAGCTTTTGCCTGTCAATGAACCATCATTACGCAAAAATGCCCATTTGTTTGTCCGCAATGAACGCGTAGTGATTGTAGCCAAGACCCCCAATGATTCTATTTTGTATTTTGTGGCAGTGGGGGCTTTAAATGTGGGGCAGATGGTGTTGCATTTTGAGCCTCGTATCAGCACAAACACCGCACACGCACAAAGCACCACCTACCATTATCCCACCCCTATTCATATCGCTAAAGCCCAAGAAATCGGATTTTTCAAGATGGGATCTACGATTGTAGTGTTTGTGGAGCATTGTTTGCCCTCTTGTCTTGTTAGCTCAAAAGTAAAATTTGGTGATACAATAGGCGAATTGATTACAGACACGACACAAACTCTATAACCAAAGGTTGCAATGATGCGAGACATTCAACAAGAAATTAAAGGACTTTTAGAGGATTTGGACGCTCTTTTGGTGGCACATTTTTATCAAAAAGATGAGATTGTGCATTTAGCGCATTTCAGTGGAGATAGCCTAGAGCTTGCCAAAAAGGGCTCTCAAAGCTCAAAAAACCTTATTGTGTTTTGTGGCGTGGGCTTTATGGGTGAGAGCGTGAAGATCTTAGCCCCTCAAAAAGAAGTGATTATGCCTAAAATCGCTTGTTGTTCGATGGCGCGTATGGTTAGTAGCACTTATTTTGACAATAGCCTTGCTCTTTTGGAATCCTATGGTATTCCTGCTTCTATGCTCACTCCGATCACTTATATCAATTCCAACGCAGATGTCAAGGCCAAGGTCGGTAAGATGGGAGGGCTTGTCTGCACAAGCTCTAATGCTAAAAAGATTTTTGAACACACCTATCAGCAGCAAAAAAAGATTTTTTTCTTGCCCGATAAATGTTTGGGCGAGAATCTTGCGCGTTCTTATGGGCTCAAATCAGCGATTTTAGGTATCGATTCTCAAAAAAAGGTCTTGGAGGCTGATGTGATTTGTTATAATGGTTTTTGTTCTGTCCATCAGCTTTTTACGCCCGATGATGTGAAGTTTTTTAGGCAAAAATATCCCGATATACTCATCGCTGCGCATCCTGAGTGTCGCCCTGATGTGGTGGAGTTGGCTGATTTTGTTGGCTCTACAAGCCAGATCATTGCTTATGTCCGCGCACTTCCTGAAACCCAAAAGGTCGCTGTTGGCACAGAATTCAACCTTGTCAATCGCTTGCGCCCTACACCTATTGGCAAGAAAAATACCTTTGTGCTCTCATCGACTATCCCTGAATGCCCCACGATGAACGAAACGACCTTAGAAGATATTTTTGAAGTCCTGAAGGCCTATAAAAACCATCGCCCCTATAATCAAATCAATATCGATACACAAACAGCTGTGTTTGCCAAGCAGGCTTTGGATAAGATGTTGGAGCTTTCTTGATGGCAAAGAGTAGAAGAGAATTTATCTTACAAGCTTTGGAAGAGGATTTGGGACGGGGGGATTTGTTTGAGCGACTGATTGATGAAGATTTTAGTGCTAAAGCCCATATTATCGCCAAAGAAGCTGGCGTATTTTCAGGCAAGGTGTATATTTGTGAGCTTTTTGGGCTCATCAATGTCAAATGCATATGGCATATCAATGATGGTGAGGCATTTAGCGATCGTAAGATTTTGCTAGAGTTAGAGGGGAGTTATACGCTTTTACTCAAGCTCGAGAGGGTGATTCTTAATATCTTGCAGCATTCTAGTGGGATCGCAACCAACACCGCAGCTTATCTCAAAGAACTCAAAGGTATTGATATAGCTGTGCTAGATACACGCAAGACGCGTCCGCTTTTGAGGGATTTTGAAAAATATTCTGTCCGTAATGGTGGGGCGAAAAACCATCGTATGGGCTTAGATGATACTTTAATGCTCAAAGATACACATTTGCGACATATCCAACCCCAAGAGCTTCAATCTTTTCTCAAAAAAGCGCGCTTGCATATCCCTTGGACATCAAAAATCGAAATCGAGTGCGAAGATGTGGGCTTTGCTAAAATCGCTATGCAAGCAGGCGCAGATATTGTGATGTGTGATAATATGCCTATTTGTGAAATCTCTGCAGTCGTTGCTTATCGAGATACTCACTATCCCCATATCTTGCTTGAAGGCAGTGGGAATATCACTAAAGACAAGATACTTGCCTATGCTAAAAGTGGCGTAGATGCCATCAGTGTGGGGTCTTTGATCCATCAGGCTGTTTGGATAGATATGAGTATGAAAATGCAATGAGTTTGTGTATCAAATCAAAGTCAGTAGGCATTGATGGAAGATATTGAAAAGTTTTTTATCCAAACCCTCAAAGATACAGGTATCACAAAAGGCTTGGGTGATGATGCAGTTTTGCTGACTTCTCAAAAAGGTGGCTATCCAAAGCCTGCTTGTTTGCCTAATGATATCAATAGCCCTGTGTATGGAATGGATATGTTTTGGGAGGGGGTGCATTTCAAAAGGGAGTGGTTTAGCCCTCAAGAGATTGGCTATAAGGCATTTTTGGTCAATATTTCAGATATTTTAGTGATGAACGCTGTGCCTAAATATGCACTTTTAGCCCTTTCGCTCCCTAAAGACATTACCAAAGGCTATATCCGCGCTTTGATTGCTGGTTTTGTGCGGGCTTGCAGAGAGTTTCAGATCCAAATCATCGGGGGCGATACCATCAGTGCGCCCATATTGGGTATCACAATCACAATGATTGGGCAAGCGAAGCGACCTGCGCTCTTGCGATATGGGGGCAGAGTAGGGGATCTGATTTACCACACAGGCACTCTAGGTAGCAGCCTCAAAGAGCTTAAAAATCGCCAAAGAGGTGGTGTCAAATCCTTGCGTTCGCGTTTTTATTCTCCGATTTTGCGCGAGAGTTTTATCCGCGCGATTGCCAAATTTACGCATATATGCACAGATGTTTCTGATGGTATCTACGCAGAGCTCAACACGCTCTCAAACGCCAATCGCCTTGCCTTTAAGCTCTTTCAACGCAAGAGCGCTTATCAGAGTGGTGAAGAATATGAAGTGCTTTTTTGTATCGCACCTAAAGATTCTGTGCGGCTTTTGCGTCTTGCTAAAAAATATCGAGTTCGTATCACTTGTATTGGCAAACTCGCGCGTGGGCATAGCACTTATCCCTCTTATCTATGGCATTGAACTTTCTAGCCACCCCCCTTCTTTTTTAATTTTTTAAAATTTTTAAAAATTTTTGGACTATGGAGATATTTTGGGCTTTAGGATTTTTTTCGGTATTGCACACTCATGATGCTGTTATTGACACCACTATAAGTCACATCAAAAAAATCGGGCAATGCCTTAAACACATCGCCCCAGCCATCAAGACCATAAGAAGAAGCTGATTTGAAATAGTTATTTTTGATCCAAAGACCCACCCGAGAAACAAGCGATTTGCCATCATCGCCTGAGGTGGATTCGACAGCTTCTTTGAGTAGCTTGATGAGGTTTTTGTCTTTGGAGAGCTGGGGGTCTTTGGTAGGGTGTATGATACCTAGTTCTTCAAAGCTCGTGAAAGCCTTGCGGAAATCCTCTCTTGCCTTTCTCTCGCCAAAGCCAATGGCTGGAATGCCCTTAGTTCTTATCTCTTGGGCTAAGGGGGCAAAATCACTATCACTTGTAGCCAAAGCGATACACTCCATCACGCCTGAGTGCAATGTGTTGATGACATCAATGGTGATTTTAATATCTGAAGAGTTTTTGCCTGCCTTGCTCCCATCGCCATTGCGATTGCCTGTGATGATGTGTATGGGCTCAATCGAATACTTGATCAATGCCTCTTCCCAGCCCTTGATTGCAGTATTGCGCCAATCTCCATATGCCTTTTTCACACACACTTCTCCCACTTCAGCCAAGCGCTCCATAATCTCGCCAATGAGTTTTTGACTGACATTTTCACAATCAATAAACAAAGCAACTTTTTTTCTTTCTTTTTCTAAGGTATTCATTTTTTCTCCATAAACTTTAATCAATATTGCAATTAACTTGGGGACTTGCCCCTACTTTAGCGTTTAATCAGTGTTTGATTTTTGACAAAACAACCAGATAGAGTTGATTTTGTAAGTCAAAAATATTATCGACTATCATACTGAATTTTTCTTCCATACATAAAAATCGCCCATCTTTTTCTTCTTTGAAATAATAAGGCAGCCCATCAATGAGCTTTGAGAGCATTTCATATCGCGTCAAGAGCAGGGTCATATCATTTTTGAAAAGCTCTCTATTATCGCATAATTCAGCTTGTGGGATATGCAGCAAATAATCATAGAGTTTGTTGGTGTTTTGATGGATATGATCGATGTATTTGAGAGCGTTCAATGCGTGAGTGATTTCAGAAGTGTTTGGGATATTGTTTTCTTTTGCTGCTTCTTGAATCGAGGCATTGAGCTGATTGTATTGAGTGAAAAATACACTTTGTAGCCCCAAAAACTCCCTGCGTGCATCCATCATTGTCCCCAATCCCTCTAAGATTGTGGCTGTGAGCTTTTTTAGCTGTAAGATATTATTTTTGATATTAGGTATCACTTCATCGCGGCTATATTTGGGCCATAAAAACCAAAAAGCCCCAAACACGATCCCAAAACCTATCAAAATATACAAAAATCTATCAAAAATCAATGGCAAAAAATCTGCCCTCAAGCTCGCAAACAACATCACAAACGCCACCATCATCACCCCAGACCATAAGCAATAAGGATAGACTTTTAAATAGATGAATAAAAACAAAACGACCAAAAATAAAAGATGGAATACCTGCGTCCCTCCAAACACCATCACAAGCCCTATACCTGCGAGTAATCCGATAAAAGTCCCGATCACATAATCCTTGCTGATACCTTTGATACTCCCTAGGCTTGGTCTGATGATAGCGATTGCCCCCATAGCAATCCACATGCCGTGGTCTATCTTGAGGTATCTGGCTACAAAGATACTTGCCCCAAGCACTAGGGCGTATTTGATCGAATATCGAAAGATAGGGTGGGCATATTGGAATACTCCTAAAATATCTTTGAGCGTTTTTGGGGGGACAAACTGCGCAAGATAGGCTTCTTCTTCCCCGCCTCTGCGGAAAGACTCCATTTTGTTATAGATGATTTTTATCGAATTGATAAACACTCTGTCTATTGCGATGTTATCAGCCCTCAAGGCTTCTTGGAGGGCGTTTCTTTCTAGGTGCGGGCGATGGGCTTCAAAAAGCTTGGATAGCTCTTTGAGATTGTGTATCATTTCTCTTTGGAGATGGGTAAAAAGCTTTGGGAAGCCTTGAGTTGTGAAATAATGATGGATCGAATCAATCGAGTGGTAGATTTCTTCAATCCGATAGAGATAGAATAAAGCTCGTTTGGCGTTTTTGACTGTATGGGGGTCTTTGATTTTGCTTGCTTGAGAGTTGAAAATATATTTGATACTCTCAATTTGTTGGAGTGTCTTATCTCTAATTTGGGGATAATCGGCTGTGTCTGTAATGCTTTGGAGCATTAATTCTAAATCAAAGAGCAAGGGTGGGAATCTTTTTTTGGTGAATTTTCCATATTTGCCCACAAACACAAAAAGCTGCAGCAAAATCCCACTCCCACCACCTATAAGAATCGTCAAAATCTCGTGATTTAAGCTCAAGGAGATTTGAGAATCCACATAGATACAAGCGACTAGACCATTGATGAGAACCATATTGAGGACTTTTTGCAAATCGATACTATAAGCCCCCACAATCCCCACTATAAAAGCCAATACCACCACAGGCACAGACAGCCAAACCCCATAATCTGCCACTATGCTAAATATCCATACAGCCAAAGCACTCAAGCACACAAAGGCAATCAGGTATTTTATTTTTGAAGGTCTATCGCCAATCAAGGTATTCAAAAAATAAATATGGATCGGCAACAAACCTGCCCATACAATCACAGCAGGGCCAAACAATAGCACATTGATAAAAATACTCAAAAACACTGCAATGAGCGTCTTAAAAGCATAGATCAAGCTAAAATAACCAGGGTCATAAAGATGCATATAGCGTAAAATATACTGATTGAAGCATACCTTGAGTGTATTCATGGAGTGCTGACCTTGCAATCAGAGCATATATTTACATTAGTTAGTGGTATCACATCATGCATATAGATACTTTTGCAGATACTTTTGAAAATATCCCATCTCTTAGCCTTTCCTAGCCTTGCTGATTGATTGGATTCAAAACATCTCTCTCAATCGGATTTTGCCAAACTCTACAGCAGGCTGATCGTAGGAGTTGATATTAAAAATCCCGCCCACACACGAAGTCAAAAGCTCAAAATAAATAATCAACTTCCCCACACTCCCCTCACACAGCTCATCGATTTCAATATGGTCTGTAGGGATACCTTCATTTTGTATCGTTTCCATCGTGGCGATTTGCTGGAGATTGAGCAGTTTAGCAAAGGAGGTATTATTGACAAAATCTGTCGATTCAAGGTATTTGCATTTTAAATCAGGGATTTTGGGTTCGGCATATTTGGTCCGATTTAGGCTGATAAAAGTCACGGTTTTATCCATCAGTCCTTGTGCGATGAGCTGCAAAAATGAGTGCTGATCGATACTCCCGATAAGACCAATCGGCGTAAGACCAACCTTTTTACCATAAATATCAAGCTTTCCTAGCGACTCTCCCCATAACTGCACATACCAAGAGTTGAAATCTTTGAGCGCACTCGAATATGAAAAAAGAATATTGATCGGAAAATGTTCGCGATTTTTGGCTAAAAAAATTGCTTTTTTAAGCAAGTGCTCTTCTTTGCGTTCAAAAAATCTCTGTTCAAATGCAGCAGCCCCTTGCAGCAAGGCATTGACATCATAGCCCAAAAGCATTAAAGGCAAAATCCCCACACTACTCAAGACAGAAAAGCGCCCCCCGATATTTTTAGCGATAGTGAGCACGGGGATATTTTGATCTTGTGCTAAGAGATGTAGAGGAGAGTCTTCATCAGTAATCAATACCATATGTTCTTTACTTTCTTGGCTAGCAAGCAGCTCATAGCGCCAGATGACATATTTCATCAACGATGAAGTTTCGATGGTCGTGCCAGATTTGGAGATGATGACAAATAAAGTATCTTCTTTGCTGATACCAAAGAGTGATTTTTGTATTTCAATCGGATCGGTATGCTCTAAAAAGGTCAGTGTGATTTCTTTGCGCACGGGGAGATGTTGGAGGATACTATCAATGGCTTTGAGCCCTAGAGAGCTCCCACCTATGCCGATGATGACTAAGTTTTTGATTTGTTTGAGGAGGGCTTGATGGTCTGTGATGTATTGCTTGGAATCTTTGAGGGCTTTTTCTTCAAAGGGCAGTCTGTAATAACCACTCTTTTTGGCTCGATATTCTGCATTGATGATTCCAAACACATTATCCAAGGCTTTTTTAGTGGGGTGAGCAAGATGTCTTAGCTCGGGGTTTTTGTCAAAATATTGATTGAAAGTTAGCATTACAATCTCTAATGGCTCAACGCCCAAACACTCATATCTACAAGTCTGTGGCTATAGCCCATTTCATTATCATACCAAGCTAAGACCTTGATACTTTTATCTGCGAGCACAAGCGTTTTATCGGGTATAAAAATGGCACTATAGGCTGAGCCGATGAAATCGCTAGAAACGCATTTGTTTGTATCCACAGCAATGATACCTTGCATTGAGCTATTTTGTGCTTCTGTGAGTGCTTGATTGATGGTATCTTTTGTGGTGCTTGTGGCAAGATTAGCGCTGAGGTCAATCAAGCTCACATCAGGAGTGGGGACGCGAATAGAAATACCATTGAGTTTGCCTTCAAGCTCGGGGATCACTAGCCCAATGGCTTTGGCTGCACCTGTTGTCGTGGGGATCATATTGAGCCCTGCAGCCCTAGCACGGCGGATATCTTTGTGCTTGACATCTAAGAGATTTTGATCGTTGGTGTAGCTATGGATCGTTGTCATCAAGGCGTTTTCTATCCCAAAACGCTCGTGGAGGACTTTGACAATGGGTGCTAGGCAGTTGGTCGTGCAAGAAGCGTTTGAAATGACCTTTTGCCCTTGATAGGTGGTATGATTGACGCCATAGACAAAAGTCGGGGTATTTTCAGCAGGCGCTGAGATGATGACTCTTTCAATGTTGTCTTTGAGGTGGAGGGAGGATTTTTCCAAAGAGTTGAATTTGCCCGTGCATTCAATCACGCCCCTTGCCCCATACGCAGAGAAGTCTAGCTGCAATGGATCGCGATTGGAGAGTATTTTTACATTTTTGCTTTTGCCAATGCGTAAGGTTGTCGCATCGATTTTTTCTGCATCGTAGCCTCGGTGCACTGAGTCAAAACAGATGAGGTGTAGCAATGTATCGATATCAGCAGTGCTATTGAGGGCTACAAGCTCAATGTCATCTCTTGCGCCGATCACTCTGCTTGCACAGAGTCCGATTCTCCCACTTCCGTTGATTGCGACTTTTAGAGCCATTGTCAAATCCTTTGCTTTAGAGTGATGATAGGGATAAATTTGGAGCTTATTGTATATAAAAATGCCTTAAAAAGGAGCAAAATTCCCCCTAAAGTTTGCAAAATCCCCTTAAATGCCTTGATTTTAAGAGAAAATATAAGTAGAATAGCCGAGTTTTGAATAAAAACAAAAATATTCCAAGTATGGAGGCTATTATGAATAAAGCAGAATTTGTAGATTTTGTCAAAGATGCAGGTGAATTTGCGACCAAAAAAGAGGCTGAAAACGCAGTCAATGCTTTTACAGCAGCTGTAGAAAAAGCACTTTCTAAAAAGCAAAATGTTGAGCTAGTAGGTTTTGGAAAATTTGAAGTCGTTCTCCAAAAAGGCAAATCAGGAAAAGTTCCTGGAAGCAGCAAAACTTATAAAACAGCCGATAAAATGGTGCCAAAATTTAAACCTGGAAAAGGTCTTAAAGATCTTGTAGCTAAAGTGAAAAAATAATCACTCACTGCATTTTGAGCTATGCTCAAGGTGCGGTCCCTGAGTCCTCGTAGCTCAGCTGGATAGAGCGTATGATTCCTAATCATAAGGTCGTGGGTTCAAATCCCGCCGTGGACACCATTTCCATTTTCTTTTGCATACAATATTCCAAACATTGATACAATTTTCCTCTAAAACCACCTATTTTACGAGCTTTTTTGGCAGATTTTTTTGATAGATTTTCTGCAAGCCCCTGATTTGCGAAACTCCCCTATTTTTAGAACAATGGTTACCAAAGTGGTTACCATTTAAAATAATCTTTCAAGCATATTCAAATGGTAACCACTTTATTGCTGTATATTCCATCAGTTGGAAACTTAAAGAGTTTTTATGTCTGTTGTTTGATAACCACCCCTTAAGTTAAATTCCCAACTCAAGGCTTGTTATGCTCCCTTGGATTTTGTTTGTAGCTTGAGAGAAAAGGCTATGCTATAATACAACAAATCAAGGGCATTATCCCTTTTGGGAAAATGTAAGGAGTGCAAAGTGGAATTAATATTGAAAATATCCAATGCAGATGAGCGATTGCTAAAGGCTATAAAAAGCGTAGTCAAACTAGAGCCACAAGCAAAAATACAGGTTAGAAAAGGGAATAATACAAAATCAGCTTTTCCAAAAATAGACAAAAGCTCTCCTGGCAAACAACTAAAAAATGCGATCACAGAAGCAGAAAATGGAAAAGTCGATATCTTTTCTAGCTATAATGAAGCAATAGATTTTTTAGATGCCAACCATTAAGCTAACAAAATCATTCAAGAAGTCATATAAAAAACTCTCTGAAGAAGATAAAAATATATTCAAGATTGTTTTAGAAAAGCTTGCCAATAATGAAGTTTTAGACAAAAAGTATCGAGATCATAGCTTGATGGGTAAATTGAAAAAATACAGAGAATGCCACTTAAGACCTGATTTATTATTGATTTATCAAAAACAACAAGATGGACTGATCTTAATTTGCATTGATATAGGCAAGCATAGTGATTTATTTGGGTGATATGAGGGAAAGTAATGGATTAAAGAAATATATCAATATCATTTTACCTTTTATCAAAAATAGAAAAATTTCCATAAAATTAAATATTTTAAATACTATAATCATTACCACTCTAAAACCTATCAAATATCTATCGACAATAGATACTAAAAATACACAACCCTCCTTTCATATCCTCTCATATCCCCCCCACATCAAGCATTATCACGATTTTGCATACACATTAGAAGGCACACACAACCAATAAAATGCAACATCTATTTGTATCCATAGATAAAATATTTCATATCTTTTTAACCCAAATCCACCCATCAGCTATGATCCATAGGACATAAAATAGCTATATAAAAGACTAGATTTTATTACTTTATATACTATTGACAAACCTTTCTGATTAGAATATACTTATCGCCAAGTATTATTTATTTTTAAATAAAAGGAGGGAGG
>NZ_MLAP01000051.1 GCF_002272865.1 Helicobacter sp. 12S02634-8 | reverse complement strand
TCTTTTGATTTGTGAGGGGGAGGCAGTGATGGTAATGAGTCCTGCACCTTTATTGATTACTATAGGCTTAAAGGGGAGTTTATCGGGTTGGTTTTTATCTCCAGGGCGATAAGTGATTGCATAGAGTTCATTTTCTAGCTCTCCCCAGAAGTTGGGTTCATCGATAGAATAGATTTTAGTCCCTGAGCGTCCGATATGGAGTCTTGTTTGCTCACTGCCTAAAAGCATTGCTTTTTGTTGGGCATTGTTTGTGCCTAAAGGAGTGTTATAGAGATCTCTTTGATAGAGATTGTTTTGTGTGTCTTGAGAGAATATCACATCAGTATTGCTAGAACCCACACGCGCTGTGGCAATATAATCGATATTGAAAGTCTGGGTCAAGAGTCGGTTGAATTTGAGATGGTTGTCTTTGATTTCATAATCCAAGTCTGCTTCATCAGCAATGATTTGTAAGATGGGTTTGAGTGTATGGGATTTAAGATTTAAGATGAGCTTTTGGGAGTGGAGGATTTCTTGAGTGGGTTTATCTGCATAGATCACACTAAAAAAGCATTCATTTGCAAGGGCTTCAATGACTTCTTGGGCAGAGGTATCTTGATGGATAGAAATATCAAAGGTTTTATCCCCACATAAATCTTTACCCCCACACCACAGACAAAGACACACCAACAAGGCTACTCGTTTCATTTCCTTCTTCATACCCACCAAGCAATCTCAAAGGCAATACCACACCATCCCATCAGGCAAAAGCAACACGATATACCAAACAAGGCAAAATAGTTATGGCACAAGATAGAGCAAGATTCTATCTTAAAGATAAATCAAAGCATACTAAATGATATGTATTCTATCAAAATAAATTTTATGTTGCACTTAAATGGGGGAGGGG
>NZ_MLAP01000050.1 GCF_002272865.1 Helicobacter sp. 12S02634-8 | reverse complement strand
ATAGTTTTAGGCAGTTCTCAAATTCTTCTATGGTATAATAGATCCCCTTATCCTCTTGCATTTTGCGAGTTTTTGTGGATCAAAACCATAAGAAATATGCTATCATTGGTATGAAGAATTTGAAAACTGCCTAAAATAAACGGTTATTGGGTTCCGTGCGGGGTTACAATCCCTAAAAAACCCTAAAACAATGTCAGCTGTCTGGGCTGATGCACTTCTTCTAAGTCACTTTTACTCCCTAGCAGTAGTTTCATTTGGTCAAATTGCTTTTCTGTCAATATCAAAGCTCGTATATTCCCCCTAGGTGGCAATATCAACTCAAGCCTTTGGCAATGAGAATTCGCACTAGCAACCCCCTTGCAAATACGCACATAGACTGAAAATTGCAACATAATAAATCCATCTTTGAGCAATTCTTTTCTAAATCTTGCCGAGCTTTTCCTGTCTTCTTTGGTATGCGTAGGCACATCAAACATCACCAAAATTCTCATAAATCTCTCTTCCATCAGACTCCCCCTTTTCAAACACGCCCAAAGCCAAGCCATCTCCAAGCCCCCTTAACACATTGGCTAATGACCAAATTGTTCGCATTATAGAGCGATACATCGGATAAAATTTGCCCCTACATAAAATCTTTGCGTGCAAAATACCGACCAAACACTGCCTATGAGATCTCTCAAACCCATCTTGAAGTTTTTGATGATCTAGCATCTGACAAACCAAAGAATCCACAAACACCCGATAAGGCTCCATCATATCATCAGCTAGATTGAAAGCATTGAATTGGTTTCTGTGAAAAATCCCCAAAGTAGGCAAAAGCCCACTACTCACTAGACTCCTTGCTATAGAACCTCTGATGATTGCATAACCATAGTTGAGGGCAGCATTGATGGGGGTGGGCTCTTTGCGAGTAAATCCCCT
>NZ_MLAP01000049.1 GCF_002272865.1 Helicobacter sp. 12S02634-8 | reverse complement strand
ATGCAATCTATAAACGCAGGGATTTAGCACGCAATTTATATGATATTGCAAGAGTGGGGAATATTGCTTTCAATAACCTAGCGTTCAACCTTGGTATTGGCTTTAAGTTTTAGTGAGGAAAGACAAGTGATAGCAAAAATTGATAAGGTATCCAAAAATAGGGTATCTACTCGCTGCACTTGAATTGAGTTTTAAATTTTAAAATATAGAAAGGTTATCAATGGAACTAGTAGCATTGGGTGCATTCGGCACATTTTTATCAATCATCATTGCCATTGGCTGGATGGTGTTTGGCGTTCTTGGGATCATATATTTTTATAAAATTATATCAACGATGAAGCTAGATGATGATGTAGAAAAGCATTATCGATTTTTGATAGAAAAAGACATTGTTTTGTATTATAAAGTCTATGCTGAAACAATGTCTTTATTAAAAAAATCTACACATAAAGATTTTCAAAAAGTATTTGAAATTATTTTTAATAAAGCGGATCCAAAATTATACGAAGCTTTTAAAGCACGAAAATATATGGAGAGCCTTCAAAATACCACTAGAGAGGATACTGAAGAGGATGCTGATTAGTATCCTAATGTAATCCATTTGAGAAGTAGGGATATTCAAGTATCCCTTTAAATATAAAAATCTATTCAAGGAGTTTTGATGTATTGTTCAGAATGTGGCAAAGAAGTCAATCCCAAAGCCGTGATCTGCACCCATTGTGGTTGTAAGATCAAACAAGAGGGGCGTAGTTTTATGGTAACTCTTTTGCTTTGGTTTTTCTTAGGCACTCTAGGAGCACATCGCTTCTATACAGGCAAGATAGGCACAGGAGTGGTGCAACTTCTTTTAACCATCACTATTTATGGTCTATTGATTAATATTGTTTGGCTTCTGATTGATCTCATAACAATCCTTACAGGTAGTTTCAAAGACAAAGAAGGCAGAGATTTAGCAAGGT
>NZ_MLAP01000004.1 GCF_002272865.1 Helicobacter sp. 12S02634-8 | reverse complement strand
CCAAACAAGGCAAAATAGTTATGGCACAAGATAGAGCAAGATTCTATCTTAAAGATAAATCAAAGCATACTAAATGATATGTATTCTATCAAAATAAATTTTATGTTGCACTTAAATGGGGGAGGGGCTAAGAGGGGTAATCAAAAGGGCAAGGCGAATAAAAAGTGAGGTATCCATCAAATAAAAATATACTTTTTGTATGGCTATTGTTTTATTTTATCAATAATGTGATGATTGATAAAATTCTTTGGGATTGATAAACTTTTTGTGGTATCCAAATAGCCTTAGAAGTTGTAGTATAATATATAGTAATAATGTTTGATGGTTAAAAATCAAAATAATCCTATATGGTTGGTATGCAAGTCAATAAATTACAATTCATCTTAATCTTTTTTATCACATCTCTTTGGGGGGCTGATAACACAAGTGTGACCCAATTGCCCCAAAATTTTACCTCTGGCACACACCATTATGTCGAAAATATAGATTTTACCAACACCCCAAGTGGTTATTTGACTAGCGAGCTTACCGATGAAAAATATCGCTATACAGGCATTTTGTTCCACGGCTATGATACGATGCATATCCCCCATGATGCCACCGTGGTTGTTGATGTATCAGGCATACCGGGCAATTATAATGACTGGGCTGGAATGCTTTTTCGTGGGCGGGGTAGGGAAAAAGCAGGGGATAGTCTGCCTACTTATCGTATCCAGGGTGGGGGGAATATTGTTTTTAGACTGGGCAATCTTGCTGGTCCTAATAAAATCGAAGGTATGTTTTTATCCAGACGCCGTGGGACATTTGACAACTCTGCCCCGACTTTTGTTTTTGATGTCAATATGGGCGTGATGGTTGTGGGGAATGATTTTTATATAGCGCGAGGGTTGTTTAATATCAATGATGGCGATGGTGGGGCTTTTATTTTCAATAAAAATGTTACTATCGATGCTTCTAAAATGGTTCCATCGATAGGTTGGAAAGGCAGCGGAAAGGGCTATCGTTCGATATTTTCTGTGGGTGGAGGGGGGATCATTAGAGTCAATGCCAATGCTGATGGCAGTGTGCTAGATGATAAGAATATTATTCAGCTCAAAGGGGATATTTCTGTCGAAAATACCACGACATCTGCTTCAAGGGTTTATATCAATCTCACCAATCCCGATAGTTTTTTCCAAGGTCGCTTTTCTTTGCAAGGCAGTGGGCAAGCCCAGCTTCGTTTGTCTAATGGGGGAAAATGGGTCTTAGCAGCTAGCTCTAAGGTCAATATCCTTGATATCAACAATGCTAGTATCGAAAAAAACGAATCAGAGCTTTCAATGGTCGATTTTATCAGTATCAAAGATGGCGAAGTGAGCTTTGATGCTAAGACAAATCGCCTCAGTGATCCCGTTACTTATAGCCCAAGGACACTTGTAGTCGATGAGCTCAAGGGGAATAATGGTATTTTTAAGCTGATGACAAATTTCCATACCAATCAAAGCGATCATATCACTATCAATAAAGACAGCACAGGCAAGCACTACTTGCAAATCTATCCAGATTATAGCAATATCGAAGCCTTCACCAAGCCCACGCCCAATGCTATTGAAGTGGCTAAAATCTTGCAAGGTGGGGTGGGGCTAAACTTTGAAACAAAAGATGTCAAAATCGGACTTTTTACTTTTAAGGCAAATATCAACAAACTCCCCATAGGCAGGGGCTATCAATGGGTCATCGGAGATGCGATCAAATCGATTCCATTTAAACCCTTGACTCCTGCTACCATCACCCCACCCAAAAAAGAAGACAAGCCTGCCCCTGCCACGCCATCGCCCCCACCTGCTCCTACACCCCCACCTGCTCCTAAACCTGAGCCTGCCCCGACACCCCCTAAGGTAGAGCCCACCCCACCCCCTGAAATCACACCGATAAAACCTGATACCACACCAGCTGAAAAGCCCAAAGACCCTCCTGCCACAGAAGTGCCTAAAAAAGAAGAAAAGCCTGAGCCCACTACGCCTGAACCCAAAAAGCCCGAGCTCACGCCCGTTCCTATTGCCATCACACCTCCTGCTCCTGCATTGCCTACTGAAAAGCCCAAAGACCTAGACCCCATGCCTGCTCCCATCACTGACCCTCCCCCTAAGGCCCCTTTGTTTTTTGTTTCTCAAAATGATTTAGGCACGCAGATCACCAAGCTTTTGGGCGTCCAATACAGTATTTATCGGATACATACTGATAGTATCACCAAGCATATTGATGAGCTATTTTATTTGCCTCAAGATTTTTATCAGCACATATGGGCAGATTATTATGCAGGGAAATTGAGCGATGAGAGCACAGCAAACGCTTATTGGAGCTTTCAGGGGGGGTATGATTATGCGTGGAGTTATGAGGGGTTTAGGGGGTTTGTTGGGGGATTGGGGGATTATACTTCTATGCGTTTGGTCGCACCTTTTTATACAGGGAAAGCTTATGCACTTGGTTTGGGGGCATATGCGCAAGGGAGCTGGTATTATCAGAAAAATTTTGGTATCAGTATTGATGCTTATACCAAATATGTTTTTACAAATTATAACGCCGATGGCTCACAAGAGCTTGATTATAATCATTTTAAAAATACTTATAATCTGATATTTTTAAATTTTCGTGTGGGCTTTAAAGCGCCTATTTCAGCAGATAAAAGCTGGTTTGTAGAGCCAGGGGTCAAGCTTGGTTGGGCATATATCAATGGTGGGGGGTATGGTTATAAGACTACAGCGCCTTTTTTAGACCCTAAGACGGGGGATATGGGCTTTTCAGATATTCATATTGCTATCAATCAAGAAGCAGGCAAATTTTTTGGTAATAAGCTTTTTTTAGATGTGGGGAAGATTTTTCAGAATCATTTTGTGTATTTTGATATGCGTGCGGGATTGGACTTTGCATATGATTCAAGCACGGGTGGAGATGTGTATATGATTCAAGAGGGCTATACAGACTATCCAATTCATGCAAAAATGCCTGTTGATTATCGTTTGGGAGCAGGGCTTGCTTCTCATCTTGTATTGGGCGATAAAGTGCAATTTTATTTTTATGCGAAGCGGACTTTTTTTAGCCATATGAATACAGATTATTTAGTGTCTTTGGGGTTTAGAATGGATTTAGGATTTAGCAAAAGGTCTATCCAGCCTGCGCCTAGCCCTCAGATCCAGCCAAGAAGGCGACAAAGCCCTATACGAAAAAATGTAGGCGATAGCCCCAGACGCACGCAATCTGTAGAAGTGCGGAGCAGACAAATGCAGCCCAAAGAGGAGCTCAACCCCAACTACAGACCCATGCCCAAAAGAAGAAATCCCACCCCCTCATTTTCAAGCACCCCCACTCCATCACCTTAAGGCAATCTTGTGATGGGCTGTTGCAATCAATTAGCAACGAGATCTGGGGCGATAGAAGTTGATGAGATAGATTGCGCCAATCGCAATGAGCCCTCCTAAGATCGTATGGAGTTTGGGCACTTCGCCCAAGATAATCCACGCAAACAACAAAGCTCCAATAGGCACCAAAAGCACAAACACGCCCCCTTGTGTGACACCAAGGACTTTAATGCCTTTATAAAAAATAGTTGTAGCAAAGGTTGTTGATAAAATAGTCACACTCAACATAGAGAGCCAAAAGCTCCAGCCAACCTCAAATAAGGGCTGGGTATCTTGCAAAAACAAAGAGGGCAAAAACACAACAAAGGGCACAAGGGTGCTATAAAAATTAATGGCAATAGGGTTAGATGATTCGGTGGCATAACGCGAGCTGATTGTAAGGGACGCCCACATCAAAGCAGCAAATACATAGATGAGATTGAAGAGCGAGAATAGGGCAGATGGTCGGGAAATATCTACTAAAAATGCCCCTGATACCATCCCCAAAAGCAGTCCGATTTTTTCCTTGCGTAAGAGTGTGTTTTTTTTAATCATTGTCCAGATGATTGTAGCAAAGATAGGGGATAGCACCTCAGCGATGACCCCTGCACTGCCAGCATCACCATAACGCAAGCCCACAAGGAGCAAGTAATTATAGATTGTATTAAAAACTCCTACTAAGATGGTAGGTAAAATCGCATTTTTAGGGAGCCAAAAAGGGATTTTGAGAGAAAACATCAAAGGCAAAAAACTCAAAGTCACAATCCCGCATTTGATACAAGCGATGATGAAGGGATCGACTTGTTGTTCAATCATGATTTTAGACGCAGTCCAAGTCAGCCCCCATAGCATCATAGATACAAACATCAAAGCTCGCATCAATAGCCTTTATCTGGAATTTCTATCAATCTCTTTTAGCATAGTGTTGAAGGCTTCTTTAGTGCCTGCCCTCACTGGACCCATCAAGCTCACAACAACAATCGCAATGCTCGCACACAAAAATCCTGGAATAATTTCATAAACTCCAAAATATTCTAGGGCAAAGTTTTTATAAACAACCACAACCACTGCACCTGTAAGCATTCCAGCAATCGCCCCCAATCGGGTCATTCGCGACCAAAATAGAGAAAAAATCATCACGCTCCCAAAACTAGCGCCAAACCCTGCCCACGCATACGCAACGATATGCAAGACACTTGAGTTTTTGTCTGTAGAGATAAAAAACGCCACGCAAGCGACCAATAAAACAGCAATACGCGAAAAAATCATTACAAGTTTTGTTGAAGCTTCTTTGTTGAATATCTTGCGATAAAAATCCTCAGCAATTGTCGAAGAAGACACCAAGAGCTGCGAGCTTGCTGTGCTCATGATTGCTGCTAGGATAGCACTTAGCAAAATTCCAGCAATCCAAGGATTGAAAAGGAGCTGACTCATGACAATAAAAATCTTTTCGGGGTCATTGAGAGAAACATCAAATTTCACAATATAAGCAATCCCTAAAAATCCCATCAAACAAGCCCCAAAAAGGCTAATCACCATCCAAGAAATCCCAATAGTCGTGGCTGTGGGGATTTCTCTTGTGGAGCGTATGGACATAAAACGGACTAAAATATGAGGCTGACCAAAATACCCCAACCCCCACGCCAAAGAGGAAATAATCCCTACAGCACTCACGCCTGTTCCAAAAGATAATGCCTCTGGCTTGATTTCTCGCACCAAAGAAACAGCTTCAGAGAAACCACCCAAGTGATAGAGCATCACACAAGGCACTACAACCAAAGCCCCCATCATCAAAAGCCCCTGTATCAAGTCTGTCCAACAAACTGCCTTGTACCCTCCAAAAAATGTATAAGCAACGATAATAATCGTGCCGACTATCAAAGCATAGCTATATTTGATACCAAAAGTTGCTTCAAAGAGCTTCGCTCCACTCACCAACCCCGAAGAGATGTAGATAGTGAAAAATATCAAAATGACAAATGCAGACAATAGCCGCAAGATATGTTTATCATCAGAAAAACGGGTTTCAAAATAATCAGGAATTGTGATGGAATTTGCAATCACGCTTGTATATACACGCAGCCTTTTAGCGATAAATGACCAATTGATCAAAGCTCCAATGCTAAGACCAATTGCGATATAGCTCTGTGCGAGCCCACCGATATACAAAGCCCCTGGCAAGCCCATCAAAAGCCACCCGCTCATATCAGAAGCCCCTGCTGAAAGTGCACTGATAAAAGGCCCCATTGTCCTATTCCCTAAAAAATAGTCTTCTGTAGTTTCATTGCGTCGATAAAAATAAAACCCAATATAGAGCATAATCAAAGAATAAATTACAAAAGTTGTAACAATCGGAAAACTCAAAGTGACTGTTTCTAAACCCATTTTAATCCTTTTTTACAAGAGCTCTAGCACCCAAATTCCCATATCGGTGATAGGAGATGCTGACAGATTTTTCTAAGTGATAATAAAGCAATTCAAAGCGTCCATTGATGAGTGGCTTTGCTGCAGCAATCACAATGGCATTTTTAGCACCAGCTATATAGATGGGGTCAGAGCCATCAGACTCACCAAAGTATCGCACGCGCTCAAATTGTGAGATTTTATCAGCAAAATCTTTAGCGTTTTCATAGTGGATTGTGGCTTCAAGACCAAGCGCAGAGAGATGGCTAGCTACAAAGGCAAAGTGTGGGTTATCGTCTTTGGAAGTGATCGATAGACTCAAAGGGATTCCACAAGTATTTGCCCCGATGATGACACCCATGATATCTTCTAGGCTGTCTGTTTGATGGATACGATAGCCAATGGATTTGACTTTTGTATAAGAAAATAGATTGTCCTCGCCACGAATATGCACATAGTCTTTTTGGGTTTGGAATTCATTTTTGTTGTGGTAAGCATAGCTTTTTGCCATTGCTATGATGGTATCTAGGCTGTGCTTTTGCGCTCCATTGAGCTGGGGAGATGTTTGCAGATTCTCTAGCGCACTCACAAGGGGGGTAGAGAGCAGATGTGTATCAGGGGTTTCTTGCGTGATATGGGTAAATTGTGTGATGTAATTGAATATCCCTACCTTGCGACCAAATCCAATGGCTGATTTTTTGACCCCACCAAAAGGCTGGCGTAGCACGATAGCCCCTGTTGTGGGCTTGTTGATATAGATATTGCCTGCTTGGATATGCTGGATATAATAATCCCACTCCCTCTCATCAAGAGATTCTAGCCCACTTGTAAGCCCATATCCTGTGGCATTGACAATCGAAATAGCGTGTGGGAGATCTTTAGCACACATCACAGAAAGTATAGGGACAAAAAGCTCTGTTTTGTGTGTATAATCGCCCTCTTTTGTGCCATATTTGATTGCTGGCTTCATCAAGTAAGGATTGTTATCGATAAATTCTGGCTGGATAGCCCATTCTTCGTGTGCTTCTTTTGTATCGATTGCTTTTTGCACCTTGTCAGAAACTTTATCTGCAAGTGTGCCGATTTTATTTTTAAGGACAAAAGGATCGCCCACTGACATACTCTTTGTCGCATCGATGAGAGTTTTTTTGAAATTTTCATCATTATAGACTTCTTCTTCTAGGATCAAAAGTGAAGTAGCTGAGCATTTTTGCCCAGAGTTGCTAAAGGCTGAGTGTATGATATTTTTGATTGCTTGATCGCGATCGGCCATTTTGCTCACAATCGTTGCATTTTTCCCGCCTGTTTCTGCTGAAAGCAAGAGTGCGGGGTTGGCTTCAAGCATTTTATACGCCGTGTCCTCGCCCCCTGTAAGCACTGCAAAGCTCACAGCAGGGTCTTTTAAAAGATATTTGCTGATATCTGAGCCTTTTGCAGGGAGATAGATCAGTGCATCTCTGGGGATACCTGCTTCCCAAAAGCATTCACAAAGCATATAGCCTGTAACGCTTGATAGACTAGAGGGTTTATAAATCACGCGATTGCCCGCAGCCAATGGCGCAGCGATTGTGCCTGCTGAGATACCTACTGGGAAATTCCAAGGTGCGATGACAACGCCTACACCTCTGGGGGCAAAATGTGTCTTAGGATTTTGCTCTTTGAGCACTTCAAGGCTATAGGGATAGAACTCTAAAAAGTCAATCGCTTCACTCACTTCAGCATCTGTTTCTGCATAGGTTTTACCCACTTCTAGGGCAGCTATCCCGATGAGATCCCCTCGTTTTTCACGCAAATTCTGGGCAGCACGGGAGAGGATTTGATGGATTGTCTTAGAGTCCATTTGAGAAAATTTGCTGTTGTCGTCTTTAGCGATTTGGAGAGCTTTTTGAATAATTTCTTGGTTGGCAAGTGCGATAGTGGCGATTTTTTTATTGGCTATTTTGTCAAAAATATCCACTTTTTTCATTTCTTGTGCTTCTAAGCGCTCACCTGCGATGGGATAAAGCTCTAAAATAGGCAGATGGCTGTATTTATCTTTGATTTTTTGCGCCCATTCTCTGTTTTGAGGGAGGATAAAATCCGTATCGCTTTCATTATGGAATTCTTTATGCCCATAAGTGCTGATACCTTTTTGGGGTAAGAGGCGATTTTGCACTCTGTGTGTGGCATTATCGAGCTTAGCAATGTTGCTCAGAGAGTCTAAAAATAGCTGCTTTTGGATTTCCCAGTTTTTGGAGCCTACTTTGAGATTGAAAAAATAGCGCATGAAATTATCTTCGCTTGTGTTTTCGTCCAAACGACGCACCAAATAAGCAATCGCATTGTTGAAATGCTC
The DNA here is from genome assembly GCF_002272865.1 of Helicobacter sp. 12S02634-8. Classification (GTDB taxonomy): domain Bacteria; phylum Campylobacterota; class Campylobacteria; order Campylobacterales; family Helicobacteraceae; genus Helicobacter_J. The sequence goes on along the minus strand of NZ_MLAP01000004.1, from coordinate 145,918 downwards.
TTGGTTGCACACAGGCGCATAAAGAATCAATTGATGCATTTGACTGAGCTCATACGAGGCCTGCAAGCTCATGCCCTCTAACATCTCAAATGTGAAGCTTTCTTGGGCATTTTTCTCTTCAATCCTTGTGTAAGCATAGGCAATTTCAAAAATATTGTGCGAGGCAATCCCGATTTTAATATATTTATAATTATCACCCTCAAGGATAAAATTTAGCATTTTATTGTAATTGGAATCGGTATCCATTTTTCTAGAAAATGTAGGGAGTGCCCAGCCCTTTTGGGAGGCGATGGTTTCTTCTGATTCCATATTTGCGCCTTTGACAAATCGGATCTTGATGGGTGGTTTGCCTGATTGGACGCGTTGTTTTGAAAATGCGTGGAGTTTTTGGAGATACATCAAAGAATCGGGGATATAAGCTTGCAGCACGATACCAGCGTTGATATCAAACTTAGCAACTGACTCCATAAAGGCAGCAACGGTGAGCTCTAAATCTCTGAACTCTTCCATATCTAGGTTGATAAATTTCTGCACATTGTGTCTTTTTTCGTATTCTTGGGCAATGCCATAGAGAGTATCAAGTCGTTTGATGACTTCATTTTTAGAGTAGTCAAAATCAATGATATTGATTTGCGAAAAAATCGTGGTTATTTTGATAGAAATGTATTTGATATGTTCAGATTTTAGGGCTTCTTCATATTTATGCATTCTATAGAGTGCTTCAGCTTCACCGAGCACTTCTTCACCAATGAGATTGACATTTAAAGTGATCCCTTGCTCTTCTCTTTTGATGATATGGGCATCGAGCTTGGATTTTTCTTCATCAAGCACCATCGTTTTAGTGTCTTCACGGATATGATTGACAAAAAAGGGCACGCTCATATTAGGAGCAAGCTTGCCAGCAGAGAGAAAAGCCATCAGCAAAAATTTCTCATAAGCAGAGAAAAAGTCAGCAATGCCATATTTCCCTAAGATATATTCAATTTCATTGAATCTTGCCTTGTTGTCAAAACAGCGAAAACTTCGGTCAAGAAGCTCTATCAACATCACCTTATTTTTAGGATTATCCAAAAGTTTTTGCATCTTTTGATGGAATTTTTTTTCAGATGCAGAGATATTTTGGGTGATTTTTTCTTGTAGCATTTCTGCTAACTGAATGGATTTTGAGACTAAATTGTCCATTACTTTTTCCTTAATATTTTTATAGATTTCAAAGCTTTGCGTAAGACTATGTTAACTTCTCTTAAAATCCCCAACAATTACCCATCAAGTCGGTAATATTACCCATATGGAGTGTAGAAATGTTACATAAAGGAACATAAAGCCTCAAAAGGTAGCATTTGTAAAATAAACTATACCCAATTATTTTACAACATATTTCAGAATAATTGCATAGCAAAAAAATTAAATTTTTCTAATTTGTTACTAAATTACAAAAATCAAAAAATTTTATGTATTTTATTGCAGATTTTTCAAAGACAATGCATATGATTAAAAGATAAAAATCTATATTGATGGAGGTAAGATGGAAAAAGAAAACCATTTGTTTGTGCGCGATCTCAAAACCCACCATCTCGTGATGATAGCATTTGGCGGGGCTATGGGGACAGGGCTTTTTGTCGGGACAGGGCAGAGTATTTTTACAGCAGGGCCTTTGGGGACTTTGATTGCATATTGTGTCGCTTCTGTGATTGTGTATTCTGTCATGCTTTCTTTGGGTGAGCTAAGCTCATATTTCCCGCATACAGGGAGCTTTGGCGATTATGCACACCGCTTCATCTCTCCATCTGTGGGGTATCTGATCTTTTGGCTTTATTGGCTCAATTGGGTGGTAACGGTGGGAGTGGAGTTTATTGCTGTGGGCTTTTTGATGCAAAAATGGCTGCCTAGCGTCCCTATATGGGTATGGGTGGTTTGTTTTGCAACGATTATTTTTAGCTTCAATGTTTATCGGGTGAAGGTGTTTGCAGAGAGTGAGTTTTTTTTGAGTTTGATTAAAGTGATTGCTGTGAGTGTGTTTTTGCTCATTGGCTTTGGAATGATTATTTATCATCTATATCTTGGGGGTTTTGAGCAAACTTTTGCAAACTTTTATTTCCAGACTCCAGACTACCAAGGATTTTTCCCTAAGGGCTTTCAAGCAGTTTTTATGACGATTTTAGCTGTCAATTTTGCCTTTACAGGCACGGAGGTTATTGGTGTGGCAGTTGGTGAAACCAAAGACCCTGCTAAAGCAATGCCTTTGGCAATCAATGCGACTTTATGGCGTTTGATTATCTTTTTTGTCGGTTCGGTATTTATCATCGCGACTTTTTTGCCAATGGATAATGCAAGTATCACAAAAAGTCCTTTTGTGGGCGTGCTTGAGATATTCAAAGTGCCTTTTGCAGGGGATATTATGAATTTTATCCTCATCATTGCCTTGCTTTCAACAGCAAATTCGGGGCTTTATGCTGCAGCAAGAATGATCTGGGGGCTAGCAGAAAAGAAAACCTTGCCGCAATTTTTTGCCCACCTCAATCACAAAGGGATCCCGCTCAATGCTTTGATTTTATCCATGCTAGTGTCTTTGATTGCGTTGCTGAGTTACTTTTTTGCCCCTGAGAGCGTTATCAACAACTTGATAGCTGTGAGTGGCTTTTCGATGATGCTTGTGTGGGTGAGTGTGAGTATCGCGCAATACAGATTCAGAAAATGGTATCTTGCGCAAGGCAATCAGCTCAAAGACCTGCCCTATAAAACCCCTCTGACCCCAGGTATCCAGATACTTGGGATTGTTGGGTGTGTGATTTCAATGGTGGGAGCGTATTTTGACATCGAACAAAGAGCAGCGATTTATGGGACGATCATTTTTAGTATCGTTTGCTTTATCGCTTATTTTGTCAGTCAATATTTTATGAGAGATACAAAATCGATTTGAGGGGATTAGTCTTCAAATCGATAGGGCATTTTGATATGTCGTTCAATATCTTCAGCCACTTGCAAGCACAGATCTGCCCGATAATCTGAAGCAAAAAGCTGCACCCCTTGCGGGATATTATCATCTTTAAGACCTGTAGGCACACTCATACTTGGGTAGTTCAAGCACACAAGTGCGAGCAAAGGGATTTGTGCGGGGATAATCACATCTTTGAAATACGCATCTCCTAGCAAATCTTCCCCATATTTGAACGGATTTTTCCCCGAAATAGGCAGCATAATCACTGGATAAGTATCTAAAATCTCATTATAAATCCGTCGGAGCTCATCTCGTTTGGCGATCGCTAGAATATATTCCCGCATATCCTTGGCTGCTTCTGCTCCATAGACCATACCTCTCCACGCCTTTTGGACATCTTCAGAGCCATATTCATCGATATAATGCCCAATGGTTGTGGTTTTTTCTGCGATGAGGATTTTGCCCCAGATTTCAGCAGCGATATCAAACTCAGGCAACTTGATTTCTTCGACCACATAGCCATCTGCTTGGAGCCATTTAGCGACTTTGATTAGATTTTCTTTGATATCTGGTTCTATATCCATACCATCAATTTGTGTTACAAGGGCGATTCGCCTATTTTTAGAGTCGTTATAAGCAAGTGGCGCAGGGACCCAGACTTGATCATAAATGCTCCCTCTTGAGAGCACCTCTAGCCCCAAACGGATATCATTGACCGAACGGGCAATCGGACCTTCGATAGAAAAAAATTCACTAGCAAATGTCCTCCCACCAGGGCTGCTAGGGTCAAATTGTGGGACGCGCCCCCAAGTGGGTCGTAGCCCAAACACCCCACAAGCATAGGCAGGATAACGGATAGAGCCACCGATATCATTTCCATGTGCGACAAAGCACATACCGCTAGCAGTCGCTGCTGCTGCCCCACCACTACTCCCTCCGGGCGTGATTTGGTGGTTCCAAGGGTTGAGCGTGCGTCCAAAAAGTGGATTTTCACTGAACCATCTGATGGCAAACTCTGGTAGATTTGTCATACCGATAGTCACACAACCTGCTGTGTTGAAATTGGTCGCAATCGTGCTGTCTTCTTGGCATATTCTATCTTTAAACACTCCTCCATTGGTATTGCGCTCGCCTTTGACATCAACATTGTCTTTGATTGTTATCGGCACGCCGTGCAAAGGCGAGAGGACTATGCCTTGCGCGATGAGATCATCAGCTTGCTTGGCTTGCTTGAGGGCTTTTTGTTCCATCAGATTGATGATAGCATTGATTTTTGGGTTGATTTGATGGATTCTTTTGAGCACGTTTTGAGTTGCTTCAGTCGAGCTAATGGCCTTGTGTCTGATACCTAAGGCAACTTCTGTAGCGCTCCATTGCCAAATGGGCGTAGTGGGGAGGGTTTTTTGGATTTCTTTGATACGATCAAATTGCATGATTTTTCCTTTATGATTGATTTATTCCCAGCACTCAGCATTTTTGATACCGAGCTTTTTAGAGTTAAAAACGGGGTTGCGCCCTTGCTTTCTTTGGGCTTTGTAGTCATCTAGGGCTATTTTGACAACTTTTGAGAGTAAAAACACTCCAATGATATTGATAGTAGCCCCTAGACCCATTGCGATATTTGCAAGCCCCCACGCTGAAGCTACAGATATTTGTGTGCCGATAAATACGACAAATATAGACAAAATACGATAGCTAAAGAGCAAGAGAGGGCTGTCTTTGAGATATTTCACATTCATCTGCCCGACATAATACGCCCCAATGATAACAGTAGCTGTCAAGACAATGACTAAAAATGTGATGTAATATTCTCCATAGATACCCAAACTCTCGTTCATGGCTGATTGCACTAAGGGCATTGCATCTTTGATCTGTGCTTTTCCATCTGTGGCATTGGCCATGAGCTTAGCATAGGTATCGCTATAGAGCATAAAGAGGATTGATAAGGTAGCAATGATAGTATCTGTAAAGACACAAAATGCTTGCACAATACCTTGCTTGACAGGGTGGGAGGTGTGTGCTGAAGAAGAAGCCCCTGGGACAGAGCCTAGCCCAGCTTCATTGGCAAAAAGCCCCCTTTGGATCCCAATAACAACGACACTTCCGGCAAAACCTCCAAAAATTGCGTGGAAATCAAAAGCACTTTTGAAAACCATTGCAATGACTTCGGGGGTCTTTTCATAATGCATTAAAATGCTGATGATAGAGATGATGATAAAAAGCCCTGCCATAAAAGGCGTAACATAACTCGTGAATCGAGCGATATATCGCCCTCCACCAAAGAACATCACCCCAGCAAAAACAGCCAGCACCAGCCCAACATAAAGACTCAAATAATGCACTCCAGTGCTTGATGGATCGCCTTGTGATGGGAAATAAGTTTCTAATGAAGTGTAGATGGTATTGCTATAGAGTGCGATAAAAGTAAAGCCAATCAAAATAGTGATACAGCTATATAAAATCGCAGCTTTTTTGGCCTTTAAACCTTTGATTAAATAATAAGATGGTCCGCCTTTGAAAGCCCCACCATCTTTGCTTTTATAGATTTGTCCGAGTGTGTTTTCAGCCACAGAAACAGCGCCATTTAAAAACGCTGCAATCCATATCCAAACAAGTGCTCCAGGGCCTCCTGCTACAATGGCTACTGCCATTCCCACGATAGTCCCCATACCCACACGCGTCCCCATACTAATCATCAAGGCTTCATAAGGGGAGATATGGTCTTTGTTGCCCTTGGCATTAGGGTCTTTTTCAGTGATGACCTTGAAGGCGTCTTTAGCCAGCATAATCTGTGGCAAAAGTAGCTTGAAGCTATAGTAAAGCCCCACTAAAAGCAAAAGCACCACTAGATAATACCCCCAGATAAAATCATTGGTGTTTGCGATAAACTTTGAAAACAAAAACGCGTAACTTTCATTGTTGCTTGCTTGCATATTGCCTCATTTCAATTATAAATTTTAATATGCCCCCTTTAGATTCTACAAATAATTTATCTTTTTATATGGATAAATCAGTATAAATTTTTTTAATTGTTACTTTTTTATACACTAAAATGATTTTATCTTGAGTGGCAATGCTCCGATAAAGGATACTATATTGTTTATTGATTTTATTGACTGATAAGAATTATTTACAATTTACAACATATAAAATTTAATGATAACTATTTGTATTAAATATTTTAGATATACTCTAAAAACAATCTAGCAGTTTAGAGAAAATATACCATTTGAAAAATATTTTGTGTATATTTGAAACTACATACAAAGGTTGTTATACAAAATAGACTATCCCAAAGATGGTCTTGATGAACACAAGGAGTTTAGTTATGGAAAGAAGAGAAGCATTGATTTTAGGTGGAGCCTTAGCTTTTAGCGGAGTTTTGGGTGCACAAGAGTTGTTGAATAGCAATAACAAAGAAAAACAAAGTGTTTTGATCAATAACGCTGTGGTTTTTGATGGCAGAAAAGCACTATCAGGGAATAATAATGTCTTGGTTGTGGGGAATAAAATTGCCAAAATTTCTTCGAGTGCGATCACGCCACCGCAAAACACTAAAGTTGTCGATGCACAAGGCAAGTTTTTAATGCCAGGTCTAAGCGATGCGCATTGGCATGTGATGTTTGCTGCTGCGGGGCTTGATAGTGTGAATCTGCCTGATCCAGGGCTATTTTATGCTGCTGCAGTTACAGAAGCCCAAGACACCGTTTTGCGGGGTTTTACCACCGTGAGAGATATGGCAGGGGCTAGCTTTGGTATCAAAAAGGCAATCGATTCAGGAATGATCACAGGCCCTAGGATTTTCCCTAGTGGGGCTTTCATCTCACAGACTTCAGGGCACGGAGATTTTGCTCCAGCTTATGAAAATGCACCTGAATTTGGTGGAGAGCGCTCTGAATTAGAGAGATTAGGCAATTTCAGAGTTGTCAATGGTGTCCCTGAAGTTTTGGCTGCTGTCAGAGAACAGCTCAAAAAAGGCGCGAGTCAGATTAAAATCGGCGCAGGTGGAGGGGTGATATCAGATTTTGACCCTTTAGATAGCGTGCAGTTTAGTCTTGATGAAATCAAAGCTGCAGTAGGTGCTGCCAAGGATTGGGGGACTTATGTATGCTCGCATGTATATAATGTCGATGGTATCCGAAAGGCCCTAGATGGTGGAGTGCGCTCGATTGAACACGGGCAGTTGGCCGATGAAGAAACGATCAAAAGGATTGGAAATGTTGGGGCGTGGCTAAGCATACAAGCTTTTGAGGGACATTTCTTAGCTGGCAGCAAGGGCAAAATACTCAATGGCAAATGGAGAGATGCACTCAAAATGGCACTCAAACACAAAGTAAAATATGCTTTTGGCACAGATATATTGTTTAGCCCTGAGCTTGCGTCTTTTCAAAATGAAGCTTTGGTGACTTTTGCAGAGATTTTAAGCCCTTTACAGACTCTAGTGATGGCGACTTCAGGTAATGCAGAGTTATTTGAGATGAGCGGGAAGAGAAATCCATACATAGGAGGCAAGCTAGGGGTTTTAGAGCCAGGTGCGTGGGCAGATATGATCCTGATTGATGGCAATCCACTCAAAGACATCGAAGTATTGAAGCAATACAAGGACAAATTTGTCTTTATTCTAAAAGATGGTAATATTATAAAAAGCACTATCGCTTGATTGTGCGATATGTGATAAAGGATATAAAGTGGTTATAGGCATTCCAAAAGAAATCATGAATCATGAGCACAGAGTGGGGCTTGTGCCCTCTGATGTGGCTAGGTTGCTCCAATCTAACTCTAGCCATCAAGTGTTGGTGCAAGCAGGCTTGGGGGAAGAAATCGGCTTTAGCGATGCGATGTATCGTGAAGCAGGGGCACAAGTAGTCCCTGAAGCCAAAACGGTTTGGGAAAAGGCTCAATTACTCATCAAATGCAAAGAACCCTTAGAGTCTGAATACAAATATCTGCGTAAAGATATGATTTTATATAGCTTTTTGGATTTAGCATATTCTAAAGAGCTCGCGCAAGCTTTGGTGGATTCTGGCGTGACTTCAATCTGTGGAGAAACCATACCTGGTCCTAAAAACAACTACCCTGTCCTAGCCCCTATGAGCGAAGTAGCAGGGAAGCTTGCTGCACAGCTTATCGCTGAGTATTTTTGCACCCATCGTGGAGGGCGTGGGATTCTTATTGGTGGGTGTGCGGGCGTGCCTCCTGCAAAGGTCGTAGTCGTTGGTGGTGGGGTCGTGGGCATGAATGCGGCTAAGACTTTGGTAGGAATGGGGGCTGATGTTTGGGTGCTTGATATTGATGTGCATAAAGTTTCTAGCCACCCTTTAGTCATAGCCAATCAAGTCAAGCTCCTTTATGCGACCGAAGAGGGCATACAAACTGCACTCAAAGGTGCTGATGGTGTTGTGGGGGCTGTGCTAGTCACAGCGACACAAACTCCCAAAGTCATCAAACGCACACATTTAAAGCTCCTCAATCCCGGAGGTGTTATCGTAGATGTTGCTTGCGATTTGGGGGGGTGTATTGAAACAATCCATCAAACAACCCACGATGACCCGACTTATTTTGTTGATGGGATTTTGCACTATGGCGTTCCCAATATGCCTGGTGTGGTCGCTAGAACTGCGAGTATCTGCTATTCTAATGAATCAATGCCTTATATTTTAAGTATCGCTAATTCTGGTTGGAAAGAAATGCTTAAAATGCCCGGTGCATTAGATGGCTTGAACGCCTATGGAGGCAAAATAGGGCTTAAAACTGTGGCCCAAGCCTTTGGTTTGCCCTTTGTCGATGCTAAGACCTTGATTGAAACGCCCTAAGCCCTCAAGGTTTTAAAAACATTAAAAATAGACTTTTGAAGCAGGCTCGCTAGGTTATATTAGGACATATTAAAATACTCGATAAGAACAGATGGAAAAAAGAACCTTAGACCATATCCATCAGATGTTGCTGGAGTGGTATGGGATTTATGGGCGTAAGAGCTTGCCTTGGCGTAATCTCAAAGGCACTCATGCCCCTTATGGTGTCTATGTCAGTGAAATCATGCTGCAGCAGACTCAAGTTTCTGTCGTTTTGGATAAATATTACTTTCCCTTTTTGGATACTTTCCCCACACTAGAAGTGCTATCAAAGGCTGATGAAAATGCTGTTTTAAGGCTATGGCGTGGGTTGGGATATTACTTGAGGGCAAAAAATATGCTCAAAACAGCTAAAATCTGTCGCCAATCCTTGCCCTCTGACCCTAAAGAGCTCATCAAACTCCCTGGTATCGGGGCGTATACAGCAGGGGCTATTGCTTGTTTTGGCTTTGGGCGGGCTGTGAGCTTTGTAGATGGGAATATCAAAAGAGTGCTTTCACGATTCTTTGCCCTCAAAGCACCTAGTATGGGCGAGTTACAAAGATATGCTCAAGCATTTCTCAACCACACAGATAGCTTCAGTCATAATCAAGCCCTCCTAGATATTGGGGCGAGTGTATGCTTGCCACTTTTGCCAAAATGCCCATTATGCCCGTTGCAAAGCCACTGCAAGGGCAAAGACACGCCCACACTTTATACACAAAAGTCTAAAATAACCTACAAGCAGCTTGTTTATGATTTGGGAGTGTATATCCAAGAGGGTAAGGTCGCACTGGCTTTGGATAATATTTTATCCTATCAAGGATTATATAATTTTCCTAAAATATGCAGTGATAGACTTTTAGAGTTCCCATTGATAGGGTCTTTTAAGCATTTTTATACAAACCATCGCTTAGAGGTAAGAGTGTATTTGCTCTCAGATAAAAAATATCTTGAAGATTCCAAGGGAGTAGTGCTCTTCACTCCCCAAGAATTAGCTGATTTACCCATCAGTGCTATGACACTTAAGGTATTAGACTTGCTAGCAAGCAAGGAGATCTTAAGAGTGCATTTGGATTGATTCCTAGCCTGATAGATCCCATCACTTCATAAGCCCCCCCCCTTTTTTTTTAAGCACTTGCCTAAAGGGCAATTATAAAGATTATTTGAAATACATTCCAAAAGTGATACCCACATTTGAAGCATTATAATCGAGTCCATAAGTCATAAAATGGATATCATATTTTAACCCCAAGTGATCGCTCAAATCATATTTTCCTCCGACTGCAAACCCTGTGCCAACACTATTTCCATAACCACCATCTAAAGCAATGTTATTGATTTTATCCACATCTCTCATTGCCACTGTGCCTTGTATATAGCCTAGCTGCTTGCCTTTTGCAAACTGCCATAAAAAGTTTGCTCCATATTCATTTCCGAGCTTGAGGCTCGTGTCTGCATGGTTTTGCTTGGGATTGAGTCGGTAGTAGAATTGGGCTGTAAATGATGACATTTTGCCCTCTTCTTCTTTTCTTTTGATTAGATTGATGAAAAAGGTATGCCCCTTAAAAAGCTGTATATTGCTCCCAGAGTCAGCAAATATCGTGTTGCTGATAATATCAGAATTATCCCCGATAATGAAGCGGAACGCATCGCCTTTATAGAGTGTAGCCATCACACCGATATTTGCGTTGGCAAAATTGATTGCATTGGTGTGCTTATCTGTGAAACGACTATCAGAGATTTGATAATACCCACTAGCGTTCCCAAAGACTTCAATATAGTCTAAGATTCCATATCGAGCATAAATATCTAGGAGTGCGTTGAATTGATCTGAGTAGGCCTTGTCTTTTTGCGTATAAGTCGGCAATGCAATGCGTTGGCCATTGATAGAGCTTGGAGCATACAAATAAGGAGCGTTAGGGCTATTTCTTTTGGTGGTTTGCAAAAGATTTATGTCTGCACCCAGCACGAAATTGTTCCCATCTAATACATCGCCCTCTACAGGGGGCGTAGCTTGTGCTACACCCAAAAAGAGGACAGAAGATAGAACGATGAATAATTTTTTCATTTTTATCCTTAAGTTATAAAATATAGATATTGCAAAATATCTATATCTATTCTATAAAATCAAAAATATTTTGTCAATAATTAGATAAATATATTTATAGTAAAATATATCTTTATGTTACAGAAAGTAATGATTCTTAATCTTATAAATAATAACAAATAAAATTATCTAATATTGATTGAATATATGGTAGATAAAATTAAAAAAAACAATTATAAAGACTAGAAAAATAAAAAACAGAAAATAATCTCGTTCTTTTTTGATACGAAATACTCGATAAGATACAAAAAGTAAAAATATTAGATATGCAAAGGCGGGCAATAGCCACCACCCTCCAACAAGAATCAGGCAATAATACAAAGGCACACCCCCGATTGCAATCCATTTCTCAAAAGCCCTTAAATAGGCTAAATGGATCCAAAGATATAGCAAAATAGGAGCATCAAAATAAAATATAAAAAACCATAAATTCTCTCCCATCAAGTCCAATCCTTTTATTGCCAAAATAATGGTTTTCTAACTAAGTCTTAATGCCACAGATATTATAAATATTAAGCTAAATTTTAGAATATGCTATGGGGGTATAGTCTATAAAATCAAAAATATTTTGTCAATGATTAAATAAAAAACATATAGTAAAATATATTTTTCTGTTACAAAAAGTAATGATAATTAGTCTTATCAATAGATGAGATATTTGGCAATATCAAGGTGCGTTTGGATAAATTTAAAGAAATATTTTATCAAGATAGGGATAATCCGTATTTAGGTAAAATTATAGTTTTTTTACCAAAAAATGGGCAAATATCTATCGATAAGAATTTTATGGATATGAAAGCCCATAATGTTTTTGTAGAGAGGGCTATCAAGCAAGATATGCTCAATACCCAAATGCGTCTATACAGATAATTTTTAAGTCATACGCAAAACGCACAAGTATCAAGCCCAATCTTACAGAAAACAGCAGGGCAAAATAGAGAGGGGATAGCCCCCACCTTTTTAATCCCTAGAGCCTTTAGAGTCGTGGATCACGCTCACAGCACCTTTGATATCGCTCAAAATCGCGCACGCACTCTCTGTCGCACTCCCCATCGCGCAGCTTACCATCGTAGTGACTCCTGAGGCAATCCCTGCGACATAGATACCATCTTTGATGAGATTTCTGCCTGTGTGCTTGAGCATAATCTTGCCAGCCTTTGGCATTAATGGGTGTGGTTGTGTGATAGCGCCAAGTCCTTGGATATCAAACGCACCTGCTCCTGTGGCGATAATGAGATAATCTCCCTCAAAAGCTCCTTGTGTTGTCTGAACTTTTATAGCCCCTTTAGAGCCTGATATTTCAGTTGCTTTGGCGTTGATATAGCGAGCTTTGGTGAAGTCTTGGATTTGTGTTTTGATATGCTCGATAATCTGCTCTCCTTTGATAGCTTGCGGGAAAAAGGGCACATTGCGGACTTCGGCTTTGAGAATATCGCCTTTGCCCTCATCGATGATAGTGAGATCAAATACAAGATCGTCTTTTATGGCTGAAGCGAGTATGAGTGCAGCACTCAAGCCTGCTACACTCCCTCCGATGATGATTACTTTTTTTGTCATTTAAAATCCTTTGGTAGATAAATTTTGGTTACCCCACGACCAGCTTATAGGCTGTTGCGAGGATAGAGAGCATATAAACAATCAGCAAGGCGTTGCGATGGATTTTAGCACTTGCAATCTGGATCAATCTGATACCAATCCAGACCCCTACCATCGAAGCGATGCCAATGCAAAGCCCAGTATGAAGCACTTGAGTGTTGATGACATCAGAATCATGAAAAGATATAGTACCTGAAATCGAGGAAAATATCACAAAAAATAGCCCCAAGGGGACAACCTTTTTGGATTCATAGCCCAGATAATAGCCCAAAATAGGCACCATCAATAAGCCCCCACCAATCCCCAAAGAGATCGCAAAAATCCCTGTGATGATCCCTGTGACAATGAGAATTAGGCGTTCAGAGAGTTTGGAGCGTATGGGCGGGGTGAGGTTTGTGGTGGCTTTGATTTTGAAGGCATATTTGATGAACGAATAAATTGTGATGATTAAAAATAAGCTTGTTAGGACTTTTGGCGTGATACTCCCTAAGATCATACCACTAAAGCTAGCCCCGATGAGCCCTCCAATGCCCGCATAGATACCATCTTGGATATTCAAAAGCCCTTTTTTGTAGTTGATGATAGAACCAAAGGTCGAGGAAAATATCATCTGCATTACAGAAATACCGATGGCGTGGTGGATACTATGCCCTAAGACCAACATAATTGGGACAATGATCGTCCCACCTCCCATACCAAAGAACCCCGCAGCAATCCCAGATAAAACGCCAATGCCTGCATAAGCCAAAATATCCAAGCCCATAAAATCTCCTAAAAATTTTTGCTATTATTATGCGATTTTATGAGTAAAAAGTTATTTAATTTTTTGATTTTTATGGGATTTGGAATTGAATTTGCTTCAAAAGCATTGATACTGCGAAGTTTGAGGGAATCTGATGTGTATAAATTATTGCAATCGATATGTCCAAATCGAACTTTTACAAGGGAGTTTGCTACTTAAAAAGGTGCTTGAATATGCCCAAAAGCACTTTTCTCAAATCTTGACCCTCTCATCTTCATTATTGATTCTTGATGATAATAGTTCTTTTAAAAAAGACTATCTCATCAATTGGATCTATCACGCAGGGCTGCAAGAAGAGAAGGCGGCCTTGGAGGTGCTTTTGCTCCATAGTGCCTTGCCAATTCGCATTAAAATACTGCAGACAAACCATATCCTCCATAAGGTCAAGGTTTCTCTCTCCCTCATCAGTCCCCATAAGATTCTTTTGAGCCTAGATCAAGAAAATCGTGTCGCTAAAAGATACCTCAAAAGCCTTTTTGCCCCTTATTTGATTGCAGAAACGCATACAGCAGTCTATTTGTGCAGCACGCAGAGTGATTTTTGGGCAAATGTTTTAGACCTTATTAGCACTAAAGTGATCCATAATGTCGCGATTGAATTTGATTGCGATGGGCTCAAAGGGCAAAAATCGCCCCCTATGTCCTTTTTGACACAAAAAGAACAGACTCTAAGACAGCATTATTTAGCACTCCACTCGAGGTTTGATGATGATTTTAGGAGTATCAAAAAACGTTATTTGAAGCTAGCAAAAGCCTATCACCCTGATAATGTCTATGGAAAAGATGGGGCAGTGATTGCTGTTTATGCTGAATATTTTAAGAAAATCAATGAAGCTTATCAAGCGATTAAAAAAGTGCATACAAGCATTTTGTAATCACCAAAAGACCTATAGAGTCTTTAGGGTAGTTGGGCTGTGCTTAGGGTGTTTGGTGGTTTATTTGGTTGGGTTTATAGCTGTGTATGGATATATGAAATTTTATTTTTATCTGTAGTTGGATACAATGGTTTGGTTAGAAAAACCAATTCAAAGAAGCATTTATGAATCCATCGATATCAAAGGTCGGTGCTCTTTTAAGACCTTCTACTCCCACGCTCAAAGAGCCTTTTTTACAAGTCAAAAGGGCGTTTGAAAGGCAAGGCATTGCAGTTGTTTTAGAAGAAGCAAGTGGCGTGATGATCCAAGATAGCGGGGTGGGCTTTGAGAAAATATGCCAAGAGGTTGATGCTTTAGTGTCTTTGGGTGGAGATGGGACTTTGATTGCAGCACTCAGACGCAGTTACGGCTATAAAATCCCAGCTTTTGGGATCAACACAGGGCATTTGGGGTTTTTGACAGCGATTAGCCCTCAAGAAGTTTCAGAATTTGCTAAGGCTTTGATTGATGGCAAATACACTATTGATAAGCACATGATGTTAGAGGCTTGTATCCAGACACATGAGGGCAGTAAGTCTTTTTATGCACTCAATGAAGTGCTAATTTCAAAAACAAACATCTCAGGTATGCTTAAAATCTATGCCAAAATACAAGGTGAGCCCTTCAATGTGTATTATGCTGATGCACTGATTATTGGCACACCAACTGGTTCGACAGCTTATAATATCAGCGCAGGGGGGTCGGTGGTCTATCCTTTTTGCAGAAATATTCTCCTCACTCCCATCTCTCCGCATTCCCTCACGCAACGTCCGATGGTTTTGAGCGATGAATTTGCCTTAGAATTCCGCACACAAGATGACTGCAAGCTCGTGATTGATGGGCAAGAAATTATCGAGTTATGCAAGCAAGATACTTTGATTGTCAAGCCTGCTCCTTTGGACGCGAGGTTGATTCAAAAGCCATCTCGAAGCTATTTTGGTGTTTTAAAGGCAAAGTTTAAGTGGGGTGAAGAATGATTTTGCGATTACTGATAAAGGATTCTGTCGCTTTTTCTGATGTTGATTTGGAGTTTCAAAATGGTTTTAATGTATTCAGTGGGGCAAGTGGGAGTGGTAAATCAGTATTGATGGAGTCTTTGCTCGCTCTTTTTGGGCTCAAAGAAAGCAATGCAGCACTCATTGAGGCAGATTTAGAGATTGCATTGCAAAAGTTTGGTATTGATTTGGAGGCGTTTGGATTGCAGAGTGAGGGCGAAGATTTGGTATTGAGTATCATCAAAAAGGACAAAACCCGATATTTTATCAATCGCTCTGCAAGCCCTAAAAAACGGCTGATTGACCTAGTTTCTCCCTTTGGAAAACATATCGCTTCAAAGGGGGCACATGAGCTAGAGGGCAAAAATGTCCTCAGGATACTTGATAGCCTTGTGAGTAGTAAAATCCCCTCCCATCAGGAGCTTTTAGAAAGCTTTAAAATGCAATACCATCAGCTTTTAGCCTTGCAAGCAGAGCAAAGCGAGCTCGAAGAGCAAGAAAAAAATATCCAAAATCTCAAAGAATTTGCTGCATTTGAAATACAAAAAATCGCAAGTATCCAGCCCTCAGAGGGCGAATATGAACATTTGCTCGAACTCAAAAAAACCCTTTCTAAAAAAGAAAAAATCCATCAAAGTATCCAAGAAGCTATGGAAGTGCTCGATAGAATCCCTAAAATCTATGAAGCACTCAATAGCATAGACAAGGAATATAGTGCGTTTGAAGAGAGTGTGATGGAAGTCCAAGGGATTTTAGAAGATGAAAATACCCGACTCTTAGAGCTCAGTGAGCTAGATGCAGGTGCAATACTTGATCGTATCAGCGTGCTTTCAGATCTCAATCGCAGATATGGGAGTATCGCCCAAGCTCTATCACACCTCCAAGACCAAAAACAAAAGCTCAAAGACTATGAAGAATTGAGTTTCAACAAAGACAGATTGCAAGCACAAATCCAGCAATCCCAGCAAATCTGTGCAGAATTATGCACTCAAATCAAAGCCCATCGCAGCCAATATGTTGGAGTGTTTCAAAAAGAGATTGCCGCACTTTGTGCGCAGCTTTTACTCAAAGCCCCCCATATCGGGCTCAAAGACTCCCCAATGGGTAAAAATGGCACTGAAATGATTGCAATCAAGCTGGAAAATACTGCAATCGAATCGCTCAGCTCAGGGGAATACAATCGCCTAAGGCTTGCAATGATGTGTTTGGATGCTCAAATCAATGCTTCTAGTGGGATTTTGGTGCTTGATGAAATCGATGCGAATTTGAGCGGGGAGGAGAGCGAGGGCGTGGCTAAGGTCTTGCAAATGCTCTCAAAAACCTATCAGATCTTTGCTATCTCACACCAACCACACATGCCCGCACTTGCAGATAGGCATTATCTGGTATTCAAACAAGAGGGCAAAAGCCAAGTCAAGCTCTTAGACAAAGAGGGCAGAATCCTTGAAATGGCAAGAATGATTAGTGGAGCGAGTATCACACAAGAAGCGCTTGATTTTGCTAAAAAGAAACTTGAGCAAAATGGCTTGAAAGACTCAAGATGAAATTATGGCTGCTGCAAAATATCGCAAGGTTTTTAAGCAGCCAAGAGAGCATTTGCCATCTCAAACGCATTGATGACAATCTTTTCAAGCTCACACTCAAAGACCAAACACTCTATATGGATATGACCAAAGGGGATAGTGGAGTGTTTCTCACGCCTTATGCGTTGATGGGGGCTAAAAAATATAACGCCCCTTTTGATGTGATGCTCACTAAGCTCACCACGCGTGCAAAGATTACGGGGGCTTGTATCGATGGGGGTAATCGGATACTCAAGCTCTCTTGTTTGCAAAATGGGGCTTATAAACACACTGCCTTTAGTGTCCAGTTTGAATTTACAGGGCGGCATACCAATGTGATTTTGCTTGATGGTGGTGGGGTGGTGCTTGAGGCTTTGCGCCATATCAATGGTGATAAAAGCTCCAGAGAAGTGCGGGTCAATAAGCCCCTAGAGCCGCTCCCACAGCCACCTTTTCCTAAAGACCAAGCAGGGGAGGTATTGTGTGAGCGTGCGTTGTTTGTGGAATTGAATACGATCTATACACATCGTGTGCAAAAGCACCTTGAAGCTAAAAAGCACATTGCTATTTCTAAAATCACCAAAAAAATCCAAAAACTAAAAGAAGCCCTCCAAGCCCTGCCTCAAGAAGAAGAGCTCGCCACACAAGCAAGCAAGCTCGCCCAAGAAGCCAATATTGTCTTAGCCAATCTCGATAGCATACCGAACTTTTCTCAAACGATTGCGCTCAAGGATTTTTCAGGCCTTGATGTGAAAATTAATTTGCCCCAAGGGATCAAGACCCCTCAAGAAGCTGCTAATGTGATGTTTACTCAAGCCAAAAAGCTCACCAAAAAGGCTAAAAATACCCATTTACAAGTCCAAAATCTCACAAGCAAAATTGACTTTTTGCACCAAGAAATTGCCTATATCACCAACATCAGCACTCTTGAAGACCTCACTATCCTTGAGCCCAAAAAATCCCATAAAAAAACACCCCCTAAATATGAAGTGTTTTTTATCGAGGGGGTAAAAATATCAATGGGGCGCAATCGATTTGAAAATCAAGACCTCCTCAAAGAGGCTAGGGCTGATGATATTTGGTTGCATATCCGTGATGTGCCCTCTTCGCATATGATTATCCATTGTGGTAAAAATAAAGTTTTTAGCGAAGTGATTTATAAGGCTGGAGAGATTTTAGTCGGGTTGGGTTGTGTTCAAGCGGGGGATTTTATGGTCGATTATACACAAAGAAAGTTTGTCAAAATCATTGAGGGTGCTCGTGTCATCTATGCAAAACATCAGACTTTCCACTACAAAAAACCATTTCAAGGATGAAAAATGGCAATCTCTCCTGTGGGTAATGTTACCTATATCAACCAAAACGCTCAAGCAAGCTCTATCCAACAAGCCAATGCCATCACTAGAAGCGATATGACCCATATCATCAATCAAGAATTCCAAGACAAGCTCAAAGATATTCAAGAAGTGCGCCCCACACCCAATGCACACGCCATTGACGCAGACGCTAAAGACAAGGAAAAATCCCCCCAACACCATCAAAATCCCAACTCAAGCGCACAAGACCCCAAGGAAGAATCATCACAATCACACCCAGCACAGAGCCAACATTTGCTTGATATTAAAGTTTAAGAGATGGGGGTTGTGAAAATTCAAGGAGAAATCAGTATAATGGCACAAAAAAGAGGGGTTTTATGAGAACTTGTAAAATATTTTTGATGGCTTGTATCTTAGGGCTTTCACTCAACTACGCCCACGCACAAAAAAAAGATGCGTTTGAAATCTATGGAGATATTTTCCAGTTTTTGCCCGCAATGGCAGCTGTGTATTCGCTCGCCTCACAAGACTACAAGGGCTTGGGCTACTTAGCAATCGGCACAGGCAGCACATTAGCCTTGACCTTTGCTGTCAAATATAGCTTTGTGGGGATTTCCAGAAACCACCCCAATTGGGCAAAGATCAGCCGCAGACCCAATCAGGGCAGTTATGATGGCTTCCCCTCAGGGCATACAGCTTCAGCATTTTCAGCAGCGGGGTTCATGCAGCGCAGATATGGGTGGAAATGGGGTGTGCCTACAACGATTTTAGCCACTTTAGTGGGAGTTTCAAGGGTAGTCGCCCAAAGGCATACCGTTGTGCAAGTCATTGCAGGGGCGATGTTGGGTTATGGACTTTCTTATTTGGTTACAAGCAGGCTAGATTCTAATATCAATATCAATGTTGATGTGGATAAAGATGAAATATCCCAAGGGGTGTATCAGAATATCTATGGAGTGAGCTTGAGCTATAGATTTTAGTTGCGTTTGAGTATTTTAGGCAGCGTGATACCTGTTTGCCCTTGATATTTGCCCTTTCTGTCTTTATAGCTGACTTTGCAGACCTCATCTCCTTGGAAGAATAAAACTTGCGCGATCCCCTCATTGGCATAGATTTTTGCAGGCAATGGCGTGGTGTTGGAGATTTCGATGGTGATATGCCCTTCAAATTCTGGCTCAAAGGGCGTGACATTGACAATAATCCCACAACGCGCATAAGTGCTTTTCCCCAAGCAGATAGCAAGAGTATCTCGGGGCATTCTGAAATACTCGATAGTTCTTGCTAACGCAAACGAATTAGGCGGCACGACACAAAAGCCCTGCTCGCTTGCATCAATTTCTATGACATTTTTATAATGAAAATCTTTAGGATCTACCATTGTTGCCCCCACATTGGTAAAAATCATGAATTCACTACCCACACGAATATCATAGCCATAGCTTGAGATCCCGTAGCTGATGATATTTTCTCCGATTTGTTTCTCACAAAAAGGCTCTATCATACGCTCTTTAAGGCTCATTTCTTTGATCCAAATATCTGATTTCAATCCCATCTTAGACGCCTTGTCCTTTTTCATTAAACTTATGAAACTTATGCTATTATACCAAAGACTAAAGCATTAACTCATCTAGGAGTTAAGATTTTCAAAACTTTAAGTGAATAAGGATAGATAAATTATGAATCTTGCAGAAATCAAAAAACTCATTGAACTCTTCAACAATTCAGAAATAGGGCGTTTGAGTCTGAAACAAGACGATTTTGAACTCAAATTAGATAAGCTCCCACAAACTCTAGTGAGCCATCAAATTCAAAGCCCTCAAGCCCTCGCTCCCTCAAATCCTCAAACCCCAAGCCCCTCGCTCCCTCAAAGCCCGCAAAGCTCGCAGGCTCCTTGTGTGGAGAGTGGAGATTTTATCACTTCTCCCATGGTGGGGACTTTTTATCGTTGTCCTTCTCCGGATGCTGCCCCTTATGCTAATGTCGGCGATACGGTGAAAAAAGGCCAGACGATCGGAATCATCGAGGCTATGAAGATTATGAACGAAATTGAAGCAGAATATGATTGCAAAATCGTTGCCATAGAGGTCAATGATGCCCAACCTGTCGAATATGGCACAAAACTTGTCCGTGTAGAGAAAATATAAGCCATGAAAGCAGTTGTCAAAAAAAATCTCCGCAGAATACTCATTGCCAATCGTGGAGAAATTGCTTTGCGTGCGATCCGCACGATCCAAGAAATGGGCAAAGAAACCATTGCTATTTATTCTACTGCCGATAAAGACGCACATTATCTGGATATTTCAGATGCAAAAGTCTGTATCGGTGGGGCGAAATCATCAGAAAGCTATTTAAATGTGCCTGCAATCATGAGCGCTGCAGAGCTCTTTGATGCTGATGCGATATTCCCTGGGTATGGCTTTTTGAGTGAGAATCAGAACTTTGTAGAAATCTGCTCCCACCACGGGATTGAATTCATAGGGCCGAGTGCTGATGTGATGGTGATGATGAGCGATAAAGCAAAGGCAAAAGATGTGATGAAGGAAGCGGGCGTGCCTGTTATACTCGGGAGCGATGGAGTGCTGAAGAGCTATAAAGAAGCCCAAGAAGTGGCTGAAAAAATCGGCTATCCTGTCATCATCAAGGCCTCTGCAGGCGGGGGAGGGCGCGGAATGCGTGTTGTTGAAGACCCTAAGCTTTTGAAAAATCTCTATTTGGCCGCTGAAAGCGAGGCTTTGAGTGCCTTTGGAGATGGCACTATCTATATGGAAAAATTTATCCGAAACCCCAAGCACATAGAAGTGCAGATTTTAGCAGACAAGCACGGCAATGTGATCCATATCGGGGAGAGGGACTGCTCAGCACAGCGCAGACAGCAAAAGCTCATCGAAGAAACTCCCGCAGTAGTCTTGAGCCCAGAAGTGCGTAAGTCGCTTTTAGAAACTGCTATCAAAGCCGCTAAACATATTGGATATGTGGGTGCGGGGACTTTTGAATTTCTCTTGGATGCCAATTATAAAGATTTTTATTTTATGGAGATGAATACAAGACTTCAGGTCGAACACACGATTAGTGAAATGGTGAGTGGGCTTGATTTGGTAGAGTGGATGATAAAAATCGCAGAAGGCGAAGTCTTGCCTAAGCAAGAAGAGATCAGTTTCAAGGGGCATTCTATTGAATGTCGTATCACAGCAGAAGATCCTGAGAAATTCTACCCTTGCCCAGGCAAGATTACTAAATGGATCGCCCCAGGGGGTGCGCATGTTAGGCTTGATACACACGCTTATTCGGGTTATAGTGTCCCTATGTTTTATGACTCAATGATAGGCAAACTCATTGTATGGGGAGAGGATCGACCTAGGGCTATTGCTAAAATGCGGCGATCTTTGAGAGAATTTTGTATTGAAGGTATCAAGACTACCATACCTTTCCATCTGAAGATGATGGATAATGCTGATTTTAAGGCTTCAAGAATCCATACAAAATACCTTGAGCAAAATATGGAATAAAAAATGCTTACTTTGGGTAAATAAGCCCTCAAGCAGGCTTAAAGGATTGAGCGATGAAAATCACACCTCAAAATGCCTCTTATGTTAATGATATAGCCACTTCTAAGCAGCAGCCAAAGTCTGCTTCTGAAAAAAAACCCGATAAAACCCAGAGCAAAGAAGACTCTATCCATATCGCTCAAAGTCAGCTCGCAGCATCCACCAAAGAAATCAACAATGCCATTGGAGCACTCCAAAAAGCGATTTCAGGTATCGATGATATGTCTCATGAGGGCAAATCCTTGCTTAAAATTGCCAAAAAAATCCAAGATGAATCCGAGCCCCAAAAGCAAAAAGATATTTTAAAAGCCGATAGTATCAAGAAAGATATTTTAAAGACTTTTGAGGGGGCGCGTTTTGATGGAGAGAGTGTTTTTGATAAGAATTATACTCTCTTGGATACACGCATTAAGTTTGATGCACGTTCTATCAAGCCCTCTGCAATCACCATAGACCCACCCAAAAGCTCAGAAAATTTCCTAAAAAATCTCCAAAATCAAAAAAAATACGCCAAAGAAGCCATCACAATCCTCAAAGACAAGCTAGAGGGCCAACTTGATAGTATCAAAAAAACCAATGCAAGCTATGAAAGCCTTGATCGATCTGCCCTCAAAGACAAAGAATTCAAAGAAGCCCATAAAACAGAGGGGATCACTCTGGAGCGCTTGACAAAGCTGTTGGGATGATCCCATATAGCACACAATGTATCCAAGAAGACGACATCAAGGCTGTCTTAGACGCTCTGCAAAGTCCCAATCTCACGCAAGGCAAATATACCCAAGAGTTTGAAGACAGGCTTTGTGCGTATTTGGGCGTGAAATATGCCCTTGTGTTTAATTCTGCGACTTCAGCGCTCTATAGTGCTTATCAAGCAGCCAATATCCAAAGCACCCATCAAGTCATCACCTCGCCTATTAGCTTTGTAGCCACTTCTAATATGCTATTGGAGTGCGGGGCATTGCCTGTATTTTGTGATGTTAAAAGAGATGGCAATATCAATGAAAGACTCCTCTCTGAGCTCATCACGCCCACTACAAAGGCTATTGTAAGCGTTGATTATGCGGGCAATAGTGTGGAGGCTGATAAGATCAGAGAGATTTGTGCAGACAAACATTTGACTTTTATCTCTGATAGCTCTCACGCCATCGGTGCATATTATCACAATCGACGCATTGGCACTTTGGCTGATATGACTATTTTTAGTTTCCACGCAATCAAGCCGATCACAACTGCTGAGGGTGGGGCGTTGGTGACTGATTGTGCAGAGTTTTATGAGCAAGCTAAGCTTGTCCGATCACACGGTATGGTCAAAAAAGACCTTTGGAATTCTGAAGTCACAAGGAGTGGTTTCAACTTTAGAATGACAGAGCTGCAAGCTGCCCTGGGTATCTCCCAACTCAAAAAACTAGATCAATTTCTGCAAATTCGTGAAGAAATCGCCCAATTCTATGACCAAGCATTTCAGGGCAATCCTTATTTTTTCACCTTACATCAAAATATGCCCCATACCACGACCAACCATCTCTATCCCATCATACTTGCCCCAGAATTTTGGTGCGCTAAAGAAGAGATTTTCAAAGCCTTGCTTCAAAGCGGGCTTGGCGTGCAAGTGCATTATAAGCCTATTTATCAATTCAGTCTGTATCAAAAGCTGTTGGGGGATATGCAGCTAGCAAATGCCAATGATTTTTATCGGGCTGAGATTTCTATCCCTTGCCACCAAAAGATGGATTTAAGGTCGGCAAAAGATTGCACTGCAAAGATTTTGAAAGTTTTTGAGAAATTTAAGGCTTGTGTGCGTTAGTTTGGAGTGATTTTTGCTTGAGAAGCTAAAACTTTGGAGCTTCTTGTGGAAATCAATATGCAACTACCAAAAACATCTCTTTACAATCTACTCAATCACCAAACTTCTCAACCACACCAGCACACCAAACACCCTATCGACCAAACACCCCCAAAAACCCAAGTCCATAGCCTGCAAAATCAAGACCAAAATCACGATACCACACAACCCCCTCCCTTGCCTTTAGAGAAAAGAGAAACTTATGGTCTGCTTGTCTTAGAGCTCATGAGCGCTAATGAATATGAAGCTTTCCAAAGGGCAACAGCTGGAATGAGCGAGGGGGATAAGATGTTAGCAGCCCAATCCCTCTATAGCCTTACAAGCTTTTATAATGGCAAATATAGCGCCCAAGACATAGAGCATTCTGATCCTTATAAGAAAAATGCTCAAAAAGCCTTTGGAATCGCCTCTCAAGATTTGAATAGTTTTTTGGAACGATACAAAAATGCCTACAATGCAGTCCAAAGGGTCGATGTCACCCTCTGATCATTGACTTTTAAAGGTATTTTTCTTATAATGGCAAGCTTTTATAGGTCAAGGTAGCTCAGCTGGTTTAGAGCGCTGGTCTCATAAGCCGGAGGTCGGGAGTTCAAGTCTCCCTCTTGACACCAAATGTTTTATCCCCCATTTCTTAAAAATCAACTCTAATCAATTCAAATCGATTTAAATCAATTCATATCAATCAAGACTCATAAAATAGGCAGTTTTAGGCGTATGGTTTGCGATAAAAAATATAGCAAAATTGGAGGGACTCATAGAAGAAGTGATGATTTGAAAAAAGAAATCAATGCGTGCGTCAAGAAAATCCACTCTCTTGAGGAGCAATCAAATAACCACATAATGACCACACTCTAGGATAGCTGCATATTTTCTGATCCCATCAAGCCTAATTGAATCCCATCTATGCGTTCCATCTAATGGTGGCGTGCGCGCGTGGAGTTTGGAGGATAGGGCAGACTTTTTGCCCCTCCCCTCTCTCTTTTTTTACTCCCCCCCTCTCTCTATTTGCTCCCCCCCCCCCTTTTTTTCTTTTCCTGCCTCCTCTTTTTTTGCTTCTAAAATAGCTATGGATATAAAACCATATCGATTATTTTACTTTTGCTATTTGATTGGAATCTGTTTAAATTTTTTATCTCTCAAAATATTATACAAGCCTATCTTTTATTATTTTAAGTTACACTTAAGTATTTTAGATATATATTGATAATCATTGCTATTATTAGGAAAAATTATGCGTGTATTGTCAATTTTTATGATTCTTTTTCTTGTCTTTGAGTGCTCTTATACTAAAGATTCAATTTCTACAAATGAAGCCATGCTCGATAAAATCATCACAGCTGCCACGGGCTTTGATACAGAGCTCAAAGATGAACCCCGAAATATCTTGCTGATTGATAAGCAAACCTTAAGCAACAAGGGCTATCAGTCCTTAGATGAAGCATTGCGCTATACACCATTGCTAAGTTTTGCAGACAATGGATTTGGGGGCAATATCGACTTGCGCGGTCAAGGGGACAAGGCAAATACAGCCATCAAAGTGCTGATCAATCGCATGCCTATCAATCTATTAGACACAAGCCACGGTATCACGCCCATTGCAATGATTAATATCGAAGATATCGAATCGATCGAAGTGATCCCTGGGGGTGGGGCGGTGGTGTATGGAAACGGGACGCGTGGGGGTGTGATCAATATCAAGACCAAGCAAAATCCCAGAAATTATGCTGCTTTTACACTCAAAGGGGGGTCATATGAGAGTAAAAATGGACTTTTTGGACGCGCAGATATTGCTGCCGGCAAGATCATCAACAAACATCTTTTCATCAGAGCTGATGGGAGTGTCGCAAATACGAGTGGTTATCGCAAGGGGGATAGTTTATTGAATTATTATGCAGGGCTAGAGGCAATCTATACTCTATCCAATGCGTCTATCGACCTCAATACCAACTATTCCCACTCTATACTCACAACCTCGCCTGCTATTAGCTTAGCCGAAGTCAAAAAGGACAGACGCGCTCAAGGAGATGGGCATATAAAAAGTCTTCAAGATTTTGCTAGCGTGTCTATGGATTATAAATACAATACCCAACAATGGGGGATTGATCTGCTCGGATTTTATGAGATGGATTCAGTGGATTATGTTTCTGATATAGCACAGATGTCTTCTATGGGGCTTAGTGTGCCTTTTGATCAGTCTGGCTCAAGGTTTTTCAACCAAGCTGCAGGTCTGAACGCTAAAGCCAAATACACAAAGGGCAAAAATACCTTGCTGTTTGGTTATGATTTGCTCTATCAAAATGCCTACCGAAAAGCCAAAGCCCATTATGCACTTTCTATACCGATGATGAAAATGAAAACAATTATGCATATGGACCATAGTTGGGTCACAGATCTTGATACACATAAAGTCGCTCATTCTATTTATGCGCTCGAACGCTATTTTTTTGGAGATCATTTTGATTTGAGTGGTGGTGCGCGCTATGAAATCAGCCAATATTTTATCTCCAGAGATAAGCACAGCCAAATGCTCATGAACTCTAAAGGTGCGCCCAAGACTGATCCACACTATGCAAAGACAACTTTTAGAAACAACTATGCCCTAGAGCTCACGCCCAATTTTAAATATTCTCCAACAGGTAATATCTATGCTAAGTATGAACGAGGTTTCATCACGCCTGCTCCCAACCAACTGAGTAATTCTGATAAAGCAGGGATTTATTATAATCATCTAAAACCAGAAGTTTATGATACCTTTGAGTTAGGCTATCGAGATGAGTTTGCTTATAGCTATGTGAGTGCGACACTCTATTACACCCTCACGCAAGATGAAATCAATGTCAATCAAATCGAACACGGCACTACTTGGACTTATACCAACCTCGATCAGACCCAAAGACTCGGCGCAGAAATCATCGCTATCCAAGACTTGCTTGATTCGAACGCACTCCATATCAATGAATCCCTCTCTTATGTCAATGCTCAAATCACTAAAGGCGCACATAAAGGCGAGAAAGTCCCTCTTGCTAGGGAATATAAAATCACCTTTGGGATTGCTTATGATTTACTCAAAACTTCAAGGCAATTTTTAAGTATTTTTACCAATAATGCCTTTTTTGGCACAGCCCTAGATACATCATACACCCCAATCAAAGCCTATCATCTCACAGATTTAGGGCTCAACTATTCTCTAGGGGGATTGCGCTTTAATGTAGGAGTTCGCAATCTGTTTGATTCTCAATATTTCAGCTATCAGCTAGCAAAAAGTCAAGATACCTATATCCCCGCAGGCTATATCGCTGCTGCAGGGAGAAGCTACTATGCAGAACTGCGATACGACTTTTAAATCAAAAATTTAAAGTATAATAAACTTTTTAATTTTGGAGCAGATAATGCGTGATCAAAAAAGTCTTTATCGATTTGTCCTCTTGGGTATCATATGCATTGCACTCAATCTGCGGGGTCCTATCACAGCAGTAGGCCCTGTTATCGAGCTACTCAAAGCACAATATTCCTTTTCAGCCACCACAGCAGGGCTTATCACGACTCTGCCCCTTTTGGCATTTGCGTTTTTTTCGCCCTTAGTAGCTAGGTTTCGATACACGCAGATGATGTTTTATGGGCTTGTGTGTATCGCGCTTGGTGAGTTGATCCGTTCTTATACAGGAATGATGGGAGTATTTGCGGGGACTTTGATTATGGGCGTTGGGATTGCGATTGCTAATGTCTTGCTCCCAAGTGTCATCAAAGCTAAATTCCCTAAGAAATTTGGCAAAGTGATGGCGCTTTATTCATTGATTTTGGTTGTTTCAGCCACGATTGGCGCAGGGATCTCTGTCCCTGTTGCTATCTCTTTGCATTTGGGCTGGGCAAATGCCTTGGCTTTGTGGGTGGTGATTGCTATTTTGGCGTTGTTGCTTTGGTATCCCCATCTAGGGGGCAGGCGCAAATACCAACGCCCCACGCCCTCAAGCAACCACTCCACTGCCATCTACAAAAGCCCTACAGCTTGGTGGATCACATTATTTATGGGCGTGCAGTCGTTGATTTTTTATAGTGTGGTCGCTTGGTTTCCCTCTATCTTGATTGCTAGGGGCTATGGACTCCATTTTGCCTCGAATATGACATTGCTCTATCAGTTCTGCTCGATCCCTGTAGCGTTTTTTGCTCCAATGTTGATTGCGAAAATACAAAATAAAAATCGATTTTTTTTCATCGCCTCATTGTGTGCTATGTATGCTTTTGCCTTTGTGATTTTGTATTTTCAAAGCAGCCCTATGATGGTGTTTGTAGCGACTTTATTGCTAGCGTTTCCTATGGGTGGGGTGTTTGGTATTGCGCTTTTATTTATCTCGATGAAAGCCTCCTTGCCACAAAATGTAGCCCATCTCTCAGGTATGGCACAATCCATAGGCTATTTGATCGCAGCAATAGGCCCTATTTTGCTCGGTTTTGTCTATGATTTTACAGAGTCTTGGAAGCCCTCTTTGGTGCTGTTTTTTCTCTTTGCACTTTCATTGATATTTTTTGCTTATAAGGCCAACAGCTCCAAAGCCATATAGAGCTGTTGGTAATGGAGGGGAGCAAGGGATTATTTGGTTACGATGGTTTTAATGCCATTGCTGCTATAGACTAAGATTTTTTTTGTCTTGCCTTTGTATTTGTTGAGCGCGTTGCTGAAATCTGTGGTTGTCTTGATACTGATATCTTCAATTTGTGAGATGATATCCCCTTGAGAAAATCCTGCATTTTCAGCGGGCGAATTCTCAGTCACAGCAGTCACAATCACGCCATTGATATCATTGGGGATTTTATATCGCTGGCGGATTTGTGGGGTCAAAGACTCTACCTTCAAGCCACTGAGCTGCCCTTGCATATCGCCTTTGGGGACACTGACTTCTTTTTTGCTATTGCCTTTGCGTTCAGCAAGCGTGATGGTGATGGTGTGCTCTTTTTTATCCCGGATATATTTGAGAGTGACTTTTTGGTTGGGAGCAAAAGACCCGATAATATTTTTAAGCTCGGCTGCGTCTTTGATTTTTTTGCCATCGACTTCAGTGATGAGGTCCCATACCATCAAGCCTGCTTTTTTAGCTGGCGAATCTTTTTCAAGGCTGATGATGACAGCGCCTTGATTGTTTCCATAAGTTTCTCTGAGATCATTGCTGATATCTTGGATCCCTACGCCCAAATATCCTCTCTCGATTTTGCCTGATTTGACAAGTTGTGTGACAACATTTTTGACCATATTAGAGGGGATTGCAAAGCCGATACCGTGATTGCCCCCTGTCCTTGAGATAATCGCTGTATTGATACCCACCAAAGCGCCACGGCTATCAATGAGTGCGCCCCCTGAATTTCCTGGGTTGATGGAGGCGTCTGTTTGTATGAAATTTTCATAGTTATTGATACCCATACCATTTTTATTCAGCGCTGAAACAATCCCTTGAGTCACAGTTTCGCCCACGCCAAAGGGATTGCCAATCGCAAAGACCAAATCGCCCACGGCCAAATCAGAGCTATCAGAAAACTTGATAAAAGGCAGGCCTTGCTTGTTGATACGAATAACGGCTAAATCGCTATCGCTATCAGCCCCTACAAGGGTGGCTGAATATTCTTGTGTGCTTCCTGGGAGTGTGACTGTGATTTTGTCTGCTCCATCAATGACATGATTGTTGGTGACGATATAGCCATCAGGTGAGATGATCACGCCACTTCCTAACGCCCTTTCAATCCTGTCTTTTGGGATTTGATTGTAGAGATCGCCAAAAAACTGCTGAAAAAACGGGTCGTTAAACATTGGGTTGTTTGTCACTTGGTTTTTGATCTTTTTTTGTGTAGAGATATTGACTACTGCCTTGGTTGCTTCTTTGACTGAAGCATTATAAGAATACACAGCGTTCAAAGACACATCTGGACTGACTCGTTTGCTCACAGCGGGCATATCCTCGATACCAAAGGCTCCTAAACTCAAAGCTCCAGCTAAAATAGCACTGATGATGACCTTGTATTTCATAAATAACTCCTATTTTTAAGGTGATTTAAAGGAAATTCTAGACCAAAATAATAAATGCTTAAAAAACTGAAAAATTGTGTTGGGATTGTGTGGTGTCCTTTTAAAAAAAGGGGTTAAGGCTTTGATGTGAGCAGTGTGATGGCTTTTGAGATGGTGTTTGCGATGATTGCATTGTCTTTGGGAGAAGAGTCTTTGAGCTCGGGATTGAACTCAGTGAATTCAACAGCAACAAGCCTTTGGTGTAATCTCTTGATTAAAAGCTCCAAGCACAAATCTAGCTCACTCACATACAGCCCGTGATTTTCCCTCACGCCAGTAGAAGTGAATAACTTGCCATCAAGCACATCAACATCAACGCTCAAATACACACACTCCACCCCTTGCAATGCAATCATGACTTGATCGATCACCCCGACCATATCTTGACGCATTGCATCGATAGTAAAAAGGGGGATTTGATAATGTTTGATCGCATCTTGTTCGGATTTTTCCATACTCCGCACGCCCATATAAACGAGTTTTAAAGGATTGCCCTCTGTGTTCTCCCCTCCTAGAGAGCATAGTGCCTCCCATTGTGCCTGTGCTTTTGGGTCAAGTGAGTTAGTCCCTTGTGCGGGCAGATGGAGCAAGCCCCCTAATGGCATACCATGGAGGTTGCCCGAAGAAGTGTCATAGGGCGTATGCAAGTCTGCGTGCGCATCAATCCAGATAATCCCCATTGACTTGGGCGCATAGACTTTCTTGAGGGCTTGGATTGTGCCCAGTGCGTTTGTATGATCCCCGCTGATAATGAGCGGGAGTCCCTGATTTGAAGCGATATGCTCGATTGTAGGAATGAGTTGTGTGCTAAAAAATGCATAGATATCTTGGATATTTTTGCAATACTCCCATAGTAAGGCTTGTTTTTTGTCTTGATTTGTGGAGCTTTTGTAGATAGCAGTGGAGGGGTTGTTGATGATTTTGATGGCTTGGTCTAGGAGGGCAGGATATTCTTTTTGTAGTAATCTATCTAGCAAGGCCACGCCTTGTATGGCGCCTTTTTTTGAAGCCCCCATATCTGAATAAATCTCAACGACTTGCCAACACATCTTCTTCTCCTTTGCTCACTCTGCCAAACCTATCTTTGGTGATAAAATATACCCCATAACACAAGATAATATAAACCAATGTCGCCCAGATACCTATGCGCTGCTGTGGGTCAAAATACGCTCCGATGATCCCTATCAGACAGCCCAAAAGCCCGATAATCTGAATCAATGGCGTGAAAGGGGCTTTATAAGGGAGGTCTTTGAGAGATTTGCCCGATGCGATGTAGCGCTTTCTGAAAATGTATTGGGAAATAGACACACTCGCCCAAACGATAATAACCGTGAAACTAACCACTGAAATCAGCGCTTCAATCACAGCTTCAGGGGCAAAAATCTTTGTAAAAAGGGCGACTAAAGAAAAAATAATCGATAGATACAGAGCAAAAATCGGTGTCCCTCTTTTATTGAGCTTAGCAAAAATGGGGAAATACATTTTTTTCTCAGATAAGCCATAAATCATTCTTGAAGCCCCATAAAGTCCTGAGTTTGCTGTGGAAATGAGCGCGGTGATGATGATGAAATTCATCACTGAAGCTACATAAGGGATACCGCCTTTCAAAAAGGGCAGTTCAATCCGTTCTAAGACGCTTACAAAGGGACTTTGAGTGATGGTAGAGTCGTTCATGGGCAAAAACACAGAAATGATAAACACAGAGCCGATAAAGAAAAAGACAATACGCGCTAAAGTGGCCTTGATGGCTTTGGGCATGACCTGACTGGGGTTTTTCGTTTCGCCCACGGCCACACCGATAATCTCTGTGCCTGTAAAGGCAAAAATCACGACCAAAATCGTCCCTAAAACCACTTGCACGCCATTGGGGAATAGCCCGCCTTTTTCAAAATAAAAATTTGCAAACACTGCACCAAAGCCATTGAGATAAATGTGATAGATGATAGCGACAAAGCCAATAGCGATGAAGGCTATGACTGCAATTGTTTTGATCATACTCAGCACAAACTCACTTTCTGCAAATACCTTGACTGAAAATGAATTGAGTAAAAATATCAAAACCACACAGCCAATCACCCACCAATACACAGGGACACTCGGAAACCAATACTGCATCAAAAAGCCTACAGCAATGTATTCTATCCCCACACTAATCACCCACCCCAGCCAATAAAGCCAAAAAATCATATACCCCGTAGCTGGACCAATGAAGCGGTGTGCATAATCGCCAAAGCTCCCTGTATGGGGGAAATAGCTCGCTAACTCTCCTAAGGATAACATCACGCTATAGATGATGACCCCACCGATTGCATAGGCAATGAGCGTGCCTAAAGGGCCAGCAGAAGCGATATTCCCCCCTGTGCCCACAAAAAGCCCTGTCCCAATCGCCCCTCCAAATGCAATCATCAAAAGATGTCGTAATTTAATATCCCGAACAAGCCCATTTTTTTCTGGTGTTATCACAAATTGCTCCCTACTCAAGATAGATTTCATATCCATAAATCTGCTATTGATTGCTTCAATCTTGCCAAATACAATGGCTGATTATATCCAAGATGGAAAGACCCCAATAGTTTTATTGATATTTTACAATAAATATTGGATCGAGCTGTTGTGGTTGGATCGGGGGATTTGATGGTATAGAGATGGTGTAGAGATGATAGCGTTGTATGGAAATTTTTGTTGTGGATATTTTAATGGATTGTCTTATATAGGGATTGTTTTTTGCGTTGGTGGTGTGTTAAATGGTGTGCCCAGAGGGATTCAAACCCCCGGCCTACAGGACCGCAACCTGTTGCTCTATTCAGCTGAGCTATGGGCACAAATCAAGTTTTATTCAATATAAAAATGTGGATTTTAGCAAAATTTTGCTGATTTTTATGTTAATTTTATGCTTTTTGCTTATAATGCGAGCTAGAAGTTTCAAACTTCAAATTTTACAAAGAAAGTAAGGTGATTTTAATGCCTGGTATAAAAGTCAGAGAGAGCGAATCTTTTGATGAAGCTTATCGTAAGTTCAAAAAGCAGACTGATAGAAATCTAGTCGTGACTGAATGTCGTGCGAGAAGATTTTTTGAGTCTAAGACTGAAAAGCGCAAAAAACAAAAGATCAATGCTAAGAAAAAAATGCTCAAACGCCTTTATATGCTCAGACGCTATGAGTCTAGACTCTGATACACTCCCCCCATCTCCAAGGGGTGGGGTGCTTTGCTTTTCCTATCTTCTTGATTACTCCAAGCTTAATAGTTTTTTGTTAATATACTTTTTTAGTTTTTTAATCACCATCAATCATCAAAATTTTAGGAGTTTGTAATGAAATTTAGTGGCAAAAATGTCCTTGTAACGGGTGCTTCAAGAAGCATAGGCGCTGAAATCGCTAAAACTTTGGCTAGCTTTGGTCTTAAAGTATGGATCAACTACAGAAGCAAGCCTGAGATAGCCGATAGGCTCAAAGAAGAGATTGAAGCCAATGGAGGGCAGGCTGCTTTGATCCATTTTGATGTTACTGATGAAGAGGGCTTTCTTGGGGGCTTAAAAACGATTATTGATTGTGATGGGGGATTGTCTTATTTGGTCAATAACGCAGGTATCACCAACGATAAGCTTGCTATCAGAATGAAAACTGAGGAGTTCATGGATATTGTCGATGCCAATCTCAAATCAGCCTTTATCGGCTGTCGTGAAGCGCTCAAGCTCATGAGTAAGCAAAGATTTGGCAGCGTGGTCAATATCGCTTCTATCGTCGGAGAAAGGGGCAACCTCGGGCAGACAAACTATGCAGCCAGCAAGGGGGGCATGATTGCGATGAACAAATCTTTTGCCTATGAGGGGGCTGCTCGAAATGTGCGTTTCAACTGCATCACACCGGGCTTTATCGAAACGGATATGACGCGTGTGCTAAAAGATGACATCAAAGAAAACTATATCAAAAATATCCCATTAGGGAGGTTTGGCAGTTCTAAAGAGGTCGCAGAGGCTGTGGCGTTTTTATTGAGTGATTATTCAAGCTATATCACAGGGGAAGTTCTCAAAGTCAATGGAGGGCTTTATTTATAGCCCTTGTTTGTTTGGCACATCGCTTTTAGAGCCAAAATCAGCCCTAAGAGCGATTAAAACCGATAGGCATAGCTGAGTGTAGCATAAGAATTTGAGATGATCGTCACATAGAGTGGCGATTCTCCTGTTGTGTCTGTGTCAGTGGGCTTGCTTGTAGCCCCTATCGCCCCGCCCCCACGCCAGAGCAGCTCAAACTGATGGTGTCCATAATAATAATGCAAGCCCAGCACAGGATAAATAAACCCTAAAGATATGGGGCTTGCATCGACTACAGGCTCTATATCACTGCCTTTGACTTTAAAAATCCACTTCCCATCTTCATACATATCATACGCATACCCCACGCCTATATGCACGCCCAGAGTGTATCCATCTTGTTCTAAGAAATCCCAGAGATATTTGATATCAAGCCCAAATTTGATAGGGATATAAGACAGAGTGAGCGCAGCATCTTCAATCACCTCTCTCCAACTACTCCCAATCCCTGAATCAATATGCCCTGAGATTTTAAAACCTTGCCTTTGATTTTCTCCAAAGTAGTGCTGATAAGCCCCTATCAATCCTAGGTCTATAAAAGTGCTA
The DNA here is from genome assembly GCF_002272865.1 of Helicobacter sp. 12S02634-8. GTDB lineage: Bacteria > Campylobacterota > Campylobacteria > Campylobacterales > Helicobacteraceae > Helicobacter_J. The sequence continues at coordinate 111,777 of NZ_MLAP01000004.1, read as the reverse complement.
CGCAGCATATCATTATTGCTTGTGGGTTTGTATGTCGGCGAGGGGTCATTGAAGCTATAAGCGCGGCCTATATTCCCCTCTACACCGATACTAAAGCCATTTTTACTTGACTTTTGGGCTTGGGGCTTGATAGTATCAGCGCTTGCTATGCTCACTAGCCCACTAGCTCCCAAAGCTAGCACCAAACCCATCATCGCCCTTGGAGTTGCCAGAACCATTGCAGCCATTTTTTTCATTTTTTCCAAATATCTGCTCCTTGAATTGACTTGTAATATTTCTGTTGCTTTTATAGATATTTGTTTGGATTTTTGCCCCATAAGTCCTATTGTCTGCGATAAAAGGCAATGATTTTTGAAATTTGATTGAAACCCTACAAAACTTTTTTAGCAATGGTATTCTATCTTATTCTGTGCTATCCTTTATGATTTCTTATAGAGATTTTAGCGTGTAAGATAAAAAAAAGATTTGATGATTGTTTGATATGTGGGGGGATATTGATGATTTGGCAGGGCGATAGAAATGGGGCGATAATAGAGGAGGGCAATAGATGGGGGGGGTGATAGAAAAAAAAGGGGGGGGGTCAAAAGCCAAAGGCTAGGAGAGATTTACCTCTTAGCCTTAGTTTTAAAGACACTAAAAGCCATATCCCAATGAGAGCAACCAACCTGAGGGCGAAGAGGCAGCTTGAGTCGCTCGTGTGTTGAGAGTGGAGAATTTATTGATTTGTGGTGGGAGTATTGTTGCTGTAGAATAGGGGATATAGCCTATTTTGAAGAACATATAATTAAAAAGCTTCACAGCTGCATAAATATTCCAATCATTATAGATCCCTCCGATATTGAACTCAGTCCCACCAAATACTTTTAAATTCTTATTAAATGTATAAAGCACATCAGCACCTATTGGGACGATATAACTAATATCACCACCTTGATAATATCCTCCAAGACCTATCCCTACTCTGACCCCTACTTCAAATCGATTAGTAATCTTATAAGTAGGCCCTCCAGACAAAGAAAAACCAATACCCAGTAATCCATTATTAAACATTTTGTTTGAATAATCAACACCAACATAGCCCGATAAATGGGATAAAATAGAGCCATATTGTCTGCTGCTTGTATTTTGTGTGCTCTCTTGGTTTGCTCCATCTGTGCTCTCTTGAGCATTTGCCCCTATTCCAAAAGTTAATATTGCCAATGCAATCAAAGCTAATTTTTTCATCATATTCCTTATTGTGATTGATAAATATAAATCAGATCCCCTCCGTTGGATAAGAATCCACCTCCCGCTGATGATTTAAAGCCAAAATATTTGATTGAGGTTTCTTGCCCCAATCAAGCTGAAATACCACACAGGCTTGATTGTCTATGTGGTATCTTGTCTTAAAATCTTTTTCTAGTTTTTATATCTTGGATATCTTTTTGGTATTGATTGATTGACTGATAAACAATCTTATTATCAAGCTTATCCATTGTTTTTCTAAAAATTGTGTTTAGCATAATTCTGATATTGTTATCATAGTTACCCTCAATACTCGTTTCAACGCCTCCCATGAGATCGCCAAGAATCCCTGCTGATGATTTTGCTTCAACCTTAAATGGCTCTTGAAGCTTCATTTGGGCTATATCTACATTGACTGTATCTATAGTTTCGCTTGATAGTGGCTCAAGAAAGCTAATCTTTATTTTCCCTAAGGCATAGAGTGTCCCCTCGATTGAACTATTGTCAGCAAATATATTTGACTGAGTTTTTTGCCGCGCTTTTGTGATCTTCTTTTCAATATTGACATTGCCAACAACTCTTACAACCAAATAACCATCTTTTCTGTTTCCAAAGGGAATATCATCGCCTTCAAAACCATCAATGCTTATGACTTTATATCCTTGACCAATAAACATTTTTTCTATGTCTTGTTTTAAATTTTGCTTGAACTGATCCCCGTATGTTTCCTTTACCTCACTATTAAAATTTATCGAGGGGTCAAGTAATAAAATCACTTTATCTGACTTTGGTCCTTGTTGGTTTTTTGTCTGGTAAGTAAAATTTAATGGGGTGATATGATCTTGGACAGGTGCGATACAGCCTGCTAAAAACATCAATAATCCCACAACGATTGCTAAGCTTTTAATTTTCATATTGATACTCCTTATAATCGATAATGCTCAAACCTAATACCATTGCCCTAGCGAGTAGATACCTTATTTTTGGATACCTTATCAATTTTTGCTATTTCATATTTTTTCCTTTATGATTAAAATTTAAAGCCAATGCCAAGATTGAACTTTTAGCAGGTGCTTTGCTTATACTGGGTGCTTGACTATTCTTCATTATTTACCGACCTCCTTTTGATAAAATTGATTGCAACAAAATAGCTATATTCTTAAGAATTACAGAAAAATCATCAATCCCTCCTCCCTCCTTTTATTTAAAAATAAATAATACTTGGCGATAAGTATATTCTAATCAGAAAGGTTTGTCAATAGTATATAAAGTAATAAAATCTAGTCTTTTATATAGTTATTTTATGTCCTATGGATCATGACTGATAGGTGGATTTGGGTTAAAAAGATATAAAATATTTTATCTATGGATACAATCAGATTTTGCATTTTATTGGTTGTGTTTGCTCTTTAATGTGTATGTAAAATCGTGATAATGCTTGATTGGGGAGGTGTGAAAGGATATGAAAGGATATGAAAGGAGGGTTGTGTATTTTTAGTGTCTATTGTCGATAGATATTTGATAGGTTTTAGAGTGGTAATGATTATAGTATTTAAAATATTTGCTTTTGTGAAAATTTTTCTATTTTTGATAAAAGGTAAAATGATATTGAAAAAAATAGCAAGAATATCTTAGGGTGATTGTATCAGCTATTTTAAGCGCTCTGAAATTTCTTTGATGATTGCACTTGCCCCATCAGCATTGATTTTATCCCGCAGGCGCAGACTGATTTTTGAGATATTTTTCACCCCATCAGTATCACTGATTTCAAGTGCATCGATATAATCAAACAACGCATTGGGGGAAAGGTCATTTTGACGCACGATAAGCCCCAGCCCATCTTTTTGGAATTCTAGGGCATTGTAGTATTGGTGGTCATTAGCCCCATAAGGATAGGGGATAAACAGCCCACTCAAGCCATTAGCACACAGCTCCCATACCGTGCTAGCCCCTGCTCTGCCAACATACAGATCAGCGCTTGCTATCTTTTCTACCAAGTTTTTATCAAAATCAAAAATATCAATATATTCTAAAATTTCTAGCTTTTTATAGATTTCTCGCACGCGTTCCAAGTCGTTTTTGCCGCATTGATGGATAACTTTTATCCCTTTTTCTGTGAGTTTTTTCGCACATAAAATCGCAAAATCATTGATAGCTCTAGCCCCTTGTGATCCACCTAGAAATATCACGCACCGCACTGCTTTACGGATACGCGCTTGAGTGAAAAATTCACTTCTGATGGGATAGGAAGTCTTGATATAGTTTTTGCCTTGATGGGTAAAGCTCCCAAAAACTGCTCGTGCAAAGGGGCTTAAAAACTTGTTTAAAGCCCCTTTTATGGAGTTTTGCTCGTGGATAAAAAGCGGGATACGGAATAAAATCGCCCCCAAGCTTGCAGGCCCAGCGCTAAAGCCCCCTACACTCAATACATAGTGGATTTGATGGGTTTTAAAAATATTTCTCACGCACCCAAGCGCAGTGAGCTGTTTATAGAGAGATTTAAGTTTGCCCAAGCCTTTTTGATTGATGACGCCTGAAGTGTTGAGAAAATAGCAATGACTAAAAAGCCCCTTATCGCCAAACCAATCCCTATCTTGCCCGCTCATAGAGCCGATGTAAATGACTTGATTGCCTTGTTCAATGAGCGCTCCACCGAGTGCTTTAGCGATGGCTAAATGCCCTCCAGTTCCCCCACCTGTGATTGCGATATTCATATTGTGCCTTTATCAAGACTCTTCTATCTTCATGCACCTACTTCTTGCTGGATAAAAGACTTGAGCGTATCTCTGAAGCCAAAGTCGGGATAATCCATCATCGAAAGGGCAATTTGCGCGGCTGTATGGTTTTGTGTGTTGAAAATAAGAGGTGCTAGGAAATTAACCATAGATTCTTGCAGATCTTTTTGCAGCACAACAACGCAATAAACCTCCACTTGAGAGTTTTTATCGAGTTCTAAGAGCAGTTCAATGTATTTAGGGATACTGAAGGAATATTCTCTGAGTGCGTATGGATTGACTAAGACCATATCCAAACTCCCATCAGGGCTGCTGATTTTGCTAAATACAGGATCGATTGTTTCTAGCTCTATTTGTGTGATATTTTCAAAACCTAAAATCGGTGCTTTCAATTCATAAAGCATATTTTCTCCTAATAGTTGCTTGCTTTGGGCTTATCATTGTATAATGCCAAAAAGCAAAACCTATACCAAATTTTAAGGATATTTTGATGAGTTTGGACTCAGAGCTCACATCTTACAACCCTAAGGCAATCGAAGAAGCAATTTATAAAATCTGCAAAGAACGGGATTATTTTGAGATTACAGGCAATCAGTCTATCCAAAAAGAGGGCAAGACCTTTGCAATCATGATGCCCCCGCCCAATGTCACAGGTGTGCTGCATATTGGCCACGCCCTCACCCTCACTCTCCAAGATATTCTCACGCGTTATAAGCGTATGGACGGCTATAAGACCCTCTATCAGCCAGGGCTAGATCACGCAGGGATTGCCACGCAAAATATTGTCGAAAAACAACTCCTTGCTATGGGGATCAAAAAAGAAGACATCGGCAGAGAAGCCTTTATCCAAAAGGTTTGGGAATGGAAGGAAAAAAGTGGGGGCAAGATCTTTGAACAAATGGAGCGTTTGGGGATTTCGCCTGCGTGGTCGCGGAGCCGATTCACAATGGATGATGGGCTAAAAAATGCTGTTAAAGAGGCTTTTGTCACTTGGTATAACCAAGGGCTGATCATACAAGATAATTATATGGTCAATTGGTGCACGCACGATGGCGCACTCTCAGATATTGAAGTCGAATATGAAGAAAATCAAGGCAAGCTCTATTATCTCAAATACCCCATCAAAGGCACAAATGAAAATCTTATTGTCGCTACCACGCGCCCAGAAACTTATTTTGGGGATATGGCTGTGATGGTTAATCCTGATGATGTGCGTTATCAGAAATTGATCGGACAAAAAGTTTCCCTCCCTCTTTTAGACAGAGAAATCCCTATTATCGCTGATTCTTATGTCGATGCGTCATTTGGCACAGGCTGTGTGAAAGTCACGCCCGCACACGATCTCAATGACTATGAAGTCGCCAAAAGGCACGGCTTAGATTTTTTAGTTGTGTTTAATAAAAATGGCATACTCAATGACTTAGCACAAGAATTTAAGGGGCTTGAACGCTTAGAAGCCAGAGAGGCTATTGTTGCTAAGCTTGAATCTGCAGGCTTTATAGAAAAAATCCAAGACTATACCAATCAAATCGGGAAATGCTACCGATGTGGGAATACTATCGAGCCTTATATCTCAAAGCAGTGGTTTGTCAAGGCTGAAGTCGCCACGCAAGCTATCCAAAAGGTCAATGAAGATTTGCTGACTTTCTATCCTGCGCAATGGAAAAATAACTACAATGCGTGGATGCGCGAACTCAAAAGCTGGTGTATCAGTCGCCAGTTATGGTGGGGGCATAGAATCCCTGTGTGGACTTGTGTGTGCGGGCATACCTTTGCAAGCACGCAAGACACTCCCACTTGCCCGCAATGTGGGAGCGATAATCTCACACAAGACCCTGATGTGCTCGATACTTGGTTTAGCTCAGGGCTATGGGCTTTTAGCACATTGGGTTGGGGTAATGGCAAGGCAGGGGAGGGGAGCAAATGGCAAGCTGATGATCTCAAAGATTTTTATCCCAATTCAGCCTTGATTACAGGCTTTGATATTTTGTTTTTTTGGGTGGCTAGAATGCTTTTGAGTGGGGAATCCTTGCTTGGTGCATTGCCTTTTAAAGATGTGTATTTGCACGCTTTGGTGCGTGATGAAAATGGTCAGAAAATGAGCAAATCTAAGGGAAATGTGATCGATCCTTTAGAGATGATAGAAAAATATGGTGCAGATGCACTGCGTTTTGCTCTAGCAATGCTTTGTGTGCAAGGGCGAGATATCCGACTTTCTGTTTCTGTGATCGAGCTTGCGAAGAATTTTGCTAACAAGCTTTTTAACGCACTCAATTTTTTGATGTTATACACAGATTCTCAAGAAAAAAATCAAGGCACGCATAGGGGCTTTGAGAGTAAAGGGGGGCTTGAAAATTACCAAACACCGCTTGGCAGATATGCAAAATCAAGGCTCAATCTAGCCACCAAAGAAGTGCGCCATGCCTTAGAAACTTATCGTTTCAATGATGGGGCTAATATTTTGTATCGCTTTTTGTGGGGAGAATTTTGTGATTGGTTTATCGAATTGGCTAAGGCCGATAAACTAGCTGTCTATGAGCTAGGGAGTGTGTTTAAGGAAGCTTGCAAGCTCTTACACCCATATATGCCTTTTTTGAGTGATTATCTCTATCACAAACTTGAGGGCACTTCTATCCAAAACGCTCCTTCTGTGATGGTGTTACCTTATCCTAGCCAGACATTACAAGATATGTCGATTGAAACAGAATTTGAAACCATCAAAGATGTGATTGTATCTATCAGAAGAGCAAAAATGCTCTTAGATATTGGGAATAAAGAAATCCCCCAAGTCACTATTGAGCTCAATGAGGGCAGGGAGTGTGATAGCATTTTGTTACAGAGATTTGCCACCAAGCTAGCAAAGGTCGAACGCATTGAGATTGCCACTGCTAAGCCCCCGTGCTGCGTTTCTGATGTGGGGTTGTATTGCCAGAGTCATTTGAGTCTTTTGGGGATTGATTTGAGCCAGATTATCAAGCGATTGCAATCACAAAAGCAAAAACTCGAAAAAGAAATCAGCAAACTCCAATCTATGCTAACCAATGAAAAATTTATCCAAAACGCCCCTCATGCAGTGCTAACAGAAGCAAAAAAGAACCTAGAAGAAGCCCAAAATAGAATGATCCAAGTCAATCAAAGCCTAGAAGATATGCAAAATATACAAGCCTAATGTTTGTGTATCAGAGGTTTGCCTCAAAGGGAGTTTGGATTTAAGCAAGCGATGATAGATTTTGCGATAGCTCGAGAGAGCGGCACGGGGACTGCATTGCCAATCATTTTATAAGCTTCAGATATGTTGTGATAATAGAAAATAAAATCATCTTGAAAGCCTTGAATCCTCGCACATTCCCTGACAGATAATCGGCGATAGAGATGTTCATATCCTGCTTTGAAAACAAAGCGATCGGGTGCTATGCATACCATTTTGGGTGCATCAGGGTGGATAGGGGCGTGCCTGCTGCTTGCTTGGATAGTGAAACTTGGCTCTTCCCAGCCCCGCACACGATTGCGCGACATATAGATGGTGGAAAATCCCCCGATGGGGTATTCGTGGTTAGGGATTTTGCAGATTTGATTGCTTTGAGCTACCCTTGGGAGTGCGTTATTTTTAAGATCATAAATCACATCTTTAAGCACAGGTTTATAGCTTTGAGGCTTGGGGAAGCAAAAAGGTTGTGTGATATCATCTCTAATCCCGATATAAAAGACCCTTTTTCTATCTTGGGCGACTCCAAAATCATTGGCATTTAAAAGCTGCATATAGAGATGATAGCCCGCAGCACAAAACATTTCTTTGATGGTTGCAACAGCTTTTGTATTTCTTGCAGCAAGCATACCCGATACATTTTCAGCGACAAAGAATCGAGGTCTTTTGGCTTGGAGCACTCGGATAAATTCAAAAAATAGTTTCCCTCTCTCATCATCAATCCCCCTAAGAGCCCCTGCCTCGCTCCAGCTCTGACAAGGAGGCCCTCCGATGATACCATCACAATCAGGGATTTGGGAATCTAAGACTTTCCGTAAGTCGGTTTTATTGATGGGGCGATGGTGGTTTTTCTCATAAGTTGTCCAAATATGCTTATCAAATTCATTGGCCCAGACAATCTCAAAGCCCTCTTGCATGAATCCCAAATCCAATCCCCCCGCCCCAGCGAACAAAGAGATAATTTTATAGGGCATTATGCAAGCATATCAGCAAATTGTTTGAATAAGTTTTTGCTCTCTTTAGGGCCAGGGCTTGCCTCAGGGTGGTGCTGGACGGAGAATATCGGTGAGTGCTTGTATCTAAGCCCCTCAATCGTGCCATCAAAGAGATTTTTATGCGTGATTTCTGCGATTTCACAGATACTTTCAGGGACAGAATAGTTATGGTTTTGCGCTGTGATTTCTACACTTTGGGTGATGAGATTTTTGACAGGGTGGTTGCCTCCGTGGTGGCCAAACTTGAGCTTATAAGTGTCATAGCCGTGCGCGATAGAGAGGAGCTGATGTCCCAGACAGATACCAAACATAGGGATTTTTGCCTCTATGAGGAGCTTGATTTGTGCGACTTCATTTTTGAGCATCAAGGGATCGCCTGGTCCATTGGATAAAAAGACTCCGTGGATTTCTTTGTTGTTGAATCTTTTGATGATATCAGCTGCTTGGAAACAATGGGGCACTACCTCTGCTTGCAAGCCCACAGCGTGCAGTTCATTGAGTATGTTTTTTTTAGCACCAAAATCAATTGCAATGACTTTTTTATGCGTTTGACTAGGGGCGTAGCTCAATGTGGTGAAGTCAAATACAGAATGCCCGTGTTGATAGGCTTCTTGTGTGGAAACTTCAGGGACAAGATGGATATTTTCGATGGCTTGGGATTTTTCTAGGATTTTTTGGAGTTCTTGGGGCTGGGCGATTTGTGTAGAGGCTACTGCCATCATCGCTCCATTGTTGCGGATCGTTTTGATAAGGCTTCGTGTGTCGATACCTGTAATACCTAGAATATTTTGCGCTTGCAAAAACGCACTCAAGCTCTCCTTGGCGCGAAAATTTGAATAAAATCCATTGTAATGGCGGACAATGATACCTTTGCAAAATCCTGCCCTTGATTCCATATCTAAGGGATTGGTGCCTACGATACCGATTTCTGGCATACTGAATATGACAAACTGCCCTGCATAGCTAGGATCGCTGATGATCTCTTGATAGCCTGTCATTGAGGTATTGAATACCATCTCGCCTACGCTCGTCCCCTCTGCTCCAAAGCTCTCGCCTTGCAAGAAAAGACCATTTTCAAAGTAAAGATACACTGCACGCATTATAAAAACCCTTTTCTCCTGAGCTCTTCTTCATATAGCTTTTCAAAGACCAGTTCATATTCATCTGTGCCAACTAAAAGCTTTCTTTTGTAGTGTTTGATTTTTTCGCTCACATTTTCTTCGATTTCTTCATATATTTTGGAGTAGGTATCGATGGATTTGAAAATGAGGTTTTTGATGAGGTTTTCAGATATGCTAAAGTGGATAAAACCCTCTAAAATAATTTCATCAAGGATTTTGTGAGAAAGTTCGTTGTATCGGTCTTCCCATGACAAAAGGAAGTTTTCTCTCTCAGCAATTTGACGTTTGATCATCCAAAAAAGTTGCCTCTCATCAGCACGCATGAATTCGATTTCATCAAGATTTTCTTCTAAGAGATTTTTTGCTTTTTGGTCGATTTCTAGCTCTTTTTTGATATCTTCTTCCAAGATTTTTTTAGCCGCTTCAGCGATGGTTTCTATAGGGGCTTTGAGCTCTAAAAGATTGGAGTTAGCAATGTCTAATGCGATTTTATTGGCTACATGTGGGATATGGTTTAGTTTCAGTCTCATTGCACACCTCTAGTTTGGATTGTGTCAATTTTAGCTAGTTTTAGGTAAATTTCTATTTAAAGCCGATGGGGAAATCATCAAAATAGCAATTTTTCATCAATCGTTTCTTGGGGCTTGCTATCAGGGAGTTTGGAGGTCTGTGTATAGTAGTAATCGCTCCCATTGATGGTCTTTTTAGCCACGCCCTCAGGGATATCAAATTTGCGCTTCAAGCCTGGGTCGATTTTGAGGACATTGGTCATAAAATGTGCAAACACAGGTGGTGAAACAATGCCCCCTGATTCTCTAGGGCCAATAGGAGTGTTGTCATCTCTGCCAAACCAAATGATGGCTTGGATTGAGGGGGTAAAGCCTGAAAACCAGCCATCAATGTTGTTGTTTGTTGTGCCTGTTTTGCCTGCTATTTCTATTCCCTTGACTCGAGCGCGTCTTCCTGTGCCTTTAGAAACAACTTCTTTGAGGATAGATAGGGTCAAAAAGGCTTGCTGGGGCGTGGTAACTTCTTTGATTTCAATGGGCTCAAAGGTCTGTGTATTGCCCTCTTTATCTGTGATACTTGCAATCAATGTGGGCTGGACCATCGTGCCGTAGTTGGAGAGGATTGAATATTCTTTTGCGGCTTCTAGGGGCGAGATAGCAAAGCTCCCTAAGATGATAGACATATCTTTGGGGACATTTTTGAAGCCATATTCTTGGAGCTGGTTATAGACCTTATCAAAGCCCACCATTTCAACTAGATTGATCGTAGCAAGATTGAGCGAGTGGCTTAGGGCTTCTTTGAGTGTTACGAGCCCTTTGAAACTCTTAGAAAAGTTATTGGGGCGCCAATATTCATCTTTTTGCTCTTCAGTGTCATTGAGCACTTCTGTGTCGGTGTTGTATTTTTTGTTGAAACTCCTAGCGACATCAGGGACAGCAGTAGCCGTTGAATACCCGCTATCAAATGCGATTTGATAGATAAAGGGCTTGATACTGCTGCCAAATTGCCTTTTGGCTTGTGTGGCACGATTGAAAGCACTTTTGCTATGGTCGATCCCACCGACTAAAGCGAGTATTTTACCTGTTTGAGTGTCTGTAACAACCATCGCACCATTGAGGGAATCATATTGTGTGAGTTCTTCTTCTATGGTCGCTTGGGGTTTGTTTTTATCCAATCTTTTTTTGATATTTTCATAGCCAAATTTTAGGGCTTCTTGTGCGAGTTTTTGGTAGTCTAGGTCGATGTTGAGTTGGATACGATAGCCCCCTGTTTTGATATCAGGGATTGCACTGAGTTGCTTTAAGACTTCATCAGTCACATAAGGGGCTGCGTTTTGAGTGAGCGTTTGATTATAGACTTGGGGGATTTCAGAGAGGGATTTTGTGTATTCTTCTTTGCTGATCCAGCCTAGGTTATACATACGCGTGATGATGTTATTAGCACGGCTCAAGGAAAAATCTAAATTTTTAGTCGGATCATAGAAACTAGGGGCTCTTGGGAGTGCTACAATCATAGCAATTTCTTTAAGACTCAAGCGATTGAGGGGCTTTTTGAAATAGCCCATAGCAGCAGTTTTGACACCATAATATCCGTGACCAAAAAATGTCTGATTGAAATATCTCTCTAAAATCTCTTCTTTGCTTAAAACTTGTTCGATTTGTATCGATAATAGTGCTTCTTTGAGCTTGCGGGATATTGTTTTATCGCGCGTGAGCACCATATTTTTGATGAGCTGTTGGGTGATGGTGCTGCCCCCTTCGAGATATTTTCCATTTTTGATATTTTTAATCATTGCACGCAAGATAGCATCATAGTTGATCCCGCCGTGTTCAAAATAAAGCGTGTCTTCTACGGCCAAAAGTGCTTCGACCATCTTAGGGGGGATCTCATCAAAATGTGCATAAAATCGGAACTCTGTGTCATAGATATTAGAAATCAAGCGATTTTTGCGATCAAATATTTGTGTGGCCAATTGGGGGTGGTAGTTTTTGATTTTATCGATATCATCACGCAAATCCACCCATAAAACCCCGATATAAATAGCAATCGATGCGACAAATATACCTAAAATCAGCATAATGATTTTTTTCAACATCACAGACCTTATGCACCCGAGTAGTTTCTGATTATTTTACACAATTTTTTTGTTTGCTTGGGAGTATTTTTGATGGATAAAACAACACGCAATATAGGTGTTGGAACCGTTGGTTTTCTGATAGCCCCGACTAAAAATCCCAGATCAAAGAGCTCTTGATGGGCTTGGAGCATACAAAGAGTATTGCTAAAGGGGATTGTGAGGATCATTGTATCTATGGGGCGATTCAAGGAGCGTGCGAGGATTTTTTGGGCCAGAGATTTTTGAGCGTGGATTTTTTGAGCTAGTTTTTGTTTGTGTTTTTGGATATAAGCGAGATTGACTAGGGCTAGGGCAGTGTCAAATACTGAGAGGGCTGTGGTGTAGATGATACTTTTAGCGCGATTGCATAAAAAATCAATCACGCCCTTATTTGCGAGTATATAAGCCCCATAGCTCCCATAAGCTTTTGAAAATGTCCCCATTTTGATGAAATTAGGGGCAATGGAGAGGTTATGGTAGTCAAAATATCCCAATAAATTCTTTCCAATACACCCACTGCTATGGGCTTCATCAACAATAAGCAGGGCATTTTTCAAGCAAGCAATTTGTGCGAAATCCTTTTTGGCAATATCTCCGTCCATCGAATACACCCCCTCAATCGCAATGATCACTCTGCCTTTAGGCGGGGCTGCGTCAATGGCTTCAAGGAGGGCTTGGGGGTCGTTGTGTTTGAAAAATACAGCCCTCTCGCCCAAGCTTTTTGCAGCATACATACCACTGGCGTGGTATTTTTCATCGATATAAATTTTGTCATTTTTACGCACTAAGGCATCAAATAAAGCAATATTTGCTAAAAACCCACTGCCTAAAAGCACGCAATCTTCAAAGCCATTGAGCGTTTTGAGCTCTTGTTCGAGTTGGCGGTGCAAAGCACAATAGCCATTGACTAGCATAGAAGCCTTGGGAGCGTGGCTGTGCTGTGTGCTGATGAGTTGATAGGCTTTATGGGCGAGCTTTCTTTTTTGGGCAAGACCTAAGTAGTCATTAGAGGCAAAATCTCTGATAGAGTCTGCAAAAATCTTGCGTTCTCTATAGAGATGGGCGTGTTTGATGGCAGCAAGCTCTTTGCTAAACATTGCAAAGTTATTTTTTCTCTGTGGAGTTAGCTTGGATAATTTTGCCAATTTCTTCTTGTTTTTCGCGTTGCATTTCATCGATACTTTTCATCACACTGCGGCTATTGTCTTCCATGGAAGAGATTTTTTGATCGATGAAGGTTTTGGTTGGGAAAGTCGGGCTATCTAGGAGCGTTTTTGCCAATGCATTGGCTTCTGTATGCACAGCAGCGTGGAAACTATCGAGATTTTTATAGCCTTGTGTTGAAGAAAAATATTGCTTCCCATCGCCCTCAAAATACCATTTGCCTAAGCGGCAGTTTTGGTGTTGGACTTGGTTGAAGGAATCAGAGATTTTAAAGAGCAGGGCATACAGATTGTTTTTATAGACGGTGTGATCGAGCTTAGCTAGGGCACAGAATATGCGATTGTTGGAGTTATAGATGGCATATTTTGCTAGTTGCGCACCTTCTTTGAGTGTGCTGACAATTTGTCTGATTTCGCTGATATTTTCCTTGACTTCTTCGGTGATATGGTTGGTTTCATCGGTGCTTGTTTGGATATCGCTTGCTTCTTGCTGCATGGATTTGACAACAATAGCGATTTCTTTAGTGGCTTTTTGGGTTTTTTCAGCGAGCTTACGCACTTCATCAGCCACGACTGCAAAGCCCCTGCCGTGCTCCCCTGCTCTTGCTGCTTCAATGGCTGCATTGAGTGCTAAGAGATTGGTTTGTTCAGCGATATCATCAATCAAGGAGATCACATTGGTGATTTCATTGCTGCGTTGGGTGAGCGAATTGACTAGCATAATGGCGTTTTGCATTTTTTCATAGAGATTGTTGATATTTGCAGAGGCTTTGATACTATTGTCTAGCCCTTGGATACCATTTTTCTCAGCAAAAACAGCCTTTTCTAGGATACTCTTGCTTTCAGCAAGTATGCTTTGAAATGAATTTTGGGCTTCTAAAATACCTTCTTTGATACTTGTGTGATAAGTCTGGAACAAGTCAAGCCCGTTATTTTTCTCAAATACAGGTTCAACTTCTAAAAGCGCATAATAGATAGTGTCCCCAATCGTGCGACTTTTGGTTTTGAAAAATTTATTTTTAGTAGAGATATGGCTCGTGTCTTCACTCAAACAAGTGATGATTTCATCGAGTTGGGGGATTTTAAGGGCGTTTTCATTTTTAAAAACAATTTTCCCATTTTTGATACCGATGAGGGCTTCTGTGAGAGAAAATTCTGATAGCATTTTATAGAATTCTAATTTATTTTTGAGTTGTATGATTTCAGCATCTTTTTGAGCCAGTTGTAATTGAAAATTTTTCGTGCTTCCAAACATTTGATTCCACCTCACTGCTTTTGTTAGATTTGATAATCGTTGTATTATATTGATTTTTGCCCAATAATTTATTAAAATAGTGCAAGGTTGGTTTTATTTTACAAAATACTTATATAAACCTAAAAGGTATTAATTTAGTATAGAATATAGTTTTGTTGAAATTCTGAAAAAATAGGGGGTTGATATGCAAAATAGGTTAGAAACATTAGAGTCTATATTAGAGAGATTGCGGGCTTCGATTAGAAAAAGTGGCTTGAAAAACTCCAAACAAAGAGAAGAGATTCTCTCAGTCCTCTATAAAAGCGGGACACATTTAAGCCCTGAAGAAATCGCTTCAGAAGTGAAAGTCAAAGATCGCACAACAAGCATTTCTTCAGTTTATCGGATATTGAGCTTTTTAGAAAAAGAAAATTTTATCACCGCATTGGAGGCAGATAAAAGTGGCAGGAGATATGAGATTGCAGCCAAAGAGCACCACGACCACATCATTTGCTTGCATTGTGGGGAGATTATCGAGTTTGTCGATCCTGAAATCGAAGAAAGACAAATCAAAGTCGCTCAAAAATACCACTCCAAGCTCATCAGCCACAATATGAAGCTATTTGTCATCTGCCAAAAATGCCAAAAAAATCAAACAAAATCTCCAAATTCTAGCGGTTTGCCTCTGTAGAGATCTTTGCTTGCCCTTTTCCCTATGATCTCTTTGAGATATTTAGGGGGCAAGCCATCTGATGGTCGGACAGATCGGATATTGCTAGTATCTAGTTTTTGCCCTTTTTTGATATCTTCAGACACAAAAAGACTGCGGGCAAATTTGCGTTGTTGTTTGATTTTATCTGTTTGGGGCTTTGGGTGTGGCGTTCCGAGTGCGAGTGTGGTGAGGTTGATTTGTGTAACCATCGCTTCAAACTCTTGCGCGTCCATACTAAAAGCACTATCAGGGCCGCCCAAAGCTCGGTCTAAAATAAAATGTTTTTCTATCATCACTGCCCCAAGGCTTGTAGCAATAATCGCTGATAAAGGGCCTTGTGTGTGGTCAGATAGCCCATATTTGACACCATATGTTTTACCCAATTCAGGCATAGACAGCAAGTTTGCTTCTTGGAGTGGGGCGGGGTAGGCGCTGGTGCATTTGAGTAGAGTGATATCGTGGTTGTTTGCTTCTTTGCAGGCTTGGAGCGCTTGGAGTATCTCTTCTTCTGTGGCAATGCCTGTTGAGATGATGATGGGTTTATGGGTTTTAGCGATATGGTAGATGAGGTCTGTATCTGTGATTTCAAAGCTTGCTACTTTATACATAGGGCATTGGAGCGATTCTAAAAGTTCAAGGGCTTCCAAACTAAAAGGCGAGCTGAATATCTTGAGTCCAACGCTTCTTGCAAGCTCAAAAAGCTCTACGTGCCACTCCCAAGGGGTGTAAGCTTCTTCATAGAGCTCATAGAGAGTTTTGCCGTCCCAAAGTGTGCCTGAGTGGATCTGAAAATAAGGGTTTTGCACATCTAAAGTCAAGCAATCAGGGGTATAAGTCTGGAGTTTGATAGCATCCCCACCGCATTTTTTGACCGCTAAAATGGATTGTTTGGCGATATCTAGGCTTTGGTTGTGGTTAGCACTCAGCTCGGCTATAATCATGGGTCTAGGCATATGGATTCCTTTTGGTGTATATCAGTGCGTCTTCATAGGTATGGTTGTGATAGATAAATTCTATCAATCGCCCCTCTAGGTGGTATTGGTGCTTTTGATAAAAATTGATAGCTTTTTGGTTGCTTGCCATCACTTCTAAATGCAGAGTATGCAAGGCAAATTCTTTGAAGGCGATATATTCAAGGCTTGCTAAGATTTCTTTGCCTACATTTTGGAGATCGGGGTTTTTGTATAGCCCTAAATAGCCGTGGCGATGGGTTTTGTTGATTCTTGTGAGTGAGCCTACGCCCAGTGAAATCTGTCCTTTTTTGAATAGCCAGTAGTGGCTGTTGGGATTGGATTTGAGCTCGGTGATGAATTGGAGATGGGTGTCTAAAAATATCGTTTGTGCATACATCCATCGTGAGGTTTGGGGATTGTTTCTAAAACTCAAGACTTCCAGGGATTGCATATCGCTCAAATGCGTGAAATTTAAGGCCAATATATCGCCGATAGTGAAATTCATCTCTTGCTCCTTGGTTTTGTGAGGATTGCTTGGAGTTGGCTTGCAAGGAGTGTGCCAAAGGGGATATTTTGATATTGCGCAATCATTATAGCTCGTTTATCTACGGACTCTAATGCTTTGAGATCTTGGGGGAGTGCGTGCAGATTGCTGATTTGCATTGCACCTGTATTTTCCCAGTTTTTGGCCTGAAATGTTTGATTTGAAGCTGTGGGTATGATGAGCGTGGGGACTTGCGCCATAGCCAGTTCAATGAGCGTGCCTCCCCCTGCAGATATTGCCCCATCGCAGCGATGCATTAAAGCAGCCATTTGTGCAGCGCAAAGATTGGAGTAGAGCGTGATGGGTGCATTATGGGGGATTTCAAAGGGCGTGGGCGTGATGATATGGAGATGATAGGGGCTGTTTTGGAGGATTTTAGCGACTTTTTGTGTATAGCCCAAAGGATCTGTGCCACCAAAGGCTATAAAAAGATCTCGGAGATATTTTTTAGGTTTTTTGGTATTTAAAAATATGCGATCGATGAGGGAGTATTCTATCCCTGCTAGGCAGTTTTGTGTCGCTTTATACAGACTTTTAGCTCCCAATGCACCATTGATAATGATAGCATTAGGGGGGTAGGGGATACGATGGTAATCATCAAAGACAAAGAGTTGGCCTGCTTGCTTGCTGACATCTGTATAAAATGCATGATTTGCCTCATAGCTATCGATAAAGACAATATCTTCAGAGGTAAGGCCATTTGGCAGGGTCACTAGCCAATCGTGATGGCAGTCTGAGAGGGGGAAAGCTTGTGCGCCGCGTTGATAGATGGTAGCTTGATAGCCTAGGGTTTTTAGCAGATTTTTTAGGCGATAGCACCGCATTAAATGCCCCAATCCTTGATGTTTGCTCGCTTCGCAAAATATCTTTATGGGCATAGAGGTTGGGGAGGTGTGGGGTGCTTGAATCGGTATTTGAGCTCAGCAAGCTCCCAATCATCGAGTGTATCAATATCTTGGACAAATATTCTAGGCAGACTGATCCCTAAAGAGTGGTCTGCAAAGATGTTTTTGCCCCCACAAAAAGCGTGCACCCTCCCCCAATAAAACGCCCCTGCGTCGTGATAGACTTCTTTGAGATCTTGTGAGCGGCTCAAGGAGTGCTCTGGAAATAGCATTGAGATTGTTTCATCTTCAATCAAAAATCCCCGATAAGGGTTAGAATCAAAGCGAACGCACGAAAATGCATAAAGTTTTTGGGGATTTGCCATCAGCTTTTGGAGTCCCTTGATAATATGCTCTGGCAGCAATAGCGGGGCTGTGGGGTAAAGACAGCAGACAAGATCGGTGCTCGATAGATGGAGTGCTTGGGCAGCGTGCGCGATTACAGGGATTGTAGGAGTGGTATCAGATGCTAGCTCTTTGGGGCGCATGAAAGGGATTGTGGCTTGATAGCTTTGCGCGATTTGCGCGATTTCTTCATCATCAGTGCTGACAATAACACTATCAAATACTCCACTTTTTAGGGCATTTTGGATCGAATAAGCAATGATAGGCAGACCACAAAAGGGGCGAATATTTTTCTTGGGAATGCGTTTGCTTCCACCTCTTGCAGGGATAATGGCGACTTTTTTCATGGCTCTAGCAAACTCACATATCAATAAGGCCATTGGGTTTCAAGCGCGTCTGTGGCGAATTTTTTCTTATTGGTATTGCTGAGTGCACCGATATTGGTATATTCTATCTTGGCATCCGAGATAAATTTGGATTCAATCGTATTGTTTCTGCTGATGTCATAAGGGCGTATGACCCCACTGATTCTAAGGACTTGCTTTTCTCCATCGACTAAAACTTCTTTGTTGCCATAGATAAAATAATTCCCATTTTCCATCACTTTGATGATTCTTGCAGTGATATTGAGTGTGAGGTTTTCGTTTTTGTTTTGCGTGCCCCCTCCTTTGAAATTGCTATTGTGATTGGGCTGGGTGAGGCTGTAGTTTGTCCTATCGTTTAAGAATTGTGCAGATTGCTTTTTTTCTTCATTATCGCCATTGTAGTCGAGTCTTGGAGGGGTGGAGTTGCCCCCTGAGGCTGTGTTATAAGACTTAGATGTGCTGTAGTTGGCACTAGAATTTTCAGAGATGATGATCGTGATGAGGTCATCAGGCTTCATCGCTCTCCGATCTGCAAACAAAGGCCGCTCCCCTTGCCCAAAAAGACTACCGGGCTTGCTAAATTCAGGGACAAACTCTTTAGCAGGCATTTCTTCAACATATTTAGGCGGGAACAAATCAATCTGGGGCTCATAGGCTTGGAGTGCCCCGAGCACAAACACGACCATCAAAAAAACTCGCATTTCTTATCCTTAAATACTTTCACATCAAGCATTGCTATCTGCTATAATAAAAGCAAAGTTTATTCCAAAGGATACCAATGTCTGCAATCAAAGAAAAAATGGCCCAAGACCTTAAAGACGCCATGAAACAAGGCGATAGCTTCAAGCGCGATACAATCCGTTTGCTCAATAGTGCGCTCAAACAAGTTGAAGTTGATACCAGAAAGACACTTGATGATAGTGGAGTGATTGCTATTTTAAAAACAGCTTATAAGCAAAGAGAGGACGCTGCTATGGCTTATAAAAATGCTAATCGACTTGATTTGTTTGAAAAAGAAAGTGCTGAAATGGAGATTATTTTGGGGTATTTACCCAAACAGCTCACAGATACAGAGCTAGAAAATGCCATCAAGCACACACTGACTCAAATCGGTGCAAAAACACCGCAAGATATGGGTAGAGCAATGGGCGCACTCAAGCACCTAGGGGAAGTGGCTGATGGGCGTCGTATCGCTATGAAAGTCAAGCAGCTTTTGAATCAATAAGGCTGGCATTGCGCAAACATCTTGCTAAAAAAGCTATTGGCTTTTGTAATCATAGCCCCATCGTTGCTTTTTACAAGCAGTTCATAGTTGTTTTCAAAGGCGTTTTTGCTCCAATTTGCTGAGCCAACAAAGATTGTATGATTATCGATGATGGCTAGTTTTTGGTGCATGATGCCATTGTATTTGCGATTTTTTGCCTTTTTACCTTGGAGTAAGCAAGTTTGGATATGGTTGTATTTACTCAAATAACCAATGGTGGAGTAGGTATTGTCTTTGTTGGATTCATAATCATAGATAATCCTGATTTTTACTCCCTTTTTGGCAGCATTTTTGAGTGATTTAGCGATTTCTCTATTTGTGAAACTATAGATAGCGACATCGATACTTTTTGTAGCTGTGTTGATGGAATTGATGAGTGTTTTGAGGGCGTCTTTTTGTTCATAGGGCATGAAATAAATGCTTTGGCTTGCAGCAAGCCAAGTAGTTAAAAACACGATCAGCCAGAGTTTATTAGGTCGCATTGACATCATTTTCCCTTAATTTGAAATCAGGCAATTAATTGCTATAATCTTAACATTTTTTATAATGATTGGAGTGAGAATTGAAAATACTTTTGCTCAATAATGATTCTATGGTGACTAAGCTTTTTGAAGCAGTCGCTAACAAGCTAGGCATTGAGCTTCTGATAGATTTGGGGTTTGAGCCCAGTCATTTAGAAGAAGAGATGTTTTTGTTTGTCGATGAGGGTATCAATGCAGAATTGCCAGATTCTTTTTGGGCACATCATTTCATCTCAAAAGCCTATTTACACAAGCACACAAGCCCAAAGATTCAAGGCTTTGATTTTTATATCAAAAAGCCTTTTTTGCCCACAGAGATTTTGGATATTATTAACCCCAAGCTCAGGGAACTTGGCGTTACAGACATTGCAGCAAGCGAGGTCACAAAAGCCAATCTGCCCCCTCAAACAGGGGAGCATTTAGAGGGCTTGGATTTAGATGATTTTGATTTAGAGGGTTTGGAGAGCTTGAGTATGGATACGCAACCTCAGGATTTTTCAGAGCTTTCTGATTTTTCTATAGAAGATCTCTCTGATTATAATGCTGATCAAATCCCCCTCCCTCCAAGCTCTCTTGAAGATATGCAAAAGCCCCAAGAGGGAGCAGGAAAAGCAGCAGCTGATGATCCCTTTGGACTGCAGGCTCAAGATACAGAAGCCATCACTTTTGATTTGGATCATTTAGACAATCCAGATCACTCGCTTAGCACCCCACCTCAAGAGCTAGAGGGATTGCAAGAAAATCAAGATCAAGAGCTAGAAAATCAAGGCCAAGAGCAAAATCAAGAGATTGAAGAGCTAGAAGCCCCGCAAGATACGCAAGGCACTGAAGAAGTCAAAGACACTCAAGCAGCCCAAGCAACTCAAGATATTGAAACAGCCCAAATTGAAGCAGCACAAGATATTCAAGAGGAAGATCAACTCCTAGCCACTGCCCCAAGCCCCGCACTCCTTGCTCCCACACAAGCCCCCACGCCCCCACAAGACCAAGAAGAGCTAGTATCCTTAGCCCCAAAAGAGCAGGATTCAGATATATCAGGTATACTAGACAAAAACCAAATTGATGAGGTCAAAAAAATACTCAATGAAACGAGCAGTAAGGATATAGATATGCAAGCAGCAGAGAACACTCAAGAATTTGATAGCCAAGAGTTTGATGATATTGACACAATCGATGAACAAGACATCATCAATGCACTCAGCGATGGAATTAATTCTACCAATCAAAAAAGTGGCGATACAAGGGGTATTATAAGGGATATAGAGGAGCAAAAAGACCCACAAAATACGCAAGAATCATATCAAGAAATATCCCAAGACCTACCCCCTCAAGCTCCCTCTTTCTCAAAACTCACTAAAAAATCTTCTAAAACCCTCAGTGCTAGCAAGGTTAGTAAGGGCAGTAAGGCTAGCAAGTCTAGTGCCCCTAAGAAGAAAAAACCCCAGCAGAGCCCTGCTACTTTGGGTAATGCTATTGCAAATATGCTGCAAAATAATTCTTTGGAGAGCTTGCAATCCTTGCTTGATGGAATGGAGCTTACAATCAATATCCGTTTCCCTGATAAGAAAAAATAATGCAAAAGGGTGGTATGTTGATTTTATCAGGTCCTAGTGGGTCTGGAAAAAGCACATTATGCAAGCATTTGCAAGAAAATATTCCCCATACTTACTTTTCGATCTCAACAACGACAAGAAGCCCAAGAGATGGGGAGATTGATGGTGAGCATTATTATTTTGTATCCCAAGAGAAGTTTTTAGAAGACATCAAAGAGGGGCGATTTTTGGAGTGGGCAGAGGTGCATAAGAATTATTATGGCACTGCGCTAGCCCCTATCCAAGAGGCATTAGAGTCCAATCAATTGGTGCTCTTTGATGTTGATGTCCAAGGGCACCAAGGCATTAAAAAGCACTATCCTTTTGCCCGCTCTGTGTTTGTTTCTACCAAAAATCAGCAAGTCTTAAAAGAGCGGCTTGAGTTTAGACAGACTGATTCTCAAGAAACTATAGAATTGCGCTTGATGCACACTTATCGTGAAATGCAGCATATCAGTGAGTTTGATTATTTGATTATCAATGATGAGATTGAGCGAGCTAAAGAGGCGATTTTGTGTATCGCAAAATCTTTGCCCTATACACAAAATGGCGAGGATTGGTCATCTTTATGTGAGCGATGGCTTAAAAATTTGTCAGTTTAGTGCTATAATGAAGCAGAATTTATTATAAAGGAATCCATATGGGTGGTTTTGGAAGTGTATGGCATTGGGTGATTGTGCTTTTAGTGATTGTTTTGCTATTTGGTGCAAAGAAAATCCCAGAGCTAGCAAAGGGTTTAGGCAGTGGGATCAAGAATTTTAAAAAGGCAGTGAAGGAAGATGGCGAAGATGAGGGTGATGCGGAAGCTACACCGATTGTTGAAGAAAAGCCAAAAGTTCTCAAAGCACAAGCAAAAAAATCCACTGCCAGTGTGCCTAAAGAGGGGGAAGCTCCTAAAAAACGAGGGAGAAAGCCCAAGGCACAAGTTGATGCTTGATGGAAATCGATGATGTATCATCAAGTAAAAGAGATTTTAGAGGGTATTTTACAGACAGATATTGTTTTAGAACGGCCTAAAAATAAAGAATATGGGCATTATGCCACGCCTGTGGCCTTTTCTTTGGCTAAGGTCTATAAAAAATCTCCCACTCTCATCGCTGAAGAAATCGCTTTGAAGCTTTCTTGTGTGGAGGAGTTTGAGCAAGTCAGTGCTTGCAATGGCTATATCAATATCACTCTTGCAGAGGGATTTTTTGAACATATGGCACAAGCAGCCCTCAAGGCTGACTCTGATTTTGGTAAGCAAGCCCCCAAGGGGCAAAAGATCCTTTTGGAATATGTGAGTGCTAATCCCACAGGACCATTGCATATTGGTCACGCTAGGGGGGCGATATTTGGGGATAGTCTGAGTCGGGTGGGGCGTTTTTTGGGTTATGAGATTGTGGGGGAATACTACATCAATGACGCAGGCTCTCAAATCCAAATGCTAGGGCTTTCGATTTATTTATCGGGTCGAGCCGATTTATTGAAAAAAGAAGTTAGCTACCCCCAGCAGTATTATAAAGGTGAATATATTGCAGATCTCGCACAGCTAGCGGGTGAAAAATATGGGCTTGAAATTTTTGAATCTGAAGAGGCTATTACTGAGTTGAGCGAATTTGGAAAAGATCTAATGCTAGAAGAAATCAAAGAAAATCTAGCCGAAGTGGGTATTGTTTTTGACCATTTTGTGAGTGAAAAGTCGCTTTATAGTCGATGGGGCGATGTTTTTGCTCGTTTGGGCGAGCATAATGGGATTTATGAGAGCGAGGCAAAGATTTGGCTACGCTCTAGCTTGTGTGGTGATGAAAAAGATCGGGTCATTGTGAGAGAAAATAAAGAGCCTACTTATCTTGCAGGCGATATTATTTATCACGATGATAAATTCAGTCGTGGCTATGATTATTATATCAATATTTGGGGGGCTGACCATCACGGATATATCGCTCGTATCAAGGCTGCTATAGAGTTTTTGGGCTTTGATTCAAGTAGGCTTGAGGTGCTGCTTTCTCAAATGGTGAGCTTACTCAAAGAGGGGCAGCCTTATAAAATGAGCAAACGCGCAGGGAATTTTATCTTGATGAAAGATGTGGTGGGTGATATTGGCTCAGACGCACTCCGTTTTATCTTTTTGTCTAAAAAGCCTGATACGCATTTGGAATTTGATGTCGATGATCTCAAAAAACAAGATGCTTCCAATCCAATTTTTTATATCAATTATGCCAATGCACGTATCCATACAATGCTAGAAAAATCGGCTTTGGATAAAGAAGAGATTTTGCGCGCTTCTCTCCAAGGACTCTCCAAGGACGCAAAAAATCTCCTATTCAACGCTCTCATTTTCCCAAGAGTGCTAGAGATGAGCTTTGAAGAGCGGGGTTTGCAAAAAATTTGTGAATATCTCAAAGCCCTAGCAGCAGATTTCCATAGCTATTACAACGCACATAAAATCCTTGAAACTCCCCAAGAAGCCCAAATGCTTAAGGTCTGTCAGGTCGTGAGTTTGAGTATTAGTGTGGGACTTAGTTTGTTGGGCATACAAGCAAAGACTAAAATGTAGCCTTGCTTGTGTTGTCTTTGGGCTTTATTCAAGTATATATTTTCTTATTGGCTTGTGCTTCTTTTCTTATTTTGCCCCTCTTGTTTTATCTCTCTTGTTTTTTACTTTTTGCGCTCAATTTTAGGGCTAGGGTCTTGCTGAGATGGTAAGATGCGGTCGCTTGTGTTTTTCTCAGTAGATGGGATAGAGTGGATAGAGTTGGTATTTAAGAGTCTATCGATTTTAGCTAGTGAAATAGCGATTTCATATTTGGATTGGGTGATGTTGGTTTTTGCGTTGCTAAGGAGGTATTGGGCGTTTAGGAGTTCTGTGTAGGTAGCGATATTTTGTGCGTAGCGATTGTTGATGATACGATAATTTTCTTCGGCTTGTTTGAGTGCGATAGTAGCGACTTTGAATTGCTCTTTGGCGAGCTCAAATTCGTTCATGATTTTATCGATTTGGATTCTGAGGTCTTTTTTGTATTGGTCGATTTTGCTTGCTAGGGAGAGATAATAGAGTTTTTTGGCTTGGTAGTTGTAGCTATCGCTCAAGCCATTGAAAATATTCCATGAAAATACGATTCTTGCTTGGCTTTGGAGCGCATAGCTTGTGCGCGCAATACTCCCACCATTGATATACCAAAACTTTGTGCCAACTAGATCGATGATAGGCAAAAAAGCACCTTTGGCGATATGGGTTTCTATGTTTGCAGAGGCAAGGAGGCTTTGGAGATAGAGATAATCGGGGTTTTCTGAGAGCATTTTGTTGTATAGAGTATCTCTATCAAAATCTTGATTGGGTAGGGCGATGTCTTGGAGTTCTAGGGGGTTGAAATCGACACCTGTTAGCATTTTGAGTGTGTGTTCAAAATATTGCAAGTTCAGTTGGGTGCTTTTGAGCGTGATATCAGCATTAGCAATCAAGACCTCCACACTCAAGACTTCATTTTTAGATCGGAAGCCCTGATTGTAAAATTGCTGTGCTTTTTGCTTTTGGGCTTCTAGGAGCTTTTTAGTGCTTTGTGCGATTTTGAGTGTGTCGATAGCTTGCAAGATTGATATATAGGCGACTTTCGTGTCATAGCTGACTGCAGCAATATTTGTTTCTAGTGTGTAGTTTTGTGTTTTTTGGGCTTGTTTGCTGTCTTTGAGGGCATAATAATCCTTGAAGCCATTGAAAAGATTGTATTTGCCTGTGAGGTTGAAGCTATTGAGGAAATAGTTTGGCGAGGCACCAGGGAGGTTGTAGCTAAATATATAACCAAAATCTACCTTAGGCATTAAGGCAGCTAGTTTGGATTTTGTGATACTTTGGGATTGGGAATATAGATAGTTTTGGGATTTGATTTTATCACTATTTTTGATCGCATCATCGATAGCTTGTTCGATACTCAGCCCTAGGGCAAAGGAGCAAAGCAGTATGAGTGCTATCAAATATTTCACTGCCTCCCTCCTTTTTTATCTTTGATGACAAAAAGCAGCAGTGCAGGGATTACAAAAATAGTGATAATCGTTGAAAATACCAGCCCGCCAATAATCACTGCCCCAAGCCCTCGATAGATTTCACTCCCTGAGCCTACAAACAATACCATCGGAAGCAAGCCAAATACACTTGTGAGCATACTCATATAAATGGGTGCGAGCCTGCTTTGTGTGGCTTGTAGGACAGATTCATAGGCAGGAATTTTGTATTCTTTGAAATTGATAAGAGTCTGATAGACAATCAATATGGCGTTATTGACCACGCTGCCTACTAAGATGATAAAGCCTAGCATTGTGATGACATCGAGATTTTGAGGGGCGATGAAACGATTGAGGATATACAAGCCCATCAAGCCCCCTGTGGTGGCAAATGGCACACTCAAGATGATGATAAAAGGATAGATAAAATTGCCATACAAGGCGCATAAAATCAAATAAGTGATGACAATTGCAAGGACAAAGCCCCCTAAAAGCTCTGTTTTGAGCTTGTCTAATTTCCCTGCGTTTCCACTGAGCGTGATGGTATTGGTGGTAGTTTTTTGGATTTTGGGGAGGATATTTTCTGAGATGGTATCTGTGATTTTTTCAAGGGGTTCGTTGCCTCTTGGATTGAGGATCAATAAGATATTGCGGCTTTGCTCAAAATGTCTGATACGAGAGATACCTAGCTCGTTTTTGATGGTTGCTAGGGAGTTGATGGGCACGATACCACCAAAGGGTGTGTAGATTTGGGAATAAAGTATATTTTCAGGGGAGATTTGCACATTGTCTTTATTTTGGGAGGTTTTGAGGACAAGGTCGATATTTTTGCCATTGCTTTCTTTGAATTGGGAGATTTTTTTGCCCTCAAGCATGACTTCTACGATGGTGCCAAAATGAGTGAGATCAAGCCCATTGAGAGCAAGGGCTCTAGAATCAGGATAGAGATTGATTTCACGATTGTTGATTTCTAAAGATGGGACTGCGCGGATTGAGAGATTGGGGAAATGCTCTTTGAGTGAGATGATGAGCTCTTGGGCAGTGTAGAGCAGTGCATACAAGTCATTGCCATTGATATTGAGATCGATACTCGATCCACTTGCCCCGCTGAATATCCCTTGCTGCAAGACCACGCCACTGATATTGGGTATGGAGTTGATCACTTCTTGGGCATAGGGGATTAGTTTGGGGGCGTCTTCGGGATTTTTGGCTGTGAGATAAAAATACATATTGCCCCCTGAACTGATAAAAAAATCCTTGATAGCAGGGAGGTCATTGGGAGATTTTTGCTCATAGCCATTGGCTTGTAAAAAGGGTTTGAAATCTGTGTAAATCTCTTGGATAATCCGTTCTTTTTCTTTGAGAGAAAGCCCTGGGGGTGGGTCTAAATAGCTGATGATGAAGTTTTGTGCGCCTTTGGGGAGGTAGTCGATCTTAGGGAAGGAAAAAAAGGTAAATACAGAGCAAAAGCCCACAAAAATAATGATGGTTGCTATTTTAGAAAGAGTGCTATGCACACAGAGCTTGAGCGCGGCCATCAAGCAATATGAGAGCTTTGCCCCTAGCCACTCAATCCCCTCACCAAGCTTTCTTAGGGGCTTGAATTCTGGCGTTGGGAGCAAGGGGAGTCTTTGGAGCATAAAAAACGCAAAAGTTGGGATCACAAAAATACAGACCAAAAATGCAATCAAAATCGAACTACTCGCTGCTAGGGCAATATCAACAAAAAGCTGGCCGGCCTCATCTTTGAGCCCGATAATGGGGATAAAAATCGCCACAGTAGTGATCGTGGAGGCAAAAAGCGCACCGATGACTTCTTTAGTCCCGCGGAGTGAAGCCATATAGGGATTTGCACCTTTATTTTTATGGGCGATGATATTTGCCATCACAACAATCGCACTATCAATAATCATACTGATAGCAAAAGAAATCCCTGCTAAAGACACGACATTTAAAGTCCTACCAAAAGCCTCTAGCAAGATAAAAGAGCCGATGATACTCACAGGGATCACCAAAGCAATCACAACCAAAGAAGAAAAATTCCTCAAAAATGCATACAAAATGAGTGCAGCTAGTGCGATACCTACGAAAATATTTTCCTTGACTTGGCTGATAGAAGACTCGATATAATGCCTTTGATCGCGCCCCCAATCAATCACTAAGCCTTGATCTTGCATCACGCTAGCATTGAGCTTTTGTGTGAGTGTGTGCACTTTTTGTGTGAGATCTAAGATATTTGCATCAGCATTAGGGCGGATTTGTATGGAGATGACATTGTCGTTGTTATGGATATTGTAGCTAGTTTTGTTGGCATAGCCTTGAATAATTTTAGCAATGTTTTTGAGTAAAATCACCTTATGGCCTTGGGATTTGATGACTGTGTTGTAGATAGAGGCAATATCTTTGTATTCACCGATGGTAGAGATACGATAATTGCGCTGATCAAAGTCAATCCCCCCTCCTGCTATGTTGGTATTTTGGGTTTTGATGGCTTGGATCACTTCTTCCATTGTGATGTTATTAAAAGCAAGCTTTTGGCTATCAAGAATAATTTGTATCTGCTTGCTCACCCCTCCACTCACATACACTTCGCCCACGCCACTGAGCCGCTCATAATATTTGATGACCTCATCATAAATGAAATTTTGGTAATGGTCGATGGGCTCTTGGTTGTCTTTTTTGGTTTTGACAAAGAGATACACAGCAATAGGGATACTCTCCCCTGTTGTCTTGATAATGGGTTTTTCGATATTTGGGGGGTATCCCTTGACTTCATCGAGCTTGGCAGAAACATTTAAAAATGCTAATTTCATATCCGTATCGATATTGAATTCAAGATTGATAACGCTCATGCCATCGCGAGAAGTCGAGGTCATAGCGTGCAAGCCAGAGATATTTTTGAGGTATTTTTCTTGGCGATCGGTGATTTCTTTTTCGACTTCATAGGGCGTAGCGCCTGCATAGGTGGTATAGACACTGATGATGGGGCGAGTGACTTGAGGGAGGAGCTGATAGGGCATTTTGGAGAGAGCAAGCAAGCCAAAAAGTAGTAAAAATATCACCCCCACGCACACAACAACGGGATTTTTGAGGCAATAGCAAATAGTTTTCATTTGTTCCTTGAGGGCTGTTCTTGTATATCACTGCCATTTTGGAGTCTATCTTGCCCCCGATAGATGACTCTTTGATTTTCTGAGATTTTTCCTCGGACTAAAGCAAGGGAATTTTGGACAGAGAGCGTTTCTACACGCACAGCAAAGGCTTGGTTATTTTTAGCGATAAAAATCGTCGGATAGCCCAAATAATACACGATACTATCTCTAGGGACGATAAAGCCCTTGCTCTCTCCATCAATGTCAAGCATTGCTTCAACAGCCATACCATCGAGAAAACTCCCATCATTTTTGACACTGATATGCACAGGGAAAGTTCTTGAACGTGCATCGGCCTTGGGAATGAGCGCAGTGATAATGCCTTGGTAGTTTTTGTTGTTGATATTGAGGCTTACTTTTTGACCCAATTTGATATTTCTGGCTATGGAGCTAGGGACATCGATGATGGCTTCTACATCAGAATTATTGAGTATCTGGCAAATTGGCTCGCCGACATTGACCCATTCAGCGATATGGACTTTTTGTTCGACAATAATCCCATCAAAAGGTGCATAAATGATCTTTTTTGCCAACTCAGCTTGAGAGATCTCTAGCTCAGCTTGGAGGGCTAGCATATTGGCTTGCTGGGATTTGAGCTGATATTCGAGATTTTCATATTCTTGGAGGGGGATAGATTGGGTATCTAAGAGATTTTTATATCGTTCTAGCTCTTTTTCTTGTCTTTGGATCGCATATTGGGCTTGGGTGATTTTGGCTTGTTTGATTTGTATGTCTTTTTGGAGGAGGTCATCATCAATACTCAAGAGCTTCTGGCCTTTTTTGATTTTTTGGCCAATGTGGAAATATATTTTCTGCACGATCCCTTGTGTCTGGGAGGCGATATTGGCGACTTCTTTGAAATTGATTGCCCCGATAAAAACTTCTTGCTTTTGTAAAGTCCCGCTTTTAATGGCCGCAGTATTCACAGAGATGGGCTTTGCCCATAGTATCGCAGTAGCCAGCACAAATGCCCACAGCAGCACACGCAGCATTTATTTCAATACCCCCGTGATTTTTTCTAAAATTCTCAAAAATTCTTTTTTTTCTTCATCAGAAATTGTTTCTGTAAAAACATTAATAATCTTTTGTTTGTTTTTATTGACAGAAGCAAGTTTTTCTTTTCTCTCTTGAGTGATGGTGATACGCGTGATACGATTATCTTCTTTTTCGTGGATTTTTTTGACAAAGTTTTTTTTACACAGAGATTCTATCGTCCTAGAAATCGTCCCTTTGTCCTTGAGCGTGATGTTGGAGAGATCGGTGATATTGAGAGGTCCGTGTTTTTCTAAGATGACAAGTGTGCCGATTTGTTCGATACCGATATTAAAAGGACGGAGTTTTTGACTGAAAAAATTCCTGATTTGTCTAGAAGCTAAGATGATAGAGAGGGATACTTCCCTATGGTTTTCTTCTTGCATATGTCTTATCATATCCCTTATTTTAGAGGATTTTTTGAGCTTATCATAGCATAAAACTCTGATATTTTACTTGTTTTAAGCTTGATTTAGCTAGAATATTTGCCCAAGGCATAGCAGGTGGTTGCTCTATAAAATCTTTAAGAGAGGAAAGTCCGAGCTGCGGAGACAAGATTCCATTTAACAAATGGCTGGCGTGAGCCAAGGGAAAGTGCAACAGAAAATAAACCGCCTATTGAGTATCGATCCAAAGATATTTTATGGCAAGGGTGAAAAGGTGGGGTAAGAGCCCACCGAGATCTGAGTAATCAGGTCTGCTTGTGTAAACCCAATCAGCAGCAAGAAGAGCAAGGTTAAAGTCTCATTTTAGCTCTTCGCTTGAGGTGTGTTGTGAAACATATCCCAGATAAATAACCATCCCAGACAGAACTCGGCTTATCGCTATGCCTATGGCCTTTGAGTGTTCCAATCTCTTTTTATCACTCCCTTTTTTTTGATAACTTTTACCCTCCCATTGATAATTTTCGCCCCCCCCCCCTTTTTTTTTAATAATTGGATTTGATTGATAATTTTTATGCTTGTTTATGCTTATTTGTGTGCGTTTTTGTGTATTCGGTAGTGTGGTGGGGTTATCGGGGGTGTCTTGGAGTGGTTGGCTTGAAAATTCTCTTGAGTTTTGATAAGATAGCACGAGATTAAAACCACTTAAAGTCCAAAAGAGTCACACAAATATGCAAATTCAATGCAAATGATCGGATCACTATGCCCCATATCCCCCATATCCCTGTATTGCTTGATCAAGTGCTCGAAGTGTTTGCCCCGCTTGAAGAGGGCGTGATTGTTGATTGCACTTTGGGATTTGGCGGGCATGCGCAAGCACTTTTAGAGAGCAAACCAAACATCAAACTCATTGGCATAGACAAAGACCCGCAAGCAAGGGAATTTGCTATAAAAAGATTGGCACATTTCAAGGATCGTTTTAGTTGCTATGCAGGGAGTTTTGGAGAAAAGTTTGGTGCGATATTAGCAACACATGGAGATACTATCAAGGGAGTTTTGGCTGATATTGGCGTGAGTTCTTTTCAGTTAGATAGCCCCAAGAGGGGCTTTGGCTTTTATTGTGATACTTTAGATATGCGCCTTGACCCTGATAGCTCTTTAGACGCTAAGATGATTGTCAATCGCTATTCTGCTTATGAGCTCCAAAGAGTGTTTAGAGAGTATGGCGAGATCAGAGAATATCAAAAAATGGCCGCTCTTATTGTTGATAGGCGTCAAAAGCAGCCCTTTGAATCAGCAAAAGATCTCAGCGAGTTTTTAAAAGGGCATTTTAAGAGTTATAAAATCCACCCTGCTACCCTCGCTTTTCAAGCAATCCGTATTGAAGTCAATGATGAACTCGGTGAGCTCAAATCCTTGCTAAAAAGCGCGCAAGATATGCAAAATGCTATTTTTGCTCTGATTTCTTTTCACTCGCTAGAGGATCGGTTAGTAAAAAACGCATTGAAAGAGTGGTCGAGGGATTGTATTTGTGATATGACAGCTTATCAATGCACTTGTGGAGGGGGGCACGCAAAAGGGCGCATACTCACTAAAAAGCCTCTTGTCCCCTCTCAGACTGAAATTACCCATAACCCACGCTCACGCAGTGCGAAGCTCCGAGCCTTTGCCTTTGGGGCTAAAAGCAAGGGCAATGCTAGCTTTCAGAGTGAGGGCAACAACAAAAGAGGAGGGGCGTGATGGGTGGGTCTTTGCGTATCACTCAAGAAGAAAAAGATGCACTGATAGCAGATCAAGAGCCATCAGGGGGGCTAGGGATTGATGCATTGTTTATCGCTTATGTGATTTTGGTGTTTTCTCTTATTGTGTTGTTGCCTAAAATCTATCTTGCGAGCAATATTTATTATGTCAGTCGCGATATTGCCAAGCTCCAGACGCAAGAAAATCTCCTCAAAGAAGAAAACCATCGCCTAAAAAGCGAGCTAGAAGATGTGAAATTCAAATACTTGATGATGGATCTGAGCTAGAGCTTGTGATTGTGTAGGTTTTTTTGGCATTGTTTGGTTGTTGTTTATTGGTGGTGGGTCGTTTGGTTTTGGAATTTGTTTAAAAAAGCCCTTTAGAGTCGTGTTTGATACCTAAAATCTCATAAGTCTTATAAGTGGCGATCCTCCCTTTTGCTGTGCGCTCTAAATAAGCATTAGCAAGCAAATAAGGTTCAATCACATCTTCAATCGTCCCCTCATCTTCACTCATTGCAGCTGCTAGAGTGCTAAGCCCAATCGGTCTGCCCTTGGACTCTGCTAAGATACTCAAATAACGCAAATCAAGCTCATCAAAGCCAAATTCATTGACCCCTAGCTCATTGAGAGCGTATTTTGTGATTTTTTGATCGATAGTTTCTGTTGCTGCGACTTCAGCAAAATCCCTGATTCGGCGCAATAATCTCAATGTGATACGCGGTGTGCCCCTTGAACGCGAGGCGATTTCTTGCGCCCCTTGTGTATCGAGTGTTTTGCCTAGTTTCAAGCTTGCTTTTTGCGCGATGGTAGCAAGCTCAGATATTTCATAAAACTGCATGCGAAAGCTCATACCAAACCGATCCCGCAAAGGATTACTCAACATTCCTGCTCGTGTAGTCGCTCCTATCAAGGTGAATCGAGGCAGATCGATTTTGATAGTCTGTGCAGCAGGCCCTGAGCCAATGATAATATCAAGGCGAAAATCCTCCATAGCCGGATAGAGAATCTCTTCGATTGCAGGGCTCAAGCGATGGATTTCATCGATAAAAAGTATATCTCCATCATTGAGATTTGTCATGATTGCAGCCAAATCTCCAGCCTTTTCAATCATGGGCGCAGCAGTCACTTTGATACTTGCTCCCATTTCATTAGCAATGATATGACTGAGCGTGGTTTTCCCCAGCCCTGGAGGGCCAAAAAGGAGTATATGGTCAAGGCATTCATTTCTTTTTTTGCTCGCTGTGATGAAAACTTGGAGGTTTTTTTTGATTTTTTCTTGACCGATAAATTCTTGCCAAAGTGTCGGCCGCAAGGAGTTGTCATGACCTTCTTCAAAGCTGATTTTTTCAATATCTACGATACGATGGTTGTCTTCTAAAGTGATGCGTTCCATAAAGTTTAGTAGCTTTCTTTTGGGCTAGGGAAATCGCCTGATTTGACATCTTGGATATAATTTTTTAGGGCTTCTTGAATGAGTGCAGTGCCATTGAGGTATTGGCGGACAAACTTGGGCTTCAAACGCCCAAATAAGCCCATCATATCGCTCCAAACTAAGATTTGTCCATCGCATTCTTTAGAGCTACCTATGCCAATAGTGGGGATCTCTAGGCTTTGAGTGATTTGCGCAGCAAGGGCAGTAGTGACCCCCTCTAGCACGATCATAGACACTCCAGCTTCTTGGAGCGCAGCAGCACTTTGGAGGAGATATTGGACTTCTTTTTGGGTTTTGCCTTTGATTTTATACCCACCCTCTGCACGCACAAATTGCGGCATTAAGCCGATATGTCCGATGACTGCAATCCCCTCTTTGACAATATGAGAAATCATTTCTGCACGTTCTTTGCCCCCCTCAAGCTTGATAGCATCCACAGAGGTTTGCTGATAGAATTTTAGGGCATTGTTGATAGCCGTTTGCGTATCTGGATAGCTCCCAAAGGGCATATCTGCGATGAGAAAGGATTGCTTTGCACCTCTGCAGACTGCTTGTGCGTGATAGATCATAGTGTCTAGTGAGGCACTCAAGGTATCTTCTTTGCCCCCAAAGCTCATATTCAGACTATCCCCGATTAAAATCACATCAATATGCCCATCAAACAAAGTAGCAAAAAGTGCGTCATAGGCTGTGATTGCTGCGATTTTTTCTGTCCCTTTTTTGGCTTGGAGCGTTGCAATAGTTGTTTTCATCAGGCAACTCCTTTGTGTGCTTTATGGCAGCATTATACAATATTCTTGCGTGCAGCTTTTGATGGAATTTATCTCAAAATCTCTGTGTCAAACAAAATTTTAATATAAAAATAGATAAAATAGCTTAATATTTACTTTATATTCTGAATCTGAATATGTCTGAAATGAGGTTAGTTGATGTCCCAACGGGTTGTGTTTTTGGTATTGTTGTTTGCGGGGGTAGTTTTTTCTCAAGATAGTATCAACTACAACAAGCTCGACCCCTCTTATTATAAATATATCAAACTCTATCAACCAAGCACTGACGCAGATGTTGCAGCTTTGATTGCTAATCTCAATGAAGCACAAGAGAAGACAGGGCTGTTTTTGGGACTGAGCGTGGGGGCGTTGGATAATGACATCACAAGCAACCTCCAAAAAGACTATCTCTTTGCTTATGGGGCGAAGTTTGGTTATCAGTCTTTCATGCCCTCAGTTTTTGAAAAGCTTTTCATGCCAAATTATGTAGGCAGACGGATTTATATCCAATATTTAGCTTCACAAACACAAGAAGACGCAATGGGTAAGCTCAATTTTTCAATGGTTGCTATCAGTGGTGATTTGCTGATTGATTTGCCTGTGTGGCGTGGGTTTGGAGCGGGCGTGATTTTGGGTATTGGGCTAGGGAGTATGGTGCATGGGTATGATGCGAACTCAGAGTTTGGTGCTATTTTGAATACAGGCTTTGGGGTAACACTTTTTGGGCATAATCGCTTAGAGCTTGAACTCAAGCTCATCACAGACAGAGAAGTCAAATGGACAGGTGCGTTGTTTATGGCGGGGTATCAATATGTTTTTTAAGCACACATTGCAGGGGATTTTGCTATTCATACTTGCTGCTATGGCTTTGAGGGCTGATGAGCTTGCGAGCCAAAAAAGAGAGGTGTATATGCTCAAAGGCCAGCTCTATGAGCAAGAACAAGCCTTGAAACTTGCTGATATTGCTAAGAAAAAAAATGGTATTTTTATGGGCGTGATTTTAGGCAGTATGACTTTCAATACAGCTTATTATGCGCAAGTCCATCCGTTGGTATATGGGCTGCGAGTGGGGTATCAAAAATATCTCAAAGACTACATTGGGGGCTTGCGATTTTATGGAGAGTATTTGCGGGCTGATACAACAAAGATGACCTATCAACTTGGGAGTGCTAATCTTGATGTGATCGCTGATGTGCCATTAGATAACAACAATCGGTATGCACTCGGGGGCTATGCTGGCGTTGGTATGGGCTGGGTGGGCTATGGTATGAATACTTTTGGTTTGAAGCCAGATGTGAGCCATTTGGGGATTGTGTTTAATCTTGGTTTGGCTTTGACACTCAATATCAAACATCGTATCGAACTAGGGATTAAGATCCCCCCTTTGGTTTCTCAGGCAAAGGGTTTGTATAGCTTTGCTACGACCAATGCCTATATGGTCAGTTACAATCTATTGTTTTAAGGTGTCTTGTGAAAAAAATTATTTTTCTTTTATCGACGCTCATTTGGGGGCTTGGGGCTATGGATACAGAGTTGGATTCTTTGCGCTTAGCTGGGTTAGAGGGCGAAATCAACGCACTGCAAGAAAAAATCATCAAAAATGGTGGCACACCAAACGGGCTTTCTCCCAATCAACGTTACATCAACACACACTACCCCTCTGCTTCAGAGGAGAAAAAGCAAAAATTACTCTATGCTTATGGGCGCGCTGATGCTAAAAGCGGGATTTTTATGGGGATCAATGTCGGGAGTGGCATGATTTTCAATCAATACACCGATGGGCTTTATAACCAAACCACAACAACGATTCCTGACCTCCAAAGCCAAAAAACAGGCATTTTGAATACACAAACCCCAACAGGGGCAAACAAGCCTTTGCGTCTGCAGTCTTCTTTGATGATGTTTGGCGGAAAGATCGGCTATCAGAGCTTTTTCAATCCATATTTTGGCACAAGGGTGTATGGAGATGTGATGATTTCTAGCGGCTCACTCAAAGACCAAGACAATGGAGGGCAAAAAGTTGGCTCGGTGATTTATATGCTAGGCGCTTTGAATCTTGATTTGCTCCTTGAGGTGCCTTTGGATAAGAAAATGCGATATTTTATCGGGGGTTTTGTGGGCGTAGGTGTGGGCGCAATGTTGCTGCTAGATACTGCTGATAAGGCTAAAATGTATCCATTACTCACACCAAGCGCGCAACAAGCTGGCTATAGCAGTGATAATGTTTTGTGGAATACATTACTCCAAGTAGACTATACTTTCAATACAGGCATTGCTGTGACTATCAACACCAAAAATCGCCTTGAAATTGGGGCTAAGATTCCGTGGAATTTCTTGAGATTGGGGCTGGAGAGCCCTGCGGAGTATCGAGATAAAAATGGCAATGTAAAAGTGCTTGAATCCAAAGATATTGAGTTCAAACGCTCTGTGATTTGGACAGCGAGTTATATTTATTTGTTTTAACCAAACACCAATCCAAAAGGGGTCAAAATGAAAGGTCAAACGATTACAGAAAAGATTTTTTCCGCACATTGTGAGCGTGCAGTGTATGCTGATGAGATTATAGAAACTGATATTGATATGGTGATTGGCAATGATATCACCACCCCGCTCTCTATCAAGGCGTTTAAAAGTATCGGTGCAACAGCTTTAGCAAAGCCAGATAATTTTTGTATCGTGATGGATCATTTTATCCCCGCTAAAGATATTGCCTCAGCCAATCAAGCCCGCATTAGCCGCGATTTTGCCAGAGAATTTGGTTTGAAAAATTATTTTGATGAAAGAGATATGGGGATTGAACACGCTCTTTTGCCTGAAAAGGGGTTGGTGCTCAGTGGCGATGTTATCATTGGGGCAGATTCACATACTTGCACGCACGGGGCTTTGGGGGCGTTTTCTACGGGTATGGGTAGCACAGATTTGGCCTATGCAATGATTACAGGCAAAAATTGGTTCAAAGTCCCTAGGAGTATCAAAGTCGAGTTTATCGGGAAACCTGCAGATAAAATTTATGGCAAAGACTTGATTTTAGAAGTGATCCGTCAGCTTGGAGTCGATGGGGCATTGTATCAAACATTGGAGTTTTGCGGGGAGAGTATCAGATATTTGAGTATGGACGATCGCTTTTCGCTCTGTAATATGGCAATAGAAGCAGGGGCTAAAAACGGCATTATCGCAGCTGATGATACCACCAAAGAATTTTTAGAAAGCAGAAAGCAAGTCAATGGGGGATTGCGCGCCCAACCTAAGTATTATTATTCAGACCATGATGCGAGCTATTCTCAGACAATCTGTATTGATATCAGCCAATTAGAGCCTGTTGTCGCTTATCCCTTTTTGCCCAGTAATGGCAAGCCCATCAGTGAGGCAGCCAAAGATGAACTCAAGATCGATCAGGCTTTTATCGGCTCTTGCACAAATGGGCGTTTGAGCGATCTCAAAATAGCTAGCGAGATTCTCAAAGGCAATCGAGTGCATACAGATGTGCGGCTGATTGTAACACCTGCGACACAAAAGATCTACAAGCAAGCCCAAGAGCTTGGTTATATCGATATTTTAATCGAAGCAGGTGCATTGATTTCAAACCCCACTTGCGGGGCGTGCTTGGGGGGATATATGGGGATTTTGGGGGATAATGAACGTTGCATTGCAACAACAAATAGAAATTTTGTAGGCAGAATGGGAGCAAAGAGCTCAGAAGTTTATCTAGCAAATTCCGCAGTGGTCGCAAAAAGCGCCATAGAGGGGAAAATATCAGATCCTAGAATATAAGGCAAATTGATGAAGTTTAAGACTTTTGTGAAATTATTAGTGTTAGTGGTTGTTGTTGTGGGTGCTTATATGGTCTATAATTCTCAGTTTTTTGAAAAGCACACACCCAAGCTTGAAGTGTATATGGAGGCCAATAAACAAAAGCATTTGATGGCTGAAGATAATGGGTATTGGAACCCTGCTAGAGTCATCTCTATACGCGCTACAGATGATACAGGGATACGATCTTATAAAATCCTTGCTACGACTGCAGATGGCAAAGTTGTATATAGCAAAGAAGAAGTTGTCTTAGATAAGCCACAAGAAAAGGAATTTGTGCTGCCTAAGCCCAATATACCATTGCTTGATGGCACTAAAATCCATTATAAAATCTCTGTCACTGATTGGAGCAATGCCCATTTTTTTAGTGGTAATACTGCGACAAGGA
Source organism: Helicobacter sp. 12S02634-8 (assembly GCF_002272865.1). GTDB lineage: Bacteria > Campylobacterota > Campylobacteria > Campylobacterales > Helicobacteraceae > Helicobacter_J. Next base: position 73,604 of record NZ_MLAP01000004.1, on the reverse strand, counting down.
ATCTCGATTTAACCATCGATACCCAAGCGCCCCTTGTGGATATCATCGCTAATTCTTATAAAATCACCTACGGGGGCAGTGCGTTGCTTGTTTTTAAGGTCATTGACAATAGTGTCCAATCGATTCAAGTGAGCAATGGAGAAGATGATTTTAAGGCCTTTCCTTTTATGGAGTCAGGTTATTATGCTGTGATTTTGGCTTGGCCGGTGCAAAATAACTTTTTTAATGGCACGATCACAGTTGCTGATAAGGCTTTCAACCAAAAGCGAGTTTCTATCCCTTTTATCAAAGATATGAGTGTGCGCTATCGGTATTCTGATATCAAAGTCAAAGACAGCTTTCTCAATGGCAAACTCAATGAACTCATTGATAATGTCGGAGAGAGAGATCCTGAGAGCTTTAAAGACAATATCGATAAGTTCAAATATATCAATGAAACAATCCGACAAAGAGATGAAGCGACCATCTATAAGGCCACTACAGATGTGGATTATACTTCATTGCAAAAGCCCATTGTTTTTGCACCCTTTTTGCCCCTCAAAGGCAGTATGGTAGTTGGGAGCTTTGGCGATCATCGCAGCTATTTTTTAGGCAAGAAAAAGATCAGCAAATCCTTGCATTTGGGTATGGATCTTGCGAGCGTGAAAAACGCCCCTATCATCGTTACCAACTCTGGCAAGGTCGTATTGACTGAACTTTTGGGCGTTTATGGCAATACAACGATTATCTATCACGGCTTTGGACTTTCTTCGCTGTATTCACACATGTCTAAAATCAATGTCACTCCCACTGAAATTGTAGCGCCTGATACAGTGATTGGTTTTACCGGACAGACAGGCTGGGCGTTTGGCGATCATTTGCATTTAGGCATTTTAGTGCAAGGGCATGCAGTGCGTGATGTGGAGTGGATGGATCCTAAGTGGATTAAAGTCAATATCACAGATGTATTCCAAAAAGCTCAAAATACTATCAAGGCAGCTGAGTGATCAAAACAAGGCAGAAAAATATTAGGACTTTTGAATTTGATGGTGGGCAGACACAAGAATATATTGAGTTTATCACTAAAAATTTTATTTTACTCAAAGATTATCTTTTGGTCTTTAAGACCCCTTTAGCCCCAGAGCTTTCAGAATTTATCCATAGCTTGGGTATGACTTATCTCATCAGCACGCACGATTTTCGGGGCAAAGAATATGCAAGCCCTCTCTCACAAAGTGCAGGGACAAAAATCTATCATCGCAATATCCGCAGTGGCGAGGAGATAGAGAGTTCTGAGAGTATTTTGGTGCTAGGTAATGTCAATAATGGCGCAAGGATTGTATCAGATAGAAATGTTAGTATATTTGGAAAATGTGATGGTATCATTGTCTGTGGAGGTGAATATCTCGTCTTAAGAGGCTCGCACTCACAGCATATTGTCTTTAGAGGCGAGATTTTAGGCAGAGAAATCATTGATATTATCAATGCCAATGAGTTGTTAAAAATAATCATAAAAAATGGCGATAATATATCCATAAAGGAGATCAAATGAAGCAGAGAACGATAGCAAAAAAGGTCGAATTGATTGGTATTGGTCTGCATAAGGGCGTGCCTGTGAAGATGGTGCTAGAGCCTTTAGAAGCCAATAGTGGCATAGTCTTTTATCGCAGCGATAAGGCAGTGAGCATACCGATGAAGCCTGAAAATGTCATCGATACAATGATGGCTACCGTGCTTGGTGTTGGGGGTGTCAGAATATCTACGATTGAACATCTTCTCTCAGCAATCAATGCTTATGGGATTGATAATCTTAAAATTTCTGTAGATAATGAAGAAATCCCGATTATGGACGGGAGTTCGATTGCTTATTGTATGCTTTTAGATGAAGCAGGTATCCTTGAGCTAGAATCTCCCAAAAAAATCCTCCATATCACCAAGCCCATTGAAGTCAGAGATGGGGATAAATTTGTCAGAGTAGAGCCCAGTGATCAGATGGTATTTGACTTTGCGATTGATTTCAAACACCAAGCCATCAAAGAGCAAAAATACAAATTTGTATTCAGCAAGCTTGCCTACAAAGAAGAAATTGCACGCGCTAGGACTTTTGGATTCTTGCACGAGGTGAATTATTTGCGTTCTCAAGGGCTAGCAAAGGGTGGCAACTTGAGTAATTGTATCGTGCTTGATGAAAGCGGGATACTCAACAAAGAGGGTCTGCGCTATAAAGAAGAGTTTGTCCGCCATAAAATCTTAGACGCTATCGGCGATATGGCAATACTTGGTATGCCTTTGATGGGGAGTTATATATCTTTTGCAGGCAGCCATAAGCTCAATTCTTTACTCACACAAAAGATTTTTTCTCAAAGCAATGCTTATGAGATCTTGACACTCGATGAGCACGGGGAAGATAAGGCAAGGGCTTTTGCGAGGGAATTCCAATAAAGCGACTCTTTAGTCATGGTGAGTAAAAAACGAGTTGATGTCGTGCTGATTGCAGTGGATACGCCGATAAAATGTGGTATTTATGAGGACTTGACACTCAAGATGTGCTTTGAGCGCACTTGCAAGGTGAGCGATGGGCTTTTGGAAATTTTTAGTGGAGTGTTTGCTTATTTGCAAGCAAGAGATTGGGTTTTGGGTAGAGTGTTTTATGCTAAAGGCCCAGGGAGTTTTACAGCGCTCAAACTCACGCATATCTTTTTGCAGACCTTAGCTCTCTCTGAAGAGATAGAGCTTTTCTCTGCCCCTAGTTTTTATTTCAACCAATCAGCCCCTATCAGGGCTTTTGGGAATAAATATTTTATCCAAGAAAGCTCAGGCCAAATCAGCTTAGCCACAACAATCCCGATGGGCTTGAGCGAATTTTTGCTCCCTGAGAGGCTTGAACCCAAAGACTTTGGCACACAAAACGACCCCCTTTATATTTTGCCCCCCATTTGAGGTATAATAGCAAAAAATTTTTAGGAAACACATTGACAATCAGCGTGCCAGCTACGAGTGCAAATTTAGGACCGGGTTTTGATTCTTTGGGCTTGAGTCTTGATTTTAGAAATTATTTCAATATCACCCCCTCTATCCTCACGAGTATCCAGCTCATCGGCGAGGGCGAGGGCTTCCCTAAATTCCGCATTGATAATATGTTTGTCAAAATATTTAAAAAAACTCTTGTGGATTTGGGACTTCCAGAGAGCGATTTTCGATTCTTTTTTAAAAACAAAATCCCCATTTCTCGAGGTATGGGCTCTAGCTCAGCTATCATTGTGGGTGCAGTGAGTGCGGCGTATTTTTGGAGTCAGAAATATTTAGACAAACAAGAGGTTTTAAACACTTCACTCATCTATGAAACACACCCAGATAATATCACCCCCGCTGTGTATGGTGGGTTTAATGTCGCTGTGGTTGAACACAAAAAAGTCACACACCTCACCCAAGAGATCCCCCAAAGTCTTAAGGCTGTGATGGTTGTGCCCAATCGCTCGATTTCTACAAAATATTCTAGACAGACCTTGCCTAAAAAATATTCCACAGCTGAGAGTGTTTTCAATCTCTCGCGTGCGTCTTTGATGAGTCTAGCGTTTGCACAGGGCAAATGGGAGCTTTTGCGCCTAGCTTCTAAGGACAAATGGCACCAAGAAAAGCGCATGAAGCAATTCCCTGTTTTGTTTGCTGTGCAAAAGGTAGCCTTAGAAAATGGAGCTTTGATGAGCACGCTCTCAGGGAGTGGATCGTCTTTTTTTAATATGTGCTATGCTGATGATGCCTCAAAGTTATCAGAGATTTTTAACAAAAAGTTTCCTAATTTTAGGGTGCTTGTGTTGAATTTTGACAATCGGGGCGTTGTTATTGAGCAAGAATAAGCTAATTTTGGTATAATGGCAGACCCAATGATAAATGCTAGAATATTCTCATCTAAAAATGCTGTTCGAATGTGTGTTTGTTGCCGCAAACGTTTATTGCAATGGGAGCTTTTTAGACTCAAAATAAGCGATAAGGGTATCGGTTTGTTTGATGGGAATGGTAGGAGTTTTTATTTGTGCAAGGAGTGTGCGAGCAACGAGAAAATGCCCTTGAGTCTTTATAAACTCAAAGGTGCTCCCAAGGACAAAAACATTATCAAAGAGCAGATAGAGGAGATTAGAATTCAATGGCAAAAATTAGATTGACAGAGATTGCAACAGAAGCAGGCAAAAGCTCAAAAGAAGTGTTAGAAAAAGCCAAAGAAATGGGCTTAGATGTCAAAACGGTTTCTAGTGGCGTGAGCGAACAAGAGGCTGCTTATTTGTATGAATACATCACCACAGGGGTGAATCACCATACCCCCCAAGCCCCTAAGGCAAAAAGCTCTAAGGAAAAAGAACCCAAAAAAGCTAAAACATCTAAAAAAGAGCCCCCAAAGCCTAGCACACAAGAAGCAAATACAAAAAGGGCTAGCACACAAGAAAATAAAAAGCCCACAAAAATTCAAGCCACAACGCCCAATCCACCACAAACCTCCACCCAAGATACCCAAAAATCCCAAGACAATCTTGTGCCAACACCAACAAGTCCATCAAATCCTACCCCCCTTGAACCCGCCTCTCCTGCTACTCTTGAGCCTTCTTCTATCCAGCCTATAGGCATTGCTAGAAGAACAGGTATTCGTATCATCAAAAAAGGCAATGAAGAACAAGCCCCTGCTCCTATGGAGTCGAAAAAATATCAATATGCCCCCTCAGCCCAAGAGATGTTAGAGGGGCTAAGAAGCGAACAAGAAAAAGGTATCAAAAAGTCTAAAAAGATTTCAAAGCCAAAACCCCAGCCTATCCACAAGCACAGAGAGCAAAAAATCGATTTGCTTTCTGATAGAGAGCTCAAAGAAATCGATGCCTATGATGAAGATCAAAATGAAATCATGCTTTTTGACTTGCACCAACAAGATATTCGCGATGAAGAAGAAGAAAATCAAGTCAAGCAAGCAATCACTGATCGGATCAAAGTCCATAAAAAAAATCCTTGGATGAGCGAGGGGGGGATCAAGCGCAGCACGAGAAAAAGGCGATCTTTCAAGCAAGACACTACAACCAAGGTCGCTCAAAGTGTTATCAGTATCCCTGAGGAAATCCGTGTGTATGAATTTGCTGATGCTGCAGGACGGAGCTTGGCAGAAGTGGTGAAGGTGTTGTTTAATCTAGGAATGATGGTGACTAAAAATGACTTTTTGGATCGCGATGCGATTGAAATCCTTGCTGATGAATTCAAGATAGAAATCTCGATTCAAGATACTTCAGAAGAGCTAGAATACATCAAAGAAACTTCTCAAGACACGAGTAAACTCCAAGAGCGCCCTCCGGTGGTAACGATTATGGGGCATGTCGATCACGGGAAGACTTCTTTGCTGGATAAAATTCGTGATACACGAGTGGCAAATGGCGAAGCAGGGGGTATTACGCAGCATATTGGTGCGTATATGGTTGAGAAAAATGGTAAGATGATTTCTTTTATCGATACTCCCGGACACGAGGCATTTAGCCAAATGCGAGAGCGCGGGGCGCAAGTGACTGATATTGCTATCATTGTGATTGCTGCAGATGATGGGGTCAAGCTCCAAACGATCGAAGCCCTCAACCACGCTAAAGCAGCAGGTGTGCAGATTATCATTGCGATGAATAAAATGGATAAAGAAAGTGCTAACCCCGATAAACTCAAGGCCGAATGCGCAGAGTTGGGATTCAATCCAATTGATTGGGGTGGGGAGTATGAATTTATCCCTATTTCAGCTAAGAGTGGTGAGGGGATTGACCATTTGTTGGAAACGATTTTGATCCAAGCAGAGGTGATGGAGCTCAAAGCCGATCCTACGATCAGTCCTAGAGCTGTGATTTTAGAGGGCAGTGTCGAGAAAGGCAGAGGGCCTGTAGCGACTTTGATTGTGCAAAATGGCACTTTGAGAGTGGGGGATTCTATCGTAGCTGATACAGCCTTTGGGCGTGTGCGGGCGTTGATCAATGATCGTGGGCAAAATGTTCTTGAGCTCCCTCCCTCAGGGGTAGCTGTTGTCACTGGGCTCTCTGAAGTGCCGAGTGCAGGCTGTATGCTTGTGGGGGTTGAAAATGATGGGATTGCTAAAGAATATGCACAAAAGCGTGCGGCATATTTGCGCCAAAAAGAGCTGAGCAAGACAACAAAAGTTTCTTTTGATGAGCTTTCTGTGATGGTAGCAAAAGGCCAGCTCAAATCAATCCCTATCATCATCAAGGCTGATACACAAGGGAGCTTAGAAGCCATCAAAGTGAGCTTGCAAAAGCTCAATAATAATGAAGTAGAGATCAATATCATTGGTATGGGCGTAGGCGGGATCACTGAGAGCGATATTGCACTAGCAGCTGCTAGCAGTAATTCTTTGATTATAGGTTTTAATGTTCGCCCCACAGGCTCACTCAAGACAAAGGCAAAAGAATTGGGTGTAGAAATCAAGACCTATTCGATTATTTATGGGCTTATTGATGATATGAAGGCATTGGTTTCTGGTCTGATGTCCCCACTCATTGAAGAAGAAAATACAGGCCAAGCTGAAGTCAGAGATACTTTTGTGATCTCAAAAGTAGGCACAATTGCAGGCTGTATGGTGACTGATGGTATCATCGCTAAAGGTATCCATGTTAGATTGATCCGTAATGGTGTGGTGATCCATACAGGGGCGATTGCCTCACTCAAACGTTTCAAAGATGACGCTAAAGAAGTGGTTAAGGGCTATGAATGCGGGATTATGTTAGAAAATTATAATGATATTCAAGTCGGAGATGTATTTGAGACTTATAAAGAAGTCCAAAAGAGCCAAACTATCTAAAAAAGAAATCAACAATGGATAAAAGCATACGTCTGCAGCGCACAGAATCGGTCTTAAAAGAGCTTTTGCAAGAAGCACTCTCTTCTTTGGGCGATAGCACACTCAATACTTTGGGCGTGACAGATGTGGTGTGTTCTAAGGGCAAGTATTATGCTGAGGTGTTTATCTATCCTGAAGCCTACACTCCCAAAGAGCAGCAAGCTATTTTGCACGCACTCAAAAAAGCCGAGGGGATTTTGCGGGAATATGTCTTGAGTGTGAGTGGGTGGTATAAATGCCCCAAATTCAAATTTTGCTTTGATGAGAGCTTGGAGCGGGCTAAGACTTTGGACGCACTTTTTGCCCAGATTGCTAGCAACCATACTAAAAACGGAGAAAATGGAGGAGAAAAATGATTTCTCAAGAGCTTGAAACTAAGCTAGAAGCAACGATTGAGTCTTTGGGATATATGCTTTATGATATAGCTTTTTTAAAAGAAAATGATACAGATATTTTGCGCGTGAGTATTTGTGTCAAAGATGGCAATATCACCTTAGATCAGTGCCAAGAAGTCAGCGAGATGATCTCTCCTTTATTAGATGTGTATGACCCCTTTAGTTCTCAATATGCGCTAGAAGTGAGCTCACCAGGTATCGAGCGCTTGCTGAAAACCCCCCGCCATTTCAAGCTCTCTATTGGCGAGGGAGTGTCTGTAAAAACAGATACAAAAGAGGAATTTGAAGCCACAATCAAAGAAGTCAATACTCAAGGTGTGACTTTTATGCTTTCAGATAAGGAGCAATTTTATCCCTTTGAATCCTTGAAAAAAGTCAAGACATTATTCAAATGGTAATCATCACGCACTCAAGCTAAGCTAGCAAGATATTTTTCATAAGCATTTTTACGCAGTTTGCAAGCATTGCATATCCCACAGCCATAGCCCCAAGGGTGTCTTTTTTCTCGCACGCCCTCATAGCAAGTGTGCGTATCTTCTAAGACTAGATCTAGCGCACCAAAATCAGCTGCCATCTTGAATTCTTGTGCTTTGGACATATGCATGAGAGGGGTATGGATACAGATATTTGCTCCTGAGCCTGTATTGAGCGTGTCTTGAATCTTTTGGATAAAATCTTCTCTGCAGTCAGGATACCCGCTATAATCCTCCTCTGAAACGCCTAGGGCTAGATGGGTCGCTCCGATATTTTGCGCGAAGCTATGCGCGATAGTGATGAATAGGGCATTGCGATTGGGGACAAACGACGCAGGGAGATTGGAGTGGGTATGGTGGGGGGCATTGATGGCTGTGGGGCTGTGTTGTAAAAGGGCTGATTGAGTGATTTGGGCAAAAAAATCTATGCAGATGATATGCAAAGGCAAGGCGAGTTTTTGGGCGATGTGTTTGGCTTGGTCTAGCTCGATATGGTGCTTTTGGCGATAATCAAAGCCCACAAGGCTCACAGAGTCAAATTCTTTTTTTGCCCATAGGGCTACTGTTGTACTGTCTTGTCCCCCGCTAAAGCTCACGACACATTTTTTTGGCATTATATTCCCTTGATTTTGTCATTTTTGGTTGCGTTATAATACAAAAATTTTTTTAAGGATAGAGATGTTTGCTATTACTTTGCCCCCAAAAGTCCAAGAAATCGTCCAAGCCCTTGAAAAAAGTGGTTTTGAAGCTTTTGTGGTGGGGGGTTGTGTGCGGGATTGTTTGCTCCAAGCATATTTTACGCATTTCACATCTTTGCGCCCTAAAGATTGGGATATAGCCACCTCTGCTACACCTATTGAAGCTACCCAAGTCCTGCGTTCGATGGGCTTTCAAGTTGTCCCTACAGGGCTGCGGTATGGCACAATCAGTGTGATAGACCATCCAGCGAGCTATGAAATCACGACTTATCGCACCGATGGGGATTATCAAGACTGCCGCAAGCCCAAGGAAGTGAAGTTTGTGCGTCGTCTTGATATGGATTTGAGCCGACGCGATTTTACGATCAATGCCATGGCTTATAACCCTGTTTTGGGGCTTATCGATCCTTTTTTGGGGAGGGAAGATCTTAGAAAAGGTCTGATTAGGGCAGTTGGAAATGCAAACAAACGTTTCACAGAAGATGCTTTGAGGATTTTGCGTGCGTTGCGCTTTGCCTCAAGGCTTGGCTTTCAGATCGCTCCCCCAACACACCAAGCAATCTTTGCTTGCCAACATCTTTTAAAATTTGTTTCTAAAGAACGGATCACGCAAGAATTCAAGGGTATTATTTGTGGGGAATTTGCCTATCAAGTCTGCAAGGAGTATGCGCCTATTTTGGCTTTTATCCTTGGTATAGATTTGAGAGATAGTCAGTCTTTGGCTGTGCTTGCTAGGAGTCCAAATGATTTTTTTGTCCGTATTTTAGCACTCATAAGCACGCAATCCCATCATACCCAAGCCCTTTCTCAGATATGTGCGCATTTAAGGCTGGATAAAAAATCACAAAAATGTATCACACAGCTTGTAGCACATATTTCTTTGGAATTTTGCCCTCAAGATAAATGGCTTAAACAGCATTTAGCTCTTTTGGGTCAAGAGGGCTTAGAGATACTTTTGGCGTTAAAAATCGCGCAAGCAAGTGCTTTTGGGCTTGATGATACAAAAGAGAGGTTGGTGCAAATCGCTCAAAAAATCCAAGATATTTTATTAGCTCAAGAGCCCTTTAGACTCCAAGATCTCTGTATCAATGGCAATGACCTCAAAAAGCTAGGGATTAAAGAGGGCAAGGGTATCAAGACAATGCTAGAGTATGCCCTAAACTTGGTGATGGATAAAAAGGTGCCAAATTCTAGAGAAGCTTTGATGGCTTGTATCAAAAATTTTATTCAATCAAATTGATCGATAGTTTATCCATGGGACAAATGGCTGTGATTCTTGAATTGCGATTTAAAATCCGATAAAATAGGCTTTTAATTTTAAATAAAGGGTAATGATGAAAAAGCTAATCTTGAGTTTTCTATTGGTAGGGGGGAGGGGTATCATTTAGTTGCTAATGATTTAGAGAAACAAAATCGTGAAATTCTTTCACAGATTCAGACCTTACAAGGTATCTATGATGATGAAGATTCACTTAAAAAGCACTCTGAACTCCAAAAGCAAATCAAAACGCTCCAAAAACAATACGCTGATAATCTTTTAAAAATTTCAGAAAAATCCCAATCTAAAGAGACTTTAGAAACACCTCAAAAAGTCTATCCAACTTCGCCTGCAAAATCAAAAAGCAGTGATGATACAACGCAAAATAATTTTCAAGACCATTTAAAAACCTCACAAACGCTCAAAGACAAACAATCAGGTGCTTTTATCGGCTTTAGTTTGGGTGGCTCTTCAGAAACAAATTCAATTTCTAAAATTCCCTTTAGCACCAAAGAGGGCGGTGTAGCTTTGATAAAATTGGGTTGGCAAAAGATGTGGAGTGATTTTTTTGGAGGGAGATTGTATTTTGATGGGGGCTTTATGGGCGGGGGAAATATTGGTCTCAATGGTGATTTGTTATTCCAAATCCCTTTGGGTAAGATTGCTTTAGGGGTTTATGTCGGCACAGGAATTGGGGTTTTATGGACTGAGGATCAATTCTATAGCTATGTTGTTACTATCAAAAGATTGGGCATTGTGAAAGTTCCTTTTGGGGTGAGCTTGGCCTTTGGTCGTTCTCGGATTGAATTAGGAGCAATGGGTGTTGTTGGTAGGCTTGAAGAATACTCCTTTGAAAAGTCTTTAGCAGCAGGCTTATTGAGTTATCAGATTGTTTTTTAGGCTAATGCCCACTCAAATACCCCATCACCACGCTCACTAAGCACCCTAAGATAAAAGTAAAAATCAGCGGGGTTTTGTGTTTGGTGGTATGGATCATCAATAGCCCACTCAAATAAAACAGCCCCAAACAAACCCCAAACGCGATACCCAAAGCATCAAAATACCACTTCCCTTGACCAAAATGCAAAGCCATCAGATAAGCAATCACTCCCTTGCGTTCGATTTGAAAGACATTAAAAGCCCCATTGCCAAAGATAAAAATAACTTGATGGGCTAAGCCACCGATTGCAATGCCATTGCCATTTTTGATGACTTGAAAAGAATAATTGGGGAATAAGAGATGTTTTTCTTCTAAATATTTCAAGGCTATCATTTCAGATTCTAAGATATCGGGCTTTTTGGAGTATTTGATCTGATCGGGTATGATACGCAGATCGCCCTCATATTCAAACAAAGCCAAAATCCCCGTTAGGGCATAAAGCAATGCTACAGGGAGGAATAGAATTGTTGCATACATATGGAATTGGCGCATAAATTTTTTCATTATCGATACCTTTTAAATATTAAAATAATAATTATTTTTATTCTAATTAAAAGATTATTAAACCTTGCTTTAGAGATTTTGTTGCCATTTGCATATAACATCATTTTGATAAAAATCAAATGTGTTATAATTCTTGTAAGAAAATCAAGGCAGAAAATGAATATAGATTTTAATAATTTATTGATGTTAGCCCCATTGGCTGGCTATACAGACTTGCCATTTCGGAGTGTGGTCAAAAAGTTTGGCGTAGATATCACCGTGAGTGAGATGATAAGCTCGCACGCACTTGTTTATGCTAACGCTAAAACCCAAAAAATGGTAGAAAAATCTCCCCAAGAAAATCCCTATTCTGTCCAAATATCTGGCTCTAAAGAAGACATACTCAAAAGAGCTATTGATGTGCTCAACCCCATAGATGGCATTGATATTATCGATTTTAATTGTGGTTGTCCTGCACCAAAGGTCGCTAATCACGGCAATGGAAGTGGGCTTTTGAAAGATCTCAAGCACCTAGTCAAGCTCCTCACACTCATCAAAGACAATACCAACAAGCCCTATACGAGCGTGAAAGTCAGACTCGGATTTGATAAAAAAATCCCCCATGAAATCGCCCACGCACTCAATGACGCTCCCATTGATTTTGCTGTAGTCCACGGCCGCACAAGGAGCGATGGCTATAAAAAAGACAGGATCGATTATCAAAGTATCCAAGAGATGAAGCAAATCCTCAAAGCCCCATTGATTGCTAATGGCGAGATCACTGATGCCCAAAAGGCCAAAGAAGTTTTAGATTTCACAGGTGCTAATGGCGTGATGATAGGCAGGGCGGCCTTGAGTAGTCCGTGGATATTCTGGCAGATTAAAAATAATACCACTGAACTCCCTGCTGTAGTCAAAAAAGAGCTTGTGTTGGAGCATTTTGATGCGATGGTGGATTTTTATGGTCCTCGGGGTGTGGTGATGTTTCGTAAAAATCTACACGCCTATGCTAAGGGTCATAGTGAGGCGAGCACATTCCGCACAGAGGTCAATGCAATGACTTCTGTGCATACAATGCGAGAGAGCATTGAGAGGTTTTTTGATGATAGTGCTGTTGTGAGCGATTTGCCATTGTTGGTCACATTGAATAAAAAAAGTATGTAAAGAGGGGTTGTGATGAGATTTTTGATTTTAGGTGTAATGATTTTACCTCTTTTTGCCGTGCAAAATACTCTATTCACAAGCTTTGGTGGGGGGCTTGGAGCGAGATACCAGACTGATTTTTGGCAGCAAACTACTAAAGACAATAGCAGTTGTGCAGGGGGGACTTGCATTGGGAATAAGACGAGCGGGAGTTATAGCGGGGGTAAGGGGCATTCTTTTACGCTCAGTATCGGTGATGAAGTGTCTTTTGACCCTTATAGTATCATAGGAGTGCGGGTCTATGGGAGTGTGCAGTATGCTAATGCTTCTTTGGGGAGCTTGATAGCTGGGAGCGTGCAAGAACAAAGCGCACGGGATAAGGAGTTTACTACCATCACAAGCTATAATCCCAATACTCCTGATGTCCCTCCTACTATCGGAAAAGTGCCGATGAAGCCCGTGCCAAAGCCGCAAGATTTTTTGTTTTCTAATGGGATTTGGATGAGCTATGGCGTGGGGCTTGATTTTTTCTTGAATCTCCCGATTGATGTGATGATCCGTAAGCTTTTTTGGGAAAAAATGCCTGATTTTAAGGTGGGGGTTTTTGCAGGTGGTGGGGTGGAATATGCGATGTTAAGGAGTAATTCTTGGCACAATCAGAGCAGTGGTGAATATGAGAAATTTTTTGCCTCAGGGAGTGGGGTGTTTGCTAAGTTGGGGAGTTCGGTTTATTTTGGCAGACACAATCGTATCAATGTCGATATCAAAATCCCCTATTACAAGCTCAATGCACAGAGTTGGCACGATTATGGGGATACAGATGTATGGAAGCAGCAGCTTTTAAGGCAGAATTTTGATATTTATAGAAATAAAGAAATATCCATCAGCTACACTTATTTATTCTAGTTTGTTTTAGGTCGTTGGATCGCTAGATTCTAAGAGGTCTTGTGTGTCTGTGGAGATATTTTTGATTGTTTGGATTTGGTGTTTGATATTTCCTCGACCCTCTTGGAGTGTTTTATTGGCCTTGTCGTAACGTTGCTGGAGCGTAGAGATACCAGAGCCTATGTCGTTCATATACCCACAAAATGTTGTGATTTTATCTTTGAGCTTATCCAAACGCCCGATGATATTTCTGTAATCTTTGTCTGTTTGCTCATTTTTCCATAGATTATGGATTGTCATCAAAATCGACATCAAAGTGCTAGGGGAAGTGATCACGACTCTACGTTCATAAGCTCTGTTGAATAGCTCAGTATCTGCACGCATTGCCTCGATAAATGCCCCCTCAATGGGCACAAACATAATCGTAAAATCCAAGCTTGCTTCTTGCGTGAGGAGGTGGTATTTTTTCTCTCCAAGTTCTTTGGCGTGCGCGTCCATGTGATTGATGAGTGTTTTGAGATGTTTTTCTGCTTCTTCTTTTGTTTCTGCAGCACTCAAGGCATCATAAGCAATGAGATTGAGCTTAGAATCAATGACAACATTGCGTTTATCAGGGAGCGCGACGATGATATCAGGCTGAAGTCGTCGGTTGGAGTTTTCATCTGTGAGCTGGACTTGTTTGTGGTAGTTTTGCCCTTCGATAAAGCCGTTTTTTTCTAGCATTGACTCTAAGATCATCTCACCCCAATTCCCCCGAGTTTTGCTCTCGCCTTTGAGCGCTTTAGTGAGATTAGCGGCTTCTTTGGAGATAGTTTCATTGAGATCTCTGAGGAGCTTGATTTCTGTGCGCAGGCCAGAGCTTTCTTTGATTTGATTGTTTTTGAGCATTTCAAAGGCGTTTTTGAAGTCTTGAATATCTTTTTGCAAAGGGGCTAGAGTCTTTGTTTGGGAGTGTTGAAAATCTTGGGCTTTGTGTTCGAGGATTTTTTGACTCAAGTTTTCAAACTCTAGCTTGAGGTTTTTTTTGATAGTTTCAGTATTTGCAAGCTCTTGTTTGAAAGAGGTTAATTTTGCCTCTTCGTCTAAAAGTCGTTGTTGATAATATTTTTCTTGATTTTGGTATTTGTCTTCTTGTGCTTGGAGTGCATAGCTGAGCTTAGAGAGCTTGAGTTTATAAGAAGCTAGACAAAAACCTAAAACAATCACACCAATCAATAAAATCACGCATACAACAATCAGCAACATAACTTTCATATCCCCTTTTTAGATAATCTTAGAGCTTTTTAATACAATCACAAAGGCAGGCAAGGCAAAAAGCGAGGCAAAAATCGGATTGAATACAATCCCCAAATGTGCAAACACCACCCCGCCAATAAAGGAAGCCAGAGCAATGCCTACATTGAACGCCCCCTCATTGATACTAATGGAGCTATCCATAAAATCAGGCGTGTATTTTGCAGCACTCATCATTGCAAGGCTCTTTAAAGGCGAGATACCCCCAAAGCTAAAAAATCCCATCGCACATAGGTTGATGATGGCTGTGATGGGGTGATATGCACTCAAAGCGACCAATGCATAGACAACGACTTGACCGAGCAAAATCAAGCGCAGAGCCATGATCGAGCCCTTGGTATCTGCGAGCTTGCCTCCAATGAGATTGCCTATAATCGCACAAATGCCATACAAAAGCAAGATGAGCCCGATAGATTTTTTCTCAAATCCACTCACATTTAAAAGCATATCAGCGATATAAGTATATAGCACAAAGGCCGCCCCACAAGTGCAGATTGTGATCACATAGACTTTCAGCATTTGAGGGACTTTTAGGGCAAAGAGGAGATATTTGATTTTAGTTTTTGAGCCAGCAAGGTTGTTTGGCATGATGATGAGAACGCTGATAAAAGCGATACTTGTCAAGATAAAAATCAAGAAAAATACTGCTTGAAAGCCAAAAATCTGCCCCACAAAAGTCCCCAAAGGCACACCTGTCACCAAAGCAACAGTGAGTCCTGAAACCATCAGGGCTAATGCTTGGGTTTGCTTGCCTGCTTTAGCGACTTTGACGGCTGTGATGGTAGCAATGACAAAAAACACCCCGTGCATGAAGCCTGCGATTAATCGGGCAAATAATGTGAGATAAAAATATGCACTCAAAGCAATGACAAGATTAGCCAGCGCAAAGATACCTAGATTGATGAGGAGTTGGCGCTTGCGGTCTAGCCCACTTAAAGGGATTGTCAAAATAGGTGCACCGATGACAACGCCAATGGCATATAAGGTCACAAGCCATCCTGCGATGGGCTGTGTGGTGTGGAAATATTTGGCAATATCAGGTAGAATACCTGCGACGATAAATTCAGTCACACCCATACAAAAAGAACTCAGACTTAAAGCTAAAATGGCTTTGTTGGAAGAATCGAATTTCATCATTTGCCCAAAGGATTGTATTTTAAGACACAGATTGTAGCTGAAAAAATACTATTTTTACAGCTTTTTAATGTTAAAATGGGATTATTTCAAAAAGGAACGATTTGGGAAAGAATTTTTTTAGCCTTTTTCTCTTCTGTGTCTGTTTTTTAGCTTTCTTGCAAGCCCAAAATACCCCCCAAAACCCCAAGGGAATCCAAGCAACCAAAAGCACAAATGGCGCAAAGCAAACAAATGGCGCAAATAGCACAAAGGGAACACAGAACGCCCAAGCACCCAAAAAGCAAGGGGATAAAAGAGAAGACTCAAATATCATCGCGGGCATAGCTATCACCGTTAATGGCGATCCGATCACGCTCTATCAGATCCAGCAAATGGAAAAAAATTCTAAAGTTTCTAAGCAAAAAGCCATTGATATTTTGATTGCACAAGCCCTCAAAGCCCAAGAAATCAAGCGTCTGCATATCCAAGTCGATGATGCTAGAGTCGAGCAAGAAATAGAAAATATCGCCAAGCATAATGGCATGGATCGTGATAGTTTTATGAGTGCTTTGATGAATCAAGGTATCAACTACACAAAATACAAAGATGATCTCAAAGAACAAATAGAAACACAAGAGCTTTTAAGAAATGTCTTGCTTTCAAGTGTGAATACAGCAGGCGAGAGCGAGATGCGCACTTATTATGACAAGCACAAAGAAGAATTCACTATCCCCAAAGAAGTCCATACAATCCGCTATGTATCCAAAGACCCCGAAGCCCTCAAGAAGGCAATCCAAAATCCGATGATGAAAATCACAGGAGTGGATACTGGAGAAGAAAAAATCTCTTTAGATTCCCTAAACCCTCAAGTCGCTCAAGTCTTTATCCAAACCCCAAAAAGCAATTTTACTCCCATTTTGAACGCAGGGGAGGGGAGCTATGTATCGTTTTTCATCAAAGACAAGGTCGGAGAGGCTCAAATACCTTTTGAGCAAGCCAAAAATTTTATCGCCCAAAAATTAGTCGAAAGCTCCCAAGAAAGGATATTAGATGAGTATTTTGAAAAGATAAGGATCAAGGCAAAAATCAACATCATAAGAGAATAAATTGAAAGATATTGCTTTTATTTACAGAGATCCATTATTTGGTATCACGATTTTAGTCGCTATCATCGCTATTGTAGCCTTAGCAGATTATAGCCGCAATCGCTATCGATCCAAAAAACGTTCCCAATCTCTAAAAAATCTCGCTAAATCCTATGAATACACAGGGCTTTCTGATGGGGTCATGGAGTTTTTGTCCTTAGCGCATAACCCTGTGCCTACTTTGATGTTTTTAGCCCAGACTTATGCTAAAAGCGGGGATAGTGAGCAGGCTATCCGCATTTATTTGAGTATTTTAGAAAAAACCAGCGAATCCAAAGACAAAATCCCCATTTTAGAGGCTTTGGGAGTTACTTATTTTGACGCAGGCTTTTTGCAAAGGGCAAAAAATATTTTTATCGAAATCTTAAAAAGCTATCCGAGAAATTCAGGCGTGCTTTCTTATTTGATGCGGACTTATGAGAGTATGGGTGAGTATAAAAAGGCGCTAGAGGTTTTGGATTGTCTTGATGAGCTAGAAGTGGGGAGTGATACGATCAGCTCTGAAATCATTGCACATAAAAATTATTTATATCTGATGATGGTTATTGATGAAGATTTTCTTTCTTTGGAGCAAAAAGAACATCAAATCATTGCTTTATTTTATCAAGCCCCTTCATTGCATAAGCTTGTATTGACCTATCTGAAAACTTATAATTTGCCTTTGTTTTGGCAGCAAGTCGCACTTCTTGGCGATGTGCAAAATTTTATCGATTTGCTTTGGGGGTTTCCTAAAGAGGCGATTCCTTTTGATTTACTCCAAAATGCTCCGAGTGTCCTTGATATTTATCGCGCTAAAGGCTATGTGCGTGATGGCAAAGAATGCGATATTTTTGAGCTTGAAGTATTGCGGGTATTGGAGCTAGAAGGGGGGAATTTGCGTGGTGGGATTGATTTTGAATACCGTTGCCATAGCTGCAAGAGTATTTTTCCTTTTGATTCTTATCGCTGCGGGGCTTGCTCAGAATTAGGGACAATGGATGTGATTTTAAAACTTCGTAGGGCAAAAAACAATGAAATCCATTGAAATCTTTTGTGATGGCTCTTCTTTGGGTAATCCCGGCGCTGGGGGGTATTGTGCGATTTTGAGATATGGCAAATATGAAAAGATCATCAGTGGGGGCGAGTTCCACACGACCAATAATCGCATGGAACTCAAAGCCGTCAATGAAGCCTTAAAATCTCTCAAAGAGCCTTGCGCAATCGATCTTTATAGTGATTCAAAATATGTGTGTGATGGTATCGCACTTTGGCTAGAGGGCTGGGTGAAAAAGGATTTTTTGCGAGTGAAAAACCCTGATTTATGGAGGGAGTTTTTGAGCCTTTCTGCTTCCCATAGTGTGCAGACACATTGGATCAAAGGCCATAGTGGACACCACGAAAATGAGCGCTGTGATCAGATTGCTAAAGCAGAAGCACTCAAATACAAGGAGGGATAATTGGGCAAAATAATGCATACAACAGATAAGTCAAAACCAACACAGACAGCACAAGTAACAGACACAGCTTTGCTCGAGCAAGAAATCGGCTATGTTTTTAACAATCAAGCACTCTTGCTTGAAGCACTCACGCATAAAAGCTGCAAGAAAACTCCCAACAACGAGCGTTTGGAGTTTTTGGGCGATGCTGTTTTGGATTTGGTGGTGGGGGAGTTTTTGTTCCAAAAGTTTCCAAATAGTGCAGAGGGCAATCTCTCTAAAATGCGTGCAGCTATTGTCAATGAAAAGGGTTTCATGCAGCTAGCACAGATCATTTCATTGGGTGCGTATTTGCATATTTCTTTGAGCGAAGAATCCAACAATGGCAGACTCAAGCCCTCAATTCTCTCTAATGCTTTTGAAGCACTCATTGGGGCAGTGTATTTAGAGGGGGGGCTAGAAAAGGTGCGTGTGATTGTTTGTGGGCTTTTGGAAAAGGCTTACCCGAATATGGATTTTGAAAATCTTTTTGTTGATTTCAAAACAGCCCTCCAAGAGCTCACGCAAGCGAGGTTTTTTCAAGTGCCTGAATATGTCTTGGTCAATGAAAGTGGCCCAGACCATCATAAGGAATTTGAAATGATCTTGCGTATTCAGGGCAAAGAATATGCTCGCGCAAAAGGTGCGAGCAAGAAAGATGCGCAGCAAAATTGTGCCAAAATCGCTTATATGGAGCTCAAAAGGACGCAAAAATGAATACATTTGGAGAAAAACTCAGAGTAACAACTTTTGGCGAATCCCATGGCAGTGCGTTGGGGTGCGTGATTGATGGTGTGCCATCGGGATTGCAGATTGATGAGGAGCTATTGGCTACTGAAATGCAAAGGCGTCAAGGAGGGAAGAGTATCTATGCGACAGGGCGCAAAGAAGCCGATAGTGTTGAGATTTTGAGCGGGGTGTTTGAGGGGGTCAGCACAGGCGCTCCGATTGCCTTGCTAGTGAGGAATCATGATGCTAAAAGCAAGGACTATGAAAATATCAAATCGATTTTTCGCCCTGGGCACGCTGATTGGACTTATTATCAAAAATATGGCATTAGGGATTATCGCGGGGGTGGCAGAAGCTCTGCACGCGAGAGTGTCGCTAGGGTGGCTAGTGGGGCGATTGCTAAAATGATCCTCAAAGAAGCAGGGATTATCTGTCAGAGTGGTATCTATGCTATCGGGGGAGTGGAGGCAAAAACGATTGATTTCAATCACGCCAAGCATAGTGAGATTTTTGCCCTAGATCCTCTGCAAGAAGCTGCACAAAAAACCCTCATCAAGCAAGCTAAAATCGCGCATAATAGTATTGGCGGGGTGGGGCTTGTGTGTGCAAAGGGTCAAAATGGCAAGTTGATTGCTGGATTGGGAGAGCCTTTGTATTATAAACTTGATGGGGCGATTGCAGCAATGATGATGGGGCTTAATGGCGTTAAGGCTGTAGAAATTGGTGATGGGATAGAGGCTTCAAGGGTCTATGGGGATCAGAATAATGACCCTATGGATACCAATGGCTTTTTGAGTAATCACGCAGGGGGGATTTTAGGGGGTATGAGTAGTGGGGCAATGATTGCTGTTAAGGTTTATTTCAAGCCCACGCCTAGCATTTTCTTAGAGCAGCAAACAATCGATATACAGGGCAATCCTGCCTCTTGTAAGCTCAAAGGCAGGCACGATCCTTGCATTGCAGTGCGCGGGAGTGTGGTGTGTGAGAGTATGCTGGCTTTGGTTTTGGCTGATATGCTGTTGCTAGGAATGAGTGCTAGGATAGAAAATATCAAAAAAGTCTATACACAAATATAAGCCTTAAATTTAGAATTGATGGCTGTTTGCTATTTGTATTGATACTAGACCTCAAATCATTTAGACCTCAAATTATTCAGGTTTTTTGTGAGGACTTTAGTTTTGTGATCTTATCGTTTAGGTTTTGTGATTTTTTTGTTTTTATCGTTTAGGTTTTGTGATCGGATGTTTGCTGAAACATAAAAAGTGATTGGATCAAGCAAGCTAAGGCGTCTAAGGATTTTATTATCTTATTTGAAGTATATTAAAGCTTTTTATTTGTTGGGTTTGGTTGGAATTCTTAGCAAAGGCTGTTTGTATGAAACATTTTTTAACATTGAGAGATCTGAGTCAATATGAGATTATAGAGATTTTGGATTTGGCGATTGCTATCAAGAAACACTTCCTCCAAAATCTCTCTACTGCGTTGATGAAAGATAAGATTTTGGCGATGATTTTTGAAAAAAACTCCACACGCACAAGAGTGAGCTTTGAAGCAGGGATCTATCAACTTGGTGGTATGGGAATGTTTCTCTCTAGCAAGGATATCCAGCTAGGCAGAGGAGAGCCCATCAAAGACACAGCCAGAGCAATTGGCTCGATGGTGGATATGATCATGCTACGCACTTATGCGCAAGAGCGCCTTGAGGAGTTCGCCCATTACTCTCCTGTGCCTATTATCAATGGCTTGAGTGATTTGTTCCACCCTACGCAGCTTTTGAGCGATTATCTTACGATGATTGAGTGTGGTATCTATATCCCCAATCCCTATCTGAAAGCCCCTTGTGTGCATATCGCTAATCCAAAAGTCGCTTATATCGGTGATGGGAATAATATGGCAAATTCATGGCTGATGTTGGCTTCTAAGATGGGCTTTGAACTCTCTATCGCCTCTCCTGAGGGCTATATGCCCGATGCAACAATCACAGCACAAGCCTTGGAGTTTGCTGCAGAAAGTGGGGCAAAAATTTCTCTGCTCCACTCCCCCAAAGAAGCTGTCCTTGGGGCAAATGTCATCACAACAGATACTTGGGCGAGTATGGGGCAAGAAGATGAAAAAGAAAAACGACAAAAAATATTCAAAGAATATTGCGTCGATGAAGCATTGATGGGTCTTGCTGATAAAAATGCAATATTTTTGCATTGTTTCCCTGCTTATAGGGGGCAAGAAGTCAGCGAAGCTGTCTTAGAGGGGCCACAAAGTAAGGTTTTCAAAGAAGCACAAAACCGACTACATGCACAAAAGGGGATTATGGCGTGGCTACACAGAAACAGAGATTAAAATATTTGGCTTCTTCACAAAAGCCCGAAACGCTTTATGCGAGTTTAGAAACAGGAGCTAATCAAGCTAAGGCCAGCAGGATTGATGCAGATAAAATCCTCTTAGAGCTCCAATCAGGGGAGTTCAATACTCAAGAGGCGTGGTTTCTCAAAGATGAGGACAATCAAGAATATATCGTTCTCCCCCAAAACCTCCTCAATAGCATTATCCAGACAATCAAAAAGGCCTATGAAGACAAGCTAAAAGTCGAGCTTGAAAGAGATATTGCCACACAAACCCCCATTGATTTTGATGATGTGCTCGCTGTAGCATTTAAGAGATTAGAGAGCTATCGACGCAGTGATGGGAGCTTGCCACGCATTGATACGCGATCATTTGTCAAGCAGATCAAAAAAGAATATCCCAATTTGTTTTTTGATCTTGATGATTATTTCCGCAAACAAAAATCCCTTGACCAATAGATTTTAAGAGGAGCCCTCGGTGATAGATTTTAAAAAATTCGTCAAATACTCCAAATCAGGCCCTAGATACACCAGCTACCCCACAGCCATAGAGTTCCATCAAGATTTCAATGCGACCACGCTCAAGGACTCTCTAGCGCGCAATGACTCTCTTGCTCGCACCCAAAGACTCCCACTTTCTTTGTATGTGCATTTACCATTTTGCAGGAGTGCGTGCTATTTTTGTGGGTGCAATGTGATTTATACGAGCAAAGAAGACAAAAAAGATCGCTATATTGCTTATCTCAAAAAAGAACTCAAACTACTCAAAGACTCAATGGATACCCAACGCGAAGTGATACAATTCCATTTTGGCGGGGGGACACCGACATTTTTTGATGCAGCCCAGCTAGATATGGTGATGGGGCTTATCAAAGAAACTTTTCCTCATTTTGCGCCCGATGCTGAAGTGAGCTGTGAGATCGACCCTCGACATTTCCAATACGAGCAGATGGAAGTCCTCAAACGCAATGGTTTCAATCGCCTAAGCTTTGGTGTGCAAGATTTTGACCCTCAAGTCCAAACAGCGATCCATCGTATCCAGCCCTTTGAGAGCGTCCAAAAGGCTATTGGGCTTGCGCGTGAATTTGGCATACCATCTGTGAATTTTGATCTGATTTATGGATTGCCTTTCCAAGATAAGCAGACCTTTGATACAACGCTCAAAAAGGTCATGACCCTCTCTCCAGATCGATTGGCGATATTCAACTATGCACATGTGCCTTGGTTGAAAAAAACAATGCGTAAAATCGATGAAACCACGCTCCCCACTCCAGATAAAAAGCTCGCTATTTTAGAGCATACCATTGCATTTTTAGCCACGCAAGGCTATGCGATGATTGGTATGGATCATTTTGCTAAAAAGACTGATGAACTCTATCTAGCTAGTCAAAAAGGCGAGCTGCGGAGAAATTTCCAAGGCTATACGACACGAGGATTTTCCCAGACTATCGGCATTGGGCTGACAAGTATCGGGGAGGGGCGTGATTATTATACGCAAAATTACAAAGATATGCAGAGCTATGAATCAGCCCTTGATGCGGGTGTTTTGCCCGTTGAGAGAGGGGTGCGTTTGAGTGATGAGGATATATTGCGTAAAGAAGTGATTATGGGCTTGATGAATAATCTCAAGCTAGAGTTTGCCCCTATAGAAGAGCGATTTGGTATTGATTTTAAAGAATATTTTAAAACAGAGTTGGCCTCTTTGGGTGAGTATATCGAGGCTGATTTGGTGTTGGTCGATAACAAGGGGATTTATACCACTCCTACAGGGGGTATGCTGATACGCAATATTGCTATGGCTTTTGATGCTTATCTCACCAAGCTCCCCACAGACCAACACAAATTCAGTAAAACGGTCTAGCATATGCACCCCCTTGATTATAGCTCTGTCGCCCAAGACTGCGTTAAATGTGGCAAATGTATCCCTAGCTGCACGATCTATCAGGTCAATCGCGATGAAAGCACATCACCAAGGGGATTTTTAGACCTTTTGGGGGCTTATGATCGCAATGAACTTCCTTTAGATACGAACGCTAAAAATATCTTTGAATCTTGCTTTTTATGCACAACTTGCGTGCAAGTCTGCCCCAATAGCTTGCCTGTAGATGTGATGATTGAGAAAATTCGTGTAGAAATCGCGCAAAAATACGGGATTGCTTGGTATAAAAGAGCATATTTTTATCTGCTGAAAAATCGGGCTTTGATGGATTTTGTTTTTTCGTTTGTGTATTTTATCTCTCCTTGTTTATTTAAGCCCAATACAGCAAAAACAAAAAATCGCCTCCGTTTTCGCCTCCCAAAAATGGGTAAGAGGACGATTTTTCCTTTTGTGTCTAAGAGTTTTTTGCAATCTTTTCAAGGCGAGATACCTCCCTCAAACCCTTCCCTAGAACCCTCTAAAATCTCTACCAATCAGTCAAACAAAGCCCTCAAGCACAACAGAGTGGGTATTTTCATCGGTTGTTTGAGTAATTATAACTACATAGGCGTGGGGGAGAGTTTGTTGTTTATCCTTGATCGTTTAGGTATCACAGCCCTTGTCCCCAAACAAGAGTGTTGTGGCGCTCCTGCTTATTTCACAGGGGATATTAAAACCGTTTTGCATTTGATCAAAAAAAATATCGCATATTTTGAGAGCTTTATCGATAGAGTGGATGCGATTTTAATCCCTGAAGCGACTTGTGCAGCGATGTTGATCGAAGATTGGAAGCACGCACTCCTCCAAGATGACAATCCCACTCCTTGGCTAGAGCGCCTCAAAGCCCTCACGCCCAAAATGGCAATGGCAAGCTATTGGCTTGAGAAGCACACCCCACTCAATGCCTTGCTAGCCCAAGCCCCTAAATCCTCGCTCCTTGCTAGTAAAATCACTTATCACGACCCTTGCCACGCCAAAAAAGTGCTGCATATCCACAAAGAGCCCCGCACCCTCTTGCAAAACAACTATACTTTAGTGGAGATGAGCGATCCGAGTCGTTGCTGTGGTTTTGGGGGCGTGAGTATGCAGAGTGATAAATACGACCTCGTGCTCCAAGCAGGGCGCCCAAAGGCTGCAATGATAGCTGCGAGTGGGGCAGAGATTGTGAGCGCTGAATGCAGTGCGTGCCACATGCAGATTGATAATGCGATGGATCAAGCTGGTGTCAAAGCAGAGTTTGCCCACCCCCTTGAATTAGTCGCTAAGGCTTTAGGCAGAGTTTAGGAGGGCGTTTGGCTCACCATAGAAAGGGTTGGATTTGTGCTTTTGTCAGACCAAAGATACTTTGATAATAATTGAGTAAAACTCCATTGATGTCAATATCTTTGAACGCTTCAGGATAAGCCTTTGTGGCGATAAATAGCGATATGAGTGGGGTTCTAGGCCCGCCAATATCGATAGGAGGGAGCTTATAGACTTGCCTGTTTTTGATAGCTGTGATTGTGGAGAATTGTGGATTTTCTAGCAAATCTTTAGGGGTATAAGGGCTCAGCCACCAGATAAAGATGATTTCAGGATTTGCAGAGATGATTCTTTCTAAGCTGACTTCACTCCGTCCGTGATCTACAAGCTTCAATCCCAGATTATCCACATCTGCTAGAGCCATAATATCAGAATCTAGGCTTTCTTTGCCACTGACTTGGTTGGGCTTATGGAAGATTTCAATCACTCGTTTTTTAGAGGAGATATGTTTTGTTCTGTCTGCAATCAATGTCAAAATTTCTTCCATTTTAGCGATTTTGGGCGCTGCTTGGGCTTGCTTTTGAAAGACTTGTGCTTGCAAGCTAATATCTTTGATGACCCCCCGCACACTTCTGTCTTGGAAAGATAAAAATTTGATACCAAATTTTTTGGCAAATTCGATACTTTGGGGGTTGCCTACATAGGTGATGATGAGGTCAGGGGAGAGCTTTTTGAGGGCTTCGATATTCAAGGCTGCATAATGGTCATCACTCAATTTTTGTATTTGGGAGAGATTTGTCGCTGTCGCTTTGACAATATCGCTCTTGAATCCATAATCTGCCATTCCTACGACCTTATCCCAGATCCCTAGCATTGCAGGCACTTCTGCATAGCTCCCCAGATAGATCACCCGATTGATGGGCTTTGTGAAAGTCTGTGGGCCAAAATAATCCTTGATGGTTATGGGCAAGGAATCATTGGCTGCTGCGGCGTTGCTTTGTGTTGTTTGTGCCCATAAAAGGCTAGAAAATACCAAAAATCCTATAAAAAATACTTTTCTCATTATCAATCCTTTCTGACCCTTCAAGAGTCTTACAACCTATGATAAAATAATAACAAAATTTTAAGGGAAACAAATGGAGGATCGATTCACGCGCACGAGATTTTTGTTTGGTGAGGATTTTGAGCGCTTTAGGGACAAAAAGGTCATTATTTTTGGCGTAGGAGGTGTGGGGGGCTTTGCACTTGATTGTCTTTATCGTGTGGGGATTGGGCATATTAGTATCGTTGATAAAGATACTTTTGATATCACCAACCAAAATAGGCAAATAGGTTCTGAGCATATTGGCGAGAGCAAAGTAAAAGCCCTAGCACGCATATATCCGGGCATAGAGCCTATTGATGTGCGTGTTGATGGGGAATTTTTAGAGAATTTTATGTATCAAAAATATGATTATATCATTGATGCCATTGATGATATTCCTGCTAAAGTCGCCTTAGCCAAGCTGTGTGCATCGATACCTTATGGGCGTTATATCAGCTCTACAGGCAGTGCTAAAAAGCTCAATCCTTTAGAAATCAAGGTGGATTCTATTTGGAAAAGTTATGGGGATAAATTCGCTAGAAAATTCAGAGAATTGCTAAAAAAAGAGGGCTTTTGTGGTGATTTTAAGGTAATATTTAGTCCCGAAAACCCCAAATGCAAACCATTAGGGAGCTTCAGTGCTGTTACAGGGAGCTTTGGATTGCAGATGGGATCTGAGGTGATTTGTGATATTTTGAAGAGGAGAACGCAATGTTAGATCCCTATGTTTACAAAATGTATGGAGATGATGAAGAAGATGTGGATTATACAGAAGAGCCTGATTTTGATGAGGGGTCAGATGAAGACTTAGATAGTGATGGGGGGAGTGGTTTTTATAGTGGCTATGATGATGATGATTATCAAAGCTCTGATGATGAATATGAGGGTGATTGAATTGAGAAAACATATCAAAGTCGCTGCAATCCAGCATAGTTTCAAACATACCCACGCACAGACTATCGCCCATACACGCACGATGATTGCTCAAGCCAAAGAGCAAGGCGCACAACTGATCGCACTCCAAGAACTGCATACGCGGGAGTATTTTTGTCAGACTGAAGATGTGGGTTGTTTTGATTATGGCGATACTTATGGAAGCGACCAGGCATTTTTTGCACAAATTGCTAAAGAATTTGAAGTTGTTTTGGTGAGTTCGTTGTTTGAAAAACGTGCAACAGGGCTTTATCACAACACTGCTGTTGTCTTTGAAAAAGATGGCTCTATCGCAGGCAAATATCGCAAGATGCATATCCCTGATGATCCAGGGTTTTATGAGAAATTTTATTTCACACCCGGTGATTTGGGCTTTGAGCCCATTGCTACAAGCATAGGCAAGCTAGGTGTGCTGATATGCTGGGATCAGTGGTATCCCGAGGCCGCTAGGATTATGGCGCTTAAAGGTGCTGATATGCTTATTTATCCCACTGCTATTGGCTTTTCTCAAGAAGATCCATCGCTTGAACAAGCCCGCCAAAGAGAGGCTTGGATCGCTATCCAAAGAGGCCATAGTATCGCAAATTCCCTCCCTGTAATCACCATCAATCGCACAGGCTTTGAGTGCTCTCCTGCCACTGCTTTGGGGATTGAGTTTTGGGGTTCTAGTTTTATCTTTGGCCCACAAGGAGAGCTTTTAGCCCAAGCAAGCACACAAGCAGATGAGATACTCCTAGCTGATCTTGATCTCCAAAGATCTGAAGAACTCCGACGCATATGGCCTTTTTTGCGGGATAGGCGCATTGATGCTTATGGAGATATTTTGAAGAGATTTTGCGATTAATGGGGCAAGAGTGGGGCAAATCAGTGGTAAGAGTGTCTTAGCTATGGAGAGAAATGCGTGATGGGCGTGAGTTTGGTTGTATTCAATCCTGTTGTGATTGCTGTGTTTGTGATGTGCTTGTTGTGCTTGCTCCGTTTCAATGTCTTACTTTCTATCATCGCAGCCTCTTTGGTCGCTGGGCTTGTTTCAGGACTTGGAGTGATGGAAACGATGTCAGTGATGATTGCAGGCATGAGGGGCAATTTAGAAACTGCCTTGAGTTATATACTTTTAGGGGCTTTGGCTGTGGCGATTTCACGGGGGAATCTGACTAAAATCTTGATTTTTAAAATGGCTAAGCTCATCGATGGCAGAGCAATTTTTCTGTGCTTTTTTATCGCTTTTATCGCTTGTTTTTCTCAAAACCTTATCCCTGTGCATATTGCTTTTATACCGATTTTAATCCCACCACTCCTAGGTCTTTTGAATCGTTTGAAAATCGATCGTCGCGCGATTGCTTGTGCTTTGACTTTTGGTTTAGAAGCCCCTTATGTGTGTATCCCTGTGGGATTTGGTCTGATATTCCATACGATCTTGCGTGATCAAATGATCCAAAATGGCATTATGGTTAATCTTTCAGATATTGCTTCGGTGATGTGGATTGGGGGCGTGAGTATGTTTGTTGGGCTTGTGATTGCGATTTTGATACTTTATGCTAAGCCCAGAGTCTATCGGGATACAATACTAGCTAGCCAAGAGCATAAGCTAGAAAATCTTAAGTTGGGTGTGAGTGATTATTTTATGCTTTTGGGTGCTTTTTGTGCCTTTGGTGTGCAGATTATCACAGGCTCGCTCCCTCTTGGGGCTTTTGTGGGGCTTGTTGTGATGTTAGCAGGCAAGGTCATCAAATGGGGTGAAATGGATATGGTGATTGATGAGGGCATGAAAATGATGGCTTTCATTGCCTTTGTCATGCTCATTGCTGCTGGGTTTGGTGAAGTGCTCAAAGAATCAGGGGCGATCCAAGAGCTAGTAGAAATCACAGCTGCCTCAGTGGGGGGCAAGCTTGGTGGGGCGATCTTGATGTTAGTCATCGGTCTTCTCATCACGCTTGGTATCGGCACTTCATTTGGGACTATCCCTGTGATTGCGGCCTTTTATTGCCCCTTGTGTGTGGCATTGGGCTTTGATAAGAGTGCGACAATTTTATTGCTCGGTATTGCAGGCGCACTCGGTGATGCGGGCTCACCGGCATCTTCGAGCACGATGGGACCTACTGCAGGGCTCAATGCCGATGGACAGCATAACCATATCTGGGATACTTGTGTCCCTACTTTTATTGCTTATAATATCCCTTTGTTTGTCTTTGGTGTTGTGGGTGCAATGCTTTTGGGCTGAGGGTATGGGCTTATTTAGCCAAAATAGTGTATGATACTAAAAACACTCAAAAGATTGATTGCAATGCTCCAAACCCCATCACAAGCCCCCATACCCAATCAACACATGCCCCATACTGATATGCCCCCTTTAGCCCAGAAACTCAAAAAAATCTTTACAATCGCGCTCCCCTCAGGGGCTAATTCCTTTTTGGATATTTTTGTTATTGCTATTTCTATGTTTTTTATGGGTAAGCTCTCTGATGCCCATATCGTAGCAGTTGGCGTGTCTTTAAATTTTTTTATGCTTTTTTATACCTTTAATGCTATCCTTTATATCGGCACCAACGCCCAAATCTCGCGATTTTTTGGTGCAAAGGACAGGGACAATGCTATTCTTGTGTTTTCGACTCTTACCTGCGGTGCTTTCCTTGCTTGTATCCCCATATTGGGGCTAGGGTTTTATAGTTATCGTTATTTTTTGGATTGGATCACGCTCAGTGCTAATGCTAGAGAGCTTGCTGATACTTATCTGCAAATCATGATTTATTCTCTCCCTGCGATGTTTTTAAAAAATATTGTCATCTCAGCCCTCGCAGCTATTGGCGATACACTCACGCCTTTCATGATACGCATTTTTACCACAAGTTTTTGTGTCCTCTTGAACTACATACTGATTTTTGGCGCTTTTGGTTTCCCGAGGCTTGAGATTATCGGTGCAGCTTATGCTAATGTTGGGATTGCTTATTTGGAGCTTGCGATTTTGCTTGCTTTGATGTTTTTGCCTAAGGCATATTTGCATTTTGAATTGCGATTTTGCTACCGATTTTTTGCTAATGCCCTAAGGATTGGTATCCCAGCAGGGCTTGAGCGGCTTTTGACTTTATTTTCCCTAGTTCTTACGACCAAATTCCTCTCTGAATATGGCGATAGTGTCCTAGCAGGTGCGCAGATTGGCAGTCGCATTGAGGCATTTTCGTTCATGCCTGGCTTTGGGTTTATGGTCGCAGCAATGGCTTTGATGGGGCAGTCTTTGGGGGCAAATCGTATCGATTTAGCCAGTGATTTTATTGCCACTATTCTCAAAATCGCTTCAATCTTGATGGGTGTTTTGGGTATTTTGATGGCGATTTTTGCACACGATTTTTCTTCTATTTTCACCACAGAGTCAGAGGTCTTGCATATTTCTAGGCTCTATCTTTTGGCCGTGGGGTTTTCTCAAGTCCCTTTGATTGTGATTTTTGTGCTTGATGGCGCACTCAGAGGAGCAGGTATCACTAAAATTTCTTTATGGATCAACGCAGGGAGTATCTGGACTTTTCGTATCTTGCCTATGTGGCTGCTGATACATTTTGGGTTTGGTGTGGCGTGGATTTTTCTGATGATTTTTTTAGAAACTTATATCCGTGCAGGGATTTTTTGGCTGGTGTTCCAAAGGGGTGCTTGGAAGCAGCCTAGAAGACTAGTTTGATGGGCTTTGTTTGGAGTTATTTGCTATCAAACTCTTGATGTCTTGCTTGATTGTCGGATTTTGCCCCTTGGGTGCATTGTTTGGGTAGGATTTTTTCGTGCAGCACGCTTTTTATCATCACTTGATGGATAGATGTGGGAATGATCTGATTGTGGCTATCGATAAATACGCGATACACATACCCATCGATACAGCTATCTATATACGCAGGGAAAGTGGGGGATTTGGGCGTTTGTGTGGTTTTGCTCGCTCCATTGACTTGCAGTGCTAGGGTCAGTGCGCCCATAGCTCCAAATAAGATTTTTTTCATACAAAAGCCTTTAGCTAGGATTTAAAATTTGCATTTTCTCTAAAATTTTTAAACCAATCCATTTGAACCAAACGCAAACGCTCTATTTTAAACTCAAGGGGGGCATACTAGCGATTGAAAAAATCTATCAAAAAGCAGAGGTCAAAGATAGATAAAAGATAGAAAAACAAAAGTGGTGCGCCCGGCAGGATTCGAACCTGCGACCTACGGCTTAGAAGGCTGTTGCTCTATCCAACTGAGCTACGAGCGCAATATCACTAAAAGGGGTGGTACGCCCGAAGGGAGTCGAACCCCTAACCCCCAGATCCGAAGTCTGGTGCTCTATCCAATTGAGCTACGAACGCAAAAAATGTATGGAATAAAAAGTAAATATGGGGTGGGAGATGGGGCTCGAACCCACGACCCTCAGAGCCACAACCTGATGCTCTAACCAACTGAGCTACACCCACCATAAGAATCAAGCCAAAATGGTCGGGGCGAAAGGATTCGAACCTTCGACCCCTTGGTCCCAAACCAAGTGCGCTAACCAGACTGCGCTACGCCCCGACAAATTTGCAAGGCATTATTATACTCAAAGTGCGTTGTTTTTGTCAAGACACGCATAAACCTCTCAAAGCCTAAGTAAAACGGGCTTGCTAGATTGCTTGAAGTCTGATATTTCAAGCAAGCCAGAGCATTACATATTTTGTCGCCCAAAAGCCCAGTAAAGAAAAAATATAAGCCACAGCTGTGGTGAATACAAAGAGATACAAGACAAATCTCGCACCCCCTGCTTCCCTGCCAAAGGTGATTGTAGCAGCAAAACAAGGGATATAAAACATAATAAAAATAATGAAGGCAATCGCTGAGGGGATACCAATATTTTTGTGTAATACATCTCTAAAGCTCTCAGAACTCTCATCTTGAGTATCGCCTAAGGCATAGAGGACGCCCAGAGTGGATACGACCACTTCTTTAGCTGCAAAACCTGTGACTAATGAGATGGATAAGCGCCAGTCAAAATTCATCGGTGAAAAAATCGGCTGTAAAAATATCCCTATGCGCCCTGCATAGCTTTGCTGCATTAAAAGCTCTTCGAGTTCATTTTCAAGCTCAAGGATATTTTCATCTTTTTGGTCTTTAGGGAGGGGGGTGGCTTTGAGCGCTGTGATTTTGTCTTGATATTGGGCTTCTAAGCTATGATTTTTAGGGTATTGGGAGGCAAACCACACGACCATAGAGCCCACTAAGATAAAAGTCCCTGCTTTTTTGAGATACATCAAAGATTTAGTATAGATACTAAACCAGACAATACGCCAGCTAGGGAGTCGGTATTTTGGCATTTCCATCACAAAAGGTTCATTTTTGCCCTTGAAAACACTGAGCTTGAGGAGCTTAGCCATCAAAAGTGCGACCAAAGCCCCAAGCATATAGATAGCAAAAAGCACGATCCCTGCGTATTTGTCAGGAAAAAATGCCCCAATAAAAAGCACATAAATTGGCAGCCTTGCGCTACAGCTCATGAAACCAATGATGAATAAAGTGATCAGACGTTCGTTTTTATTCTGCAAGGTGCGTGTGGCCATATAAGCAGGCACACTACAGCCAAAGCCCGTAACAAGTGGGATAAAACTCTTGCCGTGCAAGCCAAATTTATGGAAAATCCCATCAAGCAAAAACGCTACACGTGACATATAGCCTGTGGCTTCTAGGAGCGAGATACCAAAATACAAAATCACAATCAAAGGCAAAAATGAAATCACAGCCCCCACTCCTCCGATGACCCCATCACCTATCAAAGAGGCAAAATCTGCGTTGGGTATGCTTAGCTTGACCCACGCACCCAGCCACTCAATCCCATCTTCAGCATAAGTCTGCAGTGTCCCGCCGATGATAAAGCTCAGATAAAAAATAATAAACATAAACAGCAAAAAAATTGGCAGACCAAAGAATTTATCGAGCAAAATATTATCGATTTTTTGCGAGTAGAGTTGGGATTTTTTGGGTAAAGATAAGACTTCGTGGGTAGCTCCTTTGCTAAAAGCGAGGGCATCAGAGGCAAAAATATTTTGCGTGTTTTGCTCTCCAGAGGCTTTATAAAGCTCATTGATAGCAGTGCGTATGACAGGAGAAAGCTCAGGGTAGCAAGCCTTGTCGTGGAGATAGGTATATACAGAGGTTTGCTGGGAGAGGAGCATGATGGCTACTTGCCTGAGCGAGAGGGGTTCTTTGCTTTGAGAGTGCGTGAGGAAGTTTGTGACTTCAGGGTATGCTTTTTGTGTCAAAAACTGCTCTAGTGCTTGGATTTGTGTTTCGATAAAATCTGCATAGATTCTCTTAGGGGGGGAGAATTTGTTTTGATAGATTTTGATGATGGTTTGGAGCAAGAGTTCGATGTTTAAGTGTTTGTTTGCTGAAGTGGGGATACACACCACACCGAGTATTTCTGAAAGGAGCTTTGCATCGATGTTGATATGTTCTTTTTGGGCTTCGTCCCACATATTGAGCGCGACTAAGGTTTTTTTGTTGAGCTCTAGGACTTGTGCGCTCAAGGCGAGATTGCGTTCAAGATTTGTCGCATCAAGGACATTTAAGATGATGTCATAAGATCCATTTTCTAAAAAATCTTTGGTGACTTTTTCTTCGATGGTGAAATTGTTGAGTGAATAGGTGCCAGGTAAGTCGATAATCGTGATTTTAAAGCCATCATAATACAACGAGGCTTCGGCTTTTTCAACGGTTACGCCTGTGAAATTTCCCACTTTGAGATGTGCCCCAGAGATGCTATTTATCAAGGAGCTTTTTCCTACATTAGGCTGTCCAACGAGTGCTACGGTAATTGTTTGCATTTGTTTATCTTAAATGTTGGGTTTATTGGATAAAGATTATAACTAACTAAGATTAATTATTATTATAAGGTTTTAAAAAGACAATCTGATACCGCCATTGATTTGTGTGGTGGTGGGGATATTGTCGGTGCTTTTGTGTGTGTTGAGGAGATTGAATACACCAAAGACATTGTGCGTGAAGCCAATTTCTGTAGAAAAATTGACTTCATTTTGTCGTGAGGCGATGTTATAAGAAGTGCTGCCATAAGTGAGGGAAAATTTGAATCGTTCGACATTTGCACTGATGGTTGCATAGATGAGGTTGCCATTTCTCTGGGTTTTAATAGCCTTACCTCCCCAGACAAAAAACGGATCAATGTTATCGCCCATAATGTCTAAATTTCCCCACCCAGAAGCTTTGCTTGTGTGGATATAGCCTGCAGCGAGTTCAAAAAATTTCATTCCAAAAAATACCTTTGCATCGAGTGCTGCTCCATTATGCAAAAAGCCGCTATAACGCTCTGCTCCCTCGATACTATAGGCATAGCCGACATCTCCACCGATAAAAAACTTTGAAATATCAAAACGTCCATAGACCCTAGCCCCAAGTGCTGTAAATACCTTAGGTGTGAAAAAAGTGTAGGCTTTGATGGTGAGTGTGGGGGTGATGTAATATTTGAGTGCGAGGTTTAAAAGTCCAAAATCTGAGTGGGGGTTGATTTTTTCAAATCCAGTCATTTGATAATAGGCTATGCGTCCGTAGTCATTGACCCAAAAGCCCTCAAGCATTAAGTTTTCAATCGATCGGTTGCGTATCCAGACACCATCGCTCATTGTATTGATCCATTCATTGGGGATCACAAATCGCCCTGCTTTGATGTTGGTATCTCCATCAAAATATTCAAAAAATGATTCAGCGAGCGCGGCTTGATTGTGGTTGAAAAAATCCTTAGCCCCATCGCCTTTGCCTATGTCCCTGATACCAGCTTGCACGGGTAAAATCAGATTTTTATGTGCGTTCCAAAAAGGCATAGCTGCCCTAAAGCCAATAGCAGCGCGGATATTTTTATAAAAACCAGAAGTATAGCCCAGCCCCACGCTCCCTAAAAGATAGCTTGTGTTCCCTATGTAGCTATAGGTAGCGAGATTTTTCCCTACACTCATCGCACTGCCTTGGTGCAGACCTTGATAATCCCCATAAAAAATCACATCGCCCTTAGAAACTCCATTTTTCAAGGCTTCATCGATACTATCATAGCCATAAAGCCCTCCAAGAGAAACTATGAGCCAAAGGGTGGTTTTCAAAAATATTTTTTGAGTTGCTTGCATTGTTTTATATCCATAGATTATCGATCAATCGGGTCTTGCCGACTTTTGCTGCGACTAAGACAATCGTGCCATCTTTTTGGATTGTATCTAAAGGGCTTAGATGGTGGTCACAGATAGCAAAATACTCAATATCTAGCCCCTGGAGCATTTGCTTGCCTATGGCTAAAAGAGCTGCGCTTTGTGTTTGCCCTTCTTGGATTTTTTGTTTGATGGCTTCTAGTGTGGCAGGGATTTTTAGGGCTATTTGCCTTTCTTGGGGGCTTAAGTAGATATTCCGAGAGCTCAAAGCCAGTCCGTCTGTGTCCCTTTGGGTGGGGCAGGGGATAATTTGGACAGGCAAGAATAGGTCATGAGAGAGTCTTTGGATCAATAATAGCTGTTGTGCGTCTTTTTGACCAAAATATGCCCGATTGGGGGCGATGAGATGGAGGAGTTTTAAGACAATCGTGAGCACACCACTGAAATGCCCCTCACGGATAAAGCCCTCAAATACATAGCCTAAGTTTTTGGGTGGGGCGAGCGTGATTGTATCGCTATGGGGATACATTTGTGCGATCGTGGGAGCAAAGACTGCATCGACACCATTTGTGCTACAAAGAAAGAGGTCTTTTTGCAAATCTCTGGGGTATTGATTGAAATCTTCTTTGGGGCCAAACTGCGTAGGATTGACAAAAATAGAAACAATGGTATGGGTATTTTGGGCTTTGGACTTTTGTATCAAGCTCAAATGCCCTGCATGCAAAGCCCCCATAGTCGGCACAAGCCCGATACTATCTTCTGGCTTGAGAGTGGTTTTATAGTCGTGGAGTGCTTGGATTGTGTCAATGAGTTGGGTTTTCATTTTCCATTTCCTGAATTGTTTGGAGGATTTTTGCGACAAGCACAGCAGGTTGTGGGGCGTGATAGATAGGTCTGCCAATAACGATAAAATCAGCTAAAGCCTGTTTTGCCCCCATAAGATCGCTCACGCGCTTTTGGTCATCACTGCTAGGCTCAAAGGGGCGTATGGCTGGTGTGAGTGTGAGGAAAGTTGGGTTTGTGCTGGCTTTGATTGCAAGACTTTCATACACAGAGCATACAGCCCCATCGATACCACTTTCATAGCCCAATCTTGCTAAAAAAGGGGCGTGTGTGTCTAGGGGGGCATTGTAAATGGGCTCAAAGCTAACGTTTTCAAAACTTGTCAATGCACTCACGCCCATCACAAGGGGGCGTTGTGCGAGTTTGTCTAATCGTTCCATCACACTCTGCATAGCTATTTTCCCACTGCTTGTATGCAAGGTGAGCATATCAGCACCTACTTGTGCACATTCAAAGGCTGCATCAGCCATTGTGTTGGGAATATCATAGAGTTTGAGATCTAAGAATATTTTAAAATCAGGGTTGAGCTTTTTAGCCTTTTCTAAAAGCCCCACACCATCGCGGATATAAGACCTAAGACCGATTTTTATCCACACATCAAAGTCTTTCACTTCTTGGAGTAAAGATAGATTTTTTGACTGACTCTCTAGGTCTAAAGCAATGCAAAGCTGCATTTATTTCCTCTTTCTTTTTTGGTATAAAATATAAGCTAAGGCTATTATGACTACAACAATCAATGTAGAAAAGACAATCAAATGCAAAGAGGTCTTGATACTTTTCTCATCGTTGTTTAGGGATTTAGCTGTAAAAGTTTCGATGATATTTTGAGTGCTGATATCTGTCCCCAACCACACGCCGATATAATAACCAAAGATACTTAAAATCCCCACCCAAATCCCAGCCCCTAGCGCACTATAAAAGCAGAATTTTACCAATCCCATTTTTGCTAGCCCAGCAGGCAAGGAGATATATTGACGCACACCAGGGATAAGCCTGCCTAAAAAGGTGCTGATTTCGCCGTGTTTTTTGAAGTAATTTTCCATTTTTAGCATTGATTTTTCGGTGAAAAGAAAATATTTGCCATAGGTCAAAATGATACCTCTGCCAAATTTCCAAGCGATATAATAATTAAACAAAGCCCCGCAAAGACTCCCTAAAATCCCAAACAAAATAGCGATATAGATATTCATTTGCCCTTGATATGCCAAGTAGCCAGCAGGTATCATCACCACCTCAGAGGGGAAAGGGAAAAAGCTTGACTCCAAAAACATCATAATAAAAATCCCAAAATATCCCAGACTTCCCACACCATCGATAATAAAAGTGATGATTTCTGACAAGCTTATCCTTTTAGACTAAAAGATTTTAGGCACAGAGGGTGCAGTTACAAGTTTGGTATTATATGCTATTACTTTGGTATAATTCAAGACTTTTTATACATTTAGACAAAAGGTGCAAGTTTTGAGAGAGTTATTTGAGGGTGCGCTGAAATTCCAAGAAGATGATTTTATGAAATACAAAGAGCTTTATGAGAGCTTGCAAGCCTATCAAGCACCCCATACGCTTTTTATCACTTGTGTGGATTCTCGGGTTGTGCCTAATCTTATCACCAATACCTTGCCAGGGGATTTGTTTGTTGTCAGAAATATGGGTAATATTATCCCCCCATACAGAGAAAATCCAAATATGATGCGTGCGGGCTATTTGGCGACTACAGCTTCTATCGAATATGCACTCAATATCTTAAAAATCAAAAATATCATCATCTGCGGGCATAGCAATTGTGGTGCGTGCAGTGCTATCTATGAGCCCAGCGAGCAGCTAGAAAATGCACCTTATGTCAAAAAATGGATTGAGCTTTTAGACCCTGTGAAAAAAAAGGTCGCAGCCTTAAAACCATCGAGTAAGTCTAGGCAGATTTGGCTTACAGAACAGATCAATATCGAACACCAGCTTGAAAATCTGATGACTTATCCTTTTGTCGAGGAGTCATTTGATCGTGGTGAGTTGCATATTTATGGTTGGTATTATATTATCGAAACAGGTGAGATACTTAACTATAATATGATCACTCGTGAATTCAAACCCATCAATAAAGAGAAAAAACAATGAAAAAGACTATACTTTTGAGCGGCCCTTGTGTGATAGAAAGTTATGAAAATTTGCATATGATAGCTACAAAACTCAAAGCTCTCCACGCCCACCCTGCGATTGACTTTTATTTCAAAGCAAGCTTTGATAAGGCCAATCGCACAAGCCTTGAGAGCTATCGAGGGCCAGGCCTAGAAGAGGGGATGGAAATGCTTGGGGCTATCAAAAAAGAGTTTGGCTATAAAATCATCACCGATATCCACGAGAGCTTCCAAGCAGACACGATAGCCAAAGTGGCTGATATTATCCAGATTCCAGCGTTTTTGTGCCGACAGACAGATCTCATCGTTGCTGTGGCAAAGACAGATAAGATTGTCAATATCAAAAAGGGGCAGTTCATGAACCCTGCTGATATGCAGTATTCTGTGCTTAAAGCCATCAAGACAAGGGGAGGGACACAGGCAAGCTATGAGCAAGCAGAAAAATATGGTGTTTGGCTCTGTGAGAGGGGGGCTAGCTTTGGTTATGGGAATCTTGTTGTGGATATGCGTAGCTTGGTAATCATGCGCGCATTTGCCCCCGTGATTTTTGATGCGACCCATAGCGTGCAAATGCCCGGAGGTGGTGGGGGCAAGAGCAGCGGGGATAGTTCTTTTGTCCCCTATTTAGCGCGGGGGGCAGCAGCTGTTGGAGTCGATGGGTTTTTTATGGAAACGCACCCCGATCCTAAAAACGCCCTCAGTGATGGACCTAATATGGTGCCTACAGACAAGCTCGCAGGGCTGATTGATCAAATTTTAGCAATACAAGGAGTTTTGAAATGAATACCATAGAAGGCAAAATCGCACTCGGAGGTGATGAAAAAATCGCAATCATTGCCTCTCGATTCAATCACATCATTACCGATCGACTCATAGAGGGGGCTAAGGACAGCTTTTTGCGCCATAATGGCGATGAGAAAAAGTTGGATTTGATTTTAGTGCCGGGGGCTTATGAACTGCCTTTTGCGCTCGATCGGGCTTTGGCTTTGGGGCGTTATAATGGTGTGTGCACTTTGGGGGCTATTATCCGCGGAGGGACACCACATTTTGATTATGTCAGCGCTGAAGCGACCAAGGGGATTGCAAATACCACGCTCAAATATACCACGCCTGTAAGCTTTGGTGTTTTGACTACAGATAGTATCGAACAAGCTATTGAGAGGGCAGGGAGCAAGGCAGGGAACAAGGGCTTTGAAGCGATGAATACACTCATTGAGCTCATCAATCTCTATAAAAAGCTAGTCTGATATGGCAACAAGGACACAGGCCAGAGAGGCTATCATAGGGCTGTTGTATGCCTATGATAGTGGCAATACAGAAATCAAGAGCTTTGCTAAAAGTATCTTAGAAGAAAAAAAGATCAAAAACAAGCAGCAAGAGTTTGCATTGGGGCTTTTTGATGGGGTATTGGATCATCTCAAAGCACTTGATGATGCCCTCAAGGAGCATTTAAAAGACTGGGATTTTGAGCGATTGGGGGGTATGGAAAGGGCAATTTTGCGTTTGGGTGCGTATGAGATCTTATACACAGCTACAGACGCCCCTGTGATTATCAATGAAGCTGTAGAGCTTGGCAAAGCATATGGCGGGGATAATGCACCTAAATTTATCAATGGAGTTTTAGACGCACTCTCAAAAATCCCTAAAATCCCAAATAGCTATTCTAAATTCTCTAAAAACTCTCTCCAAGGCTAAAATTAGAGGTCACAAATAGGGCTATGAAGATTAGGGGTTATAGAAAACTTTATAGAAGAATATAAAAGGCTCTGCATGGGGCTATAAAATTAGAGGCTATGCTCTTTTGTGCCAAAGTAAGCTCACCAATATCCCCAGCACGCCCAAAAATCCTAGATAATATCCCACCCACATTGGTGCATGCGCAAATAGGCTCACGACAAAAATCGGCGCTAATCCCCCAAAGACTGCATAAGCGAGGTTATAGGAAAAAGAGATACCACTAAAACGCACATTAGGAGGGAAGATTGAAACCATCACAAGTGGTGTGAAATTCATCACGCCCGCAAAAAGTCCTGCGATAATATACCAGCTAAAAACAGCTACCACGCTCCCTTGATGGCTCAAGAGATAGAGATAGACAACACAAGAGATACTAAATCCCACCGAAAAGATAAAAAGCATTTTCCTAAGCCCCAAAAGATCGCTCAAAGTCCCTGAAAGCACACAACCGATTGCGACAGCAAAGATTGCAAACATTTGAGCGAGGATAATATGAGTTTGGGGGACTTGGAGAGTTTGGGTCATGAAGTTTGGTATCAAGAGGAGCAGCACGATAATGCAGCCTGTGAGTATCCAAGTGAGGATAGCAGAGATAAAAATAGCTGTTTTGTTTTTGTAAAATACTTGTTTGATGGGGAGTTTGACTAAGGCATTAGAGGCTTTCATTTCCTTGAAAATGGGCGTTTCTTTGAGATAAGATCTCAAAAAAATTGAAATCACACCAAACACGCCCCCTAAGATGAAAGGCCCCCGCCAAGCAAAGGCAGTGATTTGTGCGGGTGTGAAGAAAAGATTGATAAAAAATGCGACAATAGACCCTAGCAAAATCCCTCCGACCACGCAGCCTGTGAGTATCCCAATGGCAAAGCCTAGATGTTTTTTGGGAACATGCTCGCTGATAAAGACCCACGCCCCAGGCAGCTCCCCACCGATGGCAATCCCTTGCAAGATACGCACTAAGAGCAAGATGATGGGTGCTAGATAGCCAATGCTTTCATAAGTAGGCAAGATCCCCACAACAAAAGTCGGGATCACCATCAGCAAAATCGAGAGCATGAACATATTTTTGCGGCCATTTCTATCCCCAAAATGCGCCATGATCACCCCGCCTAAAGGCCGTGCAAAATAGCCTGCTGCAAATGTGCCATAGGTATTGAGGGTGCTCCAAAATGGATCGAGTGAGGCAGGGAAAAATAAATGCGCAATCACAGAGGCAAAAAAGATAAAAATAATAAAATCATAAAATTCTAATGTCCCTCCAAGCGAAGAGAGCGCTAGGGTCTTGATATCTTGCTTGCGTA
Organism: Helicobacter sp. 12S02634-8; assembly: GCF_002272865.1. Classification (GTDB taxonomy): domain Bacteria; phylum Campylobacterota; class Campylobacteria; order Campylobacterales; family Helicobacteraceae; genus Helicobacter_J. The sequence goes on along the minus strand of NZ_MLAP01000004.1, from coordinate 33,085 downwards.
ATGTTTTAGGTGTGCGCGTGTGGGATATTTGAGATGTTGGTGCATCAGGGCATTTGGTGCTAGAATCCATTTGTTGCCTTTGAAAATTGATATAAATTTGTTTGCAAAACCATCAAAAGATTGGTGAGAGATTTGGTGTGCTTAATGGGTCAGAACACATAGCGCATTCCGATATTGCCACTGATATTGATGTCTTTATAGACAATCCCTGCTTTAGCCCCTAAGCCTAGATTGACATAGAGTCTTTTAGACATACCCATCTCTCCTCCTGCCATCAAAGAAGCGTATGTATTGAGTTGATCGCCTTTTTTATAGCTCAAGGTGTTGTTGCCTATGAATCGGACTTCTTGATCGCCTTTGGAGGTGAGGAATATGTCTTTATTGACTCCAGCGATGAAATACCAATACGATAGATTGTTGAAATATTGGCGCGTTTCGATGGCGAGATTGAGGGTGACATTTTGCTTTTGATCGGGGTCAGCCTCTATGGCTAAATCCCTATTTTGGGGGTTGGCTACTTGACCGAGTATCTTAGTAGCAGCGATATAGTAGTAGCTCAGTCCGATTTGGGGTTTGAGGATAATGGATTTGTTGTTGATAGCAAAGAGATAGCCATAATTGACATTGAGATTGGTCGTATAGGTGTAGTAGCTGTAGCTTTGGTTGATATTATTTAAAATCAGATCTTGTGAGCTGATAGCTTCTTTGTTGAATCCCGTCGTTTGGCTTACAGATAGGTCAAATTCTGCATTATCGAGATAAGCTCTAGAATAGAGCCCTGCATTGACATTATAAGAGTGGTTGCGGATAATATCTCCTGTGTATTGCCCTTGTGCATAAGCTACATAGCCCCCGATAATGACATTACCAATGAGTCGATCATAGCCTGCGTTGATACCATAAAGCGTGCTGTTCCCCCCTTGCACAAAGCTCGCAGTCCCAATGGCTGTAGCCCAAATATTGTTTTTGTATGTATTTCTGTTGGCATATTTATAGAGCATTGCTGTTGGCGAGCTTGTATCAGCAAAGCGCTTGTTTTCTAAACCTCGGAGCATATCTGCAAAGCTTGGTGTATTTGCCCTCGTGTTAGAGAGCTTGACAAGGCGATTGGTGCGACTGACATCTGTAGCAAGCCTAGTCGCTGCTGTGGAGTTGTTTTTGCGATTGACTGAGGAGAGCTGCCCCATCGTGCTATCAAGCTGCTTGCCAATACGGATAAAATAATCCAAATTATTGCTAAGCACCCGATCTTTTGCCCATAGACCATTGTGTTTGTCTATCATCAGCACTTGGAGCCAATCCATCACGCTATTGCCTGTGTTTTCAATGTCTTGGAGCCAGTTTTGCCCCCCTCTTTTGTAAAACCAATAACGGATATCATTGGGGTCATAGGGGTTTGTGGCATCAGATTCATTGATAGTAAAGGCAATTTCTTTGTCATTGACAACTTTTTCTACGCCTTTAGCCGCAGAGCCATCGCTGTTGATTAGGGCGATCCGATCGGCCATTTCATTATAAAGCCCCTCGGCTTTGGTTTTATCACTCGATACAATTTCATTGCCTTCTTTATTTTTATAGTAATAAGTGATTGTCCCTCCTGCTTTGAAAAGGGTGTATTTTTGATTGAGTTTGAGGCCTTTGACATCGCTGATTTTAATGAGCGGGGTGGCAATCCCTGTGTCTGATGTTTTGTTGTCGTTGAAGTAAAATGAAGCATTGCCTGTGATATTGATAGTTTGTATGGCACTGCCATTGGGTGTGATATCCATCAAGCCATATTTGTTGGTGAAATTGCCCTTGATTGTCAAGTCAGTCTGCCCGCCATAGTGCATTACAGAGCCCTCGTTGAGCGTGAGGTTATTAAACATCACGCCATGAACCCCTCCATCAAAGGTGATTTGCGGGGAGTAGGGGAGATTGAGAGTTTTACCGATATATACATCATTGATTTTGCTCGCATCCAAGAAGCTCCAAGACCCGACATTGAGCGTATCAATCGTGAGGCTAGTCCCTCCACCACTGAATTTTAGCCCCGATTGGTCTGTGCCACTTGTCCCTTGGGCTAGCGTGAGCGTGCCGATGGTAGAGGTCCCAATGTTTGTGGTGAATTCAGAGTAATAGTTGTTGATAGAAAAGCCATTGCCTTTGCCGATAGTGAGCGTGCCGATATCGAAATCTTTCATCTTGATACCAGCGTTTTTATCTACACCATTGGGTCTGGCAGCCCACGCACTCATCGCACCGATAGTGATTTTTCCTGTAACACCGCTCAAATCCAATCCGACTTCATCGCTTACAGAGCTGTTGGCATAGAGATGGATCGTGCCTTTGTAATCAAAGCTTGAGCCGATGGCTTTTAGGCTAGAGTGGTTTTTGACATAGATAGTCGCGTTTTTATCATCGCCTACAATCTTGCCTAATGTGCCATCAGTCGTTTTGGCCTGTAAGTCCAAATGCCCGCTGATAAGCGCTCCATCGCCCAGATTGATTGTGCCCCCTAGGTAGATATTATCTGCTTGGAGCACCATTGTGGATTTAGCGTTGTAAGGCCCGATATTAATCACCCCACTGCTCCCGCCGATATCTTGGTCTTTGCCTAAAGCAAAGTCGCTGCCCTTTGCGTCGATAGTAAAGACAGCTGTGGTCGTGCCGTAGTTGTTGTAATCAAGGTTTTTGAGATAATAGACAATGTTTTCATCTTGATTGCTGATAGCGTTGTGGTATTTTTGGGCTTGGAGTTTGAGAGTATAGCTTTTAGCAAGACCACTCGCCCCGGGTATCCCGCCCATCGAGCCAAAGGCTGCTGCGCCACTACCGATACCAAAGACCCAAGTCCCTGGCTTGATAAAGGGCGCTGCGTCTGTGTAGTGCTTGCCTGTGTTGTATTTGAATCCAATGCTTTTATTGTCATCACTGATCCAATAATCGACCCCGATAGCGCTCCCATCTGTAGAGGTAAAAAACATTCTTTGATTGAGCTCGGCTTTATAAGTTGCGTATTGCTCTTGTGTTGAATTATAAGAGGTTGTGCCATCTTTGAATAAAATACCATTTTTTGTTGTGAGGAGATTATAAGTATTCCCCACGCTCAAGCCCGCTAGGTCGAGCTTGACATTGATGGTGGCTTTTGGGATTTTGATATCGCCTGTGAGTTTGGTGTAGCCCTCAGTTTCTGCTTTAGTCTTGCTGAAATGCCCTGTGTCATCAGTGGCGATTTTTTCTCCCTTAGCATTGATAAACTGGAGGTAATAGTTTGTGCTTTGCCCGTTATTGGTTTGAGTGATGTAGTAATGCCCTTTGTCATCGTGCTGGATTTTTGATAGATCGATTTGGCTTCTCTCAAGGGTGATAGTCTTGCCATTAGCGTCTTTAGAAGTAGCTTCAAAGGTCGCATAATATGGGTTTATGGGGTTGTCTGCAGTGCTTCCTTTGGTAAAAACGAGTGGGATACCATTAGCGTCTTTATAGGTATCTGTCTTGCCACTTGAAATTTTAGTCATATCAAAAGTAAAAGACCCATCAAGCACATTGATAAGAGTTTGGGCGTTTTTGCTTGGGTCAGCCCCTAGGGTGATATTGAGCTGGCCTTGGTTGGTAAAGTCGCCATTATGGATTTGCAGATAACTCCCATCAGCGATATTGAGATCGCCCTGGTTGGTGTATGTGCTCCCTTTGCTTAAAAACACATTGGCGTTGTTTTTGATTGTGATGTCTTTTGTGATGAGGTTATTGGCATAGATTTGGGAGTTATCGAAGTTGATATGGTCGATAGTTGTCGTTCCACTCATACCCCCGTGATCGCTTGCAGCATAGAGTTTAGAGCCATTTTTCATATCCAAGGTAGCAGCGTGGAAAGTCTGACCACTTTTGAGCCAAAGCTCAGCTTGATTATCCAAAGAGATCGTGCCACTTGAGGTGGTATTATCTGCGTAGAGATAGGTCGCTCCTGAGCTGAAAGTGCCGTTATTGAGGGCAAGGCTTTTAGCTTTGATGGTGGAGTAGTTGGATTCTAGGGTGGTGATGGTAAGTTGATTGATTTTAGAAGCGTCTAAAATCGCCCATTTATCGGTCTTGAGCGTTTTGACACTCAAGGAATCCCCCCCTCCTCTGAACTCTAAAATACTATTATCGGCATTGCTTGTGCCATTATCAGCGACATAGAGAGTATCGATCGTGCTTTTGCCGATATTGCTATAAAACACCGAGCGCGAAGCCCCTTTATGGGCTGTGAGCGTGGTGATATTGAAATTACCCCCATAGACACTTGCAGTTGTCATTTTGAGGTCGTGGATAGTGGTTTGTCCTGTGACTCCAGAAACATTAAGGGTCGAATTACCCCCTGCAGTCAAGATACCTCTAAGCTCTATTGTCCCCCCAAAATTAAAAGAACTTGCGCTCACACTGAAAGTGCCTAAATTCCCTACATAAATGTTAGAGGTGGTATCAGTGACTTTGAGGTCGATATTTTTTGCTGTGATACTCCCTGTGTTGGCGCTAAATTTTGCAATATCAACGGAGGATTTTTGTTTGCTTTCTAGTGTGAGTGAGCCGCCTTGATTCAAGCTGACATTGACTTGAGTGAAAGTGATCTGATCCCCTGAGATAGAAAAGTTGCTGCTACCTGAGTTGTCATTGATGAGAGTGGTGTTTTTAAACGAGATTTTTTGAGTGGCTTCAAAGCGAGCCGATGAGTTTTGAGCCCCAGCATTGATCATTCGTATGGTTGCCCCATCAAGCGTGATATTATTTGTGGCTTTGAAATTGAAAGCCGCCCCACCCCCTGTTTTCCAAGCATTTCCTGATTCGAGTGTGCCTGTGATATAGATATCTTTGGCATTGAAATTTGCTATGATATAGCCAGTATACCCAAGACTCCCAAAACGCACAACACCATTGCTTGCAGATTGACTATTGTTGCCAAAGATGAGTGTTCCATTGTTGTAGCTTTGCGTAAAAGAGGTTTTTCCCGTCCAACCACCACCATACCAAGTCTGTGTATTTTTGACATAAAAGTCACCCGAAGATGTATTTGATTTATTGCTTAAGTTATATACATCGCTAGTGATATCACTCGCATTGATATCAATGGGCATAATTGTCGTAGCAAGAATTGCAGAAAACAAAAAGTATGTTTTGATCCTTGATAGATTCCTTGCCATCACTGCTTCTTTTGCCCTTTTATGGTGTTTGTTGTTTATGCAACTAAAATTATAACATAATTGCCTAATATATCATAAAATCCCAAATGAAAGATTGTATCCCATCAACCCAAGCAACTGGGGGCTTACCCCCTCTCCTTAATCGTTGCCCTCGCTCTTTATAGCCCCTTTGCTCTCATCTTTGAGAGCCCGTTGCTCCCTCGCTCTTGTCTCCATCACACACCTCACACGCCTCTTGTTTTTGCCTTTTCTTTGTCTTTCTTTGTCTTTCTCTTGCTTGCCCTGTGATTGTGTTATTGGGACTGGTGGGTATTTTGATAGCGATTGAGAACATCTTGGCGCGGATAGACAAAAACGGTTTTTCTTTGGATACGAATTTTGTCGGGCTCATCTGTAGCAAAGGCCTCAATTGTGATTGGAATCGTCACATCTTTGTCTGCATTATCCCCCAAGGGCTTTTTAGCACGCAATATCACAACTTCTTTGATTTTATTCCCCGCACTCAAAGGGATATCACTTTTGGGTCTGATGATTTCTATGTTGGGATTGTCCTTGATGAGGAAGCCATAGCGATGGTTTGCTTTGTCTGTGTTTTGGAACAAAAACACATAGTCATTATCCACTGCGTGCATACCTCTGATTTCATAGAGTTCTGTGGTGCGCGCGATGTTTAAGAGCATTTGCTCTTTCTTGCCCCCGATGATTAAAAGCAGGGCAAAGACAAGGGCTAGCACGACGATATAGCCGATTGTTTTGAACCTAAAATAACGGACTTTGTTTTTTGTCTTGATGGCATTAGGGGAGCTCCAGCTAATCAAAGAGGGCTTGCCGAGATTGCCCATCACGGTTGTGCAGGCATCGACGCACTCTAAGCAGTTGATACATTCAAGCTGCATGCCTTTGCGGATATCGATATGCGTGGGGCAGACACGGACGCATTTTTCGCAGTTGATACATTCAGCTTGTGTATCTCGCTTTTGAGGTGGGAGGGGGATTTTCTCTCCTTGTGGGGCATACACAGCCCCTCCTCGCCCCTCATCATAAATCGCCATGATCGTATCATCATCATAGAGCACAGACTGCACCCGCGCATAAGGGCACATATAAATACAGAAATTCTCTGCTAGCACGACAATATCAAAAATCAGCACAAGTGCAATGATGAGCCAAAAGCCTAGCAAGACCATATGGTCTAAGGGCGAAGCTAGATAAGAGAAGAAATCTTCAGGAGGAACAAAATAAAACAAAAACACAGCTGAAGCCATAAAAGCGATGACACTAAAGAGCAAAATACCAATCAGTTTTTTGACATCATTGCTCCATATGCTAAAATCGGGCTTTTGCTGCTTGTTGGAGATTTTTCTGCGGAGTTTGAGGATCATAGTTTCGATGAGATCTCGATGGATCACACGAAAAATTGTCTGCGGACAGCCCCAACCACACCATATGCGCCCTCCGATTGTGGTCATAAAAAATATCCCTACAAATAAAATAATGAGCAAAAAGGGCATTAAATATAGCTCTTGAACATTGAAAACAATTCCAACTAGATGGAGTTCCATATGGTCAAATGAGAGCAAGAATATATGGTTGCCATTGATTTTGATAAAGGGCAGACCGATGGCAATGAGTGTGATGAGTGCATAAATGACATAACGTTTTTTGCGATAAAAAATACCATTTTTGAGTGGATCCATAGGTTATCCTTTCATTGCGTGTTTGGTGTTGTTGTGAGTTATGTGATCGGTTTGTTTCGTAATCATTGTATAACTTTTATCTTAAAATGAAAATTATTTTCTCAATATATATGGTTTCATACTAAATATAGAAGTGAGAGAAAAAATAGAAAAAGAGCTTTTGGATTGAAAAATAAGCTTTGACAAAATAAAAATCAAATGCTTTCTTTTCAAAAAAGGGGTTTATCCACCCCTAACCCCTCCTTAGCCCCGAAAAAACTCTTTTTTTCGGCAAACAAGGAGGGGAAGCTCGCAACCTCCTTGCTAGCAAAAAGCCAGCGACTACACTTCTGTAGTCTTTTCTCTGTCTTTTTGCACCACGCAAGGGCGAGCGAATATAGCTATCCAAGCCTTTTTGTATTTGCCTTTGCGTGCAGTGGGTGGGGGTAGGTTTTAGGAAGGGGGAGGGCGACGCTTCGCTAAGTAGAACCCTCCCCCTCCTAAGAAAAGAAAACCTTTGTATTTTGCCTTTTTGTATTTGCATTTCTGCCTTTAAGCGTGGCAGGGGTAAGGGGGAGTTTGAGGGGGAATTTTGACCCAATGATGGGAGGAAATTTTATAAATACCCCATTAAATCCGATATACTTCCAAGATTCAAATCCCAAAGGAGAAACAATGAAAAAAATGGCGTTGGCTGTAATGATGAGTGGTGCGAGCTTGTTTGGTATCGGTCTGGGGAACTATCAGATTACCCCTGAAATCGGTGCAAATCTGAGCTATCAGAACAATGATAATCGATTCACCTATGGGGGCTATGCGCGCGTATGGTTGGGTGTATCTCGCGTGGTTTTTGCTCCACAATTCAAATATGATGTGGCTTCAAGCGTAGGCAAATCTGATAAAAGCTCTTATAGCAATACGCAGTGGGGTGGGCTTGTGGGCTTTGAGATCCCTATCCTCCCACTCACGCCCTACATTGGTGCGAGCTATTCACACTTCAGCAATATCGGCTTACACGACACAGCTTCCTTTAACTATGGTATCAAAATCGATGTGCCTTTGATTCCATTTTTGACTATCGGTATTGATGGGACTTACCAAAAGCCCAAAATATTTGGCAGTAATGGTGCGCGTTTTGAGTTCAATCGTATCGGTGCGACCATTGGTTTGGCTTTTTAGTCTTTATCTGGCTTGAGTGTCATCTTTTAGATACACAAAAGCTAGAAAATACAAACAAAATGAGCTAAAATGCAGCAATTTATCAAACTGCTAGAGCAGCACAATGAACTTCGTGTCATTGATATGCCTTTAGATATTTATTTAGAAATCCCCCATCTAGCATACCTAGAAGCCAAAAAGCCCCACGGGGGCAAGGCGCTGCTTTTCACCAAACCTATCGATCAAAAATCTGGTAAAACATTTGATATCCCTGTGTTGATGAATATTTTTGGCTCATACACTCGCTTAGAGCTCATCACACAAAAGCCCATCTCTGATATTGCCAACCATATCAAACAACTGATACATTTCACCCCACCAAAGGGGATTTTAGGGGCATTTACCCAACTCAAAGACCTCTTTTTCTTACGCCACATATTCCCTAAAACTATCCGCTCTAAAGCCCCATCTCAGATGTGTGTCTATCAAGGTCAGGCAGTCAATCTCTATGATTTGCCGATTTTGACAACTTGGGAAAAAGATGGTGGGCCTTTCATCACGATGGGGCAGGTCTATACCCAAAGCCTAGATGGCAAGAAAAAAAACCTCGGTATGTATCGCTTGCAAGTCTATGACAAAAACCACTTAGGCTTGCACTGGCAGATACATAAAGACGCTAACCATTTTTTCCACGAATACAAAAAAGCGGGCAAAAAAATGCCTGTGAGTATCGGCATAGGTGGCGATCCTCTTTATACTTGGTGTGGGCAAGCTCCCTTGCCTTATGGGATCTATGAGCTCATGCTCTATGGCTTCATCAGAGGGCAAAGACCTAAGCTTGCTCGATGTCTGAGTAATCCACTGTCCTTGCCTTATGATTGTGATATCACCATAGAGGGCTGGGTAGATCCCGATAAAATGGTGCTTGAGGGGCCATTTGGCGATCATACGGGCTTTTATACACCGATTGAGCCTTATCCTGTGCTAGAAGTGAGTGCGATCACACACCAAAAATCCCCTATCTACCTTGCTACAGTCGTAGGCAAGCCTCCTTTGGAGGATAAATATATGGGGTATTTGACTGAGCGCGTTTTCTTACCGCTTTTGCAGACAAGCGCCCAAGGGCTGTTGGATTATTATATGCCTGAAAATGGCGTGTTTCATAATCTGATATTAGCAAAGATTGCGCCCCAATACCCTGCCCACGCCAAGCAGATGATGCATAGTTTTTGGGGTGTGGGACAGATGAGCTTTGTCAAGCATATTATTTTTGTTGATGATAAAGCGCCTGAGCTTACAGATACCACAGCAATCACTGAATACATACTCAATCGTTTCTGTGTCCAAAATCTCACCATCACAGAGGGGATTTGCGACGCGCTCGATCACTCCTCGCCCTCTTATGGGCTTGGAGGGAAGCTAGGGCTTGATGCGACACAAGAAAGCATAGAAAAAGATTTTGAGCTCTATAGCGATGGGGAGCTTTTGCAAAAAATCAAGCCCCTAATGCAAGAAGCCACTATCCTCAAGCAATACTATACCCATACCCAAAATCCCATCTGTATCATAGGGGTAGAAAAGTCAGATCGGAGCATAATGCGTGCGTGTCAAGCGCTTGCTTTGCTGGAGAATTCTCTTGCGATTGTTGTGTTTGTTGATGCGAGTAAAAATGATTTGAATAATCCTTATATGCTGCTTTGGAGAATCACAAACAATATCGACGCCCAGCGCGATTTGCATATACACAAAAACACACTTTTTATCGACGCGACAGATAAAAACAGCCTTGATGGCTACCACAGAGAGTGGCCCCTAGAAACAGACTGCTCGATAGCTGTGATAGAAACGCTCAAGCAAAAGGGGCTTTTAGAGGGCGTGAGTGCGGGCTTTTTGAAGAGATTCCATATCTGCACATCACCTAGGACTTAAAGGAATATCAAAATGGATCACACATATCGTTTGCGAAAAAACCTCGACACCATTATCAACAAAATAGAAAAAGCTCGCATTGCCTACTCCAGACATCAAGTGATCCAACTTGTTGCTGTGTCTAAATATGCCACTATCCAAGAGATAGAAGCTCTGTATGCTTGCGGGCAGAGGGCTTTTGGCGAAAATAAAGTCCAAGATTTCAAGGCCAAATCCCAAGTCTTAGATGAGCTCCCTTTGCAATGGCATATGTTAGGGACTTTGCAAACAAATAAAATCAATACCTTGCTTGCGCTTAAGCCCACTTTAGTGCATTCTTTGGATTCTTTAGAGCTAGCAAGGGCGTTAGAAGCAAGGTGTGCGAGAGAAAATATCACACTCAATGCACTTTTGCAAATCAATGCCTCGTATGAGCCAACTAAAAGTGGCTTACCCCCTCAAGAAGCCCAAGAAACCTACCTCACAATACGCAAAGAATGCCCGCATATAGAGCTCAAAGGCGTGATGAGTATCGGGGCAAACACTCCAGAGATTAAGCAGATTGAAGCTTCTTTTGAGAAGACAAAAAATATCTTTGATACGCTCAAAACCCAAGGGGCAGAGATTCTATCCATGGGTATGAGTGGGGATTTTGAAATCGCGATTGCTTATGGGGCTAATATGGTTCGGATCGGATCGGCGTTATTTGAGTCGTGATTATTCTAAAAATTTCTTTGCTAGCTTGAGTTGCAACATTTGTTTTTTGACCTTTTCTTGGTCTTTTTCAAGCATTTCAATGCCTTGAGCGATGAGCTCTTGAGCAATCAGTAAGTCTTCGAGTTCATTGAGGGAAGTCGTGGGAACATTGATGATGAGTTCATAGGCTTTTTGTGTGTCCCCCTCTAAGATAGCGATTTTAAGACTATCTGCCCAGTTCATGTTGGTGTATCTCTCGCCAAGCTTCTAGCAAGCCTTTGGCTACATTGATGACAATATCAATTTTTTCAGAATTATTCTCAATATTTGCTTGCGTGAGTAGCTTGATCTGATGGGTATAAAGCCCCGTGAGATAGACAGCAACCTCCCCGCCCTTTTCATAATCAAGGATATTGAGCAGCTCTGTGAAAATATCTGTGACCTTGTTGATGTAATAAATCTTTTTTTCAATATCTTGGAGCTCTGTGTGTCTGCGAGCTTGCGCAGCAAATCTCAAAATCCCCTCATAAAGCATTTCAATGAGCTTAGCAGGCGATTCGACTGAAATCGAATTTTGCTGGTATAAATAATAAGCATTTGCACTCCGCATAGTCTTTCTTATCTCCCCTTATTTTTTCTTGGCAACTGATTGGTCTATCATCATCTGCACAGCATTGAAGGAATTATTTGCCTTAGCAATCTGCCCATCATAAGCAGCAAACCTATCAGCCATAATGTCATACCTCGTTTTCAAAAGATCCATAGCACTCTCTTTGTCTTTTTTAAGATTTCTAGCATCTTTGTCTAATGAATCCTCATAAATCTTTAGTTTTGCATTACTACCATCGACCAAATCGGATAAAACTTTATTGAATTTTATGAATATTCCATCTTGATGCACTTCTTTGCCCTCAAAATTTTTCTTATCTGTGCCATAAAAAAAATCCTGTGTTTTCTGCGGGTCTTGATTGAGGGCATTGCTCAGCGCAGCTTCATCTAAACTCATCTTGCTCTTATCATCAATACTCAAGCCATAGCGCATTAAGCTCTGCATACCATCGGGTGAGGGGATTGCATAGGAAAAAATATTATTGATACTCGACCGAATCATACGAATATCACTCACGCCATTGAAAATCCCTGCGATTTTGGTATCAGGGTCATAGCGCGTGACTTCATCGAGCTTGGGGATTAACTCATTATAGGCTTTGAGAAATTCTTTGATATTATCGATAATGACTTGATTGTCTCTCCCTACGCTGATAATAGCAGGTTTGCCCGGCTCTGTGGTTTCTTGCAGAGTCAAGGACACGCCATTGATGACATCATTGATTTCATTGCTAGGTCGTCTGACACTCACGCCATTATAAGCAAACTTCGCATCAGAAGCGCGTTGGAGGTTTTTGAACTTAAAAATTTCACTTTCGAGCTTGGAGTAATCTTGTATCATACCCTCTTTAAGCCCTAGCTCTTTGATAGCAGCCTTGCCTGCATCATCTGTGGCTGTGATTTTGATTTCTCCGACTTCAGAGTTCAAGATGAGCTTGCCATTGCCATCAGTTGTAGCGTGCATACCCGCGATATTTTCAATCGCTGCAGCGATCACTTGGGCGTTTTCTTCGCTTGTGTTGTGCTTTTTAGTCATTTTAGAGAGGTCTAAAGGCACCGAACCGATTTGGATCACGCCTTGAAGCAGTCCAGATTTGATAGGTGTGCTGCTTTGGAGCAAGTCATCTTTTTGAGATTGACTCTGTTCAAAGCCCAGTTGCGCTAGTTTGTTGCCGCCTAGCTTGATTGCATAGCCCCTTTTGTCATTGATCACTAAAGATTTGCCATCATCACTCAATCCAACATTGATAGCATCATCAAGCAAGTCTTTGGTATCAGGATTTGCTTGAATAGCGTTTTTAAGCGCGTCAAGGAGGGCTTGAGCCCTGTCTTGCGCAGACATATTTTCTTGCGTATCTGAAGTGATATCAATCGTCGTATCATTGCCATTTTTGTCTTTGATAGTGAGGGTAAAATCCCCTGCTTCTAGCTTGATTGGGGTTTCAGGAATTGGATTGGAAGTGATGGTAGAGCCAAAGTAAATGCGGCTATTTTCGCCTGTGTTTTTGGAGTTAATCATCAGCTGATAGGGTTTAGCACCCCCTGTTTTCATCACAATACCCGATACTTCACCTTTGGTTGTATCTGTGATAGCTTGCGCGACATCGCCTAATGTCATTCCTGCTTTGATATTGACTACATATTCTCGCCCCAATGTGAAAAATCGCAACTTCACATCTTCTTTGCTGAATACATCATCGCGGGAGGAGAATTTTGTCCCCACTTCGTTGATATCCCCTTGCGCAAGACTTTCAACATCGATTTTTATATCCTGTATAGGGACGCCCGCCCCAACGGTGGCTTTGATAGCATTGCTAGTGACATTGCTAGTCCTAGCGATATAAGTCGAGTAATCAGCGAGTGTTTTGATGGGAGTTTTGAGCGCACTCAAGAGTGTTTTGACTTCAACGAGCTCTTTTTGTTTTTCGACATTGGTTTCCATCTTTTTATCAATAGGAGCGACCATCGTCTTTTCATCGGCTTTTTTGAGCTTATCAATGACATCATAATTTAAAACATTGCTCCCAATCCCTAGAGAGCTTAGTTTGCCCATTGCCACGAACTACTCCTTAAAATCAACCCTTTTTGTCAAATATCAGACCCACAATATCGTGCATTTTTTTCATCAGTTCAATAGCTTCTTTAGAGGGGATCTCACGGATAATCTTATCCCCATTTTCTTCTTTGACCGTTACGACAAGTCCTCTGATGTCATCATTGTAGTTGAAGTTGATATCGGTGTTGATTCTTTTCATTTCTTGATTCAATGCACTACTAAGCAACAATAATTCCTGCTTGAGCGCATCTTTTTGCTTGTCTTCGTGGTAAGCAGAGATTTCTTCTGCTGTGTCTGCTTGTGTGGTTGGGACATCTCTTGTCTGTGCTGCGGGTCTTCCTGCGTTATGGACCAAACTAACAAGCCTATCTTGCAATGATGAAAACGAACTTCCTTGTATCTTGTCCATCATTATTGATTTCCTCCTTGATTTTTTAGCATAAAATCAGAACTACATCTTTTAACATCGACCATTAGAAAGATTTTTTTATTTACTTTGAGAGATGATTTCTAATGGATCGATATGTTTGTCTTTTTGTGTGACTTCAAAGCCTAGCCTTTGATCGACTCTGCCGATGACATAGCCCTTTTGGATACGCAAACCCGGCTTGATGGTGGGGGCGATTTTATCGAGTTGTGAGTAGATGGTATGCATTTGATTTTTATGCTCGATAATGATGACCTTTTTGAGAATAGGGACTTCTTTGGCATAGACGACTTTTCCATCAAAGATATTTCTGACTACAGCATTGCGAGTTTTGGAGATGAGTGTGACAGATTCATTGAATACTTTGAGTTTATAGACAGGGTCAAAATACGGGCCAAATTTCTGCTCGACTTGGTAACTCTCTAAAGGCGAAATGGTCTTAGGGCCTTTGTAGTGGGTCGTTGAGATACTCCGATAAGAGCTGGCTACTTGCTTGACATCTAAGGGAGCTTGGAGGTCTTTGCTATCTTGTGGTTGGGAGTTGGCTGCTTGTTTTTGCCTTTGGGCTTCTTCTCTGGCTTGTTTTTCTAGGAGTTCTTTTTCTTTGGTCTGTTTTAAGATATTTAAGTTTGCTAGGATTTTATCCAAGCTTTTGCGCTCACTATCAATGTCTTTGAGCTTTTTATTATAAGCGCTCAATTCAGATTGCAGATTTTTCACTAGCTTTTTTTGCTCATTGATCATTGCTTGTAATTTTTGTTTTTTGTCCTTTTGATTATCGATGAAGACATTGATTTTGTTGATATTGTTATTGATTTGGGCAATTTGTGCGTTGATGGTGTCTTCTTCTTGGCTTAAGGTTTCAATCTGGGTTTTAGAGTTTTTATTCAGGCTTTTAAAAATCTCTTGCAAGATAATATCATCGGGAGAAATAGGGCTTTGATGGTTGAGCACCATAATAAAAGCCATATCTTTGATGAGTATATTAGCAATATCGCTTTGGATTTTGCTCTTTTTGCCCTCTAGCTTGGCTAAAAGCTCTTTGTATTCTCTGAGTGCTTTGAGTTGCGCTGTATTTTCGGATTGGTTTTTGTTGATATTTCTTTGGATATTTGTGATTTGGGTGTCTAGCTCCCTGATTTGCTTGTGTTTGCGATTGATTGTATCGCCTAGTGTGTTTAAGAGATTGTTGATTTGGATTTTTTCTTTATTCTTTTTTTGGAGCTTGGATTTGTTGGTGTTGATGTTTTTATCAATATCTGCAATATCTGCAGACAACAACGGCAGCAAAAGTAAAAAAATCAGAAAAAGATTTTTCCCATACACTTCAAGATCTCCTCTGAGAGATGATGACAACGAGCACAGAAAAGACTGAAATCCCCACTGAAGTCCCCAAAAGCATTAAAAAATCTGTCCCAAACTCAAAAATACTCCCTTGGATTTCAAGCGCTTCTATGAGTTCTTGGAAACTTGAGAGAGTCGAGAGGTAAAAAGTCCCCCCAAGGATACAAATACTTGTGATGACAGAATCAATGATAGCTAGCCTGAATAAAATCCCGTTTTTGATCCACATCGGCGCACCTAAAAATCCCATAATCTCCATACGCTTGCTGTGTTCAAAGCGCCAAATCTGGATTTGTCTGATGATAAGCAAGATAGAGAGCAATGCAATCAAAGAGGCAAATATCCACACATTGAGCTTGATTAAAAACAATAGGCGATAGACTTGATTGTGTGTCTTGCTAAAGGCTTCGACTTTTTGGATACTGGGTATTTTAAGCAATGTTTGGTTGATGGCTTCAAGCTGCTTTTGATTGGGGAAAATCGCAAGCTTGAGTGAATAAAAAAATGGTAAATCTTTTTTGATAGCACTGACATTGGCCTCGCTCATATTTTGCTTGAGCCGTTCGAGCAAAAAATCAGGATTGATGGGGGTGAGACTTTTGGCTTGGGCGATAGTTTGGCTGATGGTTTCAAGGCTTAGCTTCTGCTGACTAGCAAGCAAGATAGAATAGCTCTGCGATAATCTGTCTTCCTTCATAGAGATAGCGCGATTGACCAAAACAATGCTTTCTAGCGAAAATAATAGTGCTAGCAGGGGAATGATCAATGAAAAATGCCTTTTAAGAGTATTCATACACTTCTCCATCTTTGATGTTGAGCTTTCTATAGGGGATATTGAGCCGATCGGGGATTCTATGGGTGACAACAACGATGGTAACATCAAGCTGCTCATTGGCACTTTTGAGCAAACTCCAAATCATATCGCTAGAGTAATCGTCTAAATTCCCAGTGGGTTCATCTGCTAAAATCAGCATAGGGCGATGGGCGATCGCTCGAGCCATTGCCACTCTTTGCTGTTCGCCCCCGCTGAGCTCTAGGGGGTAGTGGTGGGATTTATAGAGCAAATCAACATGGGAGAGCAGCTTTTCGACTTGAGAGTTACACACTTCCTTTTTATAGCCAGAGATAACCATCGGTAAGCAAATATTTTTCTCCACCGTCCATTCTTCAATGAGTTTATAGTCTTGAAAAACAATCCCGATATTTTGGCGTAGTTGATTGATGAGCCGTTTGCTTGCGTGGGCAATATCAATATCACAGACCCTCAAACTCCCATCAAATATTGATAAATTCCCATACAAAGACCGCAGCAAAGTGCTTTTCCCGCTCCCACTCGCCCCTGATATAAAGACAAAATCCTTGTGTTCGATGGCAAAATTCGCATCTTTGATGATAGGCTCTCCCTTTTTATATCCCAGACATAAATTGCTTGCTTCAATGATGCTATTCATCTCTCCTCCATTAGTAAGCGCAAAAGCTCTTGGTGGGATTTGATATTTGCCCTTGTTGCTAGGGGATCTCCACCAAAATAATAGATTTTTTGAGCAAGTATATCAAAAATGATTAGCTTGCTCAAAGGCCTCTCAAAGTCCCCAAAACTCACCGATACAATCCAAAAACAATCCGATTGGAAAACATCACAAATATGCAAAAAATAGTCTTTTTTGATGATTTTTTCAAACCGATGTGTGAGTGCGTGCTTGGGGAGAGAAAAATCAAACACAAAATCATACTCTATTTTTTCGCTTTCGTGATGGTGGAGTGAGAAAATTTTTAGGTCAAAAATATCTTTTTGCTTTCTTTGCCATCTTGCTTCATACTTACTCACAACCACATTTGAAAGGTTCTTTGCTGCTTGAATTCGTGCCACCTCTTGCTCCATAGCAAGGCTCAAGCTGTCTTGGAAATATCCCAAATCATCTGTTCGGAGCTCTAAGGGCGCATTGGGAGCAAGCACTCGCAGGGCTTGTGTGAGTAGCTTTTGACTCATCACACGGCGGTGGGGGGATTTGTGCCAAGGGATAGGGAAGTGGATATAGATTGCTTGGCATTGATTGGAGGGGAGGATCTCAAGCAAAATCCTTGCGTCCATACACACAATCAGCACATTTTGCAGTCCCAAAAGCTCAATCTGCCTTAAAACTTGCTCGATAGAGGGCGTGTGGATCTCCACCCCGATATAATCTGTTTGTGGGTGTAGCTGGGCTTGCTTGAGGAGGTGTCGCCCTGAGCCAAAGCCAATTTCAATACAAAACTCTTTTTGAGTGCGTGCGATGAGTTCTTTAGGGCTGAGTAAAAATTTGCTTTGTATGACTTGACGCATTGAATCGTTATTGAGATTGTGCACGATGACTTCACACTTTTGGGCTAACGCCCGTAAAGCCCCTTTGAGGATACCTATAGGCTGTGGCTTGGTGATTTTTTCGGCTTTAAAGAGTATATCTTGGGCTCTGTTGATTTTACGGACAAAAAAGGTCTTTTCCCCTCCATCTCCACAAAAACGCACATGAATCAGGCTTTCTGATTGGCTGTGTATGCTAGAGGCTTCAAAGCAGAATTCATAGCCATCTTGCGTAAATGGATAGCTGGGGAAATGGGTCTTTTTGGCTAAAAAATGTGGCATACACTACCTATTGATAAGAAGCTCAACTTCTTTGCTTGGGGCAGATTCAATCCCATTGCCATCAACGCTTACGACTTGATAGCGATATTTTTTGCCTGCTGTCATTTCTTTGTCAATGAATTCATTTTTTGTAATATCTCCAAACCGCAAAGGCTTGCTTGAGAAACTCCCCTCATAGCGATAAACTGCATAATTTTTCACTCTCATATCATCGATACTTTGCCATAAAATCACAGCTTGATTGTTTTGGATCACGCCTTTGATGATGATAGGGGTAGGTGGAGGGGTGAGTGTCATGCCTTTGACTGCTCCTATCGGTAGCTCTCCTTGCAGTCCTGTGCTATCGAGGGGGATAACTTTATAAAATCTTTCAACGCCATCTTGGGGGATTTTATCTGTGTAGTGATTTTCTTTAGTTTGGGCAATCATTTTAAAATGATCTTTGATCGACCCTGCACTATAGACTCTATAAGCAACCACATCTTCTTGAGGGGAGAGATCCCAATCTAGCTTGATGGCTCGCGGGAGATTGTTGCTTGCTAAAAGATGGGTAATCGGGCTGGGCTGCGCTTTTGTCTTGCCTACTGCAATCGGGCTAGGCAAGGATTTTGCCCCCTCAAAGCTCTCAGCAATCACACGATATTTATATTCCTTGCCATCTTGGAGATTTTTATCAAAATATTCTACATATAGCCTATTTTTGACCGCACCGATATTGAGAAAAACGCCACGATCATCAAGGCGCTGGATAATGTATTTGGATATGCTTGGATTGGGGTGGGGGCTCCAGATGAGCTTGATTTCTTTAGGATAGCCCTCAGAGGCAAACACGCTTTCAACAGCATCGATAAAAGAAGTCTTGATGTGAATAATCGGTGAGCGCGGGGATACTGCGCCATCTTTACCGAGTGTAGAAATCTGATAAGAATACGCACTCAAAGGGGTCAGACCATTATCATAATAATGCGTTGCTAGGGGATTTTTGATTGTGGCAATTTTTTTGAGCACACCATCTTTTTCGATACGATAGAGCACAAATCCTGCTACCAAGGAAGTGTCATCGATACTCCCCCACTCAAACCCCACAGAACGCACATCATTGATAGTCTTGACATCTTTGATGATAGGCAAACCTGTATCGATTTTATCTTCTCTGCCAAAGAGTGAGAGCATATTATTTTGCATCGAAGCACAGCCTGCAAGCAAACTAAAAAGTATCAAAGCTACGAAGAATTTGATCTTCTCTGATAGCTGCATCCAAACCTACCTTATCAAAATTTTTAACCAAAAATTCTAGCATATCATCAAAAACAGGAACTTTAAAAAACATTTTTTTGCCAGTTCTGGGGTGAGAAAAATAAATCAAATATGCGTGCAAAAGCATACGCACATCATATGTATCTTGTGTGCCATAGAGTTTATCGCCGATGATATGCCGAGAAATGCTCTCTAAATGTGCGCGGATCTGATGGGTTCTGCCTGTAAAAAGCTTCGCACAAAGCAAGCTCAAAGCCCCGTTTTTGCTTGAGAGCAAGGGCACAAACTGGCTTTTGGAGTATCGTGCGCTGCTTAAAGAGAGCTTGAGTCTATCAAGATTAGTCATTTTCAAGCGATTGTTTGGGTGGCGCCCTAGTTGGCATTCTATGGTGCTTGGGCGCAAAAGTGGTGGGGTGATGACGCACAGATAATACCGCCCCATCACGCGATTTTTAAGCTGCTCAGATAGCCGGATATGGGCGTGGTTGTTTTTAGCAATCAAGATAGCCCCACTCGTGTCTTTATCGAGCCTATGGACAATCCCATAACGCTCTTGATGGCTGATATCAGAGAGGGCAAAGCCCTTGGATTTGAGCCAATCAACTAAAGTCGCTTCTTTGACGCTAGGGGCTTTGTGGATAATGAGATGGGGGGGTTTGTTGAGGAGTAAAATATCGGTATCTTCATAGATAATATCGATATCCATTTGAGGTATGGGCGGTGTGTGCTGCTGTGTGAGGGGAGGTGGGGGCAATAGAGTGATACAATCGCCATTTTTGAGCTTCAGCCCACCTTTTTGGACGATTTGACCATTTAAAGTGACTAAAGAACTTTTGATCCAGCCAAGCACTTGACTCTTAGAAATCTCAAGCTCTTGAGATAAAAACCCGTCTAGGCGCGGATAAAAATCTTTGATTTGAAATGTTTTTTTCATACAGCATATCCGTCTAAAATTTGATAAAATTCCCAAATACCAAAAAGGCAAGACCCAATGATTGATAGGCGGATTTTAACACATTTTGATTTTTTACTCCTTTTTCTGATCTTGCCTATCATTGGTATTTCGTTTTTTCTGATCCACGAAGCCAATGAAGCCTTGAGTTTCAAGCAGCTGATTTATATCATATCGGGATTTTTTCTGTTTTGGATTGTGTTTTTTATCCCTTTTAGGAGTCTTTCTAAGAGCGTGGGGGTGTTTTATTGGATTTGTATTTTATTGCTTTTGATTACAGATTTTTATGGAACAACCAAGCTAGGTGCACAGCGATGGATCACGATCCCAGGTATCGGAGTGTCTTTGCAGCCTAGTGAGCCTGTGAAAATCGCTATTTTATTGATGTTAGCTAATATCATCTACCACAACCCGCCGCCAAGATGGGGCTATGGCTGGAAAGATTTTTTAAAAATTAGCTTTTATATCCTCCTGCCCTTTTTGCTCATACTCAAACAGCCTGATTTAGGCACAGCTTTGGTTGTTGTCATCATGGGATTTGGGATTTTGTTTTTAGTGGGAGTGAATTATAAAATTTGGCTTTCGATTTTGATCACCATTTTAGTGGCCTCGCCATTGATTTATAGCTCTTTGCACGATTATCAACGCAAACGCATACACGACTTTGTGGCTGAAAAGCCCAGCTACCATGTGCAGCAATCCATCATCACTATCGGCTCAGGGGGGCTGCTAGGCAAATCCAAGAAAAACTCCACCCAAACACAGCTCAAATTCCTCCCCATCGCTACAAGCGATTTTATATTTGCTTATTATGTGGAGCGCTTTGGCTTTATGGGTGCGATTGTCTTGATTGGGCTTTATATCGGGCTGATTTTGCATATCCTTTCATTTTCATTGCTCGATTCTAAGGACTATCGCTTGAAAGTCATTGCAGGGGGGATTGCGATTTTGATTTTTGTGTATGTGGGGGTCAATATCGCTATGACTATAGGTCTTGCCCCTGTTGTGGGCATACCTCTGCCTGTATTTAGCTATGGGGGGAGTAGTTTTATCACCTTTGTTGTGTTGTTTGCAATCCTTGAAAACCTGCTTGCCTTTAGGTTTAATTTTCGCTACAATTCCAATCCCTTCAGAAATATCAACAAAAAAGGACCCTTAGCTCAGCTGGTTAGAGCGCTCGGCTCATAACCGATCGGTCGCAGGTTCGAGTCCTGCAAGGTCCACCACTCCTTAAATCTTTTCTCAATTTTTCTTGTATATTTAGATTTTTATCCAATAAAACAAGGCACAAAAACTCCAAAGCTATTTTAATGTGTTGGGATATTTGTGGGGTTTTGCTTAGATTTTATAAAATTTATGCAGTATTTTAGAGTATCTAAAGAGGCGAGAGGGCGAAAGAATCGAACTTTCCAGCATCCAGACACCTAGACGCTCTTTGGATTTGAAGTCCAAGGCACGCACCAGCTATGCTTGCCCCCCATTTGACAAAACTTAAAAGCCCTTGTATTATAATTGCATTTATTTTAAATTCCCTTAAAAGGACACTTGCTTTGAGAGAAGCCCTATCCCAACTCCCCAAAATCGACAAGCTCCTCAAAGAGCCAAGATTCCAAAACAAAAACCCCTCTTTACTCAAAAGACTTGCCCAAGAGCTCATAGAAAGCCTGCGCCAAGGTCTGTGCCAAGGCCAGCCCCTCCCATCATATGCAGAAATCCTAGCAAAAATAGATCGTGCTTATTGCGCTCTTTTGACCCCAAGCTCTAAACCCCTTATCAACGCCACAGGGATTATCCTCCAGACCAACCTAGGGCGCAGCATATTCTCCCCCAAGCTATTAGAGAAAATCACGCCCCTTTTGAGTGGATACAACAACCTTGAATACAATCTAGCCACAGGCGAGCGCGGAGAGAGGTATGCGAGTATCCAAAAGCTCTTGTGCGCGTTACTGGGCTGTGAAGATGTGCTTGTTGTCAATAACAACGCAAGCGCTGTCTTACTCATCACCAATACCTTTGCCAAAGACAAAGAAGTCATCATCTCTCGGGGGGAGCTGATTGAAATCGGCGGGAGCTTTCGTATTCCTGAAGTGATTATTTCTGCAGGTGCGCACCTTAAAGAAGTTGGCACGACCAATAAAACTTATCTGCGCGACTATCAAAACGCCATCACACAAGACTCTGCCCTCATCATCAAAGCCCATCAAAGCAATTTCAAGCAAATCGGTTTTGTGCAAGAAGTCTGTTTTGAGGATCTAAGCAAGCTAGCCCAAGCACACCATTTGATTGATTATTATGATGTTGGTAGTGGCTATATCACCCCCATTGATGGTGTCAATGAAGCCTCTTTGATTGCAATTGCTGCTAAAAATCCTAGTTTGGTGAGCTTTAGCGGGGATAAGCTCTTAGGGGGGCCTCAAGCAGGGATTATCTTTGGTAAAAAACATCTCATCGACCAACTCAAAAAAAACCATCTTTTGCGCGCTTTGCGTGTGGATAAATTCACTATTTTCGCACTCAGCGCTACCTTGCAAGCCTACATAGAGGGCGATTTGGAGATGATACCCACCCAGCGCATGCTCCATGAGCCCTTAGAGAGCCTGCGCCAAAAAGCAGAGCAACTAGCCCAATCGCTCAATACGCTCTCTGGCATGCAATGTGTGCTGACACCTTTGGGATCTATGGCAGGTGGAGGGGCTTTGCCACAAGAAGAATTCCCATCATATGGGATTGCTTTGAGTCATATGCATATCAAAACCCAAGCCCTCAATGAAAAAATACGGCAAAATGGCCTGATCGCTAGAATCCAAAATGACAAAATCCTCCTTGATATGCGCTGCTTAGAGCCCCATCATCTTAACGCAATCAAACAGATTTTTCTTGAGGTTCTTAATGCAAAATGATCTCATCATCGGTCTAGGCGGGCATATCGACCACGGCAAAACTAGCCTTATCAAGGCGCTCAATGGCTTTGATGGCGATGAAAAACCTGAAGAAAAACAAAGAGGTATCACCCTAGATATTAGCTTTTCCCATCTCTACCTCCCTCCCAAACAAACAGAAGACAAAACAGAAAACAAAAATGCTAGAAATATCGCATTGATCGATGTCCCAGGGCACGATAAACTCATCAAAAATATGATCGCGGGCTCTTTTGGAATCGATGCTTTGCTGCTTGTAGTGGGAGCAAATGAGGGTTTGAAACCCCAAAGTATCGAACATCTCCAAATCGCTGATATGCTAGCTATCCCCTTAGCCATCGTAGTCATCACTAAAATCGACCTCCAAAACACACCATCTGTGCTAGCAAAACTCCAAAACGATATCCAAAAAGAGTTTGAAAAACTCCATCATATTAAGCTATTTGCCATCTCTCCTTTTAGTGTCTATGAGCCTGCTACGCACGCAAAACTCATTGATTTACTCTATGCCCTCCCTAAAGTCCAAAGACCCCTAGCCCCTTTCTTTCGCTATTACATCGATCGGGCTTTTAGCATTACAGGAGCAGGGACTATCACCACTGGAAGCGTGCTGAGTGGGACAATGAATAAAAATGACTCTGTATATATCTGCGAGCTTGATACACAAGCAGGTATTAAAAGTATCGAAAACCATCACACATTTATCGATACAGCCACGCCAAGCCATCGCATTGCCCTCAATCTCAAAGGCGTGAGTGCTTCTGTGCTCAAGCGTGGGTATTTGCTGAGTCAAAAGGGCTATATCAGGGGATTTGATGAAATTGATGTTGTCATCTATCCTTTGGTAGAAATGTCTTTACACAATCTAGTTGTGCAGTTTTTTATCGGCACGAAGCGCTGCAATGCTAAAATCTCCTCCCTCCAACCCCTCCTTGAACTCGCGCAAAAATCCCACACGCCCCAACCCAACAGACCCTACATACTCGCAAGCCTCAAAACAGATGAAAAAATATTCAGCATTTTTGGTGAAAGATTTATCCTCAGGATACAAGATAAAACAATCGGCGGTGGGGAAGTGCTAAACCCTATCACTGAAGTGATGAAAAAAAAGCAAAAATACACTTATTGCAACTTCTTGCTCCAAAGGGATTTTAAAAGCGCTTTTTACTTTTGTGCTTGCGTGCATAAAAAAGGCTTTGGTCTCATCAGCTCTGCGCAACGTTTCAGTCTCACACAAAAAGAAGCTATCCAAATCGCGCAAAATATCCCTGATATTTACCTAGACACCCAAGAATTAGTCATCTACCACCCCCAAACTTTTGAAAATATCAAAGATGACATACTCAAGACTTTCAGCAAAAATAAAAACGCACTGCTCTCAAGCCATAGTATCCACCAAAAGCTCAAATGGGCTTCGATCAACTTGATTCAAAAAGCCCTAGATTCCCTAGAATATGAAGGTTTCATCAGCAAAAAGGATAATCTCTATCTCTCCAAGCAAAACAATATCAAAAACATCGATGAATATTTGCAAGACACGCTCTATCAAACGATTCTATCCCAAGGGCTCACCCCCCTAGCCCCGTATAATATCTATGATATGCTGGCTATTGATACCAAAAGTGCTGATAAAGCCCTCAAAGCCCTCTGTGGAAACAAAAAGCTCATACGCCTCCAGCACAATCTATTCATCGCGCAATCTATTCTCAAAAGCCTGCATACCCAAATGCGGGAGTGGATACAAACTTATGGCTATATCGATATGGGAGTGCTTAAAAATCATCTGCCTTTGAGCCGAAAATATCTCATTGCTTATTTGGATAGCCTAGACGCCTTTGATGATATCCAAAACACTCAAGGCAAAAGGACTTTCAAATACAAAGGAAAAGTATGCGATTAGACTTTTTACAAAATCCCCCCACACAAAAACACCCCAACCAACTACTCATCGCACCCTCCTATCCCAATCCCTCGCCCATCAATCCGAGCGAGCTTGCTAGCTTGCAAAATGATTCTAAAGCCCTAGCTGCCCTCTTTGGTGGGGATATGAGCGTGCCATTTGGATTTTTGTGCGCACATTGGCTAGAGCTACTCACGCGTATCAGCAAAACCCATAAAATCGCTTATGCAATCTCCTCCCACCAGCAAGGCTATGCAGCTATCAAGCTTCTTGATAAGCCCATTTATAAGCTAATCCCTGATAAACAAAGTGGGCTCATCACCTCCAAATCCCTCTTAGAAGCTATCGCGCAAGGCTGCACTTGCTTGATTGTCCCCTTTGTCAATGAAGATATTCTCACCCAAAACCCCATCAAAGACCTCAAAGCCACCCTCCAAAAGCACACAAAAAATGCTATTTTCATCACTGATATCAGCTATGCCTTGAGTTTGAATCTCCCTATCCCTGATATCATCGACTCCCACACATTGCTGCTTATCAATGGGGAATCCCTAGGGCTTTTGCGCTCTCATGGGGCTTTGATTGCTAAAGATTTCATCGCACCTGAAATATTCCCCAAAACACTCAGCACCCCCAAGCTATTTGCCGCTCTCCAAACAAGTATTCGCTCCCTAGCCCCAAGCCCCCAAGACACCAAAGAGATTTTTTACACCACACTCCAATCCCTCATCAAAACAGACATAGGGCTTTTTGCCCCTCTAGCCCATACACTGCCTAATGCCCTGCCTTTAAGATTTTCTTCTATCAAGGCCAGAAACCTCTTGCAAGCCCTGCTTTTAGAAAATATCTATGGTATCAATGGCGCACAATGCCTTTATGGCTTGTTTGCTCCCTCTTTTGTCCTCCAAGAAATGGGCTATAGCGAGCTAGAATCTCGAGAGCTCCTCAGCGTGAGCTACACACAAACTCCCGATTTTGACAAACTCTGCAAAACCATAGCATACTGCTATTCCCAACTCAGAGTGCTAGGGATTTAAGGGGTATTTAAAGTCTTGAGAGCCTAAATCAAGCCATTTTGATACAGCCGATAAAATTCCTG
Organism: Helicobacter sp. 12S02634-8; assembly: GCF_002272865.1. Lineage (GTDB taxonomy): Bacteria > Campylobacterota > Campylobacteria > Campylobacterales > Helicobacteraceae > Helicobacter_J. Next base: position 7,303 of record NZ_MLAP01000004.1, on the reverse strand, counting down.
CGCACTCCGACCGCTCCGATTCCCCTTGATACCTGCATAATTAAGCGCTGGCATTTTAAGGGCTTCAAACTCCTCTACGCTAGCACACATACTTGCAAGGATAGAAAGATACTCCTCTGCCCCCAAGGCATACACGCCCATAGAAAGCCCAAAGCGATCACTCAAAGAGAGCAATTCGTCCCACACATCATTTTGATGGATTTCTTGCGTATTTTCATATTCAGCCACAAGATGGCGCCGATTAGAAGTCGCATACACCAGCACATTATCGGGCTTCTTTTCTAAAGACCCTTCTAAGATACTTTTGAGAGGTTTATAGCTCTGATCTCTTGCTTCAAAAGAAAGATCATCACAATACACCACAAAACAAAAAGCATGCGTGCGCAAATCATCAATCAAAAAAGGCAAGACCCATAAATCCCCCTTGTCTATCTCCACCACACGCAAAGGCGTATCGAGCTCATAGAGATAGCGCGTAAAAACTGCTTTGACCATTGAGCTTTTACCACATCCCCTAGCTCCCCAGATAAGGGCATTTGACGCAGCCTTTCTGCGGCAAAACGCTTCGGTATTTTTCTCCAAAGTAGCAATTTCTTTGTCTAGCCCCAAGAGCTTTTTAGCATCCACTCTGTCAAAATCAGTGATTTTGTGCAGGTAACCTCCATTGTAATTACGGAATATACAAGCCTTGCTAATACTCCAATCATATTCAAAATTCATCGCACCACTCCTATGCTTTTAATCTCAATGCGCCCCTCTTTGGAGATATTCTTCATAACTACCTTTAAAATCGATGATTTTTGCACCCTCTGGGCTAGGGACTAGCTCGATGATACGATTAGCATACGCATCGATGAGCTCTCTATCATGACTCACACAAATCACACAACCACTAAATTTATAAAGCGCCTCGCCTAACGCAATGATAGATTCAAGATCTAAATGATTCGTTGGCTCATCAAGCACCAAAAAATTCCCCCCCTCAAGCATTAGCTTTGATAGCACCATACGATGTTTTTCTCCCCCACTCAAAGCATCGATATTTTTTTCTTGCTCCTCCCCGCTAAAAAGCATACGACCAAGACTATTACGGATTTCTGAGGGCTCGATTTTCTTATCAAACCCGCGCAACCACTCATACAAGCTCTCCTTGCCCTTGATCTCTTCGCTCACATTTTGAGGGAAATATCCCCTTTGCACAGTCGCCCCCCAAGACACACGCCCGCTATCTGCACTCAGCTCTTCTATGAGTATCTTACACAATGTGCTTTTACCCACGCCATTAGGGCCTATCAAGGCGATTTTATCCCCAGGCATTACCTTAAGGCTGACATTTTGGAGCACACACACCCCATCATAGCCCTTAGATATCCCCTCACACTCTAAGGCTTCATTACCGATCGTGCGTTTGGGCTTGAATACAATGCTCGGATCGCGCCTGCTTGAAACTGCCAAACTCTCTATATTGAGTTTCTCAAGCTGCTTTTGCCGAGAGGTCGCTTGCTTGGCTTTGCTAGCATTAGCAGAAAATCGTGCGATAAAAGTTTCTAGCTCTTCTTTTTCCTTGAGTTTTTTGTTGCGCTCAGCTTCTTGGCGCTTGCTAAGGAGTGTTGAGGCGATATACCAATCATCATAATTCCCGCTAAACTCTCGCACTGTGTGAAAATCCATATCCAAAATATGCGTGCACACTGCGTTCAAAAAATGCCTATCGTGGCTGATGACGACCATTGTCCCCTCGTGGCGCTTGAGATTTTCTTCAAGCCAAGCAATCGAGTGCAGATCCAAGTTATTTGTCGGTTCATCAAGCAGCAAAATATCGGGCTTAGGGAAAAGCACTTGCGCGAGCAAAATCTTAAACTTATCCCCTCCGGTGAGTGAGCGCATCAAATCATAATGCCTTTCTTGTTCAAATCCTAAATCTTCTAAAATCTTTTCAATCACCACTTCGTATTCATACATCGGGTCTTCTTCAGCACAGATAATCTCTAACTCCCCAAGCCGCTCATTGACCTTTGTATCGCTCAAATCCCCATTTGCATAGAGTTGCTCTTTTTCTTTGATGGCTTTATAAAGTCGTTGATTCCCTAGCAAAACAGCATCTTTTAAGCTCAAATCTTCAAAAGCATATTGATCTTGCCCAAGCACCCCCAATCGCAAACCTGATTCTATCACCACCTCCCCACTGCTAGGCTCATACATACCACTGAGTATTTTCAAAAATGTGCTTTTGCCCGCTCCATTAGCCCCGATGAGACCATAACGTTTGTTTTTATCTAGCTTGATATTGACATTTTCAAATAACTTTTTAGTCGCATATCGCATTGTGAGATTGATGGTTTGTAGCATTGGATAATTCCTTTAGAGTATTGATTTTTTTATCCTATTTTACCCAAACTCCTCCCAGAATATATTATAAAACGCCATATAAAATCAAAGTGAGTTGACACTTAAAATCAAAGTGACACGCTCTGCTTTTGTTTTATGTGGCAAATCATGACTTAAACTTAACTGAAACTAACTATCCCCTCCTAAGAAAAGAGTTTTAAAAGTATTTTTGGATTTGATTGATTGTTTTATTTGCTTAAGAGTTTGGAGACTTTTTCAAAAAAACTTTTTTATTCTTTTCTTTCAAAAAGGGGTTTAACCACCCCTAACACAATGGGTGGGTTAAGACCTTAGCCCCGAAAAAACTCTTTTGGATTGCAAAATCCTTTTGCTTACGCATTAAGGGGCTAAAGGGGGCTGACTTAGCGAAGCGCCCCCTAAACCCCCTTTACCCCTGCACGCAAAGGCAAATGCAGAAAGGTAAGGGCAGAAAGGCGAAAACCTCGGATGGCTCTATTGGCTCGCCCTTGCGTGGTGTTAAAAGAGGGATACAAGATTGCAGTAGTGCTTTTCCCCTCTTTTAACTAGCAAGGAGGTTGCGAGCTTCCCCTCCTTATTTGCCGAAAAAAGAGTTTTTTCGGGGCTAAGGAGGGGTTAGGGGTGGATAAACCCCTTTTTTGAAAAAGAGGAAACAAAAGCCTTTTTTATTTTGTTAAAAGAAAAGCAAGGGCGAGCAAAGGCACAGAAAATAAAGGTTTTCAGCATTTTGTATTTGTGTTTTCAGCATTTGCCTTTTGCATAGACAAAGCCCATTTATCACTCGCATTGATGGCGTGCCCTAGGGAATTGACATTTTGCCTTAGAGATACCTGTCTGGCCAATACTAATAGATTGTAGAGGGTGTGCATAGCTATCAAGGGCTTCTTTTATTTTAAAAAGACCATTAGATGCTTTTTGGGTGTGTTTTTGGGTTTGAACTAGTGTGTTGTTTAGGTCGTTTAATTTGCCTGTTTCAGTGTTAAACGAAATCTTGACACCGATATTCTTTCCCGTTATAACTACCTAATATCTATATATTGTAGGGGATTTGAGTGCAAAGAGTTTCTATTTTTTGTCGTAAAAAATTTGATGGAGGTTTTGATGGGGACTATCAAGATTCTAGGGTTTGATATCGGTATCACTTCGATAGGTTGGGGATTGATTGAAGTAGAAGATGGTGTGCGTAAAGATGGGCAGAATAGGGACTCAGGGAAGATTATTGATTGTGGAGTGAGATTATTCAAAAAAGCAGAGGGCGATAAAGGAGCATCTTTGGCGTTGCCCAGGAGAAATGCAAGAAATGTGCGCAAGATCTTCAAACGAAAAAGGGCCAGAATAGCACAACTCAAGAATCTACTAGCCAAAAGTCTTGGTATCAATGCTCAGGATTTTTTGCCCCAAGGCAACCATCTCCCCAAGCTCTTTACAACAAATAAAAATTTCCTTTCCCCTTGGGAATTGAGGGCTTTGGGGCTTGAGAGGGTGTTGGGAGATGTGGAATTTGCAAGGGTGCTAATCCATATCGCAAAAAGACGGGGTTATAACGACTTACAGATGATTGAGCCAGAAGAATCAGAGGACTCACAAGATAAAGAAAAAAACGAAGAAGAAAAGAAAAAGAAGCAAGAAGAGCAGGCTATGCTTGCTTCCATCAGGAAGAATCAAGAGTATATGCAAAACTCAGGCTATCGAACAATTGGTGAGATGATGTGCAAGGAATTTTATGGCAAGGAAATCTCTAAGGGCCACTACCAAAATGTCCGCAACAAAGGCGGGAGCGAGGAGCAAGAGGGAAAAAAGAAAGACAAGAAAAAGAATCAAGATAAGTTCATGTGCTCCATTGGCAGGAGAGAGCTTCAAGACGAAGTTAGGATTTTATTTGCCACACAAAGAGAGCTTGGCAATCAAAAAGCAACGCAAGCCTTGCAAGATGAGTTTGAAAAAATTGCCTTTTTTGTGCGAGAGCCCAAGGGCTTTGTCGTAGGGAAATGTACATTTTTCAAAGAAGAAAATCGAGCCTCAAAATGCTGCTATAGTGCTGAAGAATTTATCAATACTACTAGCATTATCAATCTCTTAAAAAAGCTCAAGAATACTACAGGTGAGTGTCGATTTGATGTATCTCCTGAGCTGATAGGGCAAATCTTACAAGAGGCTAAGGCCACTAAAACGGGCTTGAGTTATAAAAAATTGCGTAAAATCTTAGAGCTTGATGAAAGGGTGAAGTTTCAAGCAAGAGGGCTAGATTATACTAAGAAAGATCCAGAAAATAAGATTTTTATCAAATTTGAAAAATACCATAAACTCAAGGATTATTTGAGTGACTTTGCAGAGGAATTTGAGTCATTACAGCGAGATGTTGTTGATAGGATTGCAAATATTATAGCATCCAATAGATCCCAAAATATCCTCAAACAAGAGCTCCAAGACCTCCCTATCTCTGAAGGTATGCGAGAAAAGCTCGTTTTTAATCCATTGAATTTCAAAGAAACAATCAATTTGAGCCTAAAGGCATTGGGGGAGATTTTGCCTTTGATGTTAGAGGGCAAGCGCTATGATGAAGCTATCAAAGAAGCTCCTTTGGACCATCATAGCACTCAGGACCTAGAAAAAGATCAAGAAGAGTTGCCTGCACTTGAGCACACTGAGTTTGCCAATAGCCTCAATCCTGTTGTCAATCGTGCGATTGCCCAATACCGCAAGGTTCTCAAAGCCATTATCAAAAAGCACGGGTATATACATAAAATCCATATAGAATTTACTCGTGAAGTGGGCAAGAGCTTTGAAGAAAGAGATAAGATCAATAAGCAGCAAGAGCAAAACGATAAGCGCAATCAAGAAGCCCAAAAGCGATGTCAAGAGATGGGATTAGAACCCAATAAGAGCAATCTTTTGAAGGTGAAACTATGGCTTTTGCAAGGAGAGTTTTGCCTTTATAGTGGTGAGAAAATTAAAATTGAGCATTTTAAAGACCCCAAACTTTTACAAATCGATCACATCTATCCGCTTTCAAGGAGCTTTGATGATTCTTTGGGTAATAAGGTCTTGGTGTTTGCAAAACAAAATCAAGACAAAAAGAATCGCACTGTGTATGAGTGGATCGGTGATGATAAAGACAAATGGGATACTTTGTATAAGAGAATCTGCGCGATAAAAACTCTCCCAGAGGCTGTGAAAAAAAAGATTTTGAATACGAACTTTAAGGATAGGAATATTGGAGATCGCATGGGCTTTTTAGAACGCAATCTCAATGACACAGCCCATATCAATCGCCTTGTTGTGGGATATACAAGCAAATATTTAAAATTTTTGCCCTTGAGCGAAGATGAGGATATGACACTAAAAGCTGGGAGCAAGGGCTCAAAGAGGCATATCATCGTGCTATCAGGGAGTTTGACAAGTATGCTCAGACATTACTGGGGACTAGGGAGCAAAGACAGAGATACCCATCTCCATCACGCAGAAGATGCTCTGATTATAGCGTTTGCGACCCCTAGAAATATCAAGGCATTTGCAGATTATATGAGTCTTAGAGAAAAGGGGTATCAGAAAGCCAAAGAAGAAGCAGAAACTTTGAGGCAAAGTAGTGATTATAAGACAAAAAAACAGCTTGCGATACCTATGGACAAATTCCGCGATCAAGTCAATCAGGCAGTAGAAAAAATATTTGTTTCTTGGGCATCTAGGAGGAAAGTTTCTGGGGCACTCCATGAAGCAACTATACGCAAGCCAGAGGCATATTTTAAAGCATATGGAGGGCAAGAGGGTGTGAATAGAGCCTTGAAGCTAGGGAAGATACGAAGTGTTAATGGAGGGATTGTAGATAATGGTGAAATGGTGCGAGCAGATATTTTTAAGTCAAAAGATGAGGGCAAATATTATGTCGTGCCGATCTATACCTATGATGTTGCAGTGGGTAAGCTACCCAATAAGGCAGTGGTGAGTGGAAAGAATAAAGAAAATGTAATTAAAGATTGGCTGGAGATGGATGGGAACTATGAGTTTTGTTTTAGTTTATTTAAAGACGATCTCATAGAGATCCAGAAAAAAGAAATGCCCCATAGTGTTTATGCCTACTATGCAGGGATAGATTCAAGCACTGCTAGCTTAACAGCCAAACACCATAGCAATCATCTCAAAGAGGAGGAGAAAGGTTTTTTCAAATCCGATAAATCAGGAGCGATAATTGGAAGTGGTATCCAAAATCTTAAGGTATTCAAAAGATATATTGTATTTGCACTAGGAGAGATCACTCAAGCAGAGTTTGAACCCAGAAAAGGTATCTGTCTGAAAACAACAAAAAGGTAGCCCCTGATGGCAGGATTCGATGAGGCTTATCGGAGTATCTTTATTGCCAATCCTGCTCAATTGAGTCTTAAAAACGATAATTTTTGTATCACTCAAGGAGGCAAAGACATCACCTTACCCTTAAGGGATATTGCAACAATCATTTGTGAAAGCCCTCAAGTGAGTATCACAGCAAGTTTGCTCAGTAGGCTTGCTGATTGTAAGATTGCACTTTTTACCTGCGATGCATCGCACACCCCAAATGGAGTATTTACCCCTTATCTAGGGTATTACAAGGCATCTGAAATGTTGCAGTTTCAGCTCAAGGTATCCAAGCAGACTCAAGCGATTTTATGGCAGGAAATTATCAAGCAAAAGCTCTACAATCAAGCAATGCTAGCACAAGATTTCTGTCCTCAAGATGCACAAAAAATCCTCGAACTCTCTAAAAAAGTCACACTCAATGATTCTAAAAATCTCGAAGCACAAGGGGCGATTATTTATTTTCAGACTCTTTTTGGCAGGGGATTTACTCGCAAAGAGCCCACCCCCATCAATGCTGCCCTCAACTATGGTTATGCAATCATCAGAGGTTCTATAGCAAGGAGTCTAGTGAGTAGTGGGCTTTTGCCTACTTTGGGGATTTTTC
>NZ_MLAP01000048.1 GCF_002272865.1 Helicobacter sp. 12S02634-8 | reverse complement strand
ATTTAAGCGTGGCAGGGGTAAGGGGGAGTTTGAGGGGGAATTTTGACCCTCCCACCCAAACTGCGGACTTCGCAATTTGAGCCCCCTTCCCCTCTCATAGAAAAACCTTTTGATTTAATTTGTTAAAAGAACAAGAAAACCTTTTTTGAAATTGAAAAAGCCTTTTGAAAAATTTGATTTTTCTCATCAATCCATTTCAAATCCAAGGAAGTATAAAAGAGTCCTTGAGGCTCTTTTGACAAAACCTTTGTCAAAAAAACAGCTTGGTTTTGGGCAAGATTTGAAAAAAATAACGGAACAAAAAATTGAAAAAAGAATTTAAAAAACAATCCTTTAAAAAACCTCAAAGAGGGGTGAGTAGAGAAGAAATCAAAGAAGCTTATATCAGCAATCAATCCATTGGCGATATTTGCCTAGCCTTTGATATGAGCCCCTCAAATATCCATTACCATCGAAAAAAAGACTTGGAGTTAGGCATTGATTGGATTGCTTTGAGAAATGAGAATAAAAGAGATTTGAGTGATTTAGAACGCAAAAAAGACCTCTTTTTAAAAAAGCTTATCGATGCTTTTGAAGAGATTTTAAAAGATTCAGGAGGAGAGCCCTTAGAGCCTAAATTACTCCAAGACTTCGCCAATGCTTATTATAAAATCATTTCGCCCAAAACCTTTGACGCTAAAGCTTTGATCCAAAAGAGTGCTGAAGAAACGATTGCGACCATTACTCATCTTGCCTTAGAGCAGAACAAAAAAGAAGTCGCAAACTTCTTATCTGAAAATGCTGACCTCCTCATTGAAACCATCTTAAAAAAGAGGGCTTGATGGCAAAAATAACTCCAAAAATAAAAAACTCATTTAAAGGCATTTTAAAAGGCTTTAATACAATGGGTGCTACATTGATACTCCAAAAAGTTTTTAAAGATTTTTCAAGGTGTTTTAAACGGCTTTTCAAAGGGGTTATAGATTGCACTCA
>NZ_MLAP01000047.1 GCF_002272865.1 Helicobacter sp. 12S02634-8 | reverse complement strand
GTGGTGCAACTTCTTTTAACCATCACTATTTATGGTCTATTGATTAATATTGTTTGGCTTCTGATTGATCTCATAACAATCCTTACAGGTAGTTTCAAAGACAAAGAAGGCAGAGATTTAGCAAGGTAGGGTCTTAATCCCTTGGGGGTGATCCATCAGAGCTTTCCCTTTCTTTTCTTTCTTCTTTGAGGGGAGAGGGGAGGTATTGACTCACATATTTAAGGAGAACAATGAAACGATTCGTATTGATAGCTTTTGGGTTGGGGGCGATGATAGGAAGTCCTTTATGGGCTGATGGGGCAAAAGAGGTAAATACCAAAGTAATCACTAATCCTCCAAGCCAAGACACACAAACACAAACACAAAATACTCCCTCTACACAAACAGATAAGACAACACCACAAGAACAAGCAAAGTCTAAAGAAAAGTCCATTGCTAAACCTAGCAAGTCAGGATTTCTCTTTGGAGGAGAGATTGGTTTGGGTATGGTAGAAACGCAAGGGGGGTGGCTATTTAAAAACTATGAGCTTCCTGATTGGAAAAAAGGCGATCTAGCCTTTAATCTCAATGATAAAGCAATCTCTAGTGCCTTCAGTCTGCTCTTTGGCTATCAGCATTATTTTGGTAAGAAGCAAAGACAAGGACTCAAAGTGATGTTAAGAGGAGGGTTTTATAATAGCCCTAAGGTCAGTTCCCCCTCCCACCCAGAATACAAAACAACTTCTAGCGCAGGCTATATGGGCTATACAATGTGGGTATCATATTCTTATAATGAATCTTACTCAGGGCTCATCTTAGGAGCAGAAGCTACTTATCTTTGGGATTTTTATGAAGGGAAGAAAAATACTTTTGGACTTGATGGGGGATTTGGGATTGATTATTCGACTCTAACAATCAGTGGGACTATCAGACAAATAGGAATCTCGGATGCAAGCTTGACTGAAAGCTCTAAAGTCAAAGATGTCCATTACTCAATGGTTAGTATCTATCCTATAGTCGGAG
>NZ_MLAP01000046.1 GCF_002272865.1 Helicobacter sp. 12S02634-8 | reverse complement strand
AGCTCAGATGGAAACATTGGCTTTGATAATGATAATTTCAAAAAAACCATTGCCTTTGTCTATAAAGATGGCACATTTAAGTCTGGTCAAAGTGGCTACACAGGCACAATCCTAGGAGGGACTGCAGATTCAAGCTATAGCTTTTATAATGCAGGCACGATTCGTTATGAAAACCTCTATCGCGCCCTAGGGACTCTCAATCTAGTCAATACCGAGCTCAATGGAATCATTGGGGGCTCCACTAAAGCAGAAAGCTCTTCTTCCCTCACTCCAAGAGATGTAGCCATTGCCTTTGATTATTCCAAACATTCAGATGGCACAAATCCCTCCATCGGAGGCTTAGCGATTGTAGGTCAAGGCACACATAATATTTCCTTTGACTTTACAGGCAATACAGGCACCACGATCACTACCCCTAACAATGGCGATAACAATAACAATAGTGCAAGCGCCTATATCGGTCAGACTGTGAAATTTGCAGGCTCAATCCTAGGAGGAGACACCACAAATCCATCTAAAAACAATATCACCATCTATAACATCGGAGGTATGGATAACACCAAGAAAAGCTCTAACACCCAAGCAGGCAATACGACTACAGAAAATGGAGAAGAGGGTAAAACAGACACCACCACAGCTTATGGAATCTTAAACGCACTCAACAATGCAGGTTTTATTGCCATCAACAATAAAGCCCCTCTTGATATTGAAAACGATAAATGGAAAGACAAAGAAACTTCAAGTGGAGATTCAGCCCAAGGTGTGTATAAAGATGATAAAAAAGACATTGCCAAAGGATCAACAATCACACTTTATGGCTCTTCTATCAAAGGTAATCTCAAAGAAGACAACTATACACTCAATCTAAACTTTTATAGCGCCAATGAAGCCTCTAAAGTCACTGGACTCAACGGACTCAACCATGCCCTAGAAGCTTCTAGCTTCAATGGTAATCTCATTGATCTCTCCAAAAACCCCTATGACCAAACACTCACATTTGTTGGCAA
>NZ_MLAP01000045.1 GCF_002272865.1 Helicobacter sp. 12S02634-8 | reverse complement strand
GTTTTCAAATTCTTCATACCAATGATAGCATATTTCTTATGGTTTTGATCCACAAAAACTCGCAAAATGCAAGAGGATAAGGGGATCTATTATACCATAGAAGAATTTGAGAACTGCCTAAAACTATTTGCGTTCCCCTTGATCTGCCCCATATATTATACCATAGAAGAATTTGAGAACTGCCTAAAACGTCTTTGATGATGGTTTTTAGGTTCTTGATATTATACCATAGAAGAATTTGAGAACTGCCTAAAACAGGCAATGGAGATTATAAATTTTTTGAAGTATTATACCATAGAAGAATTTGAGAACTGCCTAAAACCAATTTCAAAGTTAATCACACGATCTATGGATTATACCATAGAAGAATTTGAGAACTGCCTAAAACGTGTAAGAGATGAGGCTTTATTCAGCACTCATTATACCATAGAAGAATTTGAGAACTGCCTAAAACGTGTAAGAGATGAGGCTTTATTCAGCACTCATTATACCATAGAAGAATTTGAGAACTGCCTAAAACATATTTCTATGACCTACCCCCACTTGAAGCATTATACCATAGAAGAATTTGAGAACTGCCTAAAACAAGTCTGATAGCATAAAATTCATTAGTTGGATTATACCATAGAAGAATTTGAGAACTGCCTAAAACGGAAGTAGGGCGAGTGTGAAAATAGACGTCATTATACCATAGAAGAATTTGAGAACTGCCTAAAACTGATTGGGGGCGTTATCGCCGATGTCTTGGGATTATACCATAGAAGAATTTGAGAACTGCCTAAAACTGCCCTTGACTCCATTAAGTAGTATTAATAATTATACCATAGAAGAATTTGAGAACTGCCTAAAACACTCTCGTAAGTGCTAGGTCCTTGCCTCTCATTATACCATAGAAGAATTTGAGAACTGCCTAAAACGAATTTTTAACTCGTGTTTTCAGACTTTCTTGAAACTTGATATACAATTTCCCGCTATACCCCCTCTCCCTCTCACACCTCATCGCACACCCCCTGATTCTTCGCCTCTCCGACATACTCGACATAGCCATCTTTGATGA
>NZ_MLAP01000044.1 GCF_002272865.1 Helicobacter sp. 12S02634-8 | reverse complement strand
CCATTTATCACTCGCATTGATTGCGTGCCCTAGGGAATTGACATTTTGGTGGTTGAGAGTGACAAGAGAAGCTAGAGAGAGCTTTTGTTGTTCTAAGATTGAGTTGAGATGGATAGATTCTTGGATGGGGGCTGTAAAAACCCCTGCAACACCTTTGAGGACATTAAAACCAAAGGTTAAAGATTGGAGCGAGTGTGCACTGATGTCAATAGTATTTTTAAAGTCCGAAAGCTTACGAGTTGTTTTTTCAATGCCTGATTGGAGCTCTTTGAGATTGGTATTGGTAACACGCAATGCTTTTGTTTCTGTGTCAAAAATAAGCTTGATATTTACTTCTTTTTGCATATAATATTCCTATATGAAAATGGTAAAGGATTTTTGATGTATCTTTTTGATTTGGGTGGTTTTGGTTCTTTGGTCGCCCTTTTTGGTTTTGTTTTGATAATGCTCAAATTTTCAAAGCTCAAAAAAGAAGAGCAAAAAGCCATTACAAAATTCAATGAAGCAAAGGCTTTGCAAGAAGAGGGGATTGTTTTAAAAGGTATTGAAATCACCATAAAAGACATTCCCAATAAAGAATTTAAATAATTTATCCTATTCACCTCTAATCCTTTCAAACTCTGCGAGCATTTCTTTTAAAACTCCATAGACTTCTATGGAATCCAAATCATATTTCTTAGAAAAATCTTTGACAATCAAATAATCCACTTCACTCCATAAACTCATACCCCCTCCATTGACCCTTTGGGCAAGCACAAAGCAAGAAGCAATCAAAATTTCTTCTAAGTCTTGCAATTCGTGGGCTAAAAGAACAGAGTTTTTATCCTTAGACAAATATGCCTGCTCCTTTGCCCACAACCTTAGTTTTTTCTTTTGACTTCTTTTGTTCTGGCAAATTCTTCTGCCATCACAGAGAAAAATTCCTCTAAAGTAGAGTTTTCTAAGAGCTCAGAAATAAAGATCTCTTTGGCTTCTTTTGCTTTATCTTTACCAAAGAGCAGCTAGACCAAAGAGGTTGGAGCGAGCACAAGGGAGAATTACCCAATATTGCTGATAAAAGCTTTCAAGGTGATATTTTAGAAAATAGCGATCAAGCTTTAGATAAGATTTATTTAGAAAAAGCCAGAAGAATCATTGGAGTCAATGAACCTTCTAAATTACTAAAATCTTTAATCTTTAGTGATTATCAAAGCATTGTAGAGAATAGAAAGAGATGGAGGGAGAT
>NZ_MLAP01000043.1 GCF_002272865.1 Helicobacter sp. 12S02634-8 | reverse complement strand
ATTTTGTTCGATAACATCTCTCTCTAAAGTAGGGAGTTCGACAGATTTTAATACGCCAATTCTCCCTATACCATTGATAAAGACATTTCCCCCTGTGATGGCTTGTGCGTTGAGTCCTTGAAACATTTTTTATCCTTTTCATTTTTATTTAATTGGGATTCTAAAGAATCCTAAGACCACTACAGATGGTAAAACCCTCTTGCGTTCCTAAAGTATGGAGTTATGATAAGCACAGCTTCTCATCAACTCGGTTTTTAGAGGTTTTGGGATTTCTTTGTGAAATCCTAAGACTGCTTTTCTTTTTCAATCCAAAAGCTTTTTATTTTTTTCAAAAAAGGGGTTTATCCTCCCCTAACCCCTCCTTAACCCCGAAAAAACTCTTTTTTTCGGCAAACAAGGAGGGGAAGCTCGCTGTTACCTTGCTAGCAAAAAGCCAGCGACTACACTTCTGTAGTCTTAAATCTGTCTTTTTGCACCCTTGCTGAGGGCGAGCAAAGGCAATTAAATCCGAGGTTTTCTGCCTTTTGCCTTTGCGTGCAGTGGGTGGGGGTAGGTTTTAGGAATGGGGAGGGGCTAGCTTTACTAAGTAGAACCCTCCCCCTCCTAAGAAAAGAAAAACTTGTAGATTTGTATTTAAGTGCTGCGGACTTCGCAATTTGAGCCCCCTTCCCCTCTCATAGAAAAACCCTTGATTCAATTTTCGTTAAAAGAACAAGAAAACCCCTTTTTTGAAATTGAAAAAACCTTTGATTCAATTTTGTTAAAAGCACGCAAGGGCGAAATAAAACATATCATCATTGGTGCTTCACGCCTGAAAACTATCTTTGAAACCAATATGGCAAGTGCTTATGCTAAGGGAAAGAAACAAGCTCAGTTTGACCCTGATAATGGAGCTGTGTATTTGCGTTATGTGAGTCTTATGTATGGCAACAGAAGAGAAAAGCATAAAGCAATGCATGGGATCATCAAGCACAGAGATGATCCTTTTTGGAAAGAAAACTACCCACCCAATGGCTATAACTGCCAATGTCGAGTCTATGCTTATACAAAAGAGCAGCTAGACCAAAGAGGCTGGAGCGAACACAAGGGAGAATTACCCAATATTGCTGATAAAAGCTTTCAAGGTGATATTTTAGAAAATAGCGATCAAGCCCTAGATAAGATTTATTTAGAAAAAGCCAGAAGAATCATTGGAGTCAATGAACCTTCTAAATTACTAAAATCTTTAATCTTTAGTGATTATCAAAGCATTGTAGAGAATAGAAAGAGATGGAGGGAGAT
>NZ_MLAP01000042.1 GCF_002272865.1 Helicobacter sp. 12S02634-8 | reverse complement strand
AGAAAATGGCGAGGTATGCCCTGCTGGCTGGAGAAAAGGCGATAAAGGTATGAAAGCCACCCATCAAGGTGTTCAAGAATATCTCTCTCAAAACGCTTCTAAACTCTAAAGCCTTATGCTCTAAGCTTTTGCTTAGGGCTTCTCTCCATTAATTTTTCTTGTTTATTTTCACTGGGATTTTTGCAAATCCTAAAGACCTACCTTTTTATTTTGAAAACCTTTCAAGCTCTTTAGCAAATAGAATAATCAATTAAATCCAAAAATATTTTTAAAACTCTTTTCTTAGGGGGGGGAGGGTTCTACTTAGTTCAAGCTAGACCTCCCCCTTCCTAAAACCTACCCCCACCCACTGCACGCAAAGGCGAAAGGTAAATACAAAGGCAAAAAACCTTGAATCTCTGTGCTTTTGCTTGCCCTCAGCAAGGGTGCAAAAAGACAGAGAAAAGACTACAGAAGTGCGAACCTCTGAAAACGAGTTGATGAACGACAAAGTCGGGAATAACTCTATCCTTTAGGAACGATAGGGATTTTTAATCCCTGAAGTGGTCTTAGGATTTCATAAAGAAATCCCAATAAAAATAGATAGGTGGAGGATTGCGAGCTTCCCCTCCATCGCATAATAATGGTTTGGGAAAAAAAGAGTTTTTTTAGGGTAAAGGTCTTGACCCACCCACCCATTATGTTAGGGGTGGTTAAACCCCTTTTTTGAAAGAAAATAAAAGAGTTTTTGGATTAAAACAAGCTTTGACAAAATAAAAATCAAATACTTTTTTTGCTTACGCATTAAGGGGCTAAAGGGGCTGACTTGAGCTTTGCACCCCCTAAATCCCCTTAAAACCCCCTTACCACTGCACGCAAAGGCAAAATGCAGAAAGGCGAAAACCTCGGATTGGAGAGCTGTCTTTGCTCGCCCTTGCGTGGTGTTAAAAGAGGGAGACAAGATTGCAGTAGTGCAATCGCCCTCTTTTAACTAGCAAGGAGGTTGCGAGCTTCCCCTCCTTATTTGCCGAAAAAAAGAGTTTTTTCGGGGCTAAGGAGGGGTTAGGGGAGGTTAAACCCCTTTTTTGAGATTAAAAAAAGTATTTTGAAAGAGAGAAAGTCCTTTTTGAAAAAGCTTTCAAGCTCTGAAGCAAATAGCAAACTAAATTAAATCCAAAAATACTTTTAAAACTCTTTTATGAGAGGGGAAGGGGGCTCAAATTGCGAAGTCCGCAGTTTGGGTGGGAGGGTCAAAATTCCCCCTCAAACTCCCCCTTACCCCTGCCACGCTTAAAGGCAGAAAGGCAAAGGCAAAAGGCAAATACAGAAAGACCAAATGCAAAGACAAATACAGAAAGGCAAGTCCCCCCAAACCCCCAAAAAAACAATAAAAATTTTC
>NZ_MLAP01000041.1 GCF_002272865.1 Helicobacter sp. 12S02634-8 | reverse complement strand
CTTGTCTTTCCTCACTAAAACTTAAAGCCAATACCAAGGTTGAACGCTAGGTTATTGAAAGCAATATTCCCCACTCTTGCAATATCATATAAATTGCGTGCTAAATCCCTGCGTTTATAGATTGCATTGAGTTCAAATTGGATAAGATTGGAGTATGTAGCAATCAATCCCCCCTCAAGATTCCAGCCCCCTCCAGCATAGGTTGGAGATGTCTCCCCAGCTGGCACATCTTTCCCTCCTGCATTGACATAGACCTTATCTGTTTGGATCGCATAACCAACCCCACCCCCAGCAAATGCTCCAATATCCCATTTACCTCGATGGAAAAAATCAATCCGATAATCTAAATTGATACTCAGATCCAAGAGTCGCGCTACCTTGCTATAAATATTAGTATTACCCACAAAACCCATTGTTTGCAGATCAACAGGAGCTTTGCTTGAACCATATTGAATATCAGTAGAGAGTCTGAGTCCGTGCATTTGTGTGAAAAAGATCTCATAAGCATTTTTAAATTGAAAGTTAAACCCTCCAGATTCAGGGGTTGGTGCTCTGCTTGCTGCGCTTTCTGGTGTATAAGCCCTTGAAGAGTTGCTATGCTTTCCTCCCAAACCATTCATCAGACCATAGCCAAATTGAAATGACCAAACATTTCCTGTCTTTTCTTCAATCCCTAGTGCTGCAGCATTGTTTGCAAACATTGAAGTTATAAATAAAAGCCCTGTTATTTTGATGATAGATTTCATATACCCTCCTTATTTCCACTTCATCACAAATGAGCCACCGATAAGAGATTCTCTGAAAAGCCCTATAGGAGGGATATAAGAAACTCTAAAGCCCAATGTCTTGCCAAATTGTATCCCCACATCTAAGTGGAGTTTATTGGACTCAGCAGAAAAAGAGGCAGCAAACTTATTGTTACTTGTATTGACAATCCCCATATCATAACCCCCACCAACATAGATAGCAAGGTTTTTAGTTTGATTATGAAAATTAGTCAATGCGTAACTCAAAAGAATTTGTGTAGGGATCATCAGACCCATTTTCTGGCTGGATATATATGTCCCTATACCCATATAGCCCTCTACACGCAAAGAGTCTAAGATATTATACGCAGCCCCAAAATCAAATACTACATCGATTTCACTAGCAGTGCTCCCTGCATAAGTAGAAAGATAACTCCTCCAAACATACTTCCATTTCCCCTTATAATGGGGTGTATCTAGGACTTGAGGGCTTGTTTTAGCAGGTGCTTTGCTCACACTGGGTGCTTGGACTTGCATTTGTGGATCTGGATCCTTTTGCTTTGTGTCTTCTTGCAAAGTGTTTTCTTGAGGAGATACGATATTTTTCCCCTCTATATTTTTTCCTTCTATATTCTTCACCTCTTGTGCTAGGGCTACAGACCCCAACATCAAAAACATTAAAAACAAACTATTCTTCATTATTTACCGACCTCCTTTTGATAAAATTGATTACAACAAAATAGCTATATTCTTAAGAATTACAGAAAAATCATCAATCCCTCCTCCCTCCTTTTATTTAAAAATAAATAATACTTGGCGATAAGTATATTCTAATCAGAAAGGTTTGTCAATAGTATATAAAGTAATAAAATCTAGTCTTTTATATAGCTATTTTATGTCCTATGGAT
>NZ_MLAP01000061.1 GCF_002272865.1 Helicobacter sp. 12S02634-8 | reverse complement strand
CCAATGAAGCCTCTAAAGTCACTGGACTCAACGGACTCAACCATGCCCTAGAAGCTTCTAGCTTCAATGGTAATCTCATTGATCTCTCCAAAAACCCCTATGACCAAACACTCACATTTGTTGGCAAAGGCTCGATTAACGCAAGCTCTAATGGCAACACCAATACAAATAATGAAGCTTTAGTCATCAAACTCTCAGACACCAAACTCA
>NZ_MLAP01000060.1 GCF_002272865.1 Helicobacter sp. 12S02634-8 | reverse complement strand
GCTTCCTACTGCTTTTGAAGTTTTCTTCAGACTCTCCAAGTGGAGTGCAGGCTTGTTCTATTTATGGCAAACGCCAAAGGTGCTTGAGTGAAGACCTAAATCTCATAATGAGTAGTTAAATTTTGAACCACCATTGTAGCATAGGATTTTAGAAAAGGCAAGGGGGGGTGTTGCTAACCTCCCTCCTTATGCTATAATACTCCCATAGTAAGGAGTAGATATGGTTATAGAAACAATGAGAGAAGAGTATAGAGAAAAGATACAAGACCTAAGAGAGAAAGGGATTATTGAGACAGA
>NZ_MLAP01000040.1 GCF_002272865.1 Helicobacter sp. 12S02634-8 | reverse complement strand
AGCTTAGAGCATAAGGCTTTAGAGTTTAGAAGCGTTTTGAGAGAGATATTCTTGAACACCTTGATGGGTGGCTTTCATACCTTTATCGCCTTTTCTCCAGCCAGCAGGGCATACCTCGCCATTTTCTTCAAAGAATAGCAACGCATCGACCATACGAATCATTTCATCAACATTTCTGCCTAGGGGCAAGTCGTTGATGACAGCGTGGCGGACTACTTGGTTTTTATCGATCAAAAATGAACCTCTGAGGGCTACAGCGCTATCAAACAACACATCATAGTCCCTTGAGATCTGCTTGGTAATATCAGCGACCATAGGGAAAGTCACATTGCCAATACCGCCTTTTTCAATCGGGGTGTTTTTCCACGCAAAATGCACCACTTCACTATCGATAGACACGCCAATGACATTGATACCTCTTTCGTTAAAATCCTTGACTCTATGGTCAAAGGCGATCACTTCAGAGGGGCACACAAAGGTAAAATCCTTTGGCCAGAAAAACAACACAGCGCCGTTTTTACCTAGATTTTTAGATAGTTCAAAATTTTCTACAATTTCGTTGTTTGCCAACACGGCTGCTGCTTTAAAATCGGGGGCTTTTTTTGTTACTAACATTTTATTCTCCTTGATTGCGTTTGATGACGCATTTGATTTTGATAACAAACAATAATTATCACTTGCTAATCATAACAATCAAAAGTTAATTAATACCAACGGCCTGATTTTTAAAAGGTATTTATAAAAAAGTGATACAATTCTGCAAAAAATTTAAAATACAAGGTGAGTTTATGAAAAATGAATTTCTTTTTACTTCTGAGTCAGTGACAGAGGGACATCCTGATAAAATGGCTGATCAGATTAGCGACGCGGTCTTGGATTATATCATTAGTCGGGATAAAAACGCCCGAGTCGCTTGCGAAACGCTTGTGAGTAATGGCTTTTGCGTGATCGCAGGCGAGCTCAAAACTGCTGTGTATGCCCCAATGCAAGAAATCGCCAGAGAAGTCATCAAAAGCATTGGCTACACCGACGCACTCTATGGCTTTGACTACAGAAGCGCTGCTGTGCTCAATGGTATCGGCGAGCAAAGCCCTGATATCAATCAAGGCGTTGATAGGGTCGATGGGGAAATTGGTGCAGGCGATCAGGGGCTGATGTTTGGCTTTGCTTGCAAGGAAACAGACACTTTAATGCCCTTGCCTATCTGGCTAGCCCATAAACTCACGCACGCCCTCGCCCAAAAGCGCAAAGACGGCACGTTGCCATTTTTACGCCCTGATGGGAAATCTCAAGTCACGGTCAAATATGTCGATGGCAAGCCTGTGTGCATTGATACAATCGTTATCTCCACGCAGCACTCCCCTGAAGTCGAGCAAAAGCACCTCCGAGAGGCCGTGATCGAAGAAATTGTCTATAAAGTCCTGCCCAAGCAATATCTCAACGATGATATCAAATACCATGTCAATCCCACAGGCAAGTTTGTCATCGGCGGCCCGCAAGGAGATGCAGGGCTCACAGGGCGTAAGATTATCGTTGATACTTATGGTGGGAGCTGTCCGCACGGAGGGGGGGCTTTCAGCGGGAAAGACCCAAGCAAGGTCGATAGAAGCGCTGCTTATGCAGCTAGGTATGTCGCTAAAAATCTCGTGGCCTCTGGGGCGTGCGAGAAAGCGACCGTGCAGCTTGCTTATGCTATCGGCGTGGTTGAGCCTGTGTCTAT
>NZ_MLAP01000039.1 GCF_002272865.1 Helicobacter sp. 12S02634-8 | reverse complement strand
ATATGTTAAGTGGTGTATATAAAACCAAAGAGAGCAGGAAATACCATATTGTTTATTTTGCTAAGTTGGGGAATTATTACCGAGCTGTGTTTAAAAAGGCAATAAATGACGAGGGAGAAGAAGAAATATTTTTACAAAGTCTATTAAAAAGCAATCGCAAAATATAATAGATGGGGCTAAGTCCCATCAAAAATAAAATCTAGCGACAGGAAGCACATCACGCCTGCCATTACCCTTTTTGTTGGCTTAGCTCTCAACAAAGACTGTGTCATTGGACTCGGACTAGATTTATACACTTATTATACTCTATTTTTTAGATATTTCAACCAAAAGGATCTCAATGCCAAATCTCAAAGAATTCCAAAGACTCATCAAAGACATCAAAGCCTTGCAAGACTTTAAAAAGTCTGAATCAATGGCAAAGCTTTTAAAAACAACTGCCCAAACTCTAGAATCTGTATCTGATGAAAGCTTTGAAAACAAGAAAAGCCCTTTTGGAGAAGCTTGGCAAGACAGAGCCCCTGCGACCAAACTCAAGCTCTTAAGACAAAGAAAGCTCTCTCAAAGCGATATCTTGCAAGTCAGCGAGCATCTAAGACGCAGCATTGGCACAAAGATAGCAAGCAATTCTGTGATTTTAGGCACAAATGTTTCTAAGGGCTACGCAGCTATCCATCAATTTGGAGGTTATGGGGGAAAAGATAAAAAAGTCAAAATCCCTGCTCGCCCTTATCTGCCTATCAACAACAAAGGCGAGTTACCTCAAGGGTTAGAAAAAGAGATCGAGGGGTTTATTTGGAAGTATTTGGGGGTTTAGAAAGGGCTTTTTTATTCTTGTCTTTCTTTTGGTAGCCTTTTTGCGATTAAATCTCTACCTAAAACTCCCCCATCACAACCACTTCAGGGCCATCTGTCGCAGTGCTTTGAGGGCGTTTGTTTTGATTAGCCTTGATGGCTTCTCTGATTTTTTCAAACTTCTCTTTGAGCTTGGGATTGCTGCACTCGATCTTAAAATCCCCCTTTGCTGCTTCTAAAAATGAATCTTGAGTTTGTATCGATGGCTTTTCTGCAAATATCTTAAAATCATTACTCAATTGGGCTTTGACCTTTGTCCAATACGCCTTAGGGGCTTCTTTTTTGAGATCTTTATACCACTTACGCAGATTGTCTAAAAGCTCTTTTTCTCTGATACGATAAAGGCTAAGTGCAGAGGTGTGGTCTAAGATGATGAATAATGTATTGTTTTTGATAGAACAATAGGTGATATGCTCTGCAAGCTCCTCTCCCAAGCTCTTTTTGACATAGTTTTTCAGTGAGATTCTTAGGGCTAAGCCTTCAAAAGTGGATTCTCCTATCGGGGCTTGTGCCATTTCTGTATGCTTGCATAGGATTTGAGTAGGGGGTGTGAGGGGCATAGAATTATCAAGTCATTTTATGGCATATCATTATTGGGTATCGATAACTATCCAATCCATTGTTGTCAATAATATTTAAATTCTTCTATGGTATAATGCGAACTCCAAGAGATTTTATTGATATTTAGTTTTAGGCAGTTCTCAAATTCTTCTATGGTATAATATGGCACCAATTCGCCCCCTCCTCTGCATAGTTTTAGGCAGTTCTCAAATTCTTCTATGGTATAATAGATCCCCTTATCCTCTTGCATTTTGCGAGTTTTTGTGGATCAAAACCATAAGAAATATGCTATCATTGGTATGAAGAATTTGAAAAC
>NZ_MLAP01000003.1 GCF_002272865.1 Helicobacter sp. 12S02634-8 | reverse complement strand
TTCTAACCCTTAACTCATAGATTTCTTATAGAAACCCATCAACCAGAGATAAAAAGAAAAATTATCGGAGAGTTTTATATGCGGCTCACCTGAATGGGATTGGAATATTACAAGCTTATTGCTTAATATATGCTTAATGGATTGAGGGGGGGGGATAAAAAGAAAGAAGGAGAAAAGGGAGGGAGGTAAGATTGGGAGGTGGGAAGAGGGGTTAAAGCCTGTTTATGGAGGTTTTGGGATTCCCACAAATGCTTAATGGCGATAGATTTCTGGATATTTGCTTTTCCAGCGCTTATGGAACCAAAACCAACTCGACGGGTTGTTTCTGATGGCTTTTTCAGCAAGGTCTGCTTGGGCTTGTGTGGCTTCTTGGATATCTTTTTCTGTGTCTTTGGTATTTTGGGCATAGATAGGAGGGTAAAACCTGATTTGAAACTTTGAGTAATCATCATTGTAAGCAATCAATACTGGGACAATGCCAATCTGAAAGCGCCTAGAAAGGACTGATGCGATCGTGGTGTGGGTCGCTTCTTTGCCAAAAAATTTGATCCATATCCCCTCATCAGGAGAGATGTTTTGATCTACTAATATCCCTGCTAGTGCCTTGCCTTTACTATACATTTTCAGCAAATGCCTGAAAGCGCCCTTTTTGTCTATCAATCTCGCCCCGCAAGCCTCCCTGCGACTGATGATCAAACGATTGATCGCCTCATAATCTGTCAAACGCCCCAAAGAAGCTAGGTCATACCCAACATACCGCTGGGGCAATATGGTAGCCATCGCCTCCCAATACCCAAAATGCATTCCCATCAGCACAGCACTCCCATCATTTTTGAGTGCATCGAGCAAATAAAATTCATCAAATATCTCAAACTTTTTTTCATATTCTTTTCGTGGGATATAAACAGCCCGAAGACTCTCTAGGAGCACAAAAGAAAAATTGCGATAGCACCGCTTGATGATTGCGTGTTTTTGAGTATCTGTCATTGCTGCTCCATAGACAAAATGCAAATTTGCCCACGCATCGCAAAAGCGCCGCCTATCGAGCTTTTGCATTAAAAACGCCACGCCATCTACTACAAACAAAAATCCTCGATGGGGCAATCTAGACAAAAAAAAGCCCAAACAATTCATACCCCACTCAATCAACTTGACTAAAAATCTCATAAAACTGCCCTCAATGACTCAGCTACTCTCTCTGGAGGTATGAGTCTGATAGAAAAATCATTTTTATCATAATTTGCCCTGAGATTGCCACTCAAAGAGATATTTTTCTCTCCATATAGTTTGAAGCGCTCCATAGGTGTGTTTCCATAGAGCGTGATAGAGGCTTTTTGCATTGCCCACGCCAAATGCGTTACCCCCGTATCTCCACCGATAACAACATCGACCCGCCCTATCAATGCCTTGAGTGCATCTAAGCCCATCTTAGGGAGAAGCACCACATCAGCAATACCACTGATTTTGTCAAAAAGATCTTGAGCTTTTTTGGGGTGGTGGTGTGAGAGTAAGAGGATTTTTATGTCTAAATCCATGAGCAAATGTGTGAGTTGGGCATATTGCTCAATGGGATAGGTCTTGGCTTCAAGGCTAGCTTCGAGGACAAAAACAATGGTTGCCTTGCTTTGATTACCCAAAATAGTATCGATTTTTTGTGCTGCTTGCTGGGTGTATCCAAAAGCCTTTTGCCTTTGTGTGAGAGAGGTTTGTGGAGGGATATCTTGCCCAAAAGCCCCATAGAGGAGCTTTGCATTGCGTTCTAAAATATTTTTTTCATAAGGGATATGCACACAATGATTATAAAACAATGCTGCAAGACTTTCACGAATAGAATTTTTATCAAAACCTATAAATTTTGATTTTTTAAGCATACTCCCAATCAAGGCTGATTTGATAAGCCCTTGCAAATCTATCACAATATCATACACACCATAGCCACACAAAGTCTTCCAAAGCCTATAAAATGCCATAGGGTTTTTGGATTTGAATATTTTTTTGAAAGGGAGTTTATGCAAGCCATCAATATAAGGGCAATGATCTAAAATATCTCCAAACATCTCATCAACAAACCAATGGATCTCAAGCTGGGGGTAGAGGGTCTTGAGATGGGGCAAAAAAACTGCACTCACGATAATATCTCCCAAAGCTGAGAGGCGAATAATAGCTACTTTCAAACAACCTTCTCTTGAAAAAATTCAATCTGAAATTCTATGGGCTTGACTAATTTCATCACATTTTCTTGAGAGAGATAAAGCCCTTGGGAGCTTCTGACCTTGAGTCTATCGCCCTCATAGCTATAGTGTGTATCACTCGGCAAGCCCACAATACACATCGCTTCAGCCATACCAAGTATAAAGCTCAGCCACTGCAAGGTCAAAATAGGGGGCATAATCTTGCTGATATGGGCGATTGAATTGTCTTTGGGGATTTTTTTATTGCTGAACTGGGCTAAAAGACAGATGATGGCCTTGTCTTGATGGGAAAAGCCATAATCAAGGGCGTGGAGCAAAAAATAAGCGCTGTGTTCGTGCGCGTCATAAAAGCTTAGCTTTTTGCCAATACCTGAAAGCCGCCCTGCAATGGATAGATGGAGCTTGTATCGCACATCGATTCGATGCACACTCCATAGGGCGTCAAAAATCTTCAAACATTCTTTTTTGACACTTTGCCCGTGCTTATGGTGGAGCAAAAATCTATCTGCCAACGAGCTCAAAGAGGGATTGAAGCCTATGGGGAAGGTGTAGTTTTGATTGCGCAATAAATCACTCAAAAACACACCCTCACGCACACCTACGCCACTTGTAGTGACAATATCAGCTTCAAATCTCTCTAGCAACACAGCAAGGATCAAAGCCCCACTACGGATATTGTCCTTTCTGTCCTCGCTCACGCCAAGAGAGGCGAGTTTTTCTTCTTTGGTTGTGTAGATTTTCTCAATAAAGGGCAAATGCTCTTTGATATCCATTTCATAGCCATGAAGCACATCAATGGGATAATCTGTATTTTTCATTGCCATTTTTGAGATCGCGCGGATAGTCCCGCCTATCCCAAAAATATTAGTATGCCGATAGGTTTTTGGAATCTTTTCAATTTCTTTTTTGATAAATTCCTTAGCAGCCCTCAAGTCTTCTTTTTTATCAAAAAAAAGCTCTTTTAAACGGATAGTCCCGATATCAAGAGAAATCAGATCAATGACCTTGCCCTCTTTGATGAAGGCACACTCCGTGCTACCACCCCCTATATCAATGGTAATGCCATCTTTTTTATGGGAAAGGTTTGCACAAGCAATGCCCCCATAAAATGCTTCCTTTTTGCCATCAATCACCTTGATTTGTATCCCACAAGTTTGCTTCACTCGCGATATAAATTCTCTTGCATTAGGGGCATCTCTGATAGCACTTGTGGCGACACACAAAAGCTTTTTGCTGCCATATTTTTGGGAGATTTGCTTGAAATCACTCAAAGCCTTCAAAGCCCTTAACATAGGCAATTCTTGAAGTATCCCACCAAAGCGATAACTACCTTCTGAAATCCTAACTTTGGATTTTATCTCATACAAAAGATAAAACCCAAACCGACTCGTTTTTTGAAAAATCGCCATACGAACCGAATTAGATCCTATGTCAATAATGGTAGTTATTTTTGCCATCACTCTCCTTCTTGCAGCTGGTCAAACTTATATTTGAGCTCTTCGACACTCTCGACATTATCTGGATCAGGGATAATCGCATCGACAGGGCAGACCCCCACACAACTAGGCTCATCATAATGCCCCACGCACTCTGTGCATCTATCAGGATCAATGATATAGAGGGGATCGCCCTCATCAATAGCTTCATTGGGGCATTCCTCCCTGCAAGCATCACAAGCAATACATTCATCATTTATCAACAAAGACATTTTCTACTCCGATATTATAGTTTAGATATTTCTAGAAATGACCTTTTAACCAAAACAATCTTAACTTTTATTGAATCGCTCCATCACGCACCAAAAACATATCCACCCCATAAGAGCTTTTTGTATCTCCATCGCACCCAAGAGGCATATCACGAAAAATAATCTTAGAATTTGGCACAAGCTTGAGCAAATCATCAAAATCTCTGGCGATATAAATAACCTCAGCCTTTGCAAAAATCGCTGCTTTGAGCTCGTGGGCTGTGGTGATTTTCACAATCGGCACAAGCCCCACTCTGCTAGCAAACGCACACATACTAGCAAGCTCCTCTCCTAAAACACCTGCCTCCAAAATCACGCAATCACTCCCATAAATCACAGATTCTAGCAATTGATAAGGACTGATAAAAATATCACTATGGATAATCAATCTCTCACTATAGCGCCTGAGCTGTGTGATACAATCAAAAGCCGCTACAGATGGGACTTCTCGCCCATAAATAGCAGTAAAATCAATCACAACAGCTTGTGTATTAGATGTTGATAGTGCCAAAAGCCCCTCATAAGCAAAAGGCTCACAAAAAATAATCTTGCCTGCTGTAGTGCTATCCTTTGCCCTCTGGAAGGAAGTGGCTTGGGCTCTTGGTGTATAGGGGTTATAAGCCAAGCTCCTGCCTAAAAAATCAAAAGGCAAAAATTCTTCTTTTTTTTGCAAGCTTTGCTTGAGATTTTCAAAATATTTTGCAGGATAAGGCTTCATTGTGCGCACTTGCTAATAGATTGCAAATGTGTTTTGAGCTCAGGCTCACTCTCAATCTGTTCTTTAGGGATAGTCGCAAAAATCTTTTTAGCTTCTGCGCATTTCCCAAGCTTATAATACCCCCACGCAAGAGAATCCACATAAGAAATCGACCCTGGATCAACCTCTAAAGCAGTCTTGACATAGCCAATCCCCCTTTTGACATCGATACTATAATCAATCAGCATATAGCCCAAAAAATTATAAAAAAACGCATCTTGATAGTTCAGATTTTCTTTGGTGCTAGCAATCTCTTTTTTGCGCTGCAAAAGTGCGTCTTCAAGCTTTTTGATAATCTGTGTGGTGAGGGTTTTAGGGGGTGAGGGCGTGGCTTCATACAAATAAACAGCTTCTAGCGCAAGGTATTTAGGGTTTTTTTGCTCTGCATAGATCAAACTTGCTTGTTTGGCCGCAAGAGCAAACTCCTTTTGTGCTACATACAAATCCAACAGCAAATGCCTATTGAGCGGGAAAGTCTGCGCGACCTCTTGGGCTTGCTTGTATTTTTTCTGTGAAGTTAGGATCCAAATATAATATCTTGCGTTTTCGATTGTGGGCGATTTTTCATACATCTCTTTGAATACTTCTTGTGCCCCTGCGATATCATTAAACTGCATCAATGTATTGAAACTTTTTTGACACAATTCCTCAGAGCAGCCGTATTTTTTGAGATGGGATTTCAAAAGACTCAAGGCTTCATTTTTATTATTTTGGCTCAAATAGATAGTGATAATCTTTTCTAAAGCCCCTTCATCGTGGGTTTGGTTATAAAATTTATTGATCAAAGGGAAAGCTTTGTCAAAATCCTTTTGACTCAAATAAAGCGTCCCAAGCACATTATCCACAGCCAAAGAATCTTCCTCTTTCCTGATACCCTCCAAAAGAGAAATCGCCTTTTTCACATCACCCATACGAATATAGCTATCAGCAAGGATTTTGTTTGTAGAAATATCTTTAGTGTCTTTGGTGGCTTCTTGATAAGCTAAAGCAAGCTTCAAAGCTGTCTGAAAATCCCCTAAATTAGCAGCAGAAACTGCAGCTTGCTTGGCATAGGCTACATTATTTGTTTCTTCATACAATACCAAATAACCATCTTTTGCTGTAGCAAAATCCCCCCGATTGAAGGCATCTGAGCTAATCATCAGATAATAATCTTCAGAAAAAGTATTTGCCTTGAGTGCCACACACAGCACGAAAATAAACCCCACTTTTAAAAAACTTTTGAGCATTGAACACCTTTGCAAGATTTGCATAAATTTTCTAACTCTTCAGCTGTGATTACATCTCTTTTATGCCCCTCCCAAAAAGGAAAAGTCACGCACTGCTTGGGTCTGACATCATAGATAAGGCATTTTTTAGTCATATCATCAAAAAAAACACACGCCATACCATCGATACTTTTTTTCTCCAAAAGCGAAAATTTATATCCCAATTTTTTAACATATTTTTGTGTGAATTTATCAAACGAAACATCTAAAAAATTGCTGATAGCTAACATTTCATCGATAGTGACAAAGATATAGCCACTCTCTCCTGTGCAGCATTTCCCTCCACAATCTGCACACATAGAGCCATCAAAGCCAAAATCAAAGCCACTATTTTTATCTGGGTGCATCAATCAAAATCATACTTGAGTGTTACAACAGCCCTACCCATTAGCAGATCATCGCTAAGCATTTGGGAGTAGACAACAGAGCCTGTGAATTTATCTGTAAAAGCATAGCTGATTTGAGGAGAAAGCTCGACAATCCTAGCATCCATTGTCACATTATCAGATCTTGCTGGGATAACAGAGCCTCGGTTCTTGCTGCTTTGTCTGATTCTTTTAGAGCCTTTTTTCATAAATGGATATCGGTTTTTGCCCCCGACCCACACAGCATCAATCCCAAATCCAACGCGATTGAGTTTATAGTGGTGTGTGAAATACACTGCTTGCAAGCTTGTGTTCTTGACCCCACCTGTCCCTGTCCAGCCAAACCCCATCAAGCCCCCAGCAATGATACCGTTCCACAATTGACCCCCCACATTGAAAGCCCCCTTGCTATCAAGCATTGTGCCATACCCTTGACCAAAGCTGCCGATATAGCCTAGCTTACCTGTATAACCACCTGCTTTGATATTGACTTGTAGATTATAAATACCTCTAGTTTTTGCATACCCACCATAGGGAGCTCCCTCTGGATCTAAACCTGCTAGGGCAGAAAAATAATTACTCAAATTCGTGCCTTTAGTATGGAAAGCTGCATGACTATTCATCACAGTCCCAGCAATCTGCCCCAAAAGCCCGATACTCACGCCATTATCAAGATGGAATTTATAATGGATATCTCCAAACATCATCATATTATAAAGCTGCTCAGCATAGCTATAATAAAGCTTGAAGCCCAAATCTTTTACCTGAAAGTCTTTATCGCTTTCAACACCCAAAATAAAGATATTGTTGCCAATTCCATAGGTGGTAGCTTGATTCATTGCAAGCATAATATTATCTGTCATCCAGCTATCATAAGCAGAAGCATAAAGGCGGATCCCTTGAATATCTTTATTTTCGATCATTCCCCCAATCCCCCTATCTCCATAGGAAGTCCCTGCATTTAGGGCTGAAACGATATTCATCTGACCCACTCGCACAGTGGTTTTAGAGCTCTCAAAAGTTTTATTGATATAAAGATTGCTGATATTAAAAACATCTGGGGCTGAACTCTGGTCGATACGAGGTGCCCTGCTCCCTCCGATTGAATTATCTGAAGTCACAGCATCAGGCACACCTGGTCCATAAGCAGCAAACAAGCCCACAGTCAAGCTATAGCCATTGACTTCCCCTGAGTGGACATTGGGTAAGAAAAACATCTGATAGCCCTGACCTGAGCCATCAGCGCCATCACTATAAAAATACTTCCCGCGCAACCAACCATCTAAAGTAGCATTTTCTATTGCATCTTTGAGCGACGAACCCATCAAAGCACACCCTCCAGTCATGCAAAGCAAAACAATAGATTTTAAAAATTTCATTTTTATCTCCCGAGTTTTGAATTTTAAAAGCTAATCACTATATTCTAAAAAATATAAAGATTTAATAAAATTCTCTGACTCCTGAGATTTTAAAAATTATATGTGATTTGCATACGCGTGCGATTCAATGATATATCTCCAAATATGCTTGCATAATAGATTTGGGCTGTGATCTTTTTCCCGATTTTATAAGCAATGCTTGGTGTGAGTTCAAAGAAACTTGCATCGAGTGTCTTTTTTTGACTGGGATAGGCAGGACTCCAGCCTCTATAGACATAATTGGCGTGGTTTGAGCCAGCTGTAAGCATAGGATAGTTGTTTTTACCACTCACCCACGCAAAATCTAGCCCCAAAACAAAATCTGACAACTTATAGCTTGCTTCTGCATAAAGGGCATTGATATTAGTGCCTTTAGTCGCCCCTCCACCCAAAAATCCAAAACCATCTGCCCCATGCCCTTGAGAGCCGTTCCAAAGCTTACCGGCTGTGTTGAACCCCCCGACATTATCAAGCAAGGCTGCATATCCTTGCCCAAAGCTTCCGGCAAATCCTAGCTCAGCATAAAATTTATGCACTTCGATACTTGCTTGGATATTATAAAGCCCTCTAGTGGTGGCTAATTCTTGTCTGGGGCCTGTGGTAAATGATTCTTGAGAAACTTTATTGGCAAAATATCCATTTAAAAAGACACTTTTGCTTTCAAATCTAGCCGATGGATTCACACCTGTCGCAGCGACTTGTCCCATAAATTTCAAAAATGTATGCTCGGCCAATGTGTATTTATAAGCCAACTCACCAAAAATCATATAATCAATCAACTGATGTGCCCATAAATCATAGAGTTTAAAATCAAGCTTATGGATCGCCCCATCATCTAAGGCATAGCCCCCTGAAACCCCTCCGATGATGAGATTATTGCCGATTCCAGAGCCTTTTTTGCCCGTGTCATTAGGGAGTTTGCTTGCTTGTGCGGCGATATAAATATCATCTGTAATCCAGCTATCATAGCCAGACAAAAATATCTGTGTGCCTTTGATATCAGAATTCTCTATGCTTCCACCAATCCCTCTATCGACGCTTTTGTCTGTGAAAGGCCCTGTAAGATTCATCTGACCGACTTTGACTTTTGTCTTTGTTTGTGTAAAGCTTTTGTTGATATAAAGATTGCTGATATTAAAAACATCTGAGCCGCTCATATCTGTGCGCACCCCGCGACTCCCTTGGATATCATTATCGGTATTGTTGCCTTTATCGGGTGTCCCTGAGCCTTGTGAGAAAAATATCCCCCCACCTAAAGAATAGCCATTGACCTCCCCTGAAGTCAAATCGGCTTTGATGCGAAACTGAAATCTACTCCCACCCCCATCATTGCCCCCATTGGTGGTAAAACGACCAAAAGCAAAGCCACTCAATGATGTTTCTTCAAAAGCTTCCTTCAAGCTCCCTGCTTCTGCCAATGAAAATGCAAATACTAAAAATGTTCCTAAAGCCTTATACTTCATTTTCCCTTCCTTTGATAGTATTTTTAGTTTGTCGCATCAATAATAAAATCACTTGTGTTATTATTGATGTAAAGATACTAATTAAAGTTAGCTTGAAAATTTCTGAATAATATTTGCCGTTTTGTTACTATTTTGTAATATAGGAAAAAGAGTTACAAACTGATTTGTGGGTGGTAATTGCTCTTTTGGATATTGACATAAAACTCTACAACCAAGCTCGAGGAGGTATCAGACTTTTTGACAATGATGGGCAATAAGACCTTGATACTAGCAGGGGCATTTTGGAGCTCGCTAAAAAATCGATTCATCATCACAATATCCTTAATCTCCCCACGCACAAAATATGTATCGATACTGAAAGATTCGCCATTGTCTGCTTGGAATAATTGTTTGACGATATTGACTTGTGTGAAATACTGATCCAAATCGTGCTTTAGCTGCGTGCCATCTAATGCAGAAGACATAATATTCAAAGATTTTTGATTGAGAGTTTTGGTCTTTTTGAGTGCGTTGAAATGGCTTTCAAAATCGCTTTTAGCTTTTAAGAATACGATTTTGATTTTTTTCTCTTCGATATGCTGCTGTTTGTATTCTTCAATCACTGGCCATAGGCAATAATTGATAAACACACTCACAAGCAAACAAAAAATCACAAAAAAAATCAAATTGCGGATTACTAGCTCTGGCTCGACATCGATATAGAAAAAATTCTTATTGCCTTGTGTGCTCATCTGTCTGCTTCCTTGGGTTGTTCGATGATTGAGATGACAGATCGGCTCGTAGAAACAAAATGATACCAACCATTTGAAAGAGGGAAAAAGCTCACATTGCTTTTGCCAAAAATAGCCTTCAAGGGGTCTTGGAGCAAGAACTTGAATACCTCTTTAGAGGGCGTGGAACCTTTGATAGTCAAGAAATCACTGCCAATTTCAATATAATCAATCGTGATCTGATCGGGAATGATATTGAATAGATTTTTGATCACATCACGCACGATGAGATTATGCACCTGTCTGCTTTTGAGCAAATCGACCTCAAATAAAATCCGATTCTGGTATGCATCCAGTTCAATGACCTTGGTCTGATAATCAATCTGCTTGGCTTGATAATCTGCTACCCTGCTATGAGAGAGGAATATCTGGAATTTCAAAAGAACCAAAAAACCAAAGATAATCACCAAAGCAGCAACAATATACAACAGCCATATCTTGGTGATTTTAGTCAGAATATGCTTGGGATGGGGCGTGAGGAAACTAAAACGCATCACTTATCCTTTGCAAATTCAATCCTTGCAAGTCCATTGAGCCCATCGAGTATGGAAGCAGGGATTTTATGGGTTTCAATCATCATATTTTCACTCAAATAGCTCAAAGCCCCCTCTGATAACCCATAAGTATCCAAAATAAAGATTTTTTCGATAAATTGGCTTTCATAAAGTTCATTAGAATAAAACTCTCTGAGTGAATTCTGGATAATCGATGAAACGGTGGCAATCTTAGCAATATCATCTACCTTGCCCTTGGTTTCATCTTCTTGACTATCAAGCAAAAGCCTTGCATTGAGCTTGTCGATAAAAAAATCAGAATCCCCCAAATCTTCTAGCTCATCGATTTCATCATCAAAATCCTTATTTTGATCGCCCAAAAATGAAGTAGAAAAAATATCGTCCATCGAAGCTGTCGTATCCTCGCTCACATCTTCAGTTTCCCCCTCGACGATAAAATACCCTCCAAAATACACGCCCTTATTGTCTGCTATCAACAAAGAAATACAGCTCCTTTCTTGCAGGATATACAAATGCATTTGTGGCTCTAGCTGGTCTTTGATTTTGTGATAAATGAGTGCAAAAGGCGAAAACAAATAATCTGGCCCACCGATTTTTGAGAATTTTTCAATATTTTCTTTGATGGCAGAGTTTTTGATATAAAACCGAAAATTTTCAAAATCCAAAATATTGAGTTCTTTAGGATTCAGACCATATGCGAGCAAATCCTCTGGCTTGCCCTTTTTCAAGATACCTTGATTATAAGTCTTAGCCATAGTGCTCAAGTAGGTGAAGGGATATTTTTTCTGATAAGTCCTAATCAGCTTGATGGCGTCCATCGGCAGTTCGTTGTTGATGATTTTGAATTCTTTTTGCAAACTCTCAATGACTTGCTTATTTTTGATACGCAAGATTTTGATCGCACACATCTTGCTGTCGATATTCACAGCGATAAATACATTTGAAAAAAAAGGTTTTATCAATTTTGAAAAACCAAAAATATCCATCATCAACCTACTTTTTAATTTAGAACTATTTTATCAAAAACCGCTGCGTTTCTCCTAAAAAATCTTCCATACGCATATAAACAAGCTTTTTAGCCTCTTCTATATCCATATCTTTGGGGATAAAAAACGGCTCTAACATATAATAATCAATCTGAGAAAAAGGCTTTGGTATCTGGAAGCGATCCCAAGTATTCAAGCGATAATATTTTCTTGGAAACACCCTGCATACACTGATTCCCACGCCCGTCTTTTGCGCCATCGCCACGACACCATCAGCGATATGGTGGTAGGGTCCTTTAGGACCATCGGGCGTGATCCCCATATCCCACCCCTCCTTTAAATGTGCAAAAGACTCCACAAGCACGCGCCTGCCACCTTTATTGGTAGAGCCTCTAATAGTCTGAAACCCAAAATAACTATAAAGTTTCACCATCAGCTCCCCATCAAAATGCTGGCTTGAAATCACGCAAATCTTAGGCTTGGGCTTGAGCTTGAGATAAGCAAAGGGCAGCATCAAAAATTCTCCGTGCCAAAAACTTGCAATAAAATTAGTTTCTTTGAGCTGCTCGGATAAATAAAATCTATGGCGACAGCTCCCATACAACAGCCACAATATCCCCCAAACAAGCCGCGGGAGAATAGCAAGGGTGATTTTTTGCTTCCAGCTTAAAGTCATTGCAACATATCCCCTATCAAGCTCCCTCCATCACTTTGTGTGATCTGGATCTCTAAAATATCTCCGATATTCAGGGCTTTGTTAGGGATTTTGATGAGCTTTCCATTATCGCTACGTCCCTCAGAAAACACCACCTCCCCAGTTCGGACATTTTCAATCAGCACGCGATGGATCTTACCAATTTCATTTTTAGCCTTTTGGCGCAAAATTTCCTTGTGTTTATCTTGCAAATAAGTCAATCGATAAGAAGCTACCTCTTTAGGCACACTCCCCTCCTCTCCCCAACCAAAAGACTCTGTATGCGGACGCGGAGAATACACAAAGCTATAAACAGTATCAAACCCCACTTGCTCAAGCACATCGATTGTATCAGCAAAATCCTCTTCACTCTCTGTAGGAAAGCCCACGATAATATCTGTCCCAATCCCCACATCAGGCACTAAAGACTTGAGCTTAGCGACACGATTGAGATACCACTCCTTGCTATAACCCCGACGCATGGATTTCAAAATCCTAGTCGATCCACTCTGCAAGGGCATATGGATAGATTTACAGACCTTAGGATTGCTAGCAAATTCTTCTAAAAATGCATCGTCCATATGCAAAGGGTGGGGCGAGGTGAAACGGATTCTTTCTATCCCCTCTATCTTGCTGAGCTCCTTGAGCAAGCCTGTAAAATCAATACGGCTATGGGGAAGAGAAAATCGGACACCATAGTTATTGACATTTTGTCCCAAAAGCATGAGCTCTTTGACGCCGTTTTTTGCTAGCTTATCTGCTTCAGATAAGATCAAGTCCAAGGGGATTGAAATCTCCTTACCGCGAGTGTGGGGAACGATACAATAAGCACATTTTTTATCACAACCAATGGAAATATTTAACAGCGCTTTGATACCTGTGTTTCTGGCTGTATCAAACACATAAGTGCTATCATCATAATCAATCGCAACCTCTACAGCCTTGTCTTTATGGATAATCTCTGAGATTTTTGAGATATTTCTTGCTCCCAAGACAAAATTCACACTCGGTGCTCTTTTGATAATCTCCTCGCCCATATGGCTAGCTGTGCAGCCACAAATACCGATCTTTGCCCCTTGCTTTTTGAGTCGAGCAAACTGCCCAATCTCTGAAAACAGCTTGCGTTCTGGCTTTTCCCTCACACTGCAAGTATTGATCAATATCAAATCAGCCTCTTTAGCATCATCGGTCACAGAAGTGTAACCTTGCTTTTTGAGCTCACTGATCATATGCTCGCTATCGCGCATATTCATCGCACACCCGAGCGTTTCTATATACAACTTCATCAAAAACTACTCAAATAATATGCAGCTCATAAATATAGTCTTTTTCATCCAGACTGATTTTGATTTCTGAAAGATAGGCCTTTCTGCCCTTGCCCTCAAAGAAATTCACAGCCTTCAAAAGATCTTTATGGTTATTAGCGCGGTCAAAATAAAATACCTTATCGCCCCCTGCTTCGAGCTTTTCAAACAGCTTTTCTAAGCTGATTTTTTGTGGTTTTTCCTCCATATTTCCCCTAGCTAGCGTCAATTCCATGCCATATTCCTTTCTTTGATAATTTTAATGGTGCATTTTAACTTGTTTTGCCTTACAAAAAGTTTGAATATTCTTTATTCAAAATCCCATAAAAAATGGCATTTATAAAAAATTTTGCTATAATAAAAAACTCTAAAAACCTCCTACTCTATGAAATAAAACTACACAATCAAAGGACACAGATGGAAAAAATACTCGATATCATAGAACTTATTGCTTATGAAAAAGGACTTCAAGTATCGACAGTATCGCAAGTTGTCAAAGACTCTATCATCAAAATGGCAAAAAAAGAAATCGATGAAAATATCAACTACACCGTAGAAGAAGACCACAAAGAAAGAACTTTTAGGCTGATACACACCATCAGTGTCTGCGAAGAAGATGACCCCAGAATCCAAGATGACCCGACTAACTTTATCCCCATTTCTAAGGCAAAAACAACCGATAGCGAGCTCAAAGCTGGTGATGAGATCAAATATGAATTGAGTTTGGAGGATATGAGCAGGAACGCTGTGAATTCGCTTTTTAAAGACCTTGAATTCCATATCCAGCGCATGATTGAAAATCAATTATTTGAAAAATTCAAATCCAACATTGGCAAAATCATCACTGGAGTTGTTGTCCGCGTCGATGAATCCCAAAATACCTATATCGAAATCGATGGAATCCGCGCTGTCTTGCCTATCAAAAATCGTATCAAAGGTGAAAAATTTGTTGTGGGCGATACTGTTTCTTCGATCCTCAAACATGTGGGTATCAACAAAGATAGTATCCATATCGAACTCTCGCGCACCACGCCTAAAATGCTTGAAGAACTCCTTGCGCTAGAAGTCCCTGAAATCAAAGATGGTGAGGTCATCATCGCCAAAAGTGCAAGAATCCCTGGCGATCGTGCGAAAATAGCCCTCTACTCCCATAGCCCTAAAATCGACCCTATCGGCGCTAGCGTAGGGGTCAAAGGCGTGCGTATCAATGCTGTAAGCAAAGAGCTCAATGGCGAAAATATCGATTGTATCGAATACTCTGAAGTGCCTGAAATATTCATCTCCAAGGCTTTAGCACCAGCCAATATCATCAGTATCAAACTCCAACCACAAACAGAAGAAAACATCCCCCCTAAAGCCATCATCAATATCATGAGCGACCAAAAAAGCAAAGCTATCGGCAAAAATGGTATCAATATCCGTCTGGCTTCAATGCTTACAGGCTATGACATCGAGCTTGTAGAAATCAATGCAGAAAAAGATTCGCAAGACACGCAAGATAAAACCCTTTCAAAAGTCGGCATTGATGCACTTGAATCACTCTTTAAACAATAGCATTGCCCCATCATTCCATCATTTAAGGCTAATTGTATGAAAAACTTTTATTTTTTAAAAAACAATCTTTTTACAAACTACACTCTTGAGGTTAGTTTTAAAAAAAATTATCCTTTTGAAGAAAATTTGAGCGAAACTTTTGAAAAAATATGCTCTTTGTATGATAAAGAAAAATTTCAAAATCAAAATGAACCTCAAATTGAAGATGAATTTATCTCCAAAACACTCAAAATTCTGGGATGGCACTCTATCTATCAAGAAAGCAAAATCATTCAAGGCAAGATTGAAAAACCTGATTTTCTGCTTTTTACAGATGAAAAATCAAAAGCAGCCTATCAAAATATTCCCTCGCAAAATAGATACTCAAGCAACGATAAAATAAGCGTTATCTTGGAATCTAAAGCTTATAATATTGCCGTTGATAACAAAAAAGTAAAAGACAACCCGCATTTTCAAATCTTGCGTTATCTCAACAGCTTAAGAATTCATTTCGGATTTTTAACCAACGGAAGATTGTGGAGATTTTATGACAATTCCAAGCTTTCTTCAGAAAAAATCTTCTACGAAATCGATTTGGAAGCCATCATCGAAAATAACGATTGTGAAGCGTTCAAGTATTTTTATTTTGTTTTTAGAGCAGAAAATTTTATGCCCGTTTTAAATCAGCAAGAAATTCCGATCGCAGAAGTTTTATTCAAAAATACCCAATCAAAAAAGAAAATTGAAGATGACTTGAAAGCTTTGATTTATGGAATCGATAATCAAGATTCGATTTTTGAAAAAATCGGTAGTTGCATTTATGCCAAAAATGAGGGCATTTCACTCGAAGATGTGTATAAAAACGCCCTTTATTTTACATTTCGCTTATTGTTTATCGCTTATTTTGAAGATAAATTCGATGAGACACTCCAAGCACATAAATACTTCAAAGATGAAATCAGTTTGCAAAATCTACTCGAACAACTTGATGACAAGGAAGACAGCTTCAGCGGTTTTGTCCAACTACAAAAAATTTTTAATATTTATGACAAGGGCGAACCCAATTACGATATGCCTATCTTTAACGGCGGACTTTTTGATGCCACAAAAACAAAGCCTCTTTATGCTCCCAAGCTTTTTTCAAACAAAGATCTCAAAGAGATTTTAGAAAAATTCTTTTATTTTAAAGAATCCGATAAACATTTCAAACGCGATTATCGCACACTTTCAATCTCTCATTTAGGCACAATTTATGAAGGCTTATTGACTTACTTTTTTCAGATCGCTCAAGAAGATATTTTTTATATCGCCTACTCTTCAAAGAAATCAAAATCCAAGCAATCCGAAATTGAAGGCTATTTCGATAGCTATGATTATGAGAAAATCAAAAAAACCCACACCATCCAAAAGGCTAAGCATTACACAAAAGGACAAATCTATCTCAAAAATACAAGCAATTCCCGCAAAACGACTGCAAGCTATTACACACCTGAATCTGTCGTTTCTTATCTGGTAAAAGAATGTCTCCAAAACAAAATCACACCCGAAAATATCCTACAATTCAAAATCCTTGACAATGCCTGCGGAAGCGGTCATTTTTTGGTTGAAGCACTCAATCAAATCACCTTAGAAATATTGCATAACTTTGATGCCTATGAAGCATTAAAAGCAATTTATGAAAAAGAGAAGCAAACCATTATCGACAACACCGCCCAATATATCGCTAATTATCAAATTGATGAGAGCGATATCCTCAAGCGCCTTTTACTCAAACGCACGATTTTTGGCGTGGATCTCAATCCTTTCAGCATTGAACTTACCAAACTCAGTCTTTGGATCGACAGCTTTATCTTTGGAACGCCACTAAGCTTTATCGAACACCATATCAAATGTGGCAATGCCTTAATCGGTTCAAGTATCGAAGAATTTAAAAAATTCTATTCTGATTACAACAAAAACGCACGCAATCTTTTTATACAAAATTTTTTAAAAGAATTTGATGCCTTATCAGATGTCTTTAAACAACTTGACTCCCTAAAAGACACGACCGAAGAAGAGATATTGGAATCCAAACGCATTTACAAAGAGCAAATCACTCCGATTCTAGAAAATCTAAACCTTCTCTTAGATTGTTTCAGTGCACTGCAATTCTTTACACCCGAAGAAAAAAGATTGTTCGACTCTCTCATAAAAACAGGTCTGCAAGATCTGTTTGACAACAAGGAAATAAAAGCCCTCATCCAAACCTATGCCAAAACTTACAAATTCTTCAACTACGAAACCGAATTTCCCGAAATCGTAGAAGAAGGCAAGTTTAAAGGCTTTCAAGCCATCATCGGCAATCCCCCTTGGGACAAGACAAAATTCAGCGACAGCGACTTTTTTCCTCAATACAAAAGCGATTATCGCACATTGTCAAACACGCAAAAATCACAATTGCAAAAGGACCTTTTGAGCAAACCCTATATCAAAGAAGCCTATGAAGCCCAAAAATTCCATATCGCCGCTGCCAACAACTTCTATAAAACCAAATACCCCTATAGCCGCGGGAGTGGAGATGGGAATTTGTTTAGGTTTTTTGTCGAACGCAATCTTTCGCTTTTGGAAGAAGGAGCAAATCTGGGATATATTTTACCCTCTGCTCTGATGTTTGAAGAAGGGAGTTTGGCTTTGAGAAAACATATCCTTGAAGATAAAACGCTCCATTTTTTCTATGGTTTTGAAAACCGCGAGGGTATTTTTCCCGATATAGCTAATCATTACAAATTTGCCCTGATGCAAATCCAAAATACTCCCGCCCCCAAAAATCACACGATCCAAACAATGTTTTATCAGACCAATACCCACTCCCTTAATGACGCTTCCAAGGTCATTCTCCTAGATTATGAGACCATCTCCTCCCTAAGCCCGCACCATCTTGCCCTGATGGAATTGCGTGATAAGCTTGATTTGAGTATATTGCAAAAATGCTATCAAAGCTTCCCCACACTCTCCTTACAATGGCTGGATTTTAGAAACGAACTTCATATGACAGCAGATAAAGATCTGTTTATAGAAATTTCTGGGGGGGGGGGGAATTATGGCCGCTTTATGAAGGCAAGATGTTTTATCAATTCCACACCTCTTTTCATACCTCGCAATATTTCCTAGACCCTGCCAAACTCAAAGAAAGACTCAAAAGCAAAGAAATCTATCGCCTCAAGCAAGATTTAAAACTCAATCAAAAAGAATACGAAAATCTTTTAAAATCCACCAAACAAAATGAAGATGACTTTATCGCATATGATCACGAATTTTTCCGCTTGGGCTTTCGAGACATTGCCAGAGATACAGATGAACATACTGCTATCTTCAGCCTTTTGCCCAAAAATATCGGATGCGGAAACACCGTTTGGAGTTCCATACCCAAACGCTACGCCCTTTTGGGAGATTCTATCAAGATAGAGTGTGTTTCTTACCTGCGGCTACTTTTTGCTCTGGGTATCTTCAATTCTTTAATCATCGATTTTTTAGCACGTCAGATGGTGCAAATCCATCTTAATAAAACCTATCTTGAGCGTCTCCCACTTCCCCAGCCAAACGATGCAGAAATCTTAAACAATCCCATTTATCACTCCATCGCCATCAATGCTCTCAAACTCCAACTTTATAACGACCCTGAAACTTTTTGCGAAATAAGCAATATGTTTGGTATTCAAAAAGATCAAATCCCACTCACGCCCAAGCTTTACGATCAACTCAAAGCACAAAATGAGATTGCCGTTGCCAAGCTTTATGGGATTTCTTATGAAGAATTTTGCCATCTGCTAAAATCTTTTCAAGTCCTTGCAAATAAAAAACCCGAATACATCGCTTTAATCACATCTCCAAAACTATGGGAATAGTCCTGCAAGAAATCCCTTGCAAGCTTTCATAATGCTTTTAAAAATGGGTTTTAAATATCTTATCGCTTGAGATTATTGACAGTTTGGAGCATTGCATCAGCTGTTTGGATCGATTTGGAGTTGGCTTCATAAGCCCTCTGCCCTGTGATGAGATCAGTCATTTCTTCGACTAATTTGACATTACTGAGTTCTACAAACCCTTGCCTGAGCTGCCCTAGCCCCTCATTGCCTGCGATACCTACGATAGGATCACCTGAGGCATTGGTATTGATGTAGAGATTATCGCCTAAAGCGTGCAATCCTGCGGGATTGATAAAATGAGCAATTTCAATCTGCCCGAGCACATTACTTGTGCCTTGATTCCCCTGCACGACGCTCACTGTGCCATCTGTGCCGATATTGATCTGCGTCGCATCTTGGGGCACGGTGATTTGGGGCAAAAGCATATAGCCCTCTGCAGTGACAATATTGCCCCCATCATCAAGCTTGAAACTCCCACTGCGGCTATAAGCAACACTCCCATCAGGGAGCTGGATCTGAAAAAATCCTTTTCCTGTAATCGCAACATCTAAATTATTATCAGTTTCTTTGGGACTGCCTTGAGAAAACATCTTGCTGACTGCCCCAGGGCGCACACCAAGCCCCACTTCTATGCCCGTAGGAGAAAGCGTAGTTTCGCTCGTGGCCGTGCCTGCATATTGCAACACTTGATAAAACAAATCATTGAACTCTGCTCGCTGCTTTTTATACCCCGTAGTATTGACATTGGCTATGTTATTAGAAGTCGTATCGATTTGGAGTTGTTGACCCAACATTCCTGTTGTAGCAGTGTATAGCGAACGCATCATAGTTTTAAGCCCTTAATAAAATATCTTATCGATATCTTTGTATCTTTTTGTCTTAAAATAAGCAAAAACAATACCATATCAAAAAGCACGGACAAAAGGACGCTCATCGATATACCCCACTGCCACATCAACCCCATACAACACGCTCAAATTCTCTGCACTAATCGCCTCTCTGACCTCGCCATTATAGAAATTTTTGCCATCTTTAAGCATAAAAACCTCATCAGCATAAGCACTCACCAAATTGGGATCGTGGATATTAATCAGCACAGAGAGGGGCTTTTTACTCACTTGATGTTTGAGCTGTCTGAAAAGCAAGGCTTGGTTTTTGAGGTCAAGATGCGAAGTGGGCTCATCAAGCAAAAGCAAAGGGCAATCTTGCAACAAAGCCCGACCCAAAAGTGCCATCTGGCGCTGCCCTCCACTGAGTTCATTGATACCTTTGTCTTTGAGATGAGCTATCCCGATTTCTTCCATCAACTCTAAAGCCTTGTTTTTGTCCTCTAATTTGGGTGCACCAAACACACCCATCGTATGAGTCAGTCCCATCATCACGACATCAAGCACACTATAATTAAAAGGACTCACCCACTCTTGAGGGACATAAGCCACATAGCTAGCCCGAAGAGGCGGGGGGAGCGCTAAGATATTTTTACCCCCAATAGATATGCTGCCCCCAAGGGGTTTGTGCATACCTAAGATATTATGAAACAATGTCGTTTTGCCCGTGCCATTAGGAGCGAGAATCGCTGTGATTGTCCCTACCTTAGAAACCAATGAAACATTGTCTAAAATCTTATTTTTACCATAATAAAAACTCAGATTTTTAATCTCTAAAACCTTCATCGATCGCCCCATTTGCTCGCAAACTTACTGAGCAAAAAGATAAAAAATGGTGCGCCCAAAAGCGCTGTGATGATACCAACAGGAATATCATAAGCACTCACACTCCGCGCTATGGTATCAGCCCCTAATAATATCAAAGCCCCCAAAGCCACAGACCCACCGAGCAAATAACGCATATCTGAGCCAAAAATCACTCGCGCCAAATGGGGGACTACAAGCCCCACCCAGCCAATAGTCCCGCTCACACTCACAGCTAGCGCACACGCAAAACTGATACAACTGATACAGATAAAACGCATTTTTGTGGGCGAAACTCCCAAAGACATACACTCACTATCCCCCAAGCCCAAAATATTGATACGCCATCGCAGCAAAAATAGCGGGACAAACCCCACCACCAAGCCCAAAAGAGCGATTCGGACATTTTCCCAACTCGCAAGTGAAAGACTCCCTAGAAGCCAGATGACTATGGCTTGTGCTTTTTGTGGATCGACAAAAAACTTGATCGAACCACTGAGCGCACTCAAAAAAGCTGAAAGCACCACGCCTGAAAGCACCAAAGAAATACTGCTCCCCCCAGCCAATCTACCGATAGCAATCACCAAAAACGAAGCCCCCATCGCACCGATAAAAGCTAAAATCCCTATGGGCCAGCTCTCAAACAAGCCGATAGAAACAGCACTCCCAAAGGCCGCTCCTGATGAGATACCAAGCAAATAAGGATCAACCAAGGGGTTTTTGAAAATCCCTTGCATGATCGCCCCAGACCCAGACAAGACACCTCCAACGATAATGGCCAATACAATGCGCGGGAAACGAATCTCATAAATAATGACCCCATCACTACTCAAGGGCTCTCCATGAGCAATATGCCTATAAATATTCCCCAGCACATCTCCCCAAGCAATATCGCTCGCACCCAAAAACAGAACAATCACAGCCACCAAAACGACTAAAAAATAAAGGACTGCTTTTTTTATCAATATGCTTTTTTTGAGATCTGCCACGAAAACCTATTCCCATCTTTAATATTTTTATGAAAATAATCGTATCAATAATTGATTAACGCTAAAGACACATCTATCAAACCATAGCCCCAACCCATCTTGACACAAACAATCACAGAGAAATTAGAGCAGACTTGATCAATGCTTATCTAAATTTGAGCCTAGATTTGTTTTATCTTATTTGTTTGAGTGACCTAACAATAGTTTAAAATTTTATCTTTCTCATTTCATATTCATACGCTGCGATGATATTTTCATAGCTTTCAAATTTCACACGATTTTTTAAACTCTCAAATGCTTTTTTCTCAATTTCTCTATTAAATTTTGTGATTCTATTTGCTTCTGCTACGCAATAAAACTCTGCATTTAAAAACTCTAATTCTTTGAATTTTGTGAAAGCTGCTCTAAAATCACTGCTATGCTCCACCTCGCAAATCCGCACAGGGAAGGCAAATTTATCCGTGCTAAACCACCCCACATCCACATATCGCACATTTTTAGCAATGAGTTCAGGATAGGTAAATAACGGAATCTCTTGCAATGTAGAAAGTGAGCCTAATTTTTTGTTATCAAATTCCCAAGATTTGTCATTTGTATAGGTATCAAATCCTCTTTGAGAGCCCATTTCAAGCAGCATACCCTGCACTTTTGCGTGCATCCTCTCTTGTTTTTCTACTTTTGTCTTTGGCTTTATTTCTGCTTTTAAAAGCTCGTTTTTATACTCACTAAGTCCCCATACGCCTATGCCAATAGGAAAAAATTCATCATTTCTTTGTAATATTGCCCTAATGGTATTTTCTGGCGTTTTACCGCCTATATCGCCCTTATCTTTCAAGCCCCAAATTTCTTTATAAATCAATTTGAGTGGTGCAAATCCACCATTATTTTTTATTATCGCTCGCAACGCTTCTCTAAAAGTCATATCTACTCCTTGGCTAAAGCAAAATTATACTCACCTAATTTTATTTTGATTTGAGTTTGATTTTGAATTTTTAGTATTTTAAATACTGCT
Source organism: Helicobacter sp. 12S02634-8 (assembly GCF_002272865.1). Classification (GTDB taxonomy): domain Bacteria; phylum Campylobacterota; class Campylobacteria; order Campylobacterales; family Helicobacteraceae; genus Helicobacter_J. The sequence goes on along the minus strand of NZ_MLAP01000003.1, from coordinate 143,560 downwards.
TTGATAAACACTTGCAAAATTGGTTGATTTTAGAGGAAAATATGTAATATTGTGGATTTGTATGCAAAAGAAAGTAAAAATGGTGGCTTGAGGCGGAATCGAACCACCGACACGAAGATTTTCAGTCTTCTGCTCTACCGACTGAGCTATCAAGCCAAATTCAAAAGAGCACATTATCCCAAAAAACCCTTGAAAAATAACTTAAAAAATCAGACCCACACTGCTAAATACAAAACAAACCCCAAAAAATGCAAATATTTTTCTTAAAATCCCCATACCCACGATATGGATTCAGATACCAAAAGCTATAATATGCCTATCAAAACTGACTAAGGGAATATAATGAAACTAATATCGTGGAATGTCAATGGATTGCGGGCGTGTATGAATAAGGGCTTTATGGAGTTTTTTACCTCTGTAGATGCTGATATTTTCTGTATCCAAGAATCAAAAATGAGTCCAGATCAAGCTGCATTTGAGTTTGCAGGCTATGAGCAGTATTGGAATACGGCTGAAAAAAAGGGCTATTCGGGCGTGGCAGTATTTTCTAAGCAAAAGCCACTCACGATAGACTATGATATGGGTATCGCTCATCACGACAAAGAAGGACGGATCATCACTGCCCAATACCCCAACTTTTATCTGGTCAATGTCTATACTCCAAACTCCAAACGCGAGCTAGAAAGGCTCTCTTATCGCATGGAGTGGGAAGATGATTTCAGAGCCTTTCTCAAGCAACTAGAGCAGCAAAAGCCTGTAATTGTCTGTGGGGATCTCAATGTAGCCCATCAAGAAATCGATCTCAAAAACCCCAAGACAAACCATCGCAACGCGGGCTTTACTGATGAAGAAAGAGGGAAATTCACAGAACTTCTCCAAGCAGGCTTTATCGATACTTATCGATATTTTTATCCTGACCTCACAGGTGCATATACTTGGTGGAGCTATATGGGTAAAGCGAGGGCAAACAACACGGGCTGGAGGATTGATTATTTCCTATGCTCACACGCACTCTCTCCCAAGCTCAAAGACGCGCAGATATACCCCCAAATCACAGGGAGCGACCACTGCCCTGTAGGGCTAGTGCTTGATTGCTAGGCTATGGGGTGTTTCCAATCAAATGGAGTCACTTGATAGACATAATAATTGAGCCAATTACTAAAAATCACACTCGCCCCAGCACGCCAATTGATACACACTCCATTGTTGGAATCAAAATAATTCTCTGGGGCTTGTATCTGCATGCCTTTGAGCTTATCGCGTTCATATTCGCTTTTTAGGCTATCACGATCATATTCTAAATGCCCAATGATAAATATTTTTTTGTTATCACAAGACTTGATGATCCCTGCCCCTGCTGTGGTGCTCTCACACAAAATATGCAAATCTTTGCATTGTATAATCTTGTCTTCATCGACTCTGGTATGCCTAGAGTGGGGCATATAAATCTTATCATCACAGCCATTAAACAACACATCAGAGATTTCTGTTTTTGTATGCTCAAAAACCCCGAACATCTTTTGAGATAATGGGAGTTTTTCAATGCCATAATAATGATACAGCCCTGCCATCGCCCCCCAGCAAATATAAATCGTGCTATTGACATTTTTTTGGGCAAATTCCAAAACCTCTACCATCTCCTCCCAATAAGCCACTGCACTAAAATCCATAGTTTCCACAGGCGCACCTGTGATAATCATGCCATCAAAATAAGTATCTTTGAGTGTGTCAAAAGTCTGATAAAACCTCTCCAAATGTGTCTTAGAAGTATTTTTGCTCTCATAAGTTTGCGTGGTGATTAGGGTGATTTGGACTTGGAGAGGTGAGTTCGCAAGCAGTCTGATGAGCTGGCTTTCTGTCTGTATTTTTGTAGGCATTAGATTGAATATTGCAATCTGTATGGGGCGAATATCTTGCTTGAGTGCTCTTTGTGAAGAGATCACAAATACATTTTCTTCTTGCAATGTCTTAAAAGCTGGGATGTCTTGAGGGATAATCACGGGCATAGCCACTCCTTTATTCTACCAAATTATATGATGATATAAATCAATCAAACACGATATGTGTTTATTATATAAATAAAATATAAATCAGAGAATAAAATCCCACTCAAATACTCACAATCAAAGCCCACCCTCCCTATAAATTGTGAGTAAAGGAGGGCTGATATAGCCTATTTTAAGGATTTATAGAGGTTTGGGAAGACTTTCTACATAAAGACTCTGGCTAGGGAAGGCAAAGCTCAGATTATTGGCAGCAACAATCCTCATGATTTCTAAAATCACCTCTTCTTTGACTTTCAAAAACTCCCCCCACACCACGGTTTTGCTGAAGCAATAAACCAAAAGATTGATAGAGCTATCAGCAAATTCATCAACAAACACAAAAAGCGTGCTTTTATAGCCCATATAATCATCCATTGAAATGATGTCTTTTTTAAAAATCACTTGATAGTCTATAGAATCCCGTCCATCGGTATCTTTTGAGATATTGGGGTGATTCAAAAGCATTTCTTTGATCTCTTGGACACATTTTTGGAGCTGCTCTCTTGAAGAATCATAAGTGAGTCCAATGCTCATTTTAATGCGCCTACCAACTTTCCTGCGATTCCAATTGCGGATTGATTTGTTTGCGAGCTCAGAATTTGGCACAAACAACAAAGCATTATCAAATGTCCGCACAGTTGTCCGCCGCAAGCCCATCTCCACGACAGTCCCCTCAATATCCCCGCACACAATCCAATCCCCTTGTGAAAAAGAATTATCAAACAACAACATCACAGAGGCAAAGAAATTTGCTAACATATCCTTGACTGCCAAAGCAACTGCCAACCCGCCAATCCCCAAAGAAGCGATGATAGCAGAAATATTAAATCCCAAATGTTTCAAAATCACCAAAATCGCTAAAACAATCACGATAAAATAAAGTATCTTCAAAATCAAATTGATGACTTCTTTACGGAAGCCATCGGCACTTTTTTGGGCGATACTCATAATAAATGCTGTGCCATAGCCTTTAAGCAAAGAGATGACAAACCACGCTATCAAGGCGATATAAGCCACTCCAAACCAGACTTGCACCTTCGGGGAAGCCAGACTTGGATAATACAAAATATCCAAAGAAATATCAAAGCTCCAAACAAGCAAAAACGCTGAAATGGGCGTGATAATATCGTGACGGATTTTGTTTTGGATTTCTTTGTTGTGGCGTGTGAATTTGATAAAAAAATCAGCCAATCGCATGATGACCCCAGCGACTATCTTCCTGCAGCCTAGCAAGATGATGAGCGTCACTAAAGAAAGCACGACTTTAGCAATACCTAGATTGTTGGTATTGAGTGGGATAAAATAATCGATTTTTTCTAGCACCCACTCCATACCGATATTCATAGCAGCACTTTGGGGGAGCACTGCACTTGCATTTTTTTGGATATAGCTCAAAATTTCGACATAAGTATCAAGCTTGATTTGATATTCTTTGAGTTTATGGTGCAAAAGCTCTTTTTGCGATGTTCCTAATTGCGTGGGTAAGGTATATTTTTGCATTTGTTTTTGAGCAAATTCAAGCAAAAAAGGTGCGACAATCTTGGTGACATCATCTTTTTGAGAGAAAAAATCAATCTTTGTGCGTAATTTTTCTAAAAAATCATACATACGCGCATCGAGTTGGAGGGATTCTAGGGTGATTTTATTGAGAGAAAAAGAATAGGGATCTTTGATTTGCAAGCTCACATCTAGCTTGTGCTGGACTTCTTCTTGTTGGGCTTTATTTTGTGTGATATCAATGCCTATTTTTTCTTTATGGCTATTGATTTTTGATACAAACTCTTTGAGTAAATTATCTTTTTGGTCAGCATATAAGCTCGCTTCTTGGGACTTTTGAGGATCTTTTTTATAGGTGTTGATGACTTGATTGATCTGATCGATTTGCTTTAAAATCACATACAAATCCACAAAATCTGGATTCTCCATCGCGCGCAATGAAAGGGGCAGCATACAAATCCAAACTGCTATAATACTCAAAATAAACTTTTTCATCTCTATTTTCCTCTTCTTGTTTTTACTCTTCTTCTGTGACGTATTGGCAAAATAACTCTCCACGTTCTTTATAAGAGCTGAACTGATCTAAGCTCGCAGCTGCTGGAGAGAGCAAGCCCACGCCATCACGCCCCAAACGCTCTTTGATTGCATTGACAGCATTTTTAAGCTCTGCACATGGATGCAACACGCACGCATATTCCCTAGCTAGCACACAGAGTTTTTCTTCATTGCTCCCAATAGCAAAAATCTCTATATCCAACCCCCTAGCAAGCTCAAAAATAGGCCTTAAATCTGCACCTTTATCATCGCCGCCCAAAATCAGAAATATCTTTTTGTCTGCATAGCTTTTGAGCGCTTCTAATGTCGCATCGACATTAGTCCCCTTGCTATCATCAACCCATAAACGCCCCTTTGAGTCATGAAACTCTTCCATACGATGCTGCCCGATTTTAAAGGTATTGAGCAAAGTAGTGTCTATTCTGCTAGAAAAAATCTTTGCTGCTTGCAATGCCAAGAGTGCATCAAGCAAAAAAGGCCCTTTGAAATGCAGTGCATGTGTATCTACGCCAACATCTTGGGCTAGAGTCTGTATATCTTGGTAATAAAAAGCCTTGCCTAAAAAATTTTTTGCTTCATATCTGTGGGCAAATTCTTGAGGGAGGAGTGCAAAAGTATCTTGCTGCATGATTAAAAGTGGCTTGAGCTTAGCTTGCACATAGGCTTCAAAGCTTGTATGCCAGCTGATATGATCTTCTCTCACTGGGAGGAGGAGGTAAAATGTAGGGTAAGCTCTGTGTGTATAATGCAAGGTAAAAGAGCTTGTTTCTAGCACCCATAAAGGAGGTTTCTGCCTATAAAGTTCAGCTAAAGGCGTGCCGATATTGCCTCCACTTTTTGCACCTTGGTCTTTTAGCAAGAGCGTGAGCATTTCTGTTGTAGTGGTTTTGCCATTAGTCCCACTGATCCAGATACTCTGGGGATTATATTCAGGAGAAAATTGGTCATAAAAATAATCATACTCACTGATAGGGTGCTTTGCCTTTTGGAGGAGAGGGTGAGAGGGGGGGATACCTGGGCTTAGAATCTCTAGGTCTGAAGTTTGTGGATCAAACCAACTAGAAGGCAGCAACGCATTGCCCTCTTGGTCGTGGCTTGCTTGCTTGAACACATCATCAAAGATCGCACATACAATACCTTGTGTATTCAGAAGTTTTACAATAGGTCGGGTTGTAGTGCCATAGCCAAAAACAGAAATGCGTTCCATCAATTTACCTCAAATTACCTTATTTTCAAGCTCATCAAAGCAATGATATTGCTTAAAATCGCAATGATCCAAAATCTGACAATGATTTTATTCTCTGCCCAGCCCTTAGCCTCAAAATGATGGTGGATAGGTGCCATCAGAAAAATCCGTTTTTTACGCGTCTTATAGCTGCCAATTTGCAAAATCACTGAAAGCGTTTCTATCACAAAAATTGATCCAATCAAGACAAGTAAAATTTCATTATTAGAAACAATAGCCATATAAGCGATAAATCCCCCAACTCCAAGGCTGCCACTATCGCCCATAAAAATCTGCGCGGGGTGGCAGTTATACCACAAAAACCCAAAAAGCGCCCCAATCAAAGCCGTAGAAACGACAAAAAGCTCGCCAGCATCCACAACGCGCGGCCACAAAAGATACCTAGAAAACTCTGCATTGCCTGCAATATAAACAAAAATCGACAAAGAAACCAAGGCACAAATACTAGGCACAGTCGCTAGTCCATCAAGCCCATCAGTGATATTGACTGCATTTGTCGTAGCCAAAAATACCAATGTCCAAAAAGCAATCGCTACACCCGGATAATCCCCCAGATAAAACAAAGGCTTTTTCATAAAAGGCATATACAAGCTAGAATCTAGCCCGTGCATACTCAAAGAGATAGAAACTCCGATAGAAACAACAAAGAGCAAGATAAATTTCAATCGCGCACTCATACCGCTATTTTTCTTAGCAGCAATTTTCATATAATCATCTCTAGCCCCAATCAAGCTAAAAGCCACCAAAACAAAAAGCCCCAACACCACATAAATATTTGCCAACTTAACGGTCAAAATCGAAGCAATGATCGTCGATACAATAAATACAATCCCCCCCATTGTCGGCGTGTTTGCCTTGCCTTGATGTGCAGGGACAAAGGCTGATATGGGCTGGTTTGCCTTTTTAGATCTTGCCCACCCAATAAAATAAGGCATTACAAAAGCACACAGACAAAACCCTAAAAAAAAGCTCATGCCTGCCCTAAATGTCAAGTATTGAAACACATTGATCCCAAAATCTGAATACAAATAATACAGCATACACTATCCCTAAATTTAAAATGTGAAATTATAAATCAGTTTTGAAGATAAATCTTTAAAAGTTTATAACAATTTCCTCTGCATACAATACTCAAATATTATAGTAAAATGCAAGCCCAAAGACAACCACAAAGGAGTATTGATGCTCTCAAAAGACATTGTGACTTATGCTAAAATCCGATCGGAGCTGCGCGCTTATATCTGCTACCTTTTCACACAAAATATCAAAAACTATATGCCTGAAATGACCTTAGATACGATACTCAACGCTGCCAAAAAGATCAAAGATGAAATCAAGGCCTTTGATTGCATTTATATTTTAGATGCCAAGGGCAACCAAGTGAGTGCAACCATCACAGACAAGAAACATATCCAACACATAACTTGTGAAAACTTTGCTGATAGAGGGTATTTCTATGAAGCCATCAAAGAGCAAAAATGTGTCATCACCAACCCCTATCCCAGCAGCACTAATGGAAATCTCGTCGTGACCGTTTCTTATCCTATCTACAATACCCATCGTGAGCTGCTCTTTGTCGCTTGTATCGATATCCCACTCAACGAAGCCATTGCTATTAGCTCACCGAGCCGTTTCTATGATATTTTTTCCCATTTCAGTGTTGCGATGTATTTCTCCCTCTCAAGTATGCTCACACTGATTTCAATCTTACTTTTTGTCAAGGGAATTTCAAGCTTTTGGACAGCTTCAATCCATTTCAGGAGCTTTGATATCAAAGAAGTATTTGAATCAACCATCTTACTCACCTTAGCCCTCGCGATTTTTGACTTGGTCAAAGCGATTTTTGAAGAAGAAGTCTTGGGAAAAAATAGTGGGGACAACCACCGCGCTATCCATAAAACAATGATCCGATTTCTGGGGTCTATCGTGATTGCTTTGGCGATTGAAGCACTGATGTTGGTGTTTAAATTCACCATCAGCGAACCCGATAAAATCATCTATGCTGTCTATCTCACCGGAGGTGTCGCAATGCTTTTAGTAGGGCTATCTGTGTATGTCAAGTTTGCCTATGGTGCGATGAATAAAGATGAGCGTTAGAATCCTTTCTAAGTATCAGTGCTTTTGCTTAGCCTTTGCAACTGCCATGTGACAAGCCTGAATCAAAGCACCCCGCACAGCCCTATCTTCAAGCACAGACAGACCCTCTATCGTCGTCCCCCCTGGGCTTGTGATTGAAGCAATGATCGTATCAGGAGTTTGTTCGCTCAATAAATGAGCAAAGCCCTCAAATGTCGCCCGCACTAACTTGAGCGAATCATCACGTCGCAAGCCCTCCCGCACGCCCGCATCGACTAAAGCCTGTGCGATCAGCGCTAAAAAGGCTGGTGAGCTCCCACCTGTAGCAATCGATGCATCCACCAACGTTTCAGAATCCACAAAAACCACACTCCCAAAACTTGCAATGATTTTTTGGGCTTCTTCTTGAATATCCCCCTCAAGATAGACAGCTGTCGATGATTTTTGATATTTAGCACCCACATTAGGCATTAATCTCGCATAATGATCTGCTCTGATATGCTGCTTCAAGGTATCCATACACACCCCTGCCATCACGCTATAAACAGAGTCTGCCTTGCCTTTGTAGGTAAAGTTTCCTAAAGCATAGGGCTTGATACATAAAATAACGATTTTGCCTATTACATCAATCTCGCTAGAGCCTCCATATACTTTTCCAAAAGCCTCTATGTGGTTTTCTTTGATAAATTCTTGAGCTTTTTGGGGGTTTCTCCCAGCAATTTCTAAGCGATAAGTGTCTTTCAATGCACTGCAAGCAATCCCTGAAACAATCGCCTTTGCCATACTGCCATAGCCAACAAAAAGTAAAGTTTTTTGTGCTGCCATTTCAGATCCTTATAATGTAAAATTTTGGGGTATCTTAAAATAAAATGGCTAATCAATTAAAAATAAAAGTTACTTTTCTTCTTTGTAATAATGCGAGATCAGCTCAGCAAGACCATATTGTGGGTATTTAAGGCTATCAAGGACAACTTGCCCCATTGTCTGATTATCGAAGTTAAAGATTACAGGGGCTAAAAAATTGATAGTAGAGGCTTGTATGGGAGTTTGGATCACCATAATATTGGCAGTGAAAATATTTTTGCTATTTTCTAGGTCTAATAAAAGCTTCAAAGCAATGGGGACATCAAATGCATACTCTCTCAATACAAAGGGGTTGATGAGTGTAAAAATAGGCACATCGCCCTCTGCATTACTCAGACGAACAAAAATATCATCTATTTTTTCTAATTTCATCTTCGTAACATTTTCAAACCCCAAAATTGGCGATTTTACATCAAAAATCATTATCAGCCCTCTTTTAATCTTTCTAGCTAGAAAATTGCTCTATAAAATCTTAGCATAATTATTCAGATTTTATCCAATTTTATGCACAAAAATCAATTTTTGGAAAATATTGTTTAAATGATTGTGTGAGATTCGATATAATGCCAAAAACTTGCAATAAAATGAGGGGCTTTATGGTTTCTTGCAGACACACCATTTTTTTACTTTTGCTCGCAGTCTTTTTGGCTGCTTGTGCCAAGCAAAATGCCGAATACAATAAGCCCGCCACCTATTGGTATCAAGGGATTTTAAAAGAAATCAAATTTGGTAACCTTGAAACAGCAGATAACTATTACTCCTCCTTACAAAGTGAGCATATCAACTCTCCCTTGCTCCCTGAGGCAATGCTGATTTTAGGGCAAGCGCATATGAATCAAGAAGAATATATTTTGGCTGAATTTTATTTTGATGAATACTTAAAACGATATGGGACAATCCAAAATGCCGATTATATAGCCTTTTTAAAGCTCCAAGCCCATTATTATGCCTTCAAAAATCAAAGCAAAGACCAAGAATTTATCTCTGATACGCTCCAAGCCTTGGATAATTTCATCAACAAATACCCCAATAGCCGCTATATCCCGTATGTAGAATATATACAAGTGAAATTTGTGTTGGGGCAAAACGAGCTCAACAAAGCCATTGCCAATGTCTATAAAAAACAGCACAAAAAAGAAGCCTTGGATAAATACCTCGAACGGATTGATGAAGAGCTCCAAAAAGAAACCAACCCCAAACCCTCACATATCCCGTGGTATGTCGTTATATTTAATTGGTAAAGGATTTTGATGCAAATAAGTAATTATGGCAACTTCCCAAGCACGATACCTGTCATTATAGAAGATGAAGTCTTTATGTATCCCTTTATGATTGCCCCGATTTTCATCACAGATGAAGCCAATATCAAAGCAGCCAATAAAGCCTTAGAACAAAATGATATTGTTTTTGTGAGCTGTGCTAAAAACTCTCAAGAGCAAAAAAGACTCAAAGATAGCTTTTATGATGTGGGAGTGATTGGGAATATTATGCGTAAAGTTGCCTTGCCTGATGGACGGATCAAGCTCCTTTTTCAAGGTATCACAAAAGGCAAGATATTATCCATCGAAAGTGAAGACCCCCTCCAAGCACTCATAGAAGTCATCGCCTATAAAGACTATGACCCCGATAAAATCAATGCGATTATGGAAGTCTTGCGGGAAAAAGTCACCAACCTTGCTAATATCAGTCAGTTTTTTCCCCCTGATTTGCTCAAAACGATTGATGATAATGACGATCCCAATCGCATTGTTGATTTGATTGCTTCAACCTTAAGGCTCAAAAAAGAGCAGTCTTACCAGCTTTTTGCAAGCGATGATACAGAAAAAAGACTCCTGCTTTTAATCGATCTTGTCATCGAAGAAACCCAAACCCAAAAACTCCAAAAAGAAATCAAAAGCAAAGTCCATAATAAAATGGAGCAAATCAACAAAGAATATTTTCTCAAAGAACAGCTCAAACAAATCCAAAAAGAGCTAGGTGTCGATAAACAAAGGGATGAAGAAATCGACCAATACTACCAAAAACTCGATACAATCAAGCCCTTTATGGATAAAGAAGCCTATAAAGAAATCAAAAAACAAATCGAGCGACTCACTCGCATGCATCAAGATAGTGCTGATGCTAACATTGTCCAAAGCTACATTGAGTGGGTGCTTGAAATCCCATTTGGTAAATTTGGAAGAAAAAAACTCTCTATCAAAAATGTCCAAAAACAACTCGATTCTGACCACTACTCCCTCCAAAAGCCCAAAGAAAGGATTGTAGAGTATTTTGCCATCAGAGAGCTACTCGCCCAAAGACACAAGAGCGACACAGAGGGCAAAGGAACAATCCTATGCTTTTATGGCCCTCCGGGTGTGGGTAAGACTAGTTTGGCAAACTCCATTGCTAAAGCCATCAATCGCCCTCTGATTCGTATCGCACTGGGTGGGTTAGAAGATGTCAATGAGCTCAGAGGACACAGACGAACTTATTTGGGTGCTATGCCCGGTAGGATCGTGCAAGGGCTGATCGAAGCTAAAGAAATGAACCCCGTGATGGTGCTTGATGAAATCGATAAAGTCGGTAGGAGTATGCGCGGTGATCCCACAAGCGTGCTGCTTGAGATTTTAGACCCTGAGCAAAATACTGCCTTTAGGGACTATTACACTAATTTCAATATTGACCTCTCTTCTATCATATTTATTGCCACTGCAAACGATATTTCTAATATCCCTGCTCCTTTGCGCGATCGTATGGAATTCATCAGTGTTTCTAGCTACACACCGCAAGAAAAAGAATCCATTGCCAAAAAATACCTTATCCCCCAAGAGCTAAAAAAACACGCACTCAAGCCCACTGAAGTGAGTATCACCCCACAAGCCCTTAAAATCATCATCGAAAAATATACCCGCGAAGCAGGCGTGCGTAACCTCCGTAGGAGTATCGCTACAATTATGCGCAAATGTGCAAAAGCCATCTTGGAAGCCAAACACGCGACCCATAAAATCATCATCTCGCCCAAAGACTTGCCCCACTATCTCGATAAAATCGTATTTGAAATCGATACAATCAATGGCGAGGACAAAATAGGCGTTATCAATGGACTTGCTTGGACTAGCGTGGGGGGCGATGTGCTCAAAATCGAAGCAATCAAAATCAAAGGCAAAGGTGCCCTCACGCTCACAGGCAGCCTTGGAGATGTGATGAAGGAATCAGGACGCATTGCATTTTCTGTCATCAAAGTATTGATCGACTCTCAAGACCTACCACTCCCAACAAAAAAGGGCAGAAAGAACAAAAAAGAGCCCCAAGAACAAATCTATAACCTCTATGATATCCATTTGCATGTCCCAGAGGGAGCAACTCCAAAAGATGGCCCTAGCGCAGGGATTGCCATGGCAAGTGCGATTGCTTCGATTTTGTCTGAAAGAAAAACGCACTCTGATATTGCCATGACGGGTGAATTGACCCTTACAGGCGCTGTTTTACCCATTGGTGGCTTGAAGGAAAAGCTAATTGCAGCACACAAAGCAGGGATCAAAAAAGTCCTTATACCCGAGAAAAACTACAAGAGAGATTTAGATGATATCCCTCAAGAGGTCAAACAAGAAGTAGAAATTACTCCCGTAAATACTATACAAGAGGTCTTAAAAGCAGTGCTTTTATAGATGGCTTGCCTTTTGCAAGCAAAGGGCTAAAAATTGATTAGATGGAGGCAGTATGCAAGCAGGAATTATCGGTTTGGGGCTGATTGGTGGATCGATGGGGCTTGCCCTCCAAGAAACAAAAATGTTTAAAACCATACTCGGCCATGACATCAACCCGCTCCATACCCAGCAAGCCCTCTCTTTGGGGTTAGTCGATGAATGCGTGGGTCTTGATGGAATCCAAATGTGTGATGTTATATTTTTAGCCACGCCCTTAGAGGGGATCATACAAACACTCCAACAACTCAAAAATATCCCCCCACACACAACAATCATCGATCTTGGCGGGGCAAAAGAAAAAATTGTTGCAGCTATCCCAGCTTCTATCAGAAAAAACTTTATCGCAGCCCACCCCATGAGCGGGACTGAGTGCTATGGTCCTAAGGCGGCCTTGAAAGATCTTTTCAAAAATAAAATCATTATTCTTGCTGACCTTGAAGATAGCGGGGAATTTCAAATCGCTTGTGCCAAAGAGATTTTTATCGCCATTGGTATGCGTATCATTAAAATGAACTCCAAAGAGCACGATAGACATATCGCACTCATCAGCCACCTCCCCCATATCATCAGCTATGCCCTAGCCAACACCGTCCTCTCGCAAGAAAACCCACAAACTATTCTCGCGCTCATTGGTGGAGGGTTCAAAGATATGAGCCGTATTTCTAAAAGCTCACCGATCATGTGGAATGATGTTTTCAAACAAAATAAAGAAAATGTCCTCAAAGCAATCGATTTGTTCGCACAAGAGATGTTGTTAGCAGAAAAGCTGCTTTCTGAAGAAGATTGGGAGGGGCTCAAAGAGTGGATGGCAAAAGCCAACACTCTTCAGAAGTTCATGTAATCAAGCAAATTTTGATTTGATATCATTGACCCAAGCATCGATACGACCCTCTGTCAAGTCATCTTGATTGTCTTCATCGATAGCAAGTCCTACAAACTTATCCCCATCGACTGCCTTAGAATCATCAAAAGTATAGCCATCTGTAGAAGTCTGCCCGATAATCTTGCCACCTTTTGCTTTTTCATATAAATGATAGAGAGAATCACAGAAGGTATCACTATAAGTATCTTGATCTCCAAGACCCACAAGAGCCACTGTCTTGCCAGCAAAATCACTCTCTTCAAAAGAGCCAATGAAATCTTCCCAATCAGTCTGCAAATCACCACTACCATATGTAGAGCTAGCCAAGATAAGATTATCAAAGCCTAGAAGTTGGTCTTTAGAAGCCTTTGCTACATCGATGAGTTCGGTGTTTTCTTTACCGAGTTTATCAGCAATTTTTTCACAAATTGTCTGTGTATTGCCACTATCGCTTCCATAAAAAATACCAATTTTTTTCATCGTTTATCCTTTGTAATTTATTTTTAGGTCTTGTATTATACATCAAAATATCTATCAAACACTTTTCTAGCACAATCAAATACCAATACTTCATTTTTCCCCAAATTTTTTCAGCAACACCCACACAACCAGCACAATACACACAAAAATCAATGGCATCACATAAGGCATTTCATTGACCTGAGAAAAAATATTTTTGATGAACTCACTAGCAAAATACGCCACCATTCCAAGTGCTACTGCCCAAATAGCACACGCAAGGGCATTGAAAATAAGGAATTTTTTCATATTGTATTTACTCACACCAATAGCAATAGGCACGATAGTCTTCACCCCATAGATATATTTGTTGATAAAAATCAGCCAAATCCCATATTTACGCATCCAAGTATGCACCAAAGCGACCTTGCGGCGATACTTAGCAAAATATTTGAGTATTTCACCTTTTTGGTATCTACCCAAAAGTGCTAGCACACTGCTCCCAAAAGTATTACCCAAAAACGCCACAACAATAGAAATCCCTATATCCATACTCCCCAAAGAGCTCAATATCCCAGCAATGATAATGCCTACATACCCACTCCCCATACAATATAAAAATAAAATCAAATATCCCCAAGTGTGGAACGAATCTTGAAATGACTGGATCGTTTGCTGCATGTGTCCTCTTTTGGTCAAAAGTAATTTATTCTATCCAAAAATGATAACAAATATCATCAAGCCTTGAGGAATAAAACTTGCTTCTATCCTAGAAATACCCATAAAGGTTTTTAATGCAAAATGGTTATTACTCTGCCACAGGTGGTATGGTCACTCAATTCAATCGCCTTGATATCATCTCTAACAACCTAGCCAACCTCAATACCAATGCCTTCAAACGCGATGATGTAGTTATCGGCGATTTTTTAAGGCTCTATCAAACCCATCAAGAAACTCTCCCGATCAATAACCAAACACGCGATGGGGCTAAATATATCAACAGAAACCTCAACAGAGTGCCTATCATCTCTGAAGAATATACTAACAAAGCACTGGGCGCAATCAGCAAAACAGATAATCCCCTAGATTTTGCCCTGCAAAAAGAAAATACCTATTTTGCGATCCAAACCCCAAATGGCGTGAGATACACTCGAGATGGAAGTTTCACAATAGGCACAGATGGAATACTAAGCACCAAAGAGGGTTATCATATCTTAAGCAGAGTCGGGCTGGATAATCAAGGCGGGATTTTGCTCCCCCAAGGCATGCAAATCGAAGCTGATGTTAATGGCAATCTATACTTTAGAGATACTGCCAATGAAGCTATCGCGCAGCCATTGGCCGCAGGGGCAATCGCTATTGTGAGTTTTGATAATCCTAAATATCTCAAAAAAGTTGGCAACAATCTCTATGAATACCCCCAAGACAAGCTTGATGATCGCCAAAATCTTATCACCCCAAACGCCCTGATCCAATACTCTATCGAAAGAAGCAATGTCAATGCCATCACAGAGATGACCCAGCTCATCGAAACCAATCGACTTGTCGATATGTATGCTAAAGTCCTCAAAACCCATATGGACGACCTCAACACCGAAGCCATCAGCAAGCTCGCTGTGAGGGCATAAAGCACCTCTCTCCTTTTTAAGATAGCTTAAAAGCTTATAGCCTATTGCGTGCTATCAAGCAAAGTTACTAAATGTTATTTGTGTCTTTGATTGGAGTGTGCTGGGTGATATATCGCTGGAGTATCTCACAAGCTGCCAAAGAATCGAGTTTGCCGTTTTTGCAGGCTTGTTGTCTGGATTTTTTGCCCATATGGAAAAGATTTTCAAAAGCTAGCACACTCGAATAATCTTCATTGATATAAATAATCTCCCCGCCAAAGCTCAAAAGCCCTATAAAATGCTTGATACGCTGATGCATTTCTCCATCTTGAGTGCTTGAGAGTTCTGGTAACCCCACCACCAAGCGCTCAGCTCCTTTATGCTCTAAAAACCTTGAAAGCTCTAAAGCAGCTTGATTGCGATTCTTGCGTATGATGGGGGCTAAGGGCAGCACGATTTGACCGATGAGCCCAGCTAGACCAATTCTTTTTAACCCTACATCACACGCTATAATCACACCACAACCTTCAAGCGCCCTGCTTCACGCATTATTTTGCCCTCAAGCTCATATTCTAAGACCAAATCCCCATATTTCAAATACGCTTCTTCAAAAGTCGGCAAGCCCTCACAAAATTTTAAAAACGCATCGTTGTTTTTTACTTGCACGCCAAAAATCATCTCAATGAACGCATCGATATCATAAATAGCTTGTGCGAGAGATTTCTGCAGCAAGGCATTAGTCCCCTGACTTTCATCAAGCCTTTGGGGCAAGACAAAAATCGGTTTATTATATTTGCTTGCAAGCCTTGCGCTCTGCATTGAGCCGCTATTGAGGTCAGCTTGTGGGATAATCACACAATCACTCAAAGCCACCACCAAACGATTGCGCTGTATGAAGGAGTGGTATTTGGGAGCATAGCCCTCTGGGTATTCACTCACAATCAAGCCTTGCTGCGCAATTTTAGTAATGATCGAGGCATTGGACGCAGGATAGATGATATCTAAACTGCTTGGAGATACCATAATCGTATCAGGGAGCGCACCATTTTGAGCGATAATATCCACGCCCAACGCCCCGCCACTGACAACAACGCCACGATTTTGCGCGATTTTTTTAGCTAAAGTAAATGTCAAGTTTTTGGTGTAGGGTGTGGGGTGTCTAGTGCCGATGATAGCGATTTTGTGCTTTGCTTGGAGCAATGGAAGCTTGCCTGTGTAGTAGAGCTTTTGTGGGGGGTCTTGGAGCGTGCATAAGGCAGGGGGCAATGATGGGAGTGCATCAAAAAGAAAATGGCTTTTCATCGATGGGATTCCTTTTGATTTTTTTCTTGGCTGTCTTGATGTTTGATTGGGGTTGTCTTGATGGCTTTTTCTTGTGTATTGTGCTGTGCTTGTGCAAAAATATCACTGATATACACGAGTGTCACAGAGTCAAAGAGCGTATTTTTGGCAATCTGGAGCGCTTCAAAGGTCTGCTTGTGTGGGTGGCAAATAGCGATGGCATAGCCTTTTTTCTTTGCAATATCAATAGCCTTTTTTATCTGGATAAGAATAGCCTTTTTATCTGGCTTATTGTCTAAAAATATCTGCCTAGAAAGCAAGGGCGTATGTAGCTCTGCATAGATTTTGGGCGCTTGTGTGAGGGGCGTGGTGCGTGAATCTACAAAATGGATACCATATTTTTCTAACACCTCTATAAGATTTTTCATATCCACATAGCTAGCAGTGAATTTGCTACCTGTGTGATTGTTGATAAAGTGCAAACGAGGAAAATCGTGTTTGATCGATGCGATATAGGCTTCTATTTTTGCTTGAGTGTCCCCTACTTGGATCCATTTGTGTGGGCTTTGATAAAAATGCAATGCCTCTAAGGGCAAATGCACCATATAAAATGGCTCATTTTGTGCCATTTGGGGCGTGTGGGGATTGTCGTGGTTTTTGGGGAAAAATGAAGGCGTGATCACAAGCCCTAGCTGGTGCAAGGACTCTAACTGCCAAGGATAAGCCATATCGTCCATAATAATAGCAAGCTTGGGCTTTGGGGGCGTTGTAGAAACTATAGAAGCCATAGGGGTTATAGAAGTTATAGAGGGGTTTTGAGAGGCTTGAGCGGTGGGCTCTTGCTTTTCTTGTAGTATTTGGAGTGCTGGGCTATCGTGCTGGGCTAGCGGGGATAAGCCAGACTCAAACCCCTTGCTATTGTTATAACCATTGTTTTGAAAATCTGTGGCTATATCTGTGGTTGTATCTGTGTCTATAGAGGGCTTCAAACCATAGACATAATACCCACTCAAAGCTCCAAGCACCAAGCACACCAAAAGCAGCAGAGTCACAAAAAAGGTTTTTTTCATTATTTGCCTAAAATGATTTCAACCTCTAATGTATCAATATTTTGATTGGAATCAGCCTTGATGTCGATTTTAGAGGCGTGGGTATATTTTTGCACCACTTCTAAAATTTCGCGTTTCATATCTTCCATATAAGGCAGCTTCACACTCCGCTCATGCGCAAGGACTATTTTGAGTCTGTCTTTGGCCGCTTGGGCACTGCCGTGATTACCAAACCATTTTACAAGCCAACTCATCGGAACAGCCTTTTAAAAACACTCAACAAACCACCTTGTGATTTGATCTCAGGGAATGCGACATCTTCACCCAACAAGCGCCTGACAATGCGTTTATATGCCTCCCCACTCATACTATTTCCATAGATAACAGGCTCGCCTGAATTGGTCGCAGAAACAACTTTATCATCTTCTGGGACAAGCCCAATCAAGGGCAAAGCCAAGATATTGAGCACATCTTCATTAGAGAGCATTTCTCCTCTTTGGACCAATTCAGGTTTCAAGCGATTGATGATAATGTGTTTTTGGACTTCAGAACCATTTCTAGCGCGATCTGATTTTGCATCAATAATCCCAATGACCCGATCGCTATCACGCACAGAACTCACCTCCGGAGTCACCACCACCAACGCACGATCTGCCCAAAAAATCGCGTGTTCAAATCCCCATTCAATACCCGCAGGAGAATCAAGCAAAATATAATCAAAATCCTTTTTCAAATCCTCTATCAGTATCTTGACTTTTTGCTTGTCTAAAATATTTTTGTCCTTACTTTGAGAGGCTGGGAGGAAAAAAAGGTTTTTAGTCTTTTTGTCATTGATGAGTGCTTGAGAAAGCTTGCACTTCCCCTCCATCACATCGACCACATCATAGACAATGCGATTTTCTAATCCTAAAATCATATCCAGATTACGCAAGCCAATATCAAAATCCACAGCCACTACCTTCTTGCCACTTTGGGCTAAGCCCACAGCGATATTGGCTGTTGCTGTGCTTTTGCCCACCCCGCCTTTTCCAGAAGTTATCGTGATTACCTCAGACATTGCCACCCTTAGTTCTTGCTTTTATCTACGAGCTTATCAGCCCCAATCCAAGGCATCATCGCACGCAAACGCTCGCCCACTTTTTCAATCTTATGCTCGCTCAAATTTTTCCTCTCTGCGTTCATTCTGGCATAGCCTGCCTTTCTTTCCAAAATAAAATCTTTGGCAAATTTACCATCTTGAATATCTCTAAGAATAGCACGCATTGCCTTTTTGGACTCTTCTGTGATGACTCTAGGGCCACTGACCATATCGCCGTATTCAGCTGTGTTGGATATCGAATAACGCATATCAGCCAAGCCGCCTTGATAAATCAAATCCACAATCAACTTCAGTTCGTGCAAGCACTCAAAATAAGCCATTTCTTCAGGATAGCCCGCTTCAGTGAGCGTTTCAAACCCTGCCTTCACCAACGCACTCACACCCCCGCACAAAACAGCTTGCTCACCGAATAAATCTGTTTCAGTTTCATCTTTGAAAGTCGTTTCAATAATCCCGCTCCTGCCCCCGCCAATAGCACTCGCATAGCTCAAAGCAATCTCTTTGGCATCGCCCTTGCTTGTATCTTGCTCGACTGCAATCAAATCAGGGATCCCCCCTCCTTTGACAAATTCACTCCTCACAGTATGGCCAGGGGCTTTTGGCGCTACCATAATCACGCCCACTCCTTGTGGGGCTTTGATCTGACCAAAATGTATATTGAATCCGTGTCCAAAAGCAATGATTTTATCTTCTTTAAGAGAGGGGGCAATGTCTTTTTCAAACACATCAGCTTGGAGTTCATCAGGGATCAAAATCATAATGACATCTGCCCATTTTGTCGCTTCAGACACCTCAAGCACTCTAAAACGCTTCGCCTCTGCCTTTGCCCAACTTTTCCCGCCTTTATAAAGCCCGATGACGACCTCAACACCGCTATCTCTGAGATTTTCTGCGTGGGCGTGTCCTTGAGAACCAAAGCCAATGATGGCGACCTTTTTTTTCTGGATCAAAGCAAGATTGCAATCTTTATCATAATAAACTTTCAAAGCCATAGCACTTCCTTTATTTTAAAATCAATACCACGATTATATGTTAAACAAACTTAGTTACTACTTTGTAAGCTCGATTTGTCAGCCCTTTGCAATCAAAGTGCAATCAAAGTTTTGATGATATATGCTATAATCATAGCAAATTGGTCAATATAGGGGCTTACAATGCGCAATAACACCCGATTTTCACAAGAGCTAGATTTTATCTACAACCTCATGATAAGTATGCTTGAAACACTCAACCCCCAAGCCAAAGAGTTCTTTTTGGACTTACGCAAAGAACTGCTATTTGAAGAAAAATCTCAAGAAAAAATCAAGGCAATCTTAGAGTCAATCGTGCTTTCAGACAAGACACTCGAGGTTATCAAGGCTTTTTCACTCTATAATATTCTGCTGAATATCATCGAAGAGCGGCACTATTTTGAAGACCAAGACCCATTTTTTGCCATCAAAAAAGCTTATGATGAGCTCATCACAGAGGGCTTTAGCAAGCAAGATATCAACAAAATTTTAAGCACAATGCAATTCTACCCCGTATTTACCGCGCACCCCACAGAATCAAGAAGGCGCACATTTTTAGAAGCACACCACGCAATCAGTGATGATTTATTCAAAATCTTTGACCTCAAAGACCAAGGAGCTCAAGGGACTCAAGGGACTATAGAAACTCAAGAAACGATAGAACATCTCCAATATCGGCTGGGGCTTTTATGGCAAAGCCATTTAGTGAGAAGCGAGAAACTTGAAGTCCTCTTTGAGCTAGACAACCTCCTGTATATCGTTGAAAGCTCTGTGTTAAAAAGCAGTCAAAAGGTCTTAAACTGCATTGAAAATATCCTCCAAAAACCCTTAGAAATCTCGCCTATACAGCTTGGAAGCTGGATTGGTGGGGACAGAGATGGCAACCCTTTTGTCACTAATGCTTTGATGACACAAGTCATGCGCACGCAGCACGAACTCATCATCAAAATCTATCTCAAAAAACTCAAAGAACTCGAAAGAGAGCTTTCTATCTCTACAGATTTCCACCCTATCAATCAAGCGCTCCACCAATCCCTAGAAGCGCAAAAAGATGAGCTAGAAGAAAACAGCCGCAAGCTCCACGCCAGAGAGCCTTTTCGCGCCAAACTCCATCTCATGGGCAAAAAACTCAAAAATCGCTTGATTGCTATCAACTCCCCTAGCAACATTGATTTTATCTATGAACACCCCAAAGAATTGCTTGCTGATATTGACTTACTCATCGACAACCTCGATCCCTTGAGCGCTAAATATCTCAAAGAATTCAGAAACCTCGTTTTATTGGGTGGATTCCATCTGATGCGTTTGGACTTTAGAGAACATCGCGATATGTTTCTCAATGCCATCAGTGAGGTATTCTGCCTTTTGGGGATTTCTGATAGTGATTTTGGCACTTTTGGCGAAGAAAAAAAGATCGAAATCTTAAACTTTGCCCTCGATAGACCCAAAATTGAGCTAGAAACCCTCACAAACAGAGTCAGCAAAGACACACAAAATATTTTAGAAGCCTTTCTAAGGATTGATTGGGCAAAAAAACATATTTCAGAAGAAATCATCAAATCATTTATCATTTCAATGACTACAGAAGCGAGTGATATGCTCTGTGTGCTTTGGTTTGCCAAACAAAGTGGGCTATGGAAACCTAGCAAGCCCAAAGCCTCTATGGATAAAAAAATCCGCGCTAGAATACGCATCACACCATTATTTGAAACAATCAACGACCTACAAAGGGCAAAAGATATCATCAATACTTTGAGCCAAAACAAACACTACGCCCATTATCTCTCCGATCTCAAAATGACCCAAGAAATCATGATTGGTTATTCAGATTCAAGCAAAGATGGCGGGATATTTACAAGCAACTACAGCTTGTATCAAGCGATTTTTGAACTCATGCGCTTAGAAGACAAGCTAGGCATTACATTTATTTTATTCCACGGCAGAGGTGGGAGCGTGAGTCGTGGTGGGGGGACGCTCAAATCAGCACTGCTTGCCTCGCCCCCTAGGAGTGTGTGCGGCTTGCTTAAAACCACCGAACAAGGCGAAGTAATCAGCTCTAAATACCTCAACCCCAAAAGCGCACAATTCAATCTAGCTAGCACAATGGGGGCTTTACTCAAAAAATCTACCTATGACAGCTTTTGCTCAGGAGAAGCCCCTAATATCAAAACAAGCCAAAATATCTGCCATATCGATACCCTCCAGTGGCAAATGATGGGGCAAATCTCTCAAACTTCCTATCAGACTTATCGCAAGCTCGTCTATGAAACACAAGGATTTATCGATTATTTCAAGCTCGCCACGCCCATCAGCTTTATCCAACAGCTCAATCTAGGCTCACGCCCTAGCAAGCGCAAAGACACGACAAAAGTAAAAGATCTCAGAGCGATCCCTTGGGTATTTGCTTGGACGCAAAATCGAAGCATTATTCCTGCGTGGTATGGTATCGGCAGTGGATTAGAGGGTATCAAGCAAACAAGGGATTTGCAAGAGTGCTATCAAGAATCAGCCTTTTTTAAAACCACCATCGATAATATCTCGCAAGCCCTCTTAAAAGTCGATATCACCATCGCACAACGTTATAATAAGTTTGTCAGTGATACCCATATCCGCGATCACATCTGGGATATGATTAAAAGTGAATACGACAAGACAATGCACTATATTCTCTATGTGCGTCAAGAAAAAGAACTCCTAGAAAATGACTCCCAACTCAGAGAATCTATCTTGCTCCGTAAGCCCTATATCACAGCTCTCAATCTTCTCCAAATCGAGCTCATCAAAAAATACAACCTCTCCCTCTATCAAGACCAAAAAACTCGTTTGATGGAACAAATCCATAGCACCATCGTTGGCATTGCCCAAGGTATGAGAAACACAGGCTGATGGGCTAGATGAGTAGGCTAGATGAGATAATGAAACACCAACAGACAAAAGCTAACAAACACTATGAAGCAAAATAATTATTTTTTTGATGTTTGCTCAGGGATTGGAGGGGGTCGGCTGGGCTTTGAAATGGCAGGGCTTGAGTGTATTGGCCATAGTGAAATCGACCCAAACCCTGCTTTGACCTATCGGCTGTTTTTTGATGATGATAGGAATTTTGGCGACTTGATGCAAATTGACCCAAATACATTGCCTGATTTTAGGTATTTGATTGCTGGCTTTCCTTGCCAAACTTTTAGTATCGTAGGCAAAAGAGCGGGCTTTGCTGATGATAGAGGGCAGGTGATTTTTGGTATTGCTAGGATTTTGAAAGCTAAAAATGTCCCCTTTTTTCTGCTCGAAAATGTCAAAGGACTGATCCATCACAACAAAGGTGCGACACTCAAACATATCATAGAGCTTTTAGAAGATATCGGCTATGTCATATCTTATGCAGTGCTCAATAGCCTTGACTTTGGTCTGCCACAAATGCGTGAACGTGTCTATATAGTCGGTATCAAAAAAGAGCTTTATACCAAAAAGTTTGCATTTAAATTTGAGAAAAAAAGTGCTGATATATCAAAATTTTTATGCAAAAGCGATGGAGAGCTACACACTGATAGCCCTAGCTTCAAAAAATACATCAACAACAAATACAATATCGGACGCATTTGTCTGGATACAATCTTAAAAGATGATTACAACATTATAGACACAAGGCAATCTGACTTGCGCGTATACGCACAAAAATGCCCCACTTTGCGACGAGGCAGACAAGGTATTTTATACACAAAAGGCGGCAAAGTCTATAAACTCAGTGGTTATGAGGGCTTGCTTTTGCAAGGTTTTGGTCATGAGAGAGCCCAAAAGTATGCAACAAGCCTAATTACTACAAGCAAGATTTTAGAGCAAGTCGGCAATGCGATGAGCGTGCCCGTTATCGAAGCGATCGCAAAAGAATTAGTGCGTTATGACAGATAAAGAAAATAAAATACTTTTAGGCTCACAAACAGCCAAAAATGGATTTGCAAACGAGCAAGATATCGCAAATAAATTTAATAAATGGCAAGATGATCCAGAAGCAAAAAATTGGCTGAGGATTATGGGTTATGTTTTACACGATATCTTATGGGTAAAAGCCAATATTTTATCGGGTCATAAAAGTGATGTCAATGTCATCATACAAATAAATTTTAAAACTAAGCAAGATACTCAAAATATACAAGTAAAGCTAGTCAGCAATAAAACAGGTTTTAATCAAATAGATAAAAGATGGCTTTCTAGTTACGGTCAATTATGGCAAATCCCACAAAATATCTATACAATTCTGCAATACTTTGTCGGTGAAAAAGAACCATTTTGTGCCACACCAAAAGACAAAAGACGAATGTTTTTTGATGAAATGCCAAAAAATATGCAAGATACATTGATTAAATGGTTTGATCAAAATAAAATTTTAATTGTTTCAGACATTATCAGAGGTAGGGGAGAATTTTGTGCTGAGTGGGTGCTAGTCGCCCAAAAAATATTACACAATAGTAGATGGGTTTTAAAAAATATCAATGAGGTTTTAAATTACTACGGAAAAGGGGATGTAGCAATCAGTCCTAAGGGCTCACTAAATATTGGACGCATCACAATGCAAAGAAAGGGTGGTGATAATGGCAGAGAAACTGCTCAAATGCTACAGTTTAAAATAGATCCTACCAAGCTTTTTGATATATAAAATGACTACTAGATATAAGCAAAAGCTACGATTCAAACCATTAATGGCTTTCCTGAGCCCCTCTCTCCTATTCTTATTGTTGGATAAAGGGATAGATTATAATAATGATAGGGGCTTGAGCCAATACACTAAATCCACTCATCTAAGCAATCACATCTATTATCTTCATCAATATAATGGTGCAAATTTTATAATAAAATGCGTGTATGAAAATATCTGATAGTGATTATATAAAACTCCAAAAGCTTGGGTGTCAGAATCTGCTTGCTTTCGCACTGCATATCCCCAAATCCTACACAGACACAACCTTGCTTGACACGCTAGAGCCCTCTTCTCAAGGGGCAGTGGCTATAGAAGTGGAGCGGGCTGAATGGATTTTGGGAAAAAATATCCTCAAAGTCCAAGCCCATATGCCCCAGTTCCACCAACCCCTAGAGCTGGTGATATTCAATGCCAAGAGTTTCCACAAGGCTATCTATGTAGTGGGAAAAAGTCTGTATGTATGGGGCAAGATAGAGTATAAATTCGGTAAATACTCCATGAATCAGCCAAAGCCGCTCAGCACACAAGGAGAGATTATCGCGCATTTCAAAAGCACAGCCATGCGCTCGATACATATTTTTGCCCTTGCTAAAAAGCTCCTCACACGCTCTAACCTCATAGAAGAGGGCTTGCCTTGTGAAATCGCGCAACTCATTGCTGAAATCTTCTGCCCCACAAAGGCTTTTATGGAAGTTTATCAGCAAGCAAACGCCCTCCCTGCCACTCATCTAAACGCACTCAAATGGACTGAAATCTATGCCCATCTCAAATACCTCGCCCAAAAAAGAAGATATTTTACAAGCAAATATATCTGCACAAATGATTACCGACCTTTTGTCGATTCTCTGCCCTTTATGCTCACGTCTGCTCAAAGTGAAACCATCCAAACAATCGCCAATGATCTCAAAAGCCCCACTGCAGCCAAGCGCTTGGTGATGGGAGATGTGGGCTGTGGGAAAACGATTGTGATTTTGAGTGCTGTTGTGATGGCTTATCCCCATAAAAGCCTATTGATGGCACCTACAACGATTTTAGCCCAACAGCTGTATGCTGAGGCCAAAAAATTCCTCCCTGATTATATCACTTGCAAGCTCATCACAGGGAGTGCAGAGAGCACAAGGAGCAAAAAATCTAAGGACAAAGGTCTTTTCCAACAAGAAGAGCATTTTATCATCGGGACACAGGCCTTGCTTTATCGGGAGCTTGATGGAGAAAATCTCGCTTTAGTGATGACAGATGAACAACACCGCTTTGGGACTAGGCAGCGCCACTATCTGGAAAAACTCACCGAAGACAAGACAACCCAAGATACCAAAAAGCCCCATGTGCTGCAGTTTTCTGCTACACCTATCCCGCGAACAATGGCAATGCTCAATGCAAGCTTGATTGACTTTAGCTCCATCAAAGACCTCCCGTTTAAAAAAGACATCACCACAACCATCATACACAAAGAAAATTTCCCCCAGCTCATCAGCCATATCCGAGATGAAATCGCTCACAACAAACAAGTAGTTATCGTCTATCCTTTAGTCGAAGAGAGCCAACATCTTGAATACCTCTCTTTGAAAGAGGGAGGGGGATTTTGGCAAAAGCATTTTGATCGTGTCTATATCACTTCTGGCAAAGACAAGGACAAAGAAAAGATTTTAGAAGAGTTCAGAGAAAAGGGAAATATTCTTTTGGCAACGACATTGATTGAAGTGGGGATTTCACTCCCCAAACTCTCTACAATCGTGATTGTCGCCCCTGAGCGCTTAGGGCTTGCGACACTCCATCAACTGCGCGGTCGGGTGAGCCGTAATGGACTAAAAGGTTATTGCTTTTTATACACCCATCAAGAAGATTCCGAGCGTTTGAGGGAGTTTTGTGAGCATTTGAGTGGGTTTGATATCGCTGAGCTTGATCTCAAATACCGAAGTAGTGGTGATTTGCTTTATGGGGATCGCCAAAGTGGCGTAGCGTTTGAATTTTTTGATATCACTACAGATACTTCTATACTCCTAGAGGTCAAAAATTATCTATCATCACAGCCATCACAGCACACAAACACATAACCCCCCCCCTCCTCCTACAGAGAGCACAGAAACAGCCCCCCCCCCCCCCAAAAATCTTATTTTTTATTTTTTAGTGCCAAATAGCTCTATGAGGTCGCTTGCTGCGCGTTTTGATACGATTTGCAGCGCTTGTATGCTATTTTCTTTGATGGGCTCTTGCTCGCTCAATACTCCCTCCATCTTTTTCCCATCTACAAAAAATTCATAGCTCAAGCCCACGATTGCTTGGGGTGCAGAACCCTCTTTGATATCAAAGCTCAAAAGATTGATTTTAAGCATTTTTTGAGGGTTTGACGCTCCAAAGGGCGGGAAAGATACCAAAATACAGCGTTTGGAGGCTTCTTGGACAAGCAAATTAGCAAACATATTCTTAGGCAAATCGATCCATTTTTTGCCATCTATGGACTCTATTTGCCCATTATCAAGCCGTTTTAGAATATTTCTTGTTTCATAGATAGAAGCACTGCTGATACCGATGAGCGCTAGATTGCTATATTGCTTGCATTGGAGTGTTCCTAGTGTGTTATCACTCAAGTCATATTCTTGGATATGGGGGGATTCTGTTTTGATTTTTAAGCTCACACACCCTGCTAGTAGGAGTGCTGCAAGGATCATACTAGCTTTTTTCATTTCTTTTCTCCAAAAAGTGTGCTGTAGGGATCTGCATCCAATTTATCCAAGAGATTGGAGCCTTTTTGGAAAAATCTGTCTATATTTTTCAAGCTCATCTCCAGCTCCATCACCACGGGATTGAGGATTTGTTTCAAGTCATAATCACCACTTTCAATCCTACGATTGAGATTCAATAATAACATATTTGAGTTTTTAGACAAATCAGCAATGTCATCTTTTGTCTGATTGAGCCCTGCGGTGAGAGAATCTAGGGACTTGATGATATGAGAGATATTTTGTATGTTTTTGGTATCAGTGAGTTCTTTGATATTTTTGAGCACAACCAAAAGCTCTTGGGTCACTGCATCAGCACTTGAAGCGATCCTGCCTAAGAAATTTTGCTTGAACTCCAATACCCGCGGGTCTTTCTCGCCGATAAACTCAGGATTATCACTTTGCTTGAGCGAAAGATAGCTCAAACCAGCCAGCCCTTGAGAGTCTAACATCACAACAGAGCCTTTATGGATAGGGATATTAGCATTGATGGCAAGCTTGATTTCTACCGTTCCAAGTCTGTTTTTATCAAAGCCAATCTGAGTCACACTGCCAATAGTAATGCCCTTATATTTGATGGGTGTATCCACGCCAATCCCTGATACTTCTTGATCGGTATAGACATTGTATATGCGGTATTTGCTCTCATCTACGCCGATACGCCCTATCCAGAGTATAAAAACCACCATACATATGATTACAGCAAAAAACACCCCCCCAATCAATGTATAATTTATATGTCTTTCCAAAATTTCTCTCCTCGTCTTGAGTTAAACAGATTGTCCTTATCAATCCCATATTGCCGAGCCCTATGGATAAAGGTATCCAGATTGCCATCAAAGTCAATTTTACGATCTTTGAGTAAGATAAACCGATCGACAGCATCTTTGATGGAGTCTAAATCATGAGTGATCATCACCACACTCAAATGCAACATCTCTTTAAGCTCTACAATCAAAGTATCAAACTTGCCTGCACTTGCAGGGTCTAGCCCACTAGTGGGCTCATCTAAAAATAAAATTTCAGGCTCTAGCACCAGCGCCCTAGCTAGCCCGACGCGTTTTTTCATGCCACCACTGAGCTCATAAGGGTAGAGACGATAGACCCTTTTATCCAGCCCCACCATATCCAGCCACATTTTAGAGATTTCTTCGATACTTTTTTGCGGATAAGTGCTGTATTCTTCAAGCATAATACCGACATTTTCCAACACATTTAAGGAGCTATAGAGCGCACCAAATTGAAACAATACGCCACAGCGATTGAGAAATGCATATTTTTGCTGCTCTTTGAGCTGCCATATATCAGAGCCAAATATATCAATCTCGCCTTCTTTGGGGCGATTCAAAAGTATCATACTCCGCAATAATGTGCTCTTCCCGCTCCCGCTCCCACCTAAAATCGCAAAAATCTCCCCTTGCTTGACTTCAAAGCTGATATGATCATGGATCACTTCGCTCCCATAGGCATTACAGAGGTTTTTGACTTGGATAATAGGGGCTAGAGATGTCATACATTGAGCTTTGTAAAAATCACTGAAAAAAGTGCATTGATAAATATAATCCAAAAAAGTGCATTGACCACGCTGATAGTAGTCAATCGCCCCACCGACTCTGTATCTCCCTTGACCTCAAAGCCCCTAAAGCACCCCACCATTGCAATCGCCCAGCCAAAAAATGGCGCTTTGATAAGCCCTACCCAGAAATGATTCCAACTCACCGTGTCATAAAAACGTTCGATATATGCACCAAAGCTAATCCCTAGTTGGTATTTGATAGCAAGCATACCACCCAACAAAGCAAAAGCATCGGCCAAAAATACCAATAAAGGCATTGCAATCACAAGCGCCAAAACACGGGGCAAGACCAAAAACTCAAACGGGCTAAAATTCATAGTTTTCATCGCATCAAGCTCTTCAGTAAGCCCCATCACGCCAATTTGGGCTGTGAAACTCGAAGCACTTCTGCCTGCGATCACAAGCGCTAAAATAAATGGCCCCATCTCACGCAAAGAGAGCTTAGCTGTAGTTTCCACACTCATCAAAGGCACGCCCATACCTTGCAGCTGCATTGCCCCTTGTAATGTCACAGCCGCACCGACAATCAAAGCTGTCAAAACACTCACAGGCAAAGCCTTAAAACCCGATTCATTGATGTGATAGCACAACGAGGCAATGCGTATCCTCAGCGGGTGGGCAAGGGCTTGCGTGAAAGCATAGAGTGTCATGCCACAAAAATTCAAAAAATCTAATGATTCTTGGATAAAATCCTCGATATATCTCCCCATTTTTTCAAAAATATTCCAAGATCTGCGCGATACTATCAGTTCTTTTTGCGTGCTTGCAGAGGGATTGTCTTTGGGAATAGTTTGGAGCAGACGCGTCATTTTGTTTGGTGTATGGATAAATTCGGGGTTGAGGTCAAAGGACTTTAAAAGATCGAGCAAAAAGACGATAAAAATAAAATCAATGCGTTGGATACAAGCACAATCAATCACCAAAGATAGGGGGCGATTTTTTAAAACATTTTTGAGTGCTTCTAAATGCTTGCTTTCTGTCTGGAAATCCCAATTCCCCTCAAGGCAAACGATTGTTTTTGCAGAATCGTGTGTGATTTGCATGGAGGTTCTTGGCATTGTTCTTCCTAAGCTAATTTTGTTAAAATTATAACAAAAACATAGAAAATAGTTGCATAATCAACCATCAACTATTAATCCGATTTTAAGGTCTGTAAGGTCTATAATGAAGCATTTTTCTAAAATCTTTTTCTGCGCACTGCTTGTGAGTCATGTGATTGCGCAAGAACCCACCACCCCTCTGCCTTCTATAGATACTCCAAAAGATATCAATCAAACATCTGAGGGCTATGAAGGCTATGGTATCGCCCAAATCCGTGAGCGCCAAAGACTCATCAAAGAAAAAAGTGGGCGATATTTTGGAGTGGGGCTTGGAGGTTTTCAAATCAAAAAAAACTATCAAGGCACATTTATACAATCCTACCCCGCAGCCTTGCTACTCAAAGGGGGCGTGCAAACATTTTTCAATAAAAACATCGGTATCCGGGGATTTTTTGCTTTTGATGTGGCTACAGGGCTTGTCAATTACGCACTCACAAAAGACCCCAGTGATTCATTTTATGCAATGCTTTCTTTGGGGATTGACCTGATTGGTGAATTCCCTTTAGGCAATAGCTATAAGCACTTTTTAGGCGTGTTTGCAGGGGTTGGGGGAGGAGCGACAATCTATACAGACAATCAGAATTTTTCATTATTCAAAAAAGCCATCTATGCAGGGGGTGTGATGATAGAGGGCGGGGTGAGTTTGGATATTTTTATCAAACATCGCATTGAAATTGGCCTGAAGGTATTACCCACTGCTAAGACGCTTTTAAACAACAGAGAGTTTGAAACAAGTATCATGCCTTATGTGATGTATAATTATCAGTTTTGATCCACTCCCCCCTTTTTTTAATTCACTCCACGGTCACGCTTTTTGCGAGATTTCGAGGCATATCCACATCATTACCCATTTTGATTGCTATCTCTAGGGCCAAAAGCTGCAAGACAACCATCATCGAAAAAAACTCTTCCATATAATCATCAGCAGGGTTGATATAGACCATATCATCAGCGCTTTCAAAATCCTCTGAACAAATCGCACAAATCGTCGCATCTCTAGCGCCAAGCTCCTCGACATTGCTTTTAATCTTTTCATACAAAAGATGTTTAGGCAAGAGTGCTACAGTAAAGAGCAAAGAATCAGCAAGTGCGATAGGTCCGTGCTTCATCTCACCACTTGCATAGCCCTCTGCGTGCAGATAGCTAATTTCTTTGAGTTTCAAAGCCCCCTCTAGGGCAAGAGGATAGAAAATATCCCGACCGATGAAAAAGAATCCGTGCCCGTGCAAATAACGTTTTGAGAGCCTTTTGAGCCGTTCGTGCAAGGTGGCATTGACCTCTGTGGCTTTGGTGGCTTTAAGCATTGAGGCGACTTGAGATTTGATGGTCTTTGTGTCTGCATAGCCCCGATGGTGGGATAAATAAACACTCAAAATCCATAGCACCATCACTTGTGTTGCAAAAGCCTTGGTCGAAGCAACGCCCTTTTCAATCCCCGCACGGGTCAAAATCGCCCCATCGCTCTCACGCACAATCGAAGAATTATCCACATTACAAATCGCTAAAGTTTTGAGCCCCTTTTTCTTAGCAAGCTTGAGTGCTTCAAGCGTATCAGCTGTTTCCCCGCTCTGAGAAATAGCGATAAAAAGCTCGCTCTTACCCATCACACAATCAGCATATCTGAATTCACTCGCAATCGCCACATTGGTCTTTAGCCTTGCAAGCCTTTCTAAGAGATATTTCCCGCTCATGCCTGCGTGATAGCTAGTCCCGCAAGCACAAATTGTAATCATATCAATACCATCAAAAAAATCAGAGGGCAATGATTCTAAAAATATCCCCTCTTGGCTCACTCTACCCATCATCGTTTCTAACAAGACTTTATGCTGTTCATAGATTTCTTTTTCCATAAAATACCGAAAGCCCTCTTTTTGGGCATAGATTTTATTATGGGCTAAGGGCTTGATATGTGTCAATGTGTCAAATCGATCCTTATCCATATACCCACACGCCCCATCTTCAAGATAAACAACCCGATCCACACAACCCACTAAAGG
Source organism: Helicobacter sp. 12S02634-8 (assembly GCF_002272865.1). GTDB lineage: Bacteria > Campylobacterota > Campylobacteria > Campylobacterales > Helicobacteraceae > Helicobacter_J. Next base: position 112,135 of record NZ_MLAP01000003.1, on the reverse strand, counting down.
CGTATCCGAACTAGCAAAATATACCCCATCTTTGCCCTTGCCAACAATCAAAGGCGAGCCATTTTTAGCATAAAAAATCTTATCGGGGGCTTTGATACTGATGAGCAAAATCGCATACGCACCCCGCAAAGACGCGACCATATGCTCAAAAGCCACCCAAACATCATCAGTATTTTTAAGATATTCTTCAAACAAACGCACAATCACTTCTGTATCTGTTTGACTCAAAAATTGATGTCCTTTTTGCTGGAGGTCTTTTTTGATTTCTTGATAGTTTTCAATGATACCATTATGGACAACATTGCTAAATTCTGCAATTTGGGGGTGGGCGTTTGCCTCTGTGGGCTTGCCGTGTGTCGCCCAGCGCGTATGGCCAATCCCTAGCCCAAAGCCCCTAGAAGTAAAATCCATGCATTTATTTTCAAGATTACAGATTTTACCCACAGCCTTAAAGGTCTTGAGCTCTCCCTCGCTCAAAATAGCAATCCCCGCGCTATCATAGCCCCTGTATTCAAGCTCTTTGAGCCCATTGATTAAAATCTCTTTTTTTTCATTATTGCCGATATAACCGACGATTCCACACATTAAGACCTCCAAATATTTTCAAAATCTGCCATATTCTTGCTGTATTTATTATAGCAAAAAGCAGTGCGTTGGAAAATTTTAAAGTATAATATAAGTTGCATTTATCACTAAAACCAAACAATCCATACCACAACCTAGGAGATCATATGCGTAGCGATACCATCAAAAAAGGATTTTCACGAACCCCCCATAGAAGCTTATTGCGAGGTGTGGGCTTGAAAGATGAGGATTTTGACAAGCCCTTTATTGGCGTAGCCAATAGCTATATTGACATCATACCTGGGCATTATTTTCTCAATGCCTATGCTAAGATTGTCAAAGAAGAAATCTACAAAGCAGGGGCAGTGCCTTTTGAATTCAACACAATTGGCGTTGATGATGGGATTGCGATGGGGCATAGCGGCATGTTTTATAGCTTGCCTAGCAGAGAATTGATCGCTGATTGTATCGAAACGGTGATGAACGCCCATAAACTCGATGCGATGATTTGTATCCCTAATTGCGACAAAATTGTCCCTGGTATGATCATGGGAGCATTGCGCGTCAATGTGCCTACAATCTTTGTGAGTGGAGGGCCTATGCGAGCGGGTACACTCAGTGATGGGAGCAGGATTGGACTCTCTCAGGTGTTTGAAGCGATCGGGGCTTATGAGGCCAACAAAATCGCTGCTGATAAGCTTTATGAAATCGAGTGCAAGGCCTGTCCGAGTGGAGGCAGCTGTAGTGGTATGTTTACAGCAAATTCAATGAATACACTCTGTGAGGCTATGGGGATTGCATTATCAGGCAATGGCACTATCCCTGCGCTGACTCCAGAAAGAGAAGCCCTCCTTAGGCAAGCTGCTAAAAGAATCGTAGAAATTGCTTTGGATAAAGAAAAAAGTGAGCAATATCAACTAAAAAATATCCTCAACCAACACGCTATCCATAACGCCTTTGTCGTTGATATGGCGATGGGTGGCAGCACCAATACGGTTTTGCATATGCTCGCTATTGCCAAAGAAGCTGGTGTGGATTTCAATCTCAAAAATATCAACGACCTAGCCAAGCAAGTTTCCCATCTCACTAAAATCGCCCCTGCTGTCGATAATGTCTTTATGGAAGATATCAATCGTGCTGGGGGGGTGGATGCTGTGATGGCTGAGGTCAATAAAAGAGGCAATGTGATCAAAGATACCTTGACAATCACAGGAGTTTCTATGCTTGAACGTGTCAAAAATGCCCATATCATTGACACCAACATCATACATACCAACGAAAATGCCTTTTCCCAAACAGGGGGGCTTAAAATCCTCTATGGCAATATCGCAAGAGATGGGGCTGTCATCAAGGCTGCTGCTGTTGATGAGGGTATGAAAAAATTCACAGGCACAGCTATTGTCTTTGACTCTCAAGATGAAGCTATTTCTGGGATTTCATCAGGCAAAGTCAAGGCAGGAAATGTCGTAGTGATCCGCTATGAAGGGCCTAAAGGTGGGCCAGGAATGCCTGAGATGTTGAGCCCTACAAGCTTGATTAGTGGTATGGGATTGGGCGAATCTGTCGCACTCATCACCGATGGGCGTTTTAGTGGTGCAACCAGAGGGGCGTGTATCGGACATATCAGTCCAGAAGCTGCACAAGGTGGAGAGATAGGACTGATTGAAAATGGCGATCAGATACAAATCGATATTGACAATGGAGTGCTTGAGCTACTCGTTGATACCCATACTTTAGACCAAAGAAGAGCACATTTCAAACCAAAGAAAAAAGAAATCGAGGGCAAATGGCTCAAAAGATATGCACTTTTAGTGAGCGACGCCTCTCAAGGTGCAGTTTTACGCACAGAACTATAGGTCTAAAAAGGTCTAAAAACGATAGGCCATATGGACACTATAGATCGTATTCCCCCTCGCATCGATATCCACATCAGGGGTTACTACCAAATCATGGGGCTTGTATTTGCTCGTAAAAAGCCACGCAAACCCCCAACCTATCGCACTCCCCACTAAGACTTGCCACACACTATGCTTTCTAGCATAGACCCTAGACGCATCTGTCAAAATCGCTAGAATCCCCACAGGTATTGCAGGCTTCCAACCATAACGATAAAATACAAATCCTGCCGCAGAAAACGCTCCCCCTGCATGCCCGCTTGGCATACCCTTATAATCTTCGCAGCAAGGGCGCTTGGCAAAGGCAATATTATGACCATTTTTATGTGCAGCATCAAACCCCCTCTTGACCCCTTCTATCACGCCCTGTGTCACCAAGCTCCCCAAGGCCAACTCACCAAACCCCCTATAATCCTCCATACCCAAAGATACTACCCCCACAAACACAGGGAGCAACCTAAACACATCTCCAAATCTCTCAAAATTACTCTTAGCCCATAGACTTGATTGCACACACCATAGCATACAGACAGCTATCAGGTATTTTTTCATCACTTCCCCTTATTGCAAATATCAAAGTTTGTTGTATCAATTCGTATCAAATCTAAACTTTACAAAAAAAAGTGATACAAAATTACACTATCTCAAAATACCTCTTTCTAAAAAAGATGTATTTTTATCCCCGATTGGGTTTTTTTTGTATTCTATACATTGTATAGAAAAAATCCTAAAATCAAAGGAATACTTTGAAAAGGCAAAATTGGAGTAACACTCTTACTTATCTTTTAACGGTTGCAGGGGCGACTATAGGCTTTGGGGCGACTTGGCGCTTCCCTTATCTTGTGGGAGAAAATGGTGGTGGGGCTTATGTGCTTGTATTTATCATTGCGATGATTTTTATCGGTATTCCCATTGTGCTCGTAGAAAATGTCATCGGCAGGCGTATGATGTCGAATTCTGTTGATGCATTTGGTGGCAAGCTCAGCGATGGTAGAGAGATCTCGAGATATTGGAAGCTTGTCGGATATATGGGGCTTATTGGTTGCTTTGGAATCATTGCGTATTATATGGTTTTGGGTGGCTGGGTGTTTGTGTATATTTTTGAGATTTTAACAGGCAATTTCAACCTCTCCCACCCCATCACCAAAGACTACACAAATCTATTTTATGAACACCATATCGATAACAATCCCTTGATAGTGGGAATTTTTACTCTTATTTTTATCGCAATCAATTGGGTGATTTTGCGAAAAGGTATCATCGATGGGATTGAGCGTGCTGCTAAATGGCTGATGCCGCTTTTGTTTTTGTGTTTGGTGGTGATTATTATCAGAAATCTCACTTTAGAAAACGCTATGGCAGGGGTAAAATTTTATCTAGTGCCTGATTTTTCCAAGCTCTCAGCAAAGCTCTTTATCGATGTGCTCGGACAGGTATTTTTTGCCCTCTCATTGGGCTTTGGCGTGATGATTACCTTGTCATCTTATCTGAATAAAAAAGAAAATCTTTTCAAAACAGCCACTTTCACAGGGGTCATCAACACGATTGTAGCAATTTTGGCTGGGTTCATGATTTTCCCTGTGCTCTTTAGTGCGGGACTCTCCCCTGATAGCGGACCTTCTTTGGTGTTTAAAACACTTCCGATTGCTTTTTCGCATATTTACTTTGGAAGTGCTGTTGGCGTGCTGTTCTTTTTATTTTTACTCACAGCTGCGCTCACAACAAGCCTAACGCTTTATCAAGTGATCATCTCTGTATTGGAGGAAAAATTCAAATTCTCCAAAAAAAGTGCTACCAATTGGACACTCATTGTTACATTTTTACTAGGCAATATCCCATCTATCCTTGCCTATGGACCTTGGAGGGATATAATCATCATCAAAGGAAAAAATATCTTTGATAGTTTTGATTTTATCAGTGGCAATATTTTCTTTATCCTCACTGCCCTATTGTGCTGCATTTATGTGGGCTGGGTGCTTAAAAAAGATGCGATTTCTGAGATATCCAACCAAGGGAAGATAAAAACACATTTAGTGAGCGTTTGGTTTTACTATATAAAGTTTATTGCACCAATTGTTATCCTTATAATTTTCATATTTGGGATAACTCAATCTTAAACACAAAGGAAATAAAATGCTTATCGGTTGTCCAAAAGAAGTCAAAGACCATGAATTTCGCGTTGGGCTCACTCCCTCTAATGTCCATACCTTCACTGAAGCAGGCCATACGGTTTATGTAGAAACAAATGCTGGGGAGAGTATCAACTTTTATGATAGCGATTACCAAAAGGCAGGTGCAAAGATCGTGAGTAAAGAAGAGCTTTTTGACAAAAGCGAGCTCATCATCAAGGTCAAAGAGCCCATCAAAGAAGAATACAAGTTTTTCAAAGAGGGACAAATACTCTACACCTATCTACATCTTGCTAATGACAAAAAACTCACTGAAATGCTCATAGAAAAAAAGATTTTTTCTGTCGCTTATGAAACAATCAAAAAGGGCAGAAGCTTGCCTTGTCTAGCACCGATGAGCTCTATTGCTGGGCGGCTCTCTATCATCGAGGGGGCAAAATACCTAGAAAAGACCTATGGAGGCAATGGCACATTTATTGGCGGAGTCCCAGGCACACGCAAGGGCAAGGTGCTGATATTGGGCGCTGGGATCGTTGGCTTCAATGCAGCGCAGATGGCCTTGGGGCTTGGGGCTGAAGTGGTGATGTTAGATATTGATCTCAATCGCTTAGAATACATCGATCAAGTTTTCCACTCCAAAATCACCACACTCTATAGCGATGCGGGCAATATCAAAGAATGCGTGCAAGATTGCGATATTTTAGTCGGATCTGTCCTGATCCCAGGGAGCAAAGCACCCAAACTCATCAGAAAAGAGCACCTTGGCTTGATGAAAAAGGGCTCTGTGATTGTCGATGTAGCGATCGATCAAGGTGGCTGTATCGAAACTTCTCACCCCACAACGCACACAGATCCGATTTATATCATTGATGGGATTGTGCATTATTCAGTTGCGAATATGCCCGGTGCTGTCGCAAAGACCTCAACCATCGCACTCACAAACACAACAATCCCCTATGGGCTCAAAATCGCAAATATGGGAGCAAGAAATGCCTGCTTGGAAATCCCTGATCTTACAGAAGGTGTCAATACCATTGATGGTAAAGTTACTTACAAAGGCGTGGCCGAAGCATTTGATATGAAATATTTTGACCCCATAGAAGCACTCAAAGCCCACTCCTAAACCCCTTAATCCCCTATCTCTCCCTCCTAAAAAGAGGGGGGGATTTATCGCTATTATCGCTAAATCAGCTTATCAAATCATTATTTTTTAAGAACTCTAAAAATTCCTCGATAATTTTTGAATTTCTTGCAACAATATCTTTTTCTGTAAAATCATCGAACGTGTTAGCGAGTTCTCTTAATTCATGTACCTTTGTGCCGTCTTTTTTCTGGTTACGGCTATTCGTAAATCCAAGGTAATATTTTTTCTTATCAACGAAGCGATAATCAGAAGCTCTGATATTAATGCCTTTTTCAAGCAGTGCTTTATTCCCAAGGGCTTCAAGGTTGCGCTCATCTCCTAAGGATTGTTCGCTTTCCTGCCGTTTTGTTGGGTAAATATGCTCAATATCAAAAGGGGGTTGAAGAGGCATGAGCTCTTGTCCATCGCTTTGATATGCCCACCAAGTAACCATAGCTTTTGTGATTGGACGAGGATTTTTGAAGCTGAAGTTTAAAAACATATTTCTAACTTTATCTGTATCGAACCTAAAAGCATCAAATGTTACAGGCTTGTCGTTTACGATGTTTATCATCTCAGCATACACTGGGGTTCGGAGTGCACTCACACTCGGATTCGTGATTGCATATGTCCATACAAACCCTATTGTTTTATTCAAGAACGTATAAAATAAATCATCATCGAGCATTCCATCAGCGTCCTTATTCTGCATAAAATAGACAGATACAAAGTAAGTCCACATACCATTTGGTGCATAGTTCAACACAAATAGGCAGCGAAGAATACGATCTGAAAATCTATCGCCCTCTTGCTTTGAAACATCATTCCAAAATTTTGCAAGAACTTCTAAATCCTCTAATGTTTTTTCATTTTTCAGAATGGCATATCCATCTTTTTCATAAAATTTACGAAGAGCTTCTGTGGTCGAAGACTTAATACCTTTTTTCGCACGAATAAAATACATATACCTTGTAAAGAGTTCGTCCATCGGAGTGACAGAAGTCGAATTAAAAATTTTCTCACATATTTTTTCAAGCTCTTTCCACTTTTCAATAAACCAGTCCTTTTTCCCAAGCGAGGAATAGAATTTATAAAACTGGGCCTTAAAAATATCTGCATCCGATAATGGTTTTCCGCGGTCATTTAAGGTTGAAAAAATACGCAAAGCCGTATCTTGCGATTCTGCTTCAATGGGTAGCAAGATACAATTATTCATAATTCTTGTCGGCAGATGTGCAAAATAGTGGGGGTATTTGTCTTTAAAATCTTGAATTTTACTTTCAAAGAAATAATAATTTTTGGCATAACGGCTTTTCTGCTCCTTAGAATCGCCTGTGCGTAAAATATCAAGAAATTCATCTTTTTCTTTATCTGTGGCAACTTCAGAATCAATTTTTAGCACATAATCCCCCCCCCCCCCGATATTGGTTTGCCCTCTTTATTGATTGGTTTGCCAAATTCATCTGTTTTCCAGAGGCACTTTTCGATATTCTGTTTTGTTGCTTTCGAGTCCTCATCTTGCATATCCCCAAATTTAGAATAAAATGCACGAAGGAGGAGCATCAGTGTAGTCAAACGTTGCTGACCATCTATGATCTCCATTTTTCCATCTTTATTCTTGAAAGTTACGATTGGACCAAGGAAATACTCGCTATTGCTATCAAATTTTGTGCTATCACCATCAGGAATCGCAAAAGTAAAAATATCCTCCCATAAGGCCTGACACTCTGTTTCTCCCCACGCATATGGTCGCTGATAATCAGGGATAAGAAAATCAGTCTTCTTCTCTTGAAATAAAGCTTTTATTGTCTTATGATCTACATTTAATTTTGACACAAGTTCCCTCCAAATAAATATAATAGATTACCCCAACCCTTGGTGTGTATAGGCTGCAATCTTTTATATTATAGCCTAACTTTCTAGTGTCTAAAATATTCCTTTTAATCATATCTCTATCAGTTAAAAGCTAGATCTGCCTAGCTTAAACGCGAAACAAAAAGCTGCTTTGTGATTCATATATGTTGGGTGGATTTTTGAGTGGATTGATTGCATAAAATCTGCATAAAATTTGTATAATCACAATTTTATAGGAGCTCCAATGAATCCATCAGACAAACTCAGCTTATTAGGGAATCAAAACATTGCCTATGCCTTTGATTATAATCCCAATATTTTAGAAGCTTTTGATAACAAGCACCCTGAAAATGACTATTTTGTCAAATTCAACTGCCCAGAATTCACCAGCCTCTGCCCGATCACCTCCCAGCCCGACTTTGCGACAATCTATATCAGCTATATCCCTGCTATAAAAATGGTAGAGTCCAAATCCCTCAAGCTCTACCTCTTTAGCTTCCGCAATCACGGGGGATTCCACGAGGATTGTATCAATATCATTATGAAAGACCTCATAGCACTGATGGCACCTAAATATATTGAAGTATGGGGGAAATTCACCCCTCGTGGGGGGATTAGTATCGATCCATATGCAAACTACGGACTCCCAAAAAGCAAATATGAAGAAATGGCCCAATACCGACTCTTAAACCACGATCTCTACCCAGAAACAATCACCAATCGCTAAAGCCTCACAAGCCCCTGCTATCAGGACTTATTTGCAAGGCTTATTCAAAAAGAACTGCCTTGCCATTGATATAAAGAGTCTTGACCTTTTGAGAGTGCAAAAGAAACTGCAAGGGGGCTTGCGTGCTTTGAGAAATATCAGGGCATACAAACACACTGATATCGGCCCATTTACCCGCAGTCAGCACGCCATTATCCAGCCCTAAAGCTCTAGCAGGATAAAGACTAGCGCCCAAAAGTATCATCTGAGCAAGCCTCTCTATATCCATCTGAGGGTAAGCAAACAAGGCTGTCCGCAATTCATCGAGCATATTGAGATTGTTATTAGAGCTTTTGCCATCAGTCCCAAAAATCGGCTTGAGCCCGCAAGAAAGCAAGCGCTCCAAATCAAGATATTTCCCGCACAACAAGCGATTGGAGCGAGGGCAAGAGATGACATTGCCTTTTTGAGCGATGTATTCGAGCTCTTTGGGCGTGGCAAACAGACAATGTGTCCATAACGCCCCTAGCCCATCAAAAAGACCTAAAAATTCTTCAATGCTATAGAGAGGTTTGGGCGTGGGGATCTTGAGAATATTGGTATAGAATTCCTTGAACCAACCTTGTGCGTTTTGGAGCCATTGGTATTCTGCTTGTGATTCTAAAAAATGCACCGAAAGGGGGCATTGGTCTTTTCTAGCCATCTCTAAAACGCGTTTAGCTAGCACACTATGGACAGAATAAGGTGCATGCAAGGCAATCGCAGGGATAAAAGTATCTGACTGGAGGGCTTTAGCACTTGCATAGCGGGCTTTGAAATTACTATATAAAAAATCTAGCGCACTCGGTGTTGAGCCAATCGCTTCATTGAAATACACCACACGCAAAGGAGAGTCTGCCAAAAGGGACATATCTCCACCATAGCTGCTGATAGCCCCCACACTGCCTACCCCGCTCATCAATTGCTCTTGGATAGAGTCTTTTAGGGCCAAAGTGAAATCACTAAGCACCCCATCGCGCTTAGCCATCACGCTCTCTAGCCATCTCTCAAAACTCCCATAGACAAACTGACTAGTATTGTTGCCAAATTCAAAATGAATATGGGCATTGACAAAAGAAGGCAAAATCACGCCATCTTTATAAAAACGTCCTTGGGGGTATCGAGCACTCAATGCTGCATAAGTGCCAGTTTCAATGATTGTATTGCGTCCATTTGGATTGCTTTGGAAAGCTATCGCGCCCTCATCAATCACCTCAAAGCTCTCATCACAAACAAAAAGCTTACTCGCACCTATGAGCGTAATGTTTTGTTCCATTGTTATATTATCTCCTTAGTGCCTCTTAGAGCTGATTCAATAATGTGATATCAAGCTTTTGGGGCGGGATCTCTATGTGCGCTGCGTCTAAGGCTGCCTTGGTGGCTTCGATGAGTTCAGAACGGATAGAAAATACATTATCTTGAATCTTTGCCCACACTCTGATGGTAAAACACACAGCATTAGCGCCAAAATCTGTCACTCCCACAAATGGCGTCATATCTTGGTCGATTTTATCCATCTGGGCTATGGTAGTCTTTAAAATCCCGCGCACAACTTCAATATCGCTATCATACCTAACTCCAAAGACCCACTCTATGCGTCTTTTTTCACTATCGGTGCAGTTGATGATATTGGCATTGACCACATTGCGATTAGGCAGCACAGCTAGCTTGTCATCGGGCATTCTTATCATTGTATTGAAAAGATTGATAGCTTCGACCTTGCCATTGATGGGGCCAATTTCGATGGTATCGTTTTTCTTAAAAGGTCGCAGCACAATCAAGATAATCCCCCCTGCAATGCTTGAGAGGGAGTCTTTGAGCGCAAGGGCTATAGCCACTCCTGCAGTCCCTAAGACAGCGAGGATAGAAGCAGTCTGCACGCCGATATTGCCTAGCATTGTAACAATAGTGACAATCAAAACAGCGATAAATGCCACTTGTGAGATAAAGTTGCCTAAGATTTCATCTCTTTTGCCGATGAAACGATGGGTCTTTGAGCGGACAATCTTTGCGATATAAAATCCAACCACAAGGATAATCACAGCCTTAAGCAACGCCAAAGAAGCCCTTTCAATCCAAGGGAGGGCGCTGATGAGATAGTTTGAGAGCTTATCCATAGATTTTCCCATTGATGATGGTTTTTTCTACCTTTGAGAGGAGTGTCTGTCCATAATAGGGCGAAAAATTATCCGTGATTTGTGTGTGTGCCTCTGTGTTGATGACAATCAAATCTGCATCCTTGCCTATAGCAATCTCGCCTTTATTGAGCGAAAGAAAATCGGCTTGGTTTTTAGCTGCGATAGACAAAAATCTCTGCAAACTCAAATACCCTGAATCTATCAAATGCGTATAAGCAAGGGCAAAATAATAACTAATCGCATCAATCCCAAAACTAGCTAGTTCAAATACTTGGTCTTTTTTGGAGTTATAATCAGCGCATTGCAAGCTTGTGAGCATATCTATCTTGCCATCTTTGAGCGCATTTAAAAGTGCTTGTTTGGATAATGGGTCTTTGAGGGGTGGGTTCAACTTGGCCTTGGTGTTGTAATGATTACAAGCACTTTGATCTAAAATGAGGTGATGGATTGGCGTTTGCGTGAGTATGGGGGCAGGAGTGGCTTTAAAATAATCAATAATCTGGAGGGATTGTGGCTCTGTGATCGCACCAAAGAGTAGCTTTGCACCTGTGTGGCGTGTGGCTTCTGCGATTTTAGCGACTTCTTTGGTCTGAGAGAGAGATGAAATACTAGGAAGCCCCAAATCAGCTGCAAGCTTGCCCTCATTGATAACCCCTTTGCCTAGCTCGATGTCTTGAGCAAAGCAGATTATGGGGATTTGGAGCATTAAGGCATACTGCATAACACGCAAGAGATTGTTCCCATCGATAGTGCTATCAATATAAATGACCTTGCCCCCTTGGGTGTGTAGTATCGAGATATCATTGATTCTATTTTGTCCATTGGTGGGCTTGATACTTGGTATCAGTGTGGCTTCAGTCATCGCATCGATACTTTTAACCAACTCAATCATTGCTTCATTTTCACACGCTGGCGTGGTATCTGGCAAAATCAAAACACTGCCTACCCCGCCTTTGATGGATTTTTGCGAAAGGGAGGTGAGGGTTTTTTGCGAGAGGGATTTGCTCTTAGGATAGACATAAAGATCAATGAGAGCAGGGGCGATAAGCCTGCCTTGACACTCTAGGATTTCTTCATCTTTGATACTCTCTAAACTCGGGGCAATCTCTGTGATCTTGCCCCCACAGATACGCACATCTGCTTTTGTCATCTGGGAGTGGTCACAAATGAGTCCATTTTTTAACAGCATTGTTGTCCTTTAGCTAACACTCTTAAGGTCAAGGGATATTTGGATTCTTGAAATTGTAGCAAACTCCCCTTTAAAACTTTCCTTATTTTTGTGAGAGATTATCCTTTGGATAAGGGCTGTGTAAAAATGCCTTCATATCTTTTAAAGTCTTATCGCCCTTGATAGAATCTTTGGGTGCGTGCTCTGTATGATTACACGACGCCCCCTCAAAAGTATCTTTTTTGAGAAAATTCCCCTTAAGCCCTGCTTGTGTATGCTCTGTATGATCGCACGCAGCGCCTATGGGCTCACTCGCATATAAAAATCCCATCAATCCCATCAAAATAATCCCGATATATCGCATCAAGACCCTCCTAGATTTTGTAATAAAAATTCGCTGATACCCCGCATTGAACCACTGATAATAGCCAATCCAATTGCAATGAGTAACACTCCAGATAAAATCTCAATCAAACGCATGTGTTTTTTGAATTTATTGAGCACGCCCAAGGCTTGATTGAGCATTAAAGCAACGATAAAAAACGGGATACCAAGCCCTAAGGTATAAACAACCATCAAGCTGATACCATAGCCCTCTTGTGTGCCAGAGAGCATAATAATACTCGTAAAAATCGGCCCGATACAAGGCGTCCAGCCCAAGGCAAAACTGATACCTAAAATAAAAGGCGAGAGCAGGCTTAAAAATTTATTGGTGGGCTTGAGTGAAAAATTACTTTTTTTGCTTTTATATAAAAACTGAATCCGAAACAATCCCAAAAAATGCAGACCAAAAATAATAATCACCCCCCCAGCGATATAGTTGAGCCAACTGCTAGCTAGATAGTCTTGGATAAGCCTTGCCATCGAAGCTCCAAGCAAAACAAAAACAACGCCAAAGCCCAAAATAAATAGCAAAGATTTCAGAGCAATCGAGAATCTGTTTGCTTCTCCTGACTTGATCTCTTCAAGCGAAGTCCCAGAGATATAAGACATATATGCAGGAATCAATGGCAAGATACAAGGACTCAAAAAGGTCAAAATACCCGCAAGCAAAGAAGCTGAAATAGGGGCTGAAGAAAAGATTTGCATTAAAGTATCATCAAACATAAATTCCTTTCATTATAGTTAAAGTGAGGCTAAGTAAAGCACATAAAAATAAATCAATAGATACCTATCTGTCATCTTGCAGACATCTTGATACAAACTTGATGGAAATACAAGACTGCTTGGGCACACAAAAGCTAAATACTCTGTTATAATGGTGGAGGCAAAAAGTCTGATTGTAAGATTTTTGGCTTTTTGCAACCAACTATAAAACAAAGTGAGCAAAAATGTCAAAAGAAAAATCAGAGCAACCATCAGGTCAAGACCAGCAAGATGAATGCCGCTTCGACCAACTCGGGCTCAAGCCCCAAGTCCTCAAAGGCGTCATTGAAGCAGGTTTCACCACACCCAGTCCCATACAAGCCAAAGCAATCCCAGCTGTCCTACAAGGCAGAGATGTCATCGCCCAAGCCCAAACAGGAACAGGCAAAACAGCAGCCTTTGCCCTGCCCATCATCAGTATGCTACAAAATGATAAAACAATCGAAGCCCTAGTCATCACTCCCACTCGAGAGCTGGCCATGCAAATCAGTGATGAGATATTCAAACTCGGAAAATTTGCTAAAACGAGAACGGTATGTGTCTATGGCGGACAAAGTATCAAAAGACAATGTGAATTTTTCCAAAAACTCCCTCAAGTCATGATCGCTACCCCAGGGAGATTGCTCGATCACCTCAAAAACGATAGAATCGAGAATTTTATCCCTAAAATTGTCGTGCTTGATGAGAGCGATGAAATGCTTGATATGGGGTTTTTAGATGATATTGAAGAGATTTTTAGCTATCTGCCTAGCAACTCCCAAGTCTTGCTTTTCTCTGCGACAATGCCCGATCAAATCCGTGCACTAGCTGATAAGATATTACAAGACCCTATCAATATCAAAATCACGCCCACAAATATCACCAATGCAGATATTTCCCAAAGACTCTATGTTATCAATGAATCAGAGCGCAATGACGCGATCACGCGTTTGCTCGATACACAATCTGCTTCAAAAAGCATTATTTTTACGCGCATGAAAAAAGAGGCCGATGAACTCAATGGCTTTCTCAATGCCAAGGGCTATAAATCAGTCGCTTTGCACGGAGATATGGAACAAAGAGAGCGCAGAGAATCTATCAATGCTTTTAAAAACCAAAAAGCTGATATCCTCGTGGCTACAGATGTTGCTAGCAGGGGGCTTGATATCAGTGATGTGAGCCATGTATTCAACTACCATATCCCCCTCAATCCTGAAAGCTATGTCCATCGTATCGGACGCACAGGCAGAGCGGGCAAAAAGGGCGTAGCTATCACGCTTGTGACCCCATTAGAATACAAAGAACTCCAACGAATCCAAAAAGACATTGGCTCTAAGCTTGAGCTCTATGAAGTCCCAACAGTCAATGCCGATGGTGATAAGATGTTAGAAAATATTCTCAAAGCCAAAGTTACTGATGAAATCGTAAGCATTTATGAGGGACTCAAAGATAAAATCGAACTCTCACAGCTCTCACTCAAGCTGCTTGCCTTATATCTCAAATCAGGAAAAATCGGCTTGAGCAAGCAAGAAATCTTGAAAATGGAAAATGAAAAATCCCCAAGAGGGCAGCAAACAAACACAAGAAACAACACATCAAGACCCAACAAACGATATGCCAAACCCCAAGGTCGCTCCCAAACAAGCGCGCGCAATCGATCCTTTTCATCCCAAAGCTCCAAGCCCAAAGAAGGCAGGCGTCGGTAATGGGTCGCATTAAACTAGCTTGGATACAATTTGAGGGTGTTGGGGTGATGGAAAGATCCAGACCACACAAATATCTACAATCAATCAAGTAGTCAAATGGAGTTTTTATGATCAAAGAAGCACAATACATTTGGAAAGATGGGAAATTAATCCCTTGGAAAGAGGCAACAACACATATTTTAAGCCATACATTGCATTATGGAAATGCTGCTTTTGAGGGCACACGAGCCTATGCTACCCCAAAGGGTTTGGCGATTTTTCGTTTGAGCGATCACACAAGGCGCTTGCTGCATTCTGCTAAAATCACAGCAATTGCTTGCCCTTATAGCCAACAAGAGCTGCAAAAAGCACATATTGAGCTTTTAAAAGCAAATACCTATACAGGCAATGTCTATATCCGTCCACTGATTTATTTGGGCTATGGAGTGATGGGAGTGAGCCATATACAAGCCCCTGTGCACGTTGCTATAGCAGCGTGGGAGTGGGGTGCGTATTTGGGTGAAGAGGGGATAGTCAATGGAATCAAGGTCAAAACAAGTTCATTTGCTAGAATCTCTATCAAATCAATGATGGGGAAGGCAAAAATAGCTGCTAACTATCTCAACTCCCAAATGGCCAAGCACGAAGCACTGCAGAGTGGCTGTGAAGAGGCGTTGCTGCTTGATGAGAGCGGCTTTGTCGCTGAGGGGAGCGGGGAATGCTTTTTTATTGTCCGTGATGGTGTGCTCATCACACCCCCTTATGACAACTCTTTAGAATCCATCACGCAAGCCACCGTGATTGAACTAGCTAAAGACCTTGGATTGCAAGTTATCCAAAGGCGCATTACTCGCGATGAAGTCTATATCGCTGATGAAGCGTTTTTCACAGGGACAGCCGCTGAGATCACCCCTATCAGAGAGCTTGATTTCAGAGCCATTGGCACGGGAAAAAGAGGGGCAATCACCCAAAAACTTCAAGAAGAATTTTTAAAAGTTGTGATGGGAGAAAACCCTAAATATTCGCATTATCTGACTTATATTGATTAAAGGAGCTGTATGCCTATTGATTTAAATGAACACTTAAAGAGAAAAAATCAGCAAACCCGCAGAGATGATGAGCCTAGAAATAATAATGAAAGCCCTAAAAATACGGGCTTCAGACCGCCTAATATCCCCCATAATCTCTTCAGCAGCAAAAAGTTTTCAACCTTGATTGCTGTGATTGTTATCATAGTGATTATTTTGCTTGCCAAGCCTTTTGTTGTGATCAACTCAGGAGAGGTCGGTATCAAGGTGACTGCAGGTAAATATGACAACACGCCCTTGCAGCCAGGTATCCACTTTTTTATCCCGATTATTCAAGATATTATCATCGTTGATACGCGTGTGCGCACGATCAACTTTTCACGCACTGAAGATATGGGCGTGGTGAGCAAAAATCAAGGGATTTTTAGAAATGACGCTATCAATGTGATGGATTCTAGAGGATTGACCGTTTCTATCGAACTCACTGTCCAATATCGCCTCAACCCCCAAACAGCGCCCCAAACCATCGCAACCTATGGACTTAGCTGGGAGCAAAAAATCATCAATCCTGTTGTCAGAGATGTCGTGCGCAGTGTTGTGGGGCGATACCCTGCTGAAGACCTCCCAACCAAACGCAATGAAATTGCCACACTCATCAGCTCTGATATCAGCAAAGAAATGTTGAAATTCCCTAATTCACCTGTAGAGCTTAGCTCTGTGCAGCTCCGTGAAATCGTGCTGCCCCAAAATATCAAAGAACAAATCGAAAAAGTCCAAATCGCAAGGCAAGAATCTGAGCGTGTGCGCTATGAAGTCGAGCGCTCCAAGCAAGAAGCTGAGAAAGTCGCTGCACTCGCTAAAGGAGAGGCCGATGCCAATCGGATCAAGGCCAAAGGTGTCGCTGATGCGATCGTGATTGAGGCCAAAGCAAAATCTGAAGCCAACAAAAGCATTGGACAAAGCCTTACAGACAAGCTCTTGCAATTGCGACAAATCGAAACCCAAAGCAAATTCAACGAAGCGCTCAAAGAAAACAGGGATGCGCAAATATTCTTGACCCCCGGAGGGGCTGTGCCTAATATTTGGGTGGATTCTAAAAGCAAGCAAAAAAGCACAGCAGCCAATGGCAAGTAGCATATCATGACACACGCCCAAAGCCAGCATTTTATCGATCAGCTCAACTGGGATAAATCGCCCCTTATCCCTGTGGTCGTGCAGTCTTATTGCGATAATGCTGTTTTAATGCTTGGCTTCATGGACCAAGAGGCCTTGAGATTGAGCTTAGAAACTAAGGTGGTGCATTATTTTTCCCGCACAAAAGGCCGCATTTGGAAAAAAGGCGAAAAAAGCGGGCATATCCAAAAAATTATTGAGATTTTTTTGGATTGTGATAACGATACCTTGCTCTTCAAAGTAGAGCAAACAGGGAGTGTCTGCCACACAGGGCGAGAAACTTGCTTTTTCCAAAAGCTAGATTTTGCAAACGCCTCCTTAGAGTCTTTAGGCACGCCTTTGGATTTGAGCGAGCATTATGATGTGATAGACACACTCTATCACATCCTCCAAGCAAAGAAAAATCAAGACCCCAAACAATCCTACACAGCGTCTTTGTATGCAAAAGGTGAAAATACAATTGGCAAAAAAATCATCGAAGAAGCAGGGGAATTGAGCTTTGCTATCAAAGACAACGACCCCAATCAAATCATCTATGAATGCGCTGATACCATCTATCATATTCTTGTGGGATTGAGCTATAAAAATATCAGCCCCGATCGAGTCCGAAGCGAACTCAAAAGGAGGTTTGCCTTTAGCGGGATTGAAGAAAAAAGAAGGCGTGAGTGAATAGTATTCATGAGGTTAAAAAGCATTTTTTAGCCATAGCAGGGCAGTTAGGGGCGATTGAAATTGCGTTGTTTGTGGGTATTTTTGTTATTTTTGTTTTGATTTTTATACTGGGAGTGGCTTGGAGAGCGAACAAGCCAGCCCGTAGTGTGCTGTTTTTATTGTCTTTTTTGATACTTTTTAGCACACCTTTTGTGCTTTCATATCTCATGCAAGAAAAAATCTATAAAATCCAGACCACCTATTATCAAGCCAAGCCAATGCAATATGCTGATGGCTTTTTGGTCGATATGGATATCACAAATATTGGCAAGCGATCTATCAAGCAATGTATTGTGCGTATAGAGGTGTTCCACAACCAAAACCGATGGATAGATAAACTCAAAAATATGCTTTGGGCACAAGAGAGCTTTGTATATCATCTCACACAAAAAATCCCCGTCCATCACACGCAGCATTTTATTGTGATGATAGATGGTTATGGATTCAAGCATAAACCCTATAAAGTCGGCACTTCTTGCTCTTAAGCCCTCTTAGTGGCCTAATGTCGATACCAAAAGTGCTGCACATTCACTTTTGAGCGTGAAACCTTGTGTGATACTATAGTGCTCTTGGGCTTTGAAAAGCTCTCTTTCTTCTGGGGTAAATCCCCCCTCAGGCCCGATAAAAATCCCTGATTGGAGTGCTGGAGGATAGGCGTATATGTCTTTACCACCAAAGTCAAACACGCACGCATTGGGATAGCGCTGCAGTGCGCTAGGAGTATCTGGGATCATCTCTAGGGTCATCAAAGAGCCTCTGCCACACTGCTCACAAGAGTGTATCAATATCTTTTCCCATCGCTCTAAGGCAATTTTTTCATTTTTTTGACTGCGGTGCGCATAGAAAAAACTGATCTTACCCACACCGATTTGATTGAGATAGGGCAAGATTTTTTCGATACTTTTATTATCGATAATAGCCCAAATGATATGGATCTCTTTTTTGGGTAAGTTGGGCTGATAGTGCTTGCTTTGTAAATCTAGCTCAGCATAGTTGCGTGTGATATGGGTGTGTGTATAGGTATAGAGGTAGCCATCAGTGAGATTTCTAAAGAAAAGATTTTCTTGGAGTTTGGTGCGTCTTGATTGGTAGATATGGTTGTAGAGATTGCCCTCAATCTTGATAGTGGGCTTGCTTGCCTCAGGGCAATAAGCAAAATGCATCAGAGCTTACCCATCACGATAATCAGCACACACAAGGCTAAATCTATGCCATAGAGGAACTTGCAAAATTTGAGATACTCTTGCATTAAAGTTTCTTTGGTCTTAGCGAGTTTGAGTCTTTTGATCCTCACTATCTCTCCTATGAAGATAAAAATCGTGACAACTATCATCGCAACAATACGCATATCGATATGAAAATGCTGCATTGCCATCACAAATATACCGCTAAAAAAGGCCACTGCGACAAAGAAAAAGACCATAGGCATGACAAACCACATCTTATAATTGACCCTTGCGTAATTTTTTTGCGTGAAAAGTGTGTAGAGGTTGATGAGAAAGGGAATAGGTGTGAAATACATAAAAAAAGCGTGGAAAAATATAGAGTCATTGAAAGCCTTGGCGATCATATCGATTTCTTGCATCACTATTCCTCTTCATACTTGCTTGATGGGGCGTATTCTAGCATTATTAACTTTATTTCAATATTATAAAAAATTGCAAACGATGAGAAAAGACTAAAGGATCACCAATAGAAACGTCCAAAGAGGCTGTGCTACTGTTGAATATGGGTGGTCCCAATAATCTTTTTGAAGTAGAAACATTTCTCGATAATATGTTCAATGATCCCCATATTTTGCCGATAAAAAATAATTTTTTGAGAAAAATGGCAAGTAATTTCATCGTATCCCGACGCGCTGAAAAGTCCAAAAAAATCTATGCTGCCCTCGGGGGGCAATCCCCCATGACACAAATCACTTTTTCGCTCACCCAAAAGCTAAGCAAGCTTGACCCCGATAGGCTTTATGTCTATGCAATGCGTTATACCCCTCCTTATACTCTTTTTGTGCTAGAAGATTTGCAGCGCCAAAACATCGATTCTATCGTGTTGTTTAGTATGTATCCGCAGTATTCGACCACAACTTCTTTGTCTTCTATGAGTGAAGTCTATCACGCACTCAAAAAACTCAATTACAAGCCCACTATCAAGGTCATTGAAAGATTCTACCAAGACAGGGCTTTCAATCAAGCTATTATCTCAAGTATCAAGCAATCAATCCAAGGCTTTGACCCCAGTGAATTTGTCTTGATTTTTTCAGCACATGGACTGCCCCAAAGCGTCATTGACAAGGGCGATCCCTACCAAAAAGAGTGTGAAGAAAATATAGAGATTTTAAAAACAATGCTCCAAGAGCAAAATCTCTTATTCAAAGAGGTCATTTTGTCCTATCAGTCCAAGGTCGGCCCACTCAAATGGATCGGCCCTAATACTTGCGATATTGTCAAGAATTATAAAAATGGCAAGGTGATTATTTATCCCTTGTCTTTTACGATTGATAATTCTGAAACAAGATATGAGCTTTGTATCCAATACAAAGATTTGGCACTCAAAACAGGGGTTCAAGACTATATCGTATGCCCTTGCTTGAACGATACACAGGAATTTGTGGCGACCATTTTAGGTTTGGTCAATTCTAAGGCATAAAGGATAAAAAATGAAAAAGCCAGCTTTGTTTTCAGTGTTTTTGTTAGTCGCGCTCATCGGTGGTATCAGTATCTCAGGGTGCAAAGGTGAAGATAAAATCGATTCCAGTATCATCTCTTCTGGCACGCAAGTTTCCCAAGAAGTCCAAGAAGAAAACGACAATATGGACAAAAAAAGCTACGCAGGGCTAGAAGATGTATTCAAAGACACAAAGCTCATCACTCCTAGTGGGAAATATATGATGATTGTTTTTGGCGCTAATGGCTGCCCTTATTGTGAAATGCTCAAAAAAGATATCAAAAACAATCCTGACCTCAAAAGCTATATCCAAAAATATTTTACTGCCTACTATGTGAATTTAAGCTATTCTAAAATCCATACCTTCAAAGTCGGCACTAAGGACGATCCCAAAGAAGTGAAAATTTCTACCGCGCAGC
Source organism: Helicobacter sp. 12S02634-8 (assembly GCF_002272865.1). Classification (GTDB taxonomy): domain Bacteria; phylum Campylobacterota; class Campylobacteria; order Campylobacterales; family Helicobacteraceae; genus Helicobacter_J. The sequence continues at coordinate 91,714 of NZ_MLAP01000003.1, read as the reverse complement.
TAGGACAGATGTATGATGTCCGCCCTACCCCTACGATCGTGTTTGCTGATGCAACTGGCAAGACGATTTTAGAATTCCCCGGCTATATGCCTAAAAATCAATTCTTAGCAATGCTTGAGTTTATTGAGGAGGCAGCTTGGAAAGGAGCAAAAACCCCAAAAGACACTAATCGGCTTCTCCGTGAATTTATTTTGAAAAAATCTAATTCTTAAGGGGGAAAATATGAAGCTGTTTCAGTTGTTGTTTTGTTCGTTTTGGGTGGGATTGCCCTTGATGGTTTTATATGCGATTGCAAGTGCTGTAGCGACTTTTATCGAAAATGACTATGGCACGCCCGCAGCAAGGGCTATGGTCTATGATACTTGGTGGTTTGATGCCTTGCACGCATATCTACTCATCGTGCTCATTGGCACATTGATAGTTTCTAAGGCTTGGCAGAGGAGAAAATATGCAAGTATTTTATTCCACGCTTCTTTGGTGATGATTATTCTAGGGGCAGGGGTCACGCGATTTTATGGCTTTGAGGGGCTCATGCATATCCGCGAGGGAGAGAGCAGCTCTATGATTACAAGCAATGAAAGTTCTATCAACATCACAGCCACAGCCCCTGATGGCACGATTGAGAGCAAGTTTATCACTAGCCCACTCTCAGCCTTTTCAAGCTACCAACTCAAAAAGACTATCGATATCTTTGGCAAGCCCCTCAAGCTAGAATCCCTAGAAATCTATAAAAAAAATCTCGATAAAAACAACAACACCTCCTTTCTTGTCTTGCAAGCTTCATATGATGGCAAAGAGCATATATACAATATCACAGGAGGGCCAGGGATTGAGAGTGGTGATGTGATAGCAAACTTTGATGGGGTCAAAATTGCCATCAATTGGGGTGTGCGAAAAGTCCCCCTCCCCTTTAGTATCAAGCTAGATCATTTTGATTTGCAGCGCTACCCTGGCTCAATGAGCCCCTCATCTTATGCTTCTGATGTGGAGGTTTTAGACGCAGATGGGAAAGTCATCAAACCTTATAGGATTTATATGAACCATGTGCTTGATTATGATGGGTATCGATTTTTCCAATCCTCCTATGACACAGATGAAAAAGGCACTATCCTCTCAGTCAATAAAGACCCTGGCAAATACCCCACTTACATTGGCTACACAATGCTGATTTTAGGTGCGATTTGGCTTTTGTTTGCCAAAGAGGGTAGGTTCAATAAACTCGCTCGATTCTTGCGATCCCAAAAGATTGCAGGTATGCTCTTTGCCATTGCTTTAGGCTCTAGTGGTCTGCATAGTGCTTATGGAGCTCCAAGCACTCAAGAAAAGATAGACACGCACGGCCCAGCAAGCACACAAACCCTCCCGCAAGGCTCCTCACCCCATATCGAAAACGAAGTCTTTTCCAATTCACAAGAAGCCATTATCCAAAGGCTAGAAAATCTAAAAAACAACTCCAAAGACCATACAAAGAAATTTGCCCGACTCCAGCTCCAAGACTTTGGCGGGCGTATCAAACCTGTTGATACCATGGCAATGGATATTATCCATAAAATCACCAAAGAAGATGGCTTCAAGGGCTTGAGTAATGATCAGGTGTTTTTGGGAATGATGCTCTATCCCAATGATTGGAGAGATATCAAGATGATCTATACCTCCACGCCCAAGCTGCGAGAGATTCTAGGCGTGGGTAAAGATCAAAAAAGGGTCGCTTTTTCAGATGTCTTTGGCCCTGATGGCTATAAACTCCAAAACTATGTCGAAGAAGCCAATCGCAAAAAGCCCAACGAAAGGGGGACTTTTGACAAAGATGTCTTAAATGTCGATGAAAGGCTCAATCTCGCTTTTATGGTCTTTAGTGGGCAGATTTTGAGGATTTTCCCCGATGAACATACCCATACTTGGCTCTCTCCCATCGATGCCTTACAAAACTCCACTCCTTTAAGGGCTAAAGAAATACAAGGCATTTTATCTGATATTTTCAAAGGCTTTGATAGAGGTATCGAACACAACCAATGGCAGCAAGCCGATAGCGCCTTAAATCAGCTCGCAGATTATCAAAAACTCTATGGCAAAGATCTCTATCTCCCAAAATCTAAAGTCGATTCTGAGATTTTGCTCAATCATATTAATTTTTTTGACAAGCTAACTTTGCCTTATATTTTGCTAGGCGTTGTGCTGTTTATTGTCGTGCTTATCAGTATCTTGCGTGATAAGGCCATCAATGCTTGGATTGGCAAGGGGTTATATGCGCTCATTGTTTTATGCGTGCTAGCACACACAATAGGTCTTGGACTGCGATGGTATGTGAGTGGGCATTCCCCTTGGAGCAACGCATATGAATCCATGCTTTATATCGCATGGGCTGCAGGCATAGCAGGCACGATATTTTTCAGAAAATCTTATCTGGCCTTGTGTGCAGCAAGCTTCTTAGCAGGTATCGCGCTTTTTGTAGCCCATATTGGCTTTATGGACCCACAAATTGGCAACCTCGTCCCTGTGCTCAAATCTTATTGGCTCAATATCCATGTTTCTGTCATCACAGCAAGTTATGGATTCTTGGGGCTATGTTTTATCATTGGTATCATCACTTTATTGATGTTTTTATTCAGAAGCCCTGCGTGCCCTAACATCGACCATACGATACTTTCTTTGCACGCTATCAATGAAGCGAGTATGATTTTAGGGCTTTTAATGCTTACAGCAGGGAACTTTTTGGGAGGTGTATGGGCCAATGAATCGTGGGGGAGGTATTGGGGCTGGGATCCTAAGGAAACTTGGGCTCTGATCTCAATTGGCGTGTATGCTGTGATTTTGCACTTGCGATTTTTGGGCTTTGCTTTTATGCCTTATATTTTTGCGAGTGCTAGTATCGTTGGTTTTTACTCAATTTTGATGACTTATTTTGGTGTGAATTATTACCTCTCTGGTATGCATAGCTATGCTGCTGGCGATCCCTTGCCAATCCCAGTGTTTTTGTATTATTTTGTCGCTTTGAGTGTGATACTCATCGCACTGGGTGGAATCAAACGCAAATTAGTCATGCCAAAGCTTTAGAAAGGATTATATTGAAGCAAACAAGGCAGAAAAGGGCTGTGTTTTACTTACTTGGGACTTTACTCATCGTCTTAAGCCTTATCTATGCCTTGCTTTTCACGCAACTTGGAAATGACCTCTTTAAGCCCTTAGTGCAGTCTATTATCAACAAACACTCCCCGATAGCTGTGTATGTGCAGAAATTTTCATTACGCCCCTCTCAAGCAAGCATTGTCCTAGAATATCCCATAGACAAGCCAAAGCATAAAGGCCATAAAGAGCAAGGATACAAAATCCTCGCTACTTTTAATGGGGATTTTTCACTTTTTTCTCAAAATCTCCATACCCAGTTTTATATCACAGCGCAAAATATATCTGATAACAAGACAGATAAGAGTATCCCCATAGCTAGCGGGATTTTAGAGGGGAAATTTAGAGATTTTAAACTCAAAGCTCAAAGCAATATCGCTGATTCTGCTACCCAAATACACGCAACCATCAAAGACTTCAAGCTCCAAACACTCACTAGCACCACAAACCCCAAGCTCCAAAACCTAGCAGACCTAGCAGAGATATTAGAGCTTAGCCCCTCTATCAAATCCATCCAAGGCATACAGGGCGTGCTATGGATACAAGCTGATTTTACAAGAAATGCCCTCAACCTCCTAGAGGGCAAAATCCTAGCACACACCTCTAATGCCGCCTTCACGCCCAACACGCCCAACGCCTTAGCAAGCCACGCTCCTAGCCCCAAAAGTTCTAAGATAAAGTTTGACCTCAACGGGCAAGCCATCTTCAAAGACGCTAAACTCCAGACTAATATCGATCTCACATCTCCCATAGGCAGTGCAAAGTTCAAGCAAATACATTGGGATATTCCCCATCAATCACTCCACGCACTCTATGAACTCTCACTCCCTGACCTAAAAAGTCTATCCCCCTTACTCAAGCTCCATCTAAACGGCACTTTCAATGCAAATGGTTATATCCGTTATGCCAAGGGATTAGAGCTAGACTTCTTCTCCAGCTCCTTAGGGGGCAAGCTCCAAGGAAAACTCAAAGACAAGATTTTAGAGGGACATCTTGATAGCATACCTTCTAAAAATATCCTTGCTCTCTTTGCTATCCCTCAAGTCTTTAATGCCTCTAGCAATGGGGATTTTAGCTATAATCTCTCAGACCAAAATGGCACACTCACCCTTTTGCTCCAAAACGGCAAGCTCGCCCGCAGCCATCTCACAGACGCAGTCAAAAAATACACAAAGCTCGACCTCCCTAGCCAAGTTTTTCACACAGCAAACCTCACTACCACCATCAATCACAAAGCCCTTGATACCAAGCTTGATATGGCAAGCCAAGAAGTTTCTATAAAATCAGATCATCTGCGTATTGACTTAGAGAAAAACACCATCGCTTCTCAAATCAATGTTTCCCTCAAAAATACTCCTGTCCCCATCTGGCTCAGTGGCAATCTGCAAGCCCCAAAAGTAGTGATCGATACAAGCGCATTACTCAAAAATCAAATCAAAGACGCCCTCGATAAGGGTGCTCAAGGAGTGATAGAAAAATATGTCCCACAAGAAAAGCAAGAAAAGGTCAAAAACCTCTTAAATGGTCTGCTAAAAGGTCTTTAAAAGAAAAATCGCTCAAAAGCTCAAATGATTACGCGGCATATAGAGCATAATCCCCACGCCCAAAAGAATCACCACAGAGCCGATCACATCATACCGATCTGGCCTGAATCCATCAAATGCATACGCCCACAACAATGAAAAAACAATAAAAAAACCACCATACCCCGCAAACACGCGCCCAAAAGACTGCGTCTGCAATGTCGCTACCAAGCCATAAATTACCAAAAAAATCCCACCGATAAGCCCAACCCAAAGGGGCTTGCCGCCTTTGAGCCAGATCCATACTAAATACCCTCCACCGACTTCAAAAACACAAGCCAAAAGAAAAAACAAAACAGATACAACAATCCCCATATCAAGCTACTGACCTAGCCTTTCTTTGAGCAGCTCATTAACCCGAGCGGGGTTGATACCTTTTGTATTTTTCATGATTTGCCCAACAAAAAAGCCAAACATTTTGTCTTTGCCATTTTTGTATTCAGCGACCTTGTCAGTATGTGTATTCAAAACACTATCAATCGCTTGCAAAATCGCTCCATCATCATTGATTTGAGCTAGCCCTAGCGATTGGATCAGTCCATCAACATCGCCACCTTTTTGTTCTATGAGCGTATCAAGGATTTCTTTAGCACTCTTCCCGCTGATCTTGCCCCCATCAATTCTTTGGACTAAGATACTCAAAGTCTTTGGATCAATGCCGCAATTATGCAAATTCATATCGCCCTTAAGCCGCCCCAAAAGCTCTGTAGCTAGCCAAGTCACGCTGCCTTTAGGACTAGCCCCAAACTCTAGCATTGCCTCAAAATAGCTCGCTAATTCCAAATCACTAATCAGCACAAGTGCATCGCTCTCTTTGATACCAAAGCTCTGCATATATCTATTTTTCTTCTCATCAGGGAGTTCAGCGATCTTTTGCCCCTCTTGCAAAAGTTCTGTATCGATATACACAGGCAAAAGGTCAGGATCGGGGAAATATCGATAATCTGCTGCCTCTTCCTTGCCTCGCATGGATCGCGTGATACCTTTTTGTGTATCAAATAGTCTTGTTTCTTGCACAATCTCTTGGCTATATTTGCCTTCTTCCCACGCCTGAATCTGGCGCGCTACTTCATATTCGATAGCCTTTTGGATAAACTTGAAACTATTGAGATTTTTGATCTCTACTCTTGTATAAAGCTTGCTCTCTCCATACGGACGGATCGACACATTAGCATCACAGCGGAAACTCCCCTCTTGCATATTCGCATCTGAAATACCGATGAATCGCACAATCGAGTGGAGTTTTTTCAAATACGCAATCGCTTCATCACTGCTACGCATATCAGGTTCAGACACAATCTCAAGCAAGGGCGTGCAAGCACGATTGAGATCGACTTGAGAATAGCTATCTTCGTGGATATTTTTGCCCGCGTCTTCTTCCATATGCGCACGCGTGATACCGATTGTTTTCTCCTGATCGCCTATTGTGATATTCAAGCTCCCCTTACCTACGATGGGGATTTCAAATTGTGAGATTTGATAGGCTTTTGGCAAATCAGGATAAAAGTAGTTTTTTCTAGCAAAAATAGACCCTTGGTTGATGGGGGCTTGGATAGCTGTGCCAAATTGAATAGCTTTTTTGAGGGCTTCGCGATTGAGCACAGGAAGCGCTCCGGGGAGCCCCAAACAAGTGGGGCATACATATGTATTGGGCTCACTACCAAAGCTTGTAGGGCAAGCACAAAAAATCTTTGTTTGGGTATTGAGCTGGACGTGGACTTCAAGCCCAATAATCGTTTCAAATCGGCTCATTTGCCCTCCTTTTTGCTCACGATACCAAAGCTCAAGTTTTTGATTTCGGTATGGGATTTGATGTAGTCATTGAGTTCTTTGAGGCTCAAATCTTGGATTTGCTTGAGCTCTGTTTGATCAAAATCCAATGGCAAGCCCAGATAAAAGTTATGGAATTTCGCATACAATCGCCCTGAGAGAGTTTCATTACGCAAAGGCTCTGAACCGAGTAAAAACTTTTTGGCATCATCGAGCTCTTGTTGTGTGACACCTTTTTGGATAAATGTATCAATGACTTGTTTGATGAGTTCAATGCTTTTGCTCTGATTTTTGAGCTCTGTTTGCAAATAACCAGTGGTATAGCTAGCGATATTATCCATCGCCACACGCATGTATGCTGAATACGCTAATCCCCTTTTAACACGGATCTCTTCCATCAGCCTAGAGCCAAACCCATTTGCCCCAAGTATCAAAGACATCACCTTGGCCTTGTAAGCATCTTTTTTGAGATCACCCATCACAAAAGGAGAGCCAAAATAAATATAAGCTTGTTGCGTGTCTTTATAGAGAATCTTTTCCCTTGATTTGGGATTGGCCTCATAGTGGTGGGCGCTGACCTTTTGCCCTATGGGTAATGTATCCAAAAGAGGCTTTAGCATTGCTAGAGTCTTATCGATATTTATATCCCCACCGATGATAATCACAAGCCTTGAGAGTGCGAGATTTTCTCGGATATAAGCCTTAATATCAGCAAGCCCGATCCCCTCTACACTCTGGATAGTCCCTAGCGCAGGGTGGGCCAAAGGCGTATTTTGAAACAACAACCCCATCAAGGTTTCTCTAGCAATATAATCAAAATCATTTTTTTTATTCAATAGCCCTGAAATTGTCCGTGTCTGCACCTTTTTGAGTGTGTCTTGCGTGAGATTGGGCGATTGGATCAAGTCGTGTAAAAAGTTAATGGCATCTTTTTGCTCTTCTTTGAGGAAATTCAATGTAATCCCTAGAGTCTGAGTCCCTGCGTTTGCACTGATATCGATAGCTTTTTGCTCTAGGGCTTGGGAAAACTTTGTAGCCCCAAGCTCTTTAGTGCCCTCATTGAGGATACTTGCCCCCAGTCTTGCTAGCCCAATCTTATCTCCATCATACACACTCCCCCCACCGATAAAAACTAGCTGTATCGAGCCAATAGGCAATAAAGAGGATTCTTCATAGAGAACAGGGATTTTGAGGGAATTGACCTCATAGAATTTGATATTATCCGAGGGGGTATTTGCGTTCATATAAACTCCTAAAAATAGCAATAACATCACCATTAAATTTTTCATTGAAGACCTTTAATACCTTTTGAGGATTTCATAAGCTGTGTTTCGTTTGGCGGGATATTCGCCAATGTCTTTGATGAGATTTATCATCTCTTCTTCGTTCATGGAGTGGCTAGCGCCCGCAGCAGATACGACATTTTCTTCCATCATCGTGCTGCCTAGGTCATTTGCCCCAAAGAGCAAGGCCAACTGACCGATATGTGAGCCTTGCGTGACCCAAGAACTTTGAATATTTCTGACATTATCCAAATACAAGCGGCTGCAAGCTAGAAGTCTGAGATAACGCATACTTGAGGCTTTTGTGATATGGGGCATTTCTTTTTGGAGAGGGGTGTTATCAGGCTGGAAACTCCAAAGGATAAAAGCCCTAAAACCTCCCGTTTCATCTTGGAGATTACGCACATATTCCCAATGCTTGATAATATCCATATCATTATCCACGCTGCCAAACATCATTGTTGCTGTGCTTTTGATGTCTTGTTGGTGGGCGAGTCTATGGACTTGGATCCACTCATCAGAAGAAAGCTTTTTAGGAGCGATAATATCGCGCACACGATCGCTCAAGACCTCTGCGCCTGCACCAGGTATCGAACTCAAGCCAGCTGCTTTGAGTCTTTGGAGGACTTCTGTAATGCTGAGTTTAGAAACCTTAGCGATATAATCAATCTCAATGGCTGAAAAGCCGTGTATCGTGATATCGGGGTATTTTTGATGGATATGGGATACTAAGTCTTGATAATAATCAATCTTGAGCTTAGGGTGCACGCCCCCTTGAAAGAGGATCTGTGTCCCTCCAATAGCGATGAGTTCATCAATCTTTTGGTCGATTTCTTCAAAGCTCAAAACATACTGCCCCTCTTCATTGAGGTTTCTCTTAAACGCACAAAATTTACAATCCACCCAACAGATGTTGGTATAGTTGATATTGCGATCGACAACAAAAGTTGTGATTTTATCGGGATGGAGCTCTTGCTTTTTTTTGCTCGCCATCTCGCCTAGCTCTTTGAGTGAAGCTGTTTGCATCAAATGCAGTATTTCATCATTGCTGATTCGTTCCATAATATTTCCTTAAAATCTCGTCCCCATCGTGAATTCAAAGTTTGAGGTATAATCACCTGCTTGCTTGTTAAATACCTTGATAGGGAATACTAGCACAATCGGGCCAATAGGAGATACCCACTCAAGTGCCACGCCTGTAGCCGCACGCCATTCTAGCTGTTCTTTGCCATGACCTGGGACGCCATAGTTTTTGAAATCAGCTACCTTGGGATAGTGCAAAAGACCTTTATAAGTGATAAATCCATAATCAAAATAAGCCGATATCCGCATTTTCGCTGCTTCTAAAAGCCCATAGCTCAACTCCACAGAATTAGTAAACAACCCATCGCCCCCTACCCATAGCCCATAGGGATCTCTTGGGCTGACTGAGCCGCTCTGGAAACCTCGGATCGTTGTCACACCCCCCATATAAAAGGTATTGTTGATAGCCAAAAAGTCTTGGGGACTATAACGGAAAATATATCCCCCTTGTGCCTTGTATCGGGCGATGAGGTCAAGACCGATGAGATTTTTGAGATGATAATAGCCTGCAAACTTTGCATAAAGCTTGGTATTTCTCACATTCCCACCGATACCATTGAACTGCGCATAAGCTGAAGCGATGATCCCGTTTTTGGGGAAATAATAATCATCGGTATTATCAAAGCTGATACTTGGCGTGATGGAGCTGGTGATAGGGATATGATAATCTCTGTTCCACATCCCCTGGAGCTTGCCACCATCAAAAGTCTGTGTCTTGGAAGAATAATACATCTCATAGAGTGGCGATGAGAAATTAAAAGTCTTGATTGCATTGATATCATAGCCCAAACTCACACGCAAAGTATTAGTCAAAAGCCGCCCTGCTGTGAAGCCAAAGCCCCCTGATTGCTCGACATATTGATAATTGACATAATAGTTGGCATAGAGATTGGCTGAGGTGCTATAACGGCTATCAAAAATCCTAGGATTACTCAAAGAAATATTGCCCGAGAACTGCTGCCCGCTATTGCGGATACCTGCGGAGTTGGTATAGCTCGCTCCTGTCCCTGTTGAGATATTTGCATAGATACTCCCACTCTGCCCTGTGCCAAAGAGATTGCGCTCGCTCACAGAGCCATTGATCATCAAGCCCCCATAACTCCCATACCCCAGACCAAACTGCAACTGCCCTGTCCTACCCTCTTGGACATTGACTAGCAAATCCATAGAATCAGCACTCACACGCCTTTCTTCGATTTTGACATTATCGAAAAATCCCAAGCGCCTGAGGGCATTTTCAGAATTATTGACCTTACTCAAGCTGTATTGATCCCCGGGGGCTAGGAGGATTTCACGGCGAATAATCCGATCGCTTGTGCGTGTGTTGCCTGAGATGATCACATCACTGATATGGACTTTATCACCCACTTGGATATGATAGATAACCTTAACACTCCCATCAGCTTCATCTTTGTCTAAGTCAGGCTTGACTACTGCAAAAGCATAACCTTTATCTGCGATTTCTCTTTTGAGGATTTGGGTATCTGTGCGGAGGTTTTCGATATTAAAAATATCGTTCTTTTTGACCTTGACGACCTTGAGAAGCTTATCAATAGGGACAACTTCATTATCGATATCGATCTCTATCCCTGAAACTTTATATTGCGTCCCCTCAAGGATTTTATAATACAAGCTAGCTGTGTAGGTAGAAAAATTTGCATTTAAAAAAGGTGAAGAAATATGTGCGTCTAAAAATCCGTGGCGCATATAGACATCTTGGATCCTAAGGCTGTCATATTCGAGCTCATTGAGATGGAGCTTGCCATCATTGAGCCCCCACATCCAGCCCATAAAATCGCGTTTTTTGTTTGCACTCAATGATTGGATATCTCGGATTTTGAGCTTTTCTCTGCCCTCATAAGTGGCCTTTGTGATGATGATATTATCCCCGCGATTGACATTGAGCGTGATCGCATATGCCCCATCTGAGCTTACAGGAGTGATCTCTGTTTCTACCACCGTGCCATAGTAGCCTTGGTATTCAAGGACTGTTTTTAGGATATTTTTGGCTTTTTCGAGCTTTTGGTCATCAAAAGTATCGCCTTTTTTGATTCCCATTTGGGTATAGAGAGTTTCTTTTTCTTGTTCGGTGCCATAGCCTTTGATCTCAATACTAGCGACTCGCGGTTTTTCGGTGAAGTGAAATGTCAGTGTGCCTGCATCAAAGGTCGCATACACATCTTTGAAATATCCCTGCCCATATAGCGCTAAAATAGCCTTATCTAGCTTGGCAAGATCAAGCGTATCGCCCTCTTGGATATTGGTAACTTCTCCAGCAAGCATAGGGGACATATACAAAAGCCCATCATATTTGATAGTCTGTATTTTTTCTGCATAGAGGGTGGTGTATCCTAAAAACAAGAATAGAATTATTAGTTTTCTGATGTGCAATTTCTCAATACCCTTAGAAATTTTATATTTTATTGCTAGCTAGGCTGTCAGATTATAGTTGAATTTGTCTTAAAATAGAATTTAGATTTAAAAATATGCCCCAACTTGGGACTGATGGGACTTATAGGGCTTATAAAATAGATTTATCTGAGGACAGATTTATCTAGCAATATCTAATGATTGCTGATTATCACCACTCTTTGAGTTCATTATAAAGACTATCCCGCTCAATCGCCCTAAAACCTGCGTCCTTGATTTGAGAAACCATCTCATCTTTACCCATACCCGATTTGCTCTTAGCCCCTCCAGCTGATTGGATCGACTCTGCTTCAATCGTGCCGTCCATATCATCAGCCCCAAACTCTTGCGCTACTAAAGCAAGGTTCATACTCAAAGTCGCCCAATATGCCTTGATATGGGGAACATTTTCTAAGATAATCCTTGCAATGCTAATGGTTTTTAAAATCTCTTGACCGCTAGGGAATACATCGACTTTCAAATAATTATTTTGCTTTTGATAAAGCAAGGGAATAAAGGCATTGAAGCCCCCCTTTTTGGCCTCAACGATATTAAAATCTTGTTGGGCGTTTTTGATTCTTAGCATATGGTCGATTCTGTTTTCACGATTTTCGATATGCCCAAAAAGCATTGTGCAATTACTCATCTTGCCCAATAAATGCCAATATTTATGGATCTCTATCCAGCGCTCAGAACTGACCTTGCCATTACAAATATGTCTCCTCACGCCCTCATCAAAAATCTCTGCCCCCCCACCAGGCATTGAATCCACCCCTGCTTTGGCAATATCTTCTAAAATCTTTTGGTAGCCAATACCAAATTTTCTATCCAAATAATCAATCTCAGCTGCTGTCATTGCCTTGATGTGGATATCAGGGAGTGCCTTTTTGACCTCACTGAATAGCTCTAAATACCAGTTATAAGTGTAGTTGGGATTGTGAGCACTGACGATATGGACTTCTTTAGCACCTCTTTTATAAGAAGCGATTGCTTGAGAAAGGATCTCATCGATACTCATTTCATAGGGATTGGGGTTTTTTCTACTCGCAGAAAACGCACAAAATTTACACACATCTGCGCAGATATTGCTCGGGTTGATATGGCGATTCATATTGAAAAATACCTTGTTGCCATACCGACTTTTGCGGATACTATCAGCAGCTTTGCCGAGTGTGAAAATATCATATTCATAGAGCTTTGCGAGTTCTTTTGCGTTCAGATTATCTCCCTTGAACGCCCTGTCTAAGAGATCCATTATGATTCCTTGCATTGGAGATTGGTGTGAATTGGATTATGAGGGATTGTATCACAAAAATAGTAAAGTCAAAATTATCCCCCCGTATAATAAAACGCACGTGCAGAAATTTCAGCAGGATTTTCCTCTTCACTCCATTGGTTTTTTTCTGGCTTGTTATAGACAGATTGGTGGAGGGCAGCCTTCATTGCTTGAGGATTGCTGCTTAGCATTGCCTCTTTGGCATCAACAGAATCTTGATAATACAAACAAGGGCAGATAGTCCCCTCAGAAGTGAGTCGGATACGATTGCAGCTTTTGCAAAAATCATCATTATGTGGTGCGATAATCCCAAAGGCATAGTCATCTTCAAGCGTATAGATTTTAGCTGGACCAAAATTTTCTTTTTCTAGGAGTGTGGGGGTATATTTTTGACCCAATATCTCTAAAATTTGTGCTTCTTTGAGGCCTTTGATACCGAGCTTAGCGTGCGTATTTTCCATATATTCGATATAACGCAGCAAAATACCTCTGTCTTTAGCAAACTCAAGCATACTGATGATTTCATCATCATTGATCCCTTTGAGGGGGACCATATTGAGCTTGATTTTTAGCCCGACCTCTTGGGCTGTGTCGATCCCATCTAAAATAGCACTCAGACCATCTTTTTTAGAGATTTTGATGATACGATCGCTTTTGAGTGAGTCTAAGGAGATATTCACACGCGCTAGCCCTGCTTCTTTGAGCGCTTTGGCATATCTTTTGAGTAAAAATGCGTTGGTTGTAAGGGCAAGATGGACATCAGGGGCGTATGCATGGATTGCTGCGACAAATTCGCTGAGGTCTTTTCTGAGTAGTGGCTCACCCCCTGTGATACGAATCTTTTTGATCCCCTCATCGATGGCAATTTTCAAAAATGCTAAGACATTATCCAAAGGCACATATTCTTCATTATCAAAAAAATCCATCGGCGTATCGGGCATACAATACTGGCACCTGAAATTGCATTGCTTGGTGACAGATACACGGATATAATCAATCGTCCTTCCAAAAGTGTCTTTGAGCATTTTTTACCTTAGCTATAAATATATATAACGCACAATTTAAAACATCTAAATAGGTTTTTAAACATTGCAATCATACAATAAAAGTTTTAAATCAAATACTAAAGGCAGAGTTTGTGGCCATCAATCCCTCACACCCCTCTATTCCTTGCGCAATCCTCACAGGGGGCAAAAGCTCTCGTATGCAAAGCAACAAGGCATTGCTGCCTTTTGGAGAAGCAAAAAGTTTGCTCGCTTATCAATACCAAAAAATGTCTGCAATATTCCCAGAAGTATTCATCGTATGCAAGCACAATCAAGACTTTGGCCTTAAAGCCCCGTATTTGTATGAAAAAAGCGAGGTTTTTTCACCCTTAGTCGGTATCGCCCACACGCTCAAAACCCTCCAAGCCCCTGAAGTGTTTTTTACCAGCGTGGATACACCATTTTTAGAGCTAAAGACCATCAAAGCACTCTGCAATATACAAGGAGCCTATGATATTATCTATCCGCGCTCACAAGACAGGGGATATTATGAAAGGGGGCATTATCTCATTGGGCGCTGGAGGGGGCATTTATACAAAGATTTAGAGCAGGCCATCGCACAAAAAAGCTATAAAATCAGCGCTTTTGTCACCTCCCATAAGAGCTATTTTTTAGATTGTGGCAATGGAGATGAATTTTATAACCTCAACACGCCCAAAGACTACCACCACGCCCTAAAAATACTCAAGGACTCTCATGGCTGAAGAAAACGAAAAGACCCAAGCCCCCTCAGCACACAAAATCCAAAAAGCTCGCGAAGAGGGCAATGTCGCTAAAAGCCCTGAAATAGTCGGGTTTAGTGGGCTTTTGGTGGGATTGGTGGGCGTTTTTGTCATCTTTCCTTTTTGGCTAGAACACCTAGAGGGGGTCTATAAACAAGCTCTTGCTTGGATAGGAAAAGACTTCACGCCTGAAAATACCTTGAGCTTTTTTTTGAGTTTATTGGGAGATGTGCTTGTGATGATACTGCCAATATTTTTGATTTTAATCATTGCAGGTGTTGTTGGGAATATCGCACAATTTGGCTTCTTATTGAGCACAAAAGCCATCGCTCCTAAATGGAGTAAAATCAATCCCATCAGTGGGATAAAAAATCTCTTTTCGCTCAAAAAACTCCTTGATGGGGGTATGATTACTCTAAAGGTCTTTGTAGCATTTTGCGTGGGATTTTTGATCTTTGCAGGGTTTTTGGGCGAGCTAGAGCATATTGCTCTTTTTAGTGCCTTTGACCAAATGCTCTGGCTACGCAATAAAGCGTTAATACTCATTGGTGTGCTGCTGCTTTTGTTTTTTGTGATGGCAATGGCAGATTTTTTTATCAAAAGACATCAATACATCAAGTCTTTGAGAATGAGCAAACAAGAAGTAAAAGATGAATACAAACAGCAAGAGGGGAATCCTGAAATACGCGCTAAAATCCGACAAATGATGCTGAAAAATGCGATGAGTAAAATGATGAGTGCGATCCCTAATGCTAATGTCGTTGTGACCAACCCAACACACTATGCTATCGCACTGCGCTTTAGTGAATCTGATCCTGCTCCTGTTGTCATCGCTAAGGGAATCGACCATCTAGCTATCAGAATCAAAGGGATTGCCAGAGAACACGATATAGAAATCATCGAAAATCCCAAACTCGCCAGAGAGCTATACAAAGAAGTGGATTTAGATGAGCCAATCCCTAGGGCTTTGTTTGAGGCTGTTGCGATTATCTTTGCGCAAGTTGCTAGACTCCAGCAAGAAAAAGGCAAGAAATTTTTAGAATAATTTATAAATATAGCCCTTCATAGTCCTTGATTTTTGAGCCAAAGGAGGGTGTGGGCGAGTATCTCTTCTTTATTGGGTTCATTAAAAACTTCATGACTTGCCCCCTCCCATAGCTTGAGTATCACATTATCATAGCCTTGGGATACTAAATGAGTATAAGCCTTTTGTGCGCCCTTGCCATATTCTCCGCAAATATCTTCTGTGCCGCTTAAAAAGAGTATAGGTAAATGCGGTTTTGTGGGCTTGTGTGGGTAGGGAGAAAAGACTTTTTTGATCCCCAAAAGCAAGTTAGCAAAGCTATTGGGCGTGAAATTAAAATGTGTTTTAGGATCTTGCAAATAAGCCCCAACAACATTGCTATCGCTGCAAAGCCAGTGTGTTTTGTGTCGATGTGATTTGCCCTTTTTGAGCCATTTGAGTTTGGAGTTGAGAGCAAATAAAGTGCTGATTTTAGGGCATGTGCGTATGCCAAAAGTATCGAGCAACCTGAAAAACACCACTCCAACCCCCAAAAAAGCATAAGGCGAGGGCGTGCCAGAGAGTATGAGGGCATCTAGCCTTTCTTCATAGCACTGCAAAAACCTCCGTGCAAGCAATGAGCCCATACTATGCCCTAACAGCACAAGTGCGCTTGATGGGAACTCTGTAGCGATGATCCCACGCAAATAAGCCATATCCATGAGTGCTTTTTCAAACCCATCTCTACCCATCTCACCGTGCCAAACATCGCCCCCGATACTATCCCCGTGCCCCCGATGGTCGTGGATAAATACCACATATCCTGCTGCTGCAAACATTTCACAAAGCCACACATATCGCTCTTTATGCTCAATCATACCGTGTGCAATCTGTATCACTACATTTTTAGGGCAATCAGGGATATATTTATCATAAAACACAGACCCAAAATCACTACTAAAGCTCAAGTTTTTTGTTATTTTCATTTTTATCCATTTTTGATACACTTTGAAGAACTTAAAGAAATTGTATCCAATTTAAGGAGTTTATCATGCCATCTAGCAACAAACCCATTATCCGACTCATCACTTTCAAGCAAACTAAAACTTCCCCTTATGCACTCGGTGTCTTAGATCATAGCCTCGAAAAAATCATTCCCCTTGATACACTCAAAATTCAATGCAACGATATGCAAACCTTAATCCAAATGTGGAATCCAGCACTCAAAGACAAACTTGAACAAGCCATTTTAAACACACAAGGCACGCTCCATCTTGATACCATCATCAAAGCTGCGCCCATACCCCACCCTTTTGCTGAGATCATCTGTCTGGGGATCAACTACCTAGACCACGCCAAAGAATCAGCAAAATTCAAAAAAGAAGCCTTTGATGGCACGCGCCAAGAGGCTGTTTATTTTGGTAAGCGCGTGAGCGAAGCCCTCCCTGATGGGGGCACTATCCCCGCACACGCCCATCTGACACAAAAGCTTGATTATGAAGTAGAACTCGGTGTGATCATAGGCAAAGACGCACGCAATGTCGCTAGAAAAGACGCGTTTGAATATGTCTTTGGCTATACGATTATCAACGACATCAGTGCGCGCGATATCCAGCTCAAGCACAAGCAATGGTATTTTGGCAAGAGCCTAGAGGGCTCAGCCCCTATGGGGCCTTGGATTGTGACTAAAGATGCGTTTGCTTTCCCTCCTAAGCTAGAGATCACAAGCCGTGTCAATGGTCAATTGCGTCAAAAAAGTTCCACGGATTTGATGATTTTTGATATCGCTTATGTGATCGAAGAGCTCAGTGCAGGAATGCTGCTTAAAGCTGGGAGTATCATTTCTATGGGAACGCCCTCTGGAGTGGGAATGGGCTTTGAGCCTCCGAAATTTCTCAAAAAGGGCGATACAATCGTATGCAATATCGAAGGTATCGGGACTTTGAGAAACACCATTGGTGATAGTATGGATAGCTAGTCTTGGAGGGCTTGGGATAAATCTGCAATCAAATCTTGAGGATTTTCTAAGCCCACAGACAAACGGATTGTATTGGGTAAAATCCCTAGTGCGTTCAGCTGGTCTGTATCAAGCTGAGAATGCGTCGTTGAAGCAGGATGGACAATCAAGGATTTGGTATCGCCAATATTGACAACAATGCTAAATATTTGAGTGCTATCACAGACCTTTTTAGCCTGCTCACTCCCCCCGATAATCTCAAAGCTCACAAGCCCACTGCATAGAGAATCTTTGAAATATTTTTTTGCCAAATGATGGTAGGGATTGTTGGCCAATCCGGGGTAATTCACTGCTGTGACCTTGGGGTGGGAAGAGAGGAATTGAGCGATTTTGAGTGCATGTGCGCTGTGTTCATGGATACGCACCTTGAGTGTTTCAAGCCCTTGGAGCACGAGCCACGCATTAAACGGACTCAAAGCCGCACCAATATCCCGCAAAAGGGCTGTTCTGATACGAAGATTGAAAATAGGCAAGGGAACTGAGGCATAAACTAGCCCGTGGTAGCTAGGGTCGGGTGTGTTGAATTGGGGGTATCTTGGGTTGTCTTTGATGAGGTCATTGAGCCCCTCTCTATCGACAATCCCTCCAGAGATGGTGCTTCCTTGGCCGCTCGCATATTTACTCAAGCTATGGACAACAACATCAACGCCCCATTTGATTGGGTTACAAAGTATAGGGGTCGCAACGGTATTATCGCAGATAGTGATGATTTGATGTTTTTTAGCGATTTGGGTTATCTCTTCGATGGGTGCGATGGCAATTTGTGGATTGCTTAAGCTTTCAAAGAAAATTGCCTTGGTTTTTGTGTCTATCAAAGGCTCTATGCTGCTGGGTTCATCGATAGAAAATACCCTTGCTTGTATCCCAAGGTTTTTGAGCGTATGGAGCAATAAATTACTCGAGCCACCATAGATTTTATCAGCAATCAAGATATTATCCCCTGCAAAAGCAAGATTGATAATCGCATAAAATATCGCTGCTGACCCGCTCGCAGTAACAATCCCGCTCGCCCCGCCTTCTAGGGCAGCCAAACGCTTTTCTAGCACATCATGAGTGGGGTTAGTCAAGCGCGTATAGATATTGCCAAGCTCCTGGAGGGCAAAGCGTGCACCTGCTTGCTGGGAGCTATCAAATCCATAAGCTGTTGTCTGATAGATAGGCACACTGATGGTTTGCTGAGAATCAGGGGCATAGCCTTGATGGAGCGCTAGGGTTTCTGGGTGTAATTTTGTATGAGACATTTGGTATCCTTTAGAGTTATTTTGATGAAACATCAAGAGGACTTTATCAGATTTTTATAAAACACGATATGTATTTGATGAAATTTAGGTATTCAAATCCTCAAAATGTTACAAAAATAAACAAACACGATATGTGTTTATGAATTTTATCTATCCAACCCACTATCCACAAAACACTGCCAGCACAAAATATTACCCACACTCCCCCCCATCTCCTTATCTCTTTATCTAGCAAGCAAAATACTAGATTGGGCTGGTTAGCTCTTTTTCTATTGCTAATTTTTAATATTTAAGTTATAGTTTTCATTATTATAATTATCAATCTGAAAGGAAAGTATATTAATGATAAAAAAATATTCTTTATTCATTATTTGCCTGATTGCCTTAAATGCACAAGAAGAGTTATCAGAAAATAACTATAAAATACCTAAAATCACAATTGAGGGGAGCAAAAAAGCTGCCTATACAATCGGAGGAGGGAGCAAGATCACACAAGAGCTGCTCTCTGAATTTCCCTCGGGCAATGGCCAAATCACTAATTTTCTTAAAATCAATCCCAATGTTGTTTTCAGCAATCAAGTCAATAGCTCCAAAACCCCTGGTGAAATCGACCCTGCTAATGTTTCTATCAATGGAGCGATGTTTTATCAAAACCTTTTCAACCTCGATGGTGTCAGTATGAATAACGACCTCAACCCGCAAGCCACAAACCCCGCTAGCCCCACAAGTATCCCCGGCAGATCCCAAGGGCTTGCTATCGATGCCTCGCTGATTGGGAGTATCCAAGTGCTTGATAGCAATATCTCTGCAGCTTATGGGGGCTTTGAGGGGGGCGTGATCGAAGCGACCACCAAAGACCCAAGTAAGGAATTCAAAGCCAAAATCTCCTATCAGCTCACAAGCTCCAAACTCACTGCATACCATATCTACCCCTCTGAATATGCAAGCTTTATCAACTCAAGCAGCAGCACAAGCCAACCTGAATTTTTCAAATATCTTGTGCGTGCACAAGCTGAGGGCTACATTGGCAAAGACTTTGGGATTATCGGAAGCTTTGCTACAACACAATCAACGATTCCCCTACATCTGTATGCCCAAAGTGCTGCTAAAGAAGACAAAAAGGACAACAAACGCTCCTTATTCAACTACTTCCTCAAAGGCCTTTATACAGGTATCGAAGACCTAAGGCTAGAAGCAAGCCTAACTTATGCGCCCCAAAACAATCAATATTTCATTGTCAATTCAAGAGATTCACAATATTCCATACTCTCTGGGGGTCTGCAAGCCTTGCTAAAAACCACTTATAATTTCAAAATCGCCCAAACCATCAATGCACTCTCTTATAATGATGAGAGCAACTCCCGCAAAGGACAAGAGCAGTATTATAAAGTCTGGAAAACCTCTGCAGACAAGGACTGGGGCACAGCCAAGCAGTCTAATGAGGGGACTTGGGGGAACCTCAACAGCGGCCAAAGACGGCTTGAATTCAAAGATGATACGCATTTTGAAGAGTTATCTTTTTCAAAAACACACCACAACTTGAGCGCAGGGATACAACTCAGCTATACCAACGCCTACTACATGCGCCCCAATGACTTTTTCACAGCTGATGCAACACCAGGGAGTCAAAAGCCCTTAAAAGCAGGTGAAACTTGCCAAGAAACACAATATTGCTCAAGCTCACCTGTAAATGATATGGCCACAACTTGGAAAGACAACAAGGGGCAGTATTTTGCTAAGCTAACCACTTACCAAAAGGGCACAATCAAGCTTGATAATTTCGCTTATGGAGGCTATATTGAAGATAGTATCCAATTCTGGCATTTGCATTTTCGCCCCGGAGTGCGCTTCGATGGTGATACTTATATGAAAAAATTCACAATCGCACCAAGAGTAGCCCTCGAGCTTGATGTCTTTGGGGATAAAAAAACCCGCTTGATCGGGGGCTATAATCGCTACTATGGTCGCAATATCCTTAACTTTCGCCTCCAAGATGGTATCAACGCCCTCATAGCCACACAAACAAGAACAGCGCCTGATAAGCCTTGGAGTGCAGGGGTAGTGGCCAAAAGCAAGACAAAATTTGAAGAACTCAAAATCCCCTATAATGATGAATTTGTCGCAGGAATATCCCAAAAGGTCTGGAAATTTGAGGGTAGTTTCAAATATGTCCATCGCAATGGGCGTGATGGAATCACCAAAGTGATACACACACCCAAAATCAACCCCGCCCCTGATAGCAATTACGATGACAAGCTCTATTACACCTATGCTAATGATGGCAAAAGCGATAGCGATATTTTTTCTCTATCCATCGGGACAACAGAGCCGATACATTTTCTCAATATCTACCAACATTTTTTATTCACAGCCGATTATTCTAAAATCAGACGCAATTTTGTGGATTATGATAGCACCAATATCTTTGATGAAGATGTGATGTTTGATGGCAAAATCATCAAACACTCTGCCCTCCCCCCTGATAACTTCGCTAAGCCGTGGAATACGCGTATCACCACCATCACAGATATAAGATTCTCACGCACCACCTTGACTTGGAGTAATTTTTTCTCTTATCGTTCCAGCTATCAAAAAGCCCTCAATATCGGCACAAGCACCTCCAAAGGCAGCGATGGGAAAGCACTCAAAGAATATACGATTTTTAATTTCCCCAATGCCTTCACTTGGGATACGCGCATTGGATTTGATGTGAGATTTTGGGGCAAAAATACACTTTTTATCAATCTAGATATTTACAACTTGCTTGATAATCTCAATATCTCTACAGCCAACTTCACCACCATCAAAGGCCAAACAACAATCACGCCCACTTATGAAACAGGGAGATCTTTTTGGTTGCAAGCAGGCTATCAGTTTTAATCCTTGGGCTAGCCTTAGCGCTCAATGCCCATGGCATACCAAAAGACATACAGACAATCAGAGAAATGTATCAGCAAGCCCCTGAACTTTGGGAAAAGCCAAACACATATCCAAACATTGCCTACAAAGAGCTCGCCCCCTTGCCTAAGCAAGCCCCTTTCCCTGCTGATAATCCCTACTCTAAGCCTAAAGCCGAGCTAGGAGAAAGGCTTTTTTATGACCCTAAGCTCTCCTTATCTCAAAAAATATCTTGCGCACACTGCCATAAAAAGGACTTTGCCTTTGGGGATAACACCCCGCTCTCAAAAGGACATCTCAACCAGAAGGGCTCTCGCAATGCACCGAGTATTTTGATGAGCGCTTTTGGTAGGGAAAAATTCTGGGACAGCAGGGCTAAAAGCCTAGAAGACCAAGCCCTAGAGCCGATACAAGACCATCAAGAGATGGCACTACCACTCCAAGACTTGCTTGCCTATCTCAACAGCTCTCCAACTTATCAAAAAGCCTTTTACAAAGCCTTCAAGCAAAGCCCCATCACGCAAGAGCAAGTAGCAATGGCTCTAGCGACCTATGAAAGGACATTAATGCCTAAAAGAGGGGCTTTTGATCGGTTTTTGCTCGGAGAAAAAAATGCTTTGAGTAATCAAGAAGTCTGGGGACTGCACCTATTCCGCACAAAAGCTGGCTGCATGAATTGCCACTATGGGATAGCCTTTAGCGATGGCAAGACCCATAATTTGGGCTTAAGCTATTATGGCAGAAAATACCAAGATTTGGGTAAGGGCGCATGGAGTCAAGACCCCAAAGATTTAGGAGCGTTCAAGACGCCCTCCCTTAGAGGCGTGAGTCGAAGCGCTCCTTATATGCATAATGGGCTATTTCCCTCTCTTAGAGGCATACTCAATGCCTATAATGCTGGTATGTTCCACCCTCTGCCCCCACCACACATGCCCCCACCCTACCCGCAAACCTCACCACTCCTCAAGCCCCTTTTTCTGACACCAGAAGAACTCGATGCTATTGAGAGCTTTTTGAAGACTCTTTGATCCGTGCATTTCAATGCCTACTGATAAATCTATTTAGGCACCAAAGCCCAAATGAGCCTAAGAATCATTAGAATTATTTTAGATAAAACACCAGCTCCGATGGCTCTGCCTTAAATAATACAAAAATTTTCCGAAGCATCGCAAGTTTAGTTTCTGTAGAAGAGTTTGTTTCTACATACACACCATCATCAATTTTAGAAGGACTTCTAAGTTTGCTTGCATCCTTGCTTATACAAGAGGTGGGGAGCTCATCGCTAGGATTGGATACAAAGCCCAACAACACGGATCTATCTTGCTGATGTAGGAGTTTTACCATATTTTTAAACATCCTTGCCCAATCTGTCACTCCATATTCTTCATCCAAATAGCTATACTTTATGAGTTTTTTATGTGTAAAGTCATAGTCTTCATTATCAAGTGTGTATGTTAGTAGTTCTTTAGTCTTGGGGACAAAGTCAGTTGTTGGATATAGCCAAATCTTCTTAGCTTGTTCACTCAATGCTTCACTCCGCTCTTCTAACTCAGCAAGTCCCCACTTTTCGTTTTTTGCTATTGTTTGATTCATTCGCAATCCACTCCCTTGATAGCCACGCTCCATCCCACATTTCTCTTTAAAGGTCTTATTGCTCATATTTTGATTATAGGCTGTCAATGTGAGATTGGCTAGTCGATTACACCACTCGTTATGTATCTTATCTGCCCCCTCCCCTAGATCCTCTCTCCATTGAGATGAAAGCTTTTGGGGCATGATGTGCTCTATCTGATATTTCTTCTCATCTAAATCCCTATAAATAGGCTTAGTTTCTTTGGTGCCATAGTTTTCAAATCGCTCTAATAAATAATATTTACTATTCTTATCATATGTATTTTTTGTTGCAAGAGCAGATTTAAATTTATCATCTTCTGGGAAATTATTGGAAGTCTTATACTGCAATGTATGAATCAGTTTGCCTACATAATCATCTTTGGTGCCATCGTATTGAATAATGCTTTTATCCAAGCTTAAGAATATCTTATTTAAACCATTTGTTGGCACATCACAGATATTTCGTCTAAACAGATAGCTTTCTATGATTAAAAAAATCTTCAATACATCATCTTCGCTAAGCTCACACTTATTATGATGTGAGAATACTTCCATAAAAAATGGTCTTGCGACATTAGACCCAGCCTTTAGCCACGCCAATCTCTCAAGACAAGCATCTAATTCTCCAGCTACTTTACTTCCTTTAGGGAGTTCGCTCTTATAAGTCCAAAGCTTTTTGAAAAATTCCCCATAGCGTAAAAGATCTTGCAGTAGAGCTTCTATGCTTTCTGGAGATGTTTGATTTTCTGGAGATTTTTTTGACTCTGCATAACTTTTAAACTCTTTATACACATTTTTTTCATTGGGTATCTTTTTTTGCTTGATACTCAGATAATCTCGTATAAATGCACTCACATTGTTTTTATCATCTTTCTCATCTGCACAACTTTCAATTTTTACCCAATAATTTTTATAATACCTGTCTTGCTCTTCTTCTTTTAAATCCATCAACACATAGTTTCTGATTTTATCCCCCTCGCTCAAGGCCAAGCCCGTGGCATTGAGGCTCTCAAAAATCAGTTGTGCATCATCTGAGTGGTCTAGAACAACATTGATGATTCTAAGCCCATCAATAGCTTTATATAGGTTATCGACTGATATATCATCATTTTTTATCTCATCACAGAAAAATTGATAATTGATTGTCAAATTTGAATCTTGAATATAATCTTTTGGGCTAGAGTAAAGTAACCTAGAAAATGCTTTTTGGTCACTCTCCACTAAAGATAACTTTGGTTTTCTCTCTTTGCTATCAATTGGCTTGTTTGTAAGAAACTTCTCCCAAATCTTTTTATCCAATTCATCAAATTCTGTTTTTACTTCATCTTGTTGGATAAGATTTCTTATCGCTAAGAATAATAAGGTAATGGTCGTAAGCCTCTGCTGCCCATCAATAATATCAAACTTCGTCGTCTGATTGGTAGTAAGAGGTTTTTTAGAAACAATACTGCCAAAAAAGTGGCTATTTTGCCCCCCCCCCCGCAGATACTTGAGCAAGGTTTTTTAGATCCTTATAGAGCTGTCTGCAGTTTTCTTTTTTCCAACTATATTTTCTCTGATATATGGGGATAATAAAATAATCATCATCACGACCCATAAGTTCTGTCATTTTGATTGCTTCGCCCTTCATTAGATTCTCCTTTGATTTTGTATTTTAAGTCAATTATAACACAAAAGCGCACAAAGCCTAAAGCCCAATGCAGCACACTCCTATGGGGTATAAGACATATAAAGCTTAGATTTTTTGGGATTTTGCTAAAATGCCAGAAATGATTCAAGGGTGGCTATGGAAGATTCACATATATTCGAGCAGATGTTTGGGATAGCAGGGACTGCTGTGATAGCGTTTTTTGTGTCTTTGATTGTGTCGTATGTGGTTCTTGTGCTGTCTAGAAAATTCCATATCTTTATCGATGAAACCACTAGCACCAAACCGCAAAAATTCCACTCCTATCCGACCCCTAGAGCAGGGGGTGTGGGGATTTTCTTGAGCTTTGGGCTTGTGGGGCTTAGTGAGGGAGGGGGGGCGATGTATTTTCTCCTTGGGCTTGCGATTATTTTTTTGAGTGGGTTTTTGGAGGATTTTTCTGCGTCTTTGAGTCCTAAAACTCGGCTTTTAATGCAGCTTTTAGGGACTTGTGTGAGCGTGCTTGGGATGGGAGCAGTGATTACTGATCTTTCACCGATTGTGATTTTGCCTTATGCACTCGGCGTGGCTTTTAGCCTTTTTGGTATCATTGGTGTATGCAATGCGATCAATATCATCGATGGCTTCAATGGGCTTGCAGGGGGGATTTGCGCGATGGCATTTGGTGCGATTGGGCTGGGGGCTTATCATATCGGTGATGGCTTTGTCCTCTTTGTTGCGCTCATTGGGCTGGGGGCAACTCTTGGGTTTTTATGTATCAATTTCCCCAAAGGCAAGATTTTTTTAGGCGATGGAGGGGCTTATGTGCTGGGTTTTGTCCTAGCTATTTTGCTTGCTGTCCTCACGCAAAAGACCTCTGAACTCTCTGCGTGGTTTGGGCTTGCTGTGATGATCTATCCAGTATGGGAGGTGGTATTTTCTATCTTCCGCAAAAAACTCAAGAAATATTCCCCCATGCAGCCAGACAAAGAGCATTTCCATCAGCTCATCTACCAAAAAGTGCATAGCAATCCCTTGACAGCCCTGATTATGTGGCTTTTTAACCTGCCTTTTATGGTGCTAGCAGTTATTTTTATGCATAAAGACTGGGTGCTTATCGGGCTATGCGTGCTATTTATCTTGCTTTATAGCCTTATTTACTACCAGCTTAAGCGCAATTAGTGCAGCCATTTGATGGCTTTTTCATAAGGCTTTCTGTGCTTTGTCGCAGGCTGTGTGCGTCCATAGCCAAAGGCTATCAGACATACAGGCTCAAAATGATAGGCATCGATATAAGTATCCAAATGCTTTTGCACGCCCGCAGCATAAAACCCTCCGATAATACACGAATCAATATCGAGCATTGCAGCAGTCTGTGTCATCTGTCCTATGGCGATAAAACACTGCTCTCTAGCATATGCATGAATCAATAAGTCATTATCTTGCAAGCGATTTTTACGCACAGATTCAAGCATTGGAGCGATATGCGCTGCAGTAGCCCCATCAGGATAAAGCTCCCTAAAATAATTAGACTCAGGTCTTAAAACATCTGGGAGCAGACTGCATACAACGAGTAGGTGTGAGCAAGCTTCTATCTTGGCTTGATTGGATGGGGCGTCTTTAGCAATGGTCTTTTTGAGTGCTTCTGCAGTGATCACTACAAATTCCCAAGGCTCTAGCCCCAATGAACTCGGTGCAAGCCTCCCTGCTTCTAAAATCAGTTCAAAGTCCTCTTTGGCAATCTTTTGGTGTGTATCAAACTCTCTGCAAGAATAGCGGCGATGGAGTAGGGCTGTGATTGCTTGGTGAGAAAACTTTTGCTTCATTATGTTTTGCATGATTTGCCTTTAAAATTTTATTATTTTTTTAATACCTCTCAAGCGCTACAACACCGCTCCGCACCACTTCTTTGGGGTTGAACCTGCTGATGGCTTTTAAAAAGCTAGTGATACGATAGGGCTTGTCTGTAGCAGCGATAATGATATATTTTTCATTGGCATTGACCACACTCCCATTATACGCACGACAGAGCACTTCAATGCTGGCTATGTCTTCTTCGATAGGGATTTTCACCAATGCCATTTCTTTTTCTAAAAAATCATCACTCTCGCTCACACTCAAAACAGGGATCAGCTTATGGAGCTGCTTGATAATCTGCTCTAAAACGCGTGCATCTCCATCAGTAACAATCGTTACCTTAGAGAGATCGCTCTCTGGGATAGGGGCGACTGTGAGGGATTCGATATTATATCCCCTCCCTGCAAACAAACCCGATATTCTCGATAAGACCCCGTGTTCATTGATCACTGAAACAGAAATAGTTCTCCGCTTTTGCATTTCTACTCCCTCATTCTAAAATCATCTTATTGAGTGCAGCCCCACCTGGCACCATTGGCAAGACATGTTCCATACGATCAATACACACATCAATCATACACACCACACCACAATCAATAGCCTCTTGCAAAGCTTCTTCAAAGCCCTCCTTGCTCTCTACCCGATACCCCCTCCCTCCAAAAGCCTCAACAAGCTTGACAAAATCAGGCTGGAGCGAGAGATCTGTGTGTGAAAATCTACTCTCATAAAAAAAACTCTGCCACTGCCGCACCATACCCAAATAATTATTATTCAAAATGACATTGATCACAGGGATTTTTTCCTCCACACAAGTCATCAGTTCTTGGATATTCATCAAAATCGAACCATCTCCAGTGATATTGACAACTATCTTATCCCATCTAGCACACTTTGCCCCCATACTCGCAGGCAAGCCAAAGCCCATTGTCCCAAGCCCACCACTTGTGATAAACTGCCTGGGAAAAGTGAAGGGATAAAATTGCGCTGCCCACATCTGGTGTTGTCCGACATCTGTAGCAATGATCGCCCTCTCCCCTAGCATTTCGCCGATTTTTTGGATCACCCATTGGGGCTTGAGCACTTCTGCAGAGTCTTTGTATTTGAGTGGGTGCGTGCGGGTATATTTAGCAAGTAACTGCCTCCAAGGCTCAATCAATGTGCTATCATACCCCTCCAAGCACTCCAACATCTCAGAACAGACACCTTTGAGATCGCCCACAACAGGGTAATGCACATCAATGATTTTACCAATAGAGCTAGGATCAATATCAATATGCACGATTTTAGCGTATTTGGCAAATTCACTCACTTTCCCTGTCACACGATCATCAAACCTCGCTCCTAGGCAAATAAGCAAATCACACTCCTGCATTGCCATATTTGCCCCATAGCTCCCGTGCATACCTACCATTCCCAACAAACAAGGATTCCCATCAGGGATAATCCCCCTTGCCATCAAAGTTTCAAGAACAGGAATACGCGTTTTATCGACAAGCTTTTGGATCA
Organism: Helicobacter sp. 12S02634-8; assembly: GCF_002272865.1. GTDB lineage: Bacteria > Campylobacterota > Campylobacteria > Campylobacterales > Helicobacteraceae > Helicobacter_J. The sequence continues at coordinate 63,656 of NZ_MLAP01000003.1, read as the reverse complement.
TCTCTCCTGCCCCAGAGATCACTGCCCCCCCACCAACATACAACAAAGGCTTTTGAGAATCACAGATAGCTTGCACGACTTTTTTAATTTGCCTTGTATTGCCCTTTGTCGTGGGCTTATAGGTCCTCAAGGCCACTTCAAATGAATAATCAAACCCGCCATAAGTCGCACTGATATCCTTGGGAAGATCAACAAGCACAGGACCTGGGCGCCCACTTTGCGCGATATAAAATGCTTCTTTGAGAATCCGCGGTAATTCTGTGATACTCTTGACTAAAAAATTGTGCTTGGTGCAAGGGCGAGAGATACCTACAGCATCGATCTCTTGAAAGGCATCTGTCCCAATCTGAGCAATAGGCACTTGACCACTGATGATGACTAAAGGGATTGAATCGGTATAAGCTGTAGCAATACCTGTAACAGCATTAGTAAAGCCTGGACCTGAAGTGATGATAGCCACCCCGACTTTCCCACTTGCCCGAGCATAGCCATCAGCAGCGTGGATAGCTCCTTGCTCGTGGCGTGTGAGGATATGTTTGAAATGATGTTGTTTATAAATCTCATCATACACATTTAAGACCGCCCCCCCAGGATAACCAAAAATCACCTCCACGCCCTCTAACCTCAAGGCCTCTATTACCATTTCAGATCCATTTAGTCGTTTGGTTGGCATGAAATCTCCTAAAATCTATTGAATTGTTTATTATAATATGTTTTAAACTTAAAAAAACGATAAATCATTTAAGGGGTGCTCATGAAATTAGGACTCAACATCGACCATATCGCCACATTGCGTGAAGCAAGAAAAATCAACGAACCCGATCCTCTGGAAGCTGTTTTTATCGCTAAAAATGTAGGCGTGGATCAAATCACGATCCATTTGCGTGAAGACAGACGCCATATCCACGATGATGACCTCAAAGCCATCATACGCGCTTCTATCTTACCCATCAATGTAGAATGTGCTTGTGATGAAAGTATCATAGAATTTTTATGCGCCCAAAAACCCTATAAAATCACACTTGTGCCAGAAAAACGAGAAGAAATCACAACAGAGGGCGGGCTTGACCTTTCCTATCCATCGCTCAAAGAAATCATCAAAGAATTCCACAAACACCAAATACAAACCGCTGTATTCATCGACCCTCAAGAAGAAAATATTGCAATAGCTAAGCAACTCGGTGTCAATGGTATCGAGCTGCATACAGGGGAGTATGCTAACTTGCATTTGATGTTGTATTCCAACCTCTCAAGACATAAAAATACCATCAAGACCCTCCCAACAAACAGAGATACCTTACGCACTCAATTAGCAAACTCTCTGCAAAAAATCCAAACATCTGCAGAGCTTGCAGAAAGGCTAGAACTAGAAGTTGCTGCTGGCCATGGGCTGAATTATCAAAATGTCAGGGCTATTTATGAGATTGGCCCGATTACAGAGCTCAATATCGGTCAGAGTATCATCGCTCGAGCTGTGTTTGTAGGGCTAGGAGAAGCTATCAGAGAAATGTATCGTTCATTTTAGTCATAGGGGGGCAACCATCAATGAAAAAAATCGCTGTTTCTATTGGGGATATCAATGGTATTGGTCCACAGATCGCACTCACAGAACACCACCATATCAAGCAATTCTGCCAACCCATCTACTGCGCACACCCCCAGCTACTCCAAAAAGTTTGCAAAAAACTTGATATCCCCCTGCCAAAAGATATGGAATTTGCCCCACCTGATGGGGATATTCCTGAAATCTCACCTTCTGCCATCACCCCCCAAAGTGGGCGCTATAGCTATGAAAGCTTTATGAGGGCGTGCCAACTTGCTGATACAAGAGAGGTAGAGAGTATCTGCACCCTCCCTATCCACAAAAAGGCTTGGCAGTTAGCGGGCGTGCAAGAAGTGGGGCATACAGAGGCTTTGAGCAAGCGCTATCAAACCCACGCAATGATGATGTTAGGCTGCAAGGAGATGTTTGTGGCTCTTTTTAGCGATCATATCCCGCTCAAAGCTGTTAGTCAGACAATCACGCAAGAGGCATTGCAGGCATTTTTGAAGCAACTTTATGGGTGCGTGCAGATGGAGCAAGCGCTTGTCTTAGGGCTCAATCCACATTGTGGAGATGGGGGCGTGATGGGAGATGAAGATACGAGTATCCAAGCAGCTATTTTCAAAGCAAACGCTGCCCTTAAAAAGGAGGTTTTCATAGGGCCCATTTCCCCAGATACAGCCTTTAGCCCTCAAAACAGACAAAAATATCAATTTTTTATCAGTATGTATCATGATGTGGGGCTAGCACCTCTGAAGGCTTTGTATTTTTATGAAAGCATAAATGTAACCTTGAATATTCCGATATTAAGGACATCTGTAGATCACGGCGTGGCCTATGATATCGCCTATAAGACAAAGCCAAATACACAAAGCTATCTCAATGCAATTGACTTAGCAAGAAGTGGGAGGATCCATGAAAAAAAATCAACTTAAAATCCTAGAAACCAAGCTCGATGCGCAACAATCCTATATCCAAGAGCTTGAAAGCCGACTCAACACCAGCAGCACACAAACAGCAGATATTAAAAATATCCTTGCAAAAACACACGAGCAAATCAAAACACTCAATGGAGAGCTCAATGACCTCCTTAATTTTATCTTGATGTTAGAAGAAGAAAAGCTCAGCACCAAATCTAAAGGGGTCTTGAGCTTGCAAGATTATATGCACTCTCTTGCGATCACAGAGGATAAAAATCTATTATTTGGTGTGAATATCGATCAAAAATTTATCCAAAACAGAAGTATCCCCACTATCAAATATTATCTATACACTTTTGATTGCTTTTTCCAAGAAGAACACCAGCTCCAAAGCCTTAAAATCTACCAAAAAAAAGACATCGCCCTTGTGGTAGAAACATTGATTGAATACATCAAGCTTTTTTTCAAAAACCAAGCCACGCCCATCAAAGGGCTCATCGAAATCAACCCCGCCCAAAGTCTTTTCCCTCAATCCAAGCATTTGACAATCAAATACTATGGCAACTACAGCATTGAAGAAGAAATCCAAAGCTTCATCAAGCTCTATAGCCAAAAAGACTGAGTTATTTTGCGTTATTTTTGGAGTCTATTTTTTCTACGTTCAAGGGCTTTTTGATAACGTCGTTTTTCTGCAGGGGTCTTGGGCTCTAGCTGTGGGATAGGGATTGTCTTGCCATCTTGGAGTGCTACCATCGTAAAATAGCAGCTATTGCAGTGGGTGACATATTTGTCTTTGATATTTTCACTGATGACTTTTATCCCCACTTCACAGCTTGTCCTGCCTGTATAATTCACACTCGCTAAAAAAGTAATCAAAGAGCCAATAGGGATAGGGTGCTTGAAAATAACATTATCCACACTCAAAGTCACCACGCCCACACCACAATACCTTGTCGCACAAGCATAAGCAACCTGATCCAACATCTTCAAAAGCTCCCCCCCGTGCATCACGCCACTAAAATTAGACATACTTGGTGTCACAAGAACTGACATCGTAAGCGACTTAGTATCAAATACATCTTCCATCGCAATCCCTTTAATAGTAAAATATTTTTTGTCAATCATATCTAAAGACACAAACTTTGGGCGATATTCACACCCCAACAAGCCTCAAAATAGAAGCAATATCCATATATTGTTACTAAAAATATTAAACAAATCAAGCACAAAGCTTGGAGCAAAGCCCAAAAAAGCTTAAGGGCTGCATACTGGGTCAAACTAGGTCAAAGGCTTGTTTTCAAGCTGGAGTTGGTTATAATCGTGCTATCTTAATTTTAGGGATTTTTATGTATCTTTTACTGACAGGAGGGAGTGGGTATATCGGCTCACATACGGCATTAGAGTTTTTAGAACATACCGATTATTCCCTCATTATTGTTGATAATCTCAGCACAGGATTTTTAGAAAATTTCACATACCTCAAAGAGAGATTCCCCCACCGCATAGAGCTCATACAACTTGATCTATCCGATAAACAAGCCTTAGAAGAAGTTTTTATGCGTTATCAGTTTATGGGTGTGCTGCATTTTAGTGCTTCTTTAATCGTGAGCGAATCTGTGAGTGATCCACTTTCATATTACACCAACAACACATACAACACAACCGCCTTGATAGCAATGTGTCTTGCCCATCGGGTCAAAAATTTTATTTTCTCATCAACAGCTGCTGTCTATGGAGAACCTCAAGCAGACCTTATCCCCGTAACAGAAAGCACCCCACTAGCCCCTATCAACCCCTATGGGACTTCTAAGATGATGAGTGAGCAAATCTTAAGCGATTGTGCTAGGGCTTATGATTTTTGCTATGCTGCTTTACGATATTTCAATGTAGCAGGGGCAAATATGGGTAATAGCACCAAAGATCGCAGCGGCTTGGGACAAAGGAGTAAAAACGCAACCCATCTCATCAAAGTCGCTTGCGAGTGCGCTGTAGGCAAGAGAGAGGCCATGCATATTTTTGGAGCAGACTACCCCACTCCAGATGGCACTTGTATCCGTGATTATATCCATATCAATGACTTGGCAAATGCGCATTTACAGGTTTGGAAATATCTCATAGACCATCAAAAATCTGAAGTTTTCAATGTCGGCTATGCTCAAGGCTATAGTGTCAAAGAAGTCATCGCAGCAATCAAAGAAGTTTCAAAAGTCGATTTTGACACACAAATCCTCCCTCGAAGAAAGGGCGATCCTGCGATATTGATAGCCAATAATCAAAAAATCATGACCCAGACAAAATGGCGCCCTCGCTATAATGATCTCAAAACGATTGTTAAAAGTGCTTATGATTGGGAAAAATATTTTCTTTAAGACTTGGAGTTTGAATTTTGCTCGTGCGTGAGGCGTTGGGATTGTGTATGTTGGGAATTTTTAATGCGTTGGGCGTGCGTGATGGCAATAGCGATGGCATCAGTGATATCAAGAGGCTTGATATCGCCCTTTATCCCTAAAAGCCTTTTGACCATAAAGGCCACTTGCTGCTTGCCTGCTTTGCCGTTGCCTGTGAGGGCTTTTTTTACTTGCAATGGCGTGTATTCTGCAAAGCTGCCGATGTCTTGGAGGATCTTCAAGCTCAAAGCCCCCCTGAATTGCGCAAGCTTGATGACAGTTTGAGGATTATAGGCATAAAATATATCTTCGATGGCGACTTGATGGATAGATTGGGATTTTAATACCAAATCAATCCCCTCAACAAACTCCAAAATCTGGTGTTGCAAGATACGTTCTTTGATTTTGATAAAACCTGCTTCAAGCAAAGTGATTTGATTGATTTGACAATCAATGATCGCATAACCACAATTCCTACTCCCTGGATCGATACCTAAAATATTCATCTGATTTCACTTCTATTTTATTTGTTTTACACATTTTTTTCACTATTATTCACTAAACTTTTCACATTGTGAAAATCTCATATTCGGAGAAAAAATGTTAGAAAATAGTATATTAAAACAGCTTAAAGATGAGATTACTGACTATGAATACACCACCTATATTTCCAAAATGAAATACGATGAAAACGCCTCTAAATCGGACTTAGCAGTCTTTATTGTGCCCAACATTTATCTAGCGAATTGGATCAAATCAAAGTATAGTGAGAAAATCGCTCATCTCTTTGAAATCTATAAAAAAATTAAGCCAGAAATAAGCATTATTGTGGAATCGCAAAAAAAAGATGTGAAAAGTTTAAAAAGCTCTGCTTCTAAGGTGCATAATCGAGCCATACTCAACCCCTCTTATACCTTTGAATCCTTTGTCATAGGGGGGAGCAATCAATTTTGCTTTGAAATCGCTAAAAAAATCTCCCAAAGGCAGGCTGAAGTGTATAATCCTGTCTTGATTTATGCAGGCACAGGCAATGGCAAAACCCATATCCTCAATGCCATTGGAAATAGCGTTTCAGAGAAAAATAAAAATGTGATCTATATCACAGCTGAGCAATTCTTAAATGACTTCATCACTCGTATTCAAAACAACACCATGGATCGCTTCCGTGATAAATACCGCAATTGTGATTATCTCCTCATTGATGATGTGCAGTTTTTTGGGGGGAAAGAGGGCGTGCAAGAAGAGTTTTTCCATACCTTCAATGAACTCCACAACAAAAAAAAGCAAATTGTTATGACAAGCGATAAACCCCCTAAGCAAATCCTAGGATTAGAAGAAAGGCTCAAATCAAGGTTTGAATGGGGGATTATCGCAGATATCCAACCCCCGGGCTTAGAAACAAAAATCACAATCATCAATCAAAAATGTCGGCTCAATCAAATCGAAATCGACAAAGAAGTGATTGATTATCTCGCTGCAAATATCAATGACAATATCCGCCAGCTAGAGGGCATTATCCTCAAACTCAACGCTCAAGCCTCTATCATCGGTCAAAATATCACGCTCATTATGGCAAAAAACGCTATCAAAGATATCCAAGCAGAAAATTTAGAAAACATCACACTAGAAAATATCATCAAAATCGTTTCCAAAGAGCTCAACATCAAGCCCAGCGAAATCAAATCAAAATCCAGAAACAAAACCATAGCAAACGCTCGCAGAATCGTCATCTATCTAGCAAGGACGCTCACGCCCAATTCAATGCCTGATTTAGCGCGATTCTTAAATCTCAAAGACCATAGCTCTGTGAGCAAGGCAATGAAAGTCATCAAAACAGAAATCGATGAAAATATCCATATGAAAACAATGGTCGAAGAAATCAAAAGCAAAATGCAAAATGAACGCACCAGCAAAGAAAGCTAAAAAAGTGGATTTCTTGGATATAATATTGAGATATTAAAAGTAGGCAAAATGTGAAAAAATGTGAAAAGAAATCGCAAAATTTTCACATTACAACTCCCATTGTTGAGGTTGTTTTATAGCATTTTTCACCATTTCACTCAATCCTACTACGCCCACTAAAATTTTATTCTAATAAGGAGATACAATGAAAATCATCATAGGGAAAAGCACTTTAGAAATGCATCTGCGATATTTGCAAAATTTCTTAGACAAAAGAGATTCTTCTCAGATCACCTCACACCTTTACTTTGAAGTGATAGACAATCACCTCACAATGAAAGCTACAGATTATGAGATGGGATTAGAAACAAAAATCAATATTCCCAAAAAAGAATCCGATGGCAATGCTACTGTCAATGGAAAAAAAATCCTCGATATCATCAGTCGGCTCAAAGATGGAGAAGTTCTCTTAGAAACAGACAACGAATTTTTCCATATCAAGCAAGGCAAATCAAAATTCAAACTCCCTATGTTTGATGCTTCCCAATTCCCAACATTTCCAGAAACTAATGACAATATAAAAATTAATATCGAAGCGTCTAAGTTTTTTAGCTCGATCAAAAAAGTCAGCCCCGCTATTGACACAGGCCCTGGCCAAAAGACAGAACTCAAAGGCGCACTCTTAGAAATCAAAAACTATGGCATGAACTTTGTAGCCACTGACACAAAAAGACTCTCTATTGTGAAATTCAACACACAAACAATCGAAAACCTATCCTTTATCCTGCCTAAAAGATCTATCGTAGAGATTTTAAAGATATTTTTTGATGAAACAGAAATTTATTATGATAAGACCCAATTGATACTCAAAACCCCTCAATACAGATTTTTCACAAAACTCATCAATGGCATTTATCCTGATTATGAAAAAATCATCAAAGATAATTTTAAAAATGAAATCAAACTACCCAAAGATAAAATCATAGATTCCCTCAAACTCATCAGTTCTTTGGCTAATAACATCAAGCTCATCATCAAGCCCAATGAAATCATCTTTGAATCCATCAGCAATGAAAAATCCGAATCAGCGAGCACGCAAATGGAAGTCGATACACATATCGATACAGAAATCACTTTAGGGGCTAATTCCAAACATATCCTTGATTTTCTCACACATATTGATTCTACAGAATTTAGCCTATGTATCAATGAAGTCAATATGCCTTTTTCTCTTAAAGATGGGAATTTCTCAAGCATTATTATGCCTGTCATATTTTGATACACGGAGCCACTATGGAAGAAAACAAAAAGGAATATGGAGCGAGCAATATAAAAGTCCTCAAAGGGCTTGAAGCTGTCAGAAAACGTCCGGGTATGTATATCGGGGATACGCACATTAATGGCTTACACCATATGATTTATGAAGTGGTCGATAATTCAATCGATGAAGCGATGGCAGGGCATTGTAATACAATCAAAATCACTCTAACCCAAGAGGGGAGCGCTATCATTGAAGATAATGGCCGAGGGATTCCTGTAGATATGCATCCTACAGAAAATCTTCCTGCTGCAACGGTTGTTTTAACGGTGTTGCACGCAGGAGGGAAATTTGACAAAGACACTTATAAAGTTTCAGGTGGTCTGCACGGCGTGGGCGTGAGTGTTGTTAATGCTCTCTCCAAGCACCTAGTTATGACTATCAAAAAAAATGGCAATATCTACCGACAAGAATTTGCTAAAGGCATACCCCAAACAGACCTAGAAATCATCGGGACAACCAAAGAGCACGGGACAATCATAGAATTTTTTCCTGATGGCGAGATTATGGAGATTTTGGAATTTGACCCAGAGATTTTGAGCAAACGTTTCAAAGAAATGGCGTATTTGAATCAAAATGTGACTATCTTTTTTAAAGACGAAAAGACACAAAAAGAAGAAAAATATCACTTTGAAAATGGCTTGCACCAATTTATAGAAGACATCAATAAAAGGCCTTTAATTTCTCAGATCATTACTTTCAATGCTGATGAACAAGACACAGAAGTTGAAATCGCCCTTGCTTATAATGAGGGCTATGATGAAAAGGTATTGAGCTTTGTCAATAACATACGCACCCCTGATGGCGGGACGCATGAAGCAGGTTTTCGTGCAGGACTTAGCCGTGCGATTATCAATTATATCGATGCCAATGCCAATGCAAGGGAAAAAGACAGCAAAGTCACAGGAGATGATATCCGAGAGGGGTTAGTGGCTATTGTTTCTGTGAAGATTATGGAACCTCAATTTGAGGGTCAAACAAAGGGAAAACTAGGGAGTTCGTTTGTAAAGCCCATCGTGCAAAAACTCACATATGAAAAACTCGCCAAATTCTTTGAAGAAAATCCCACCGAAGCTAAAGCAATCATGCAAAAAGCCTTGCTTGCAGCCAGAGGGCGAGAAGCGGCCAAAAAAGCCCGAGAACTCACACGCAAAAAAGAAAGCCTTTCTGTAGGGACTCTGCCCGGTAAGCTTGCAGACTGCCAGAGCAAAGATCCGAGTGAATCTGAAATTTATCTCGTAGAAGGAGATAGTGCAGGGGGGTCTGCCAAACAAGGCAGAGATAGGGTCTATCAAGCTATTTTGCCCTTGAGAGGTAAAATCTTAAATGTCGAAAAATCCCGCCTTGATAAAATCCTCAAATCAGAAGAAATCAAAAATATGATCACAGCATTTGGCTGTGGTGTGGGGGAGGAATTCAACCTTGAGCGACTCCGTTATCATAAAATCATCATCATGACAGATGCAGATGTCGATGGCAGCCATATCCAAACACTTCTGATGACATTTTTTTATCGCTATTTGAAGCCCCTTGTTCAAAATGGTCATATTTATATCGCCCAGCCTCCACTTTATCGCTTCAAAAAGGGCAAAAAAGAAATCTATCTCAAAGATGAAAAAGCCCTTTGTGATTATTTGATTGAAAATGGGATTGAAAATTTTAACTTTGAGGGCATTGGCACTCAAGAGCTTTTAGAGATTTTAAAATACATCTCTCATTATCGATTCACACTCAAAGAGCTAGAAAAACGTTATACGATGATTGAAGTGATCCGTTTTCTCATCGAACACAGAGAATATGTGTCTTTGAGTTTCCAAGAAATGTATGTAAAGATAGAGGAATTTTTGAGCACGATTGCATGCAATATTTTGAGTAAAACAATCCGTGATGATTCTATCAAACTCTATGTCCAGACAAAAACAGGTCTCGTAGAGCTCCAGATTGATGAAAATCTTTTTGTGGATAATTTCTTTGAAGAAGCTTATTTTATATATAATAAAATTCGCGAGAGGAATTTAGAGTTTTTGCAAGGTAAAGATCTCATTGTATTTTTAGAAGAAATCGAAGAATCAGCCAAAAAAGGTGCTTATATCCAGAGATACAAAGGATTGGGTGAGATGAATCCTGAACAACTATGGGAAACGACTATGACCCCACAAAATCGCACACTTTTAAAAGTGACTTTGCCCGATGAACAAAAGGCCGATGAGATTTTTACTCTTTTTATGGGCGATGAAGTCGAACCTAGAAGAGAATATATCCAACTCCACGCAAAAGATGTCAGACATCTTGATGTCTGATTGATCATAAAAGGAAGTTTTGTCCAATGAATCTTTTTTTAGAGCTTATCACAAATATCAATATTATTTTTTATATTTTGGCTTATTTAGTCGGGGGAATCCCCTCAGGGTTGTTTTTAGCTAGGATTTTTTGCCATATAGATATCCGTAAATCTGGCTCAGGGAGTATCGGGGCGACTAATGTCTATCGAGCACTCAAAGATATTGATGTCAAAAAGGCTAAATTACTCTCTATTTTTACCATCATTTTAGACGCTACAAAAGGCTTGATTATCGTTGCTTTGGCAAAAATTTTTGGCTTGAGCTATGAAACGCAATGGATGATTGCTATTTTGTCTATTTTGGGGCATTGCTATAGTCCTTATTTGAATTTCACAGGGGGTAAAGGCGTTGCAACAGCGATTGGCTCTGTGATATTATTGATGCCTATTGAGGGGATTTTAGGGCTTGTGGTCTGGGGTGTGGTAGGCAAGGTTTTGAAAGTTTCTTCTCTCTCTTCTCTTTTGGGAGTTTTGAGCGGTGTGGGGCTGACTTTTGTGATCCCTTATGTTTTGCCCCTCCCACATAGTATCTCAATTGTTTCACAGATTGGGACACATACCCCTGTTGTGATCATTGGAATCATTGTGCTTTATACCCATATCCCTAATATTATTCGTTTGATCAAAGGCGAAGAAAAAAAGGTGCTTTGATTTGGATACTTTTACGCTCATCATTGAGGATTTGGAGCTAGAGGCTGTGATTGGGATTTTGGACTTTGAGAGAGTGCGATCCCAAAGACTGATTGTGCAAGGGGCGATCACTTACTGCTATGAGGGGAAAAATTTTATCGATTATATCAGTGTGAAGGAAAAGATTAAAAGTCTTTTGCAGACAAAACAATATGGGCTTTTAGAAGAAGCGCTAGAAGATATCACACAAACGCTCAAGCAAAAGTTTGATACCATTATTTCTATTTGTATGACAATCAAAAAGCCTCAGATTTCTGATGATTGCAGTATTGGCGTGAGAATTGATAAAACCTTTTAGCTTAACCAAAAGATTTGATACCCCTCCCCTTTTAGATGATTTGATGTGTACCTTGTTTAAAAGCGATATGAAATCTCAAATCTCCCATCAAACCCTGGCTGTGCGAGTGCCTTTCTGACTTGATTGACTTCCTCGCTTGCTTCACCATCAGCTTCAACCTTGATCGGTGAGGTCTGATCGACATAAGATTTATTGAAAATATTATTGAGGACGACAGAGAAAGTCAGCCCTTTGAGATGTGTTGGTGTCCAGTTGAGATAAATATTATGCACGCCATAGCCGGGCTTATGGATATGGCTATAGTTTTCGTTATAAATATCATAGCCTGTGTAATCCAAATCTTGCACAAAGCGAGAAAGCCAAGAAATATCTAATCCAATGCTAGGAAAGGTATATTGGAGTCTTAAAGTGTAATTAAACCCCGTTGTCGCGCCCAATTCATAAGTATCTGCGATCAAATATCCTTTAGCTGTGGGATAACTCCTAGCAAAGCCCAAGGTCGCTACAAAGTTTTCATAATTAAAACTCGCCCCCAGCTCATAGCCATAGATATTGATTTTGTCTTTGAGATTCAATCGCATATCCCCTGTTCTTGTTGTCCCATCGCTATCTGTGCTGCTGCCGTGCCCATAGCTGTTGATAAAATCACCGATCACTTGATAAAACACAGCCCCCCTCAAGCTAAAATACTCTTGAGTGTAATCGATATCAAATTCGACATTTTGGCCTTTTTCGGATTTGAGATGTTTGTCAATCATCACATCTGAATCAATCAATAATGCATCTCCGGGCAAAGCCCCACGAGTCACATACGCATAAGATAACTTGAAATCTAGTGCATCAAGGGGATTATAAAGAATAGCTATGCTTGGTGAGAAGCCTTGAGTGGTATGATTTTGTGAGCTTTTATCCAGATAGGTATAGACATCATACCGAGTCCCTGCCCCGATGGTTAGAGATTTTAGAAATGAATAATTTGCCTGCACATAAGCCCCGATGATATTGCTATTTTCTTGCCCTCTGCCTGCACCAGGATTTTCTTTGATTTTATCCATCACGGTCATATTTTGGTAGTTGAATCCATAATCGAGCGTGTTGCTGTAGTTTGGAGTGATGGGGTGGGAGAGCTTGAGGTCTACTCCTGAGTTATTGAGGAATATATTACGGGTGGTGGTGCCTTCTTGGTCGGTCTTTTTTTGGTCAGCGCTGAAAGCTTGCTTGGGGGTTAAATGTATATTTCTGATACTTCCATAAGCATCGAGCTTGACCTTAGGACTGCCAAAGTTCTCACCCCCTTGGTGTTCATAAGCCAAGACAAGGTTATTGTTGCTATCGATATGATGGAAAAGCTCTTGGGCGAAATTAAATTTTTCACCATTATCCCCCTCTCCTATGGCATTGGTGACATTAGCCCGAAAAGGTCTGGTCGCATCATCGTGGGTGAGGTTATAAGTGAAACTGATTTTATTTTTTTCATCGATATAAGCATTGGCTTTGAGTAAGACATTGTTTTGCTCTGATGGTGAGCCAATGACTTTATCTTCTGGCTTAGGGTGGAATAGATTTTTAAAGGTCTTATCCCCCTCACGATAATAAAATATATTCTGATAGGTATAATAAGCCAACATATCAAAATGTTTCCCTCGCCCATACACGCTTGCGTTTTCTCTGACCCCAAAGTTAGTGTAAAAAGAACTTGCCACATATGCCCCAAAATTCTGCCCCTTGGCTAGCAAGTCAGAAGCGTCTTTGGTTGTCATACTGATAGCCCCTGCTAGCGCTCCAGGTCCTGCTGAAGCATTGGCAGCCCCTTTGGTGATCACAACTTCTTTGAGCATACCTGGATCGATGATTGTATTGCCTTGATGGTGGAACGCATTGCCATTTTGAGCAGCTCCATCAATCGTTACGCGCAGCAATCTGTCTTCAATCCCTCTGACATAGATTTTTTGAGCCATCACCCCTCCACCCCCGACACTCACATCAGGCTGTGTCGCAAATACATCAGACATTTGATTGGCCTGTCTTTGTGTGAGGTCTTTTTCTCCGATGTAGTCTTTGTTATTGTATTGAAATTCCCTTTCTCCTGTGGCTGTGACCTTATCGAGCGTATAGTCTTGCGTATCTTGCGCATAGAGAAAAGCACTAGTTAAGGAAGTGAGCCAAAAAGCCTTTTGTAATTTGCTTTTAAACATTGAATTTAATCCTTTTTTATTTGATAATAATTATTACTATTATTTTAATCATTTTAAATAAAAATATCTAAATTCTACCTTAAATTATCAATTTTTATCCATAAATATTAATAATTATCAATAAATATTGACAATTACTCAAAGAAACTGCCCTCCTCTTTAACAACGCACAAACAGCAAAAAGCAGCACAGATAGCAAAGATCTCTCCACCAATTAGTAGTATCGCTTTTGTATCTCTTGTATGATCTGATCAAAGCAGGCTTCCTCTGGCTCAAAGAGGCTTTTAGCATAGGCTTTAGCACGGGTTTTATCCAAATCTTTAGCTGACATATCTAGGGCATTTTTGACTGCGTTATAGACTTCTTGGGTATCTTTGCAATGGCACATCAAATGATGGGTCAAGAGAAATCTATCGTGGAATAAAAATAAAGAACGTGTCGAAATAGTCGGGATACCTAGATAACAAGCCTCTAAATTCATCGTCCCCCCTCCTCCGATTAAAACATCTATAAAAGGATAAAATGTGCTAGGTTCAAGCTTGTCTTCGATGATAAAAACATTGCTTAACCTTCCAAAGTCATTTTTGAGTTTTTCAGATCCATAGCGGGGCATGACCACTAAACTAGCCTCAAGCTCTCTGCTTAATAAGGCAATGCTTTCATAGATTATAGGGAGCTTTTGACTCACATAATGGGCTTTGTATTCTTCTTCACGCACCAAAATCACAGGCTTGTCTTTGGGGATATGATAAATCTCTCTGAAATCCTTGCTTGGATAGAGGTCTTTGAGCCAGAGGGCTACATCGATGAAGTGATAACAGATGAGATTTTCACGCTCAATTCCTAGTGTGGTGAAGCAAATTTCTGGCAAGACAAAGGGATAAAAGACCAACGAGCTCAAAGGCAAGGTCAATCGTGCAAGTTGCGTGAAGTGATGGGGCGTGAAATGGTCGGCTTTAATGGGTGTGTCAGAGAAATGCACGACAGGTATGCCTAAAGCAAAAGCAGTTTGTGCTCCATCAGCACTTGCCCCTGTGATAAAAAGCTTTGGAATACCTGTTTTTGCAAAGAGTTTCAAAAACCCCTCTTGGCGCTCCAATCGCTTCTCAAACTTCCCTAGCAGCCCCTCCCCTCCATAGCCACCGATACAAATATGCTCAATCCCAAAAAGCTCCAAAAGCTTCTTGCATTCGCTATAATCCCCACTCTCTCTGGTGGTGATGAGCACGGTATCTAAACATTTTAGCTGCGGGATAAGATTTTTAAAAAATAAAACATATTTGGGGTCGATAATATCTAGCCAAATCAAAATTCAAAATCCCCGCCCTGCCCTTTATTCATACTCTCATAGACAGCTTTGACATAGTTTTTTCTGCTAGAGCACTCCAAAATCTTTGCACACACAAAGCAGCTATCGATTTGATTTTTTTCTTGGCACATTTTGAGGGCTTTGAGTTCTAAATTGAGATTTTCTTCCCATATATTTTGAGGGTTTTGGGCTTCACTCATAACTTTCCTTTACCTTTTGTATTTCAGACACAGAGCCAAAAAAGCAAGGTGTGCTTTCGTGCAAGCTTTGTATTTCTAACTCCAAAAGCCGCCTTTTGCCATCGATAGCTGCTCCTCCAGCTTTTTCATAGATAAAGGCAAAAGGAAACACCTCAAAGAGCTTGCGTAGTTTGCCTTTAGGGGAATCAGAGGTTTGTGGATAGCTGAATAACCCTCCACCTTTGATGAGTATGTGATGTAAATCTGGCACCATCCCACCCGAATATCGCAAGCGATACCCCTCATCAAAAAGAGAATCGATCAATTTTTTATGCGATGGGCTCCAATGCTTTTGTGTGCCACCAGGTGCGTTGATTTTGCCCTTTTTTTGTAGCATAGATAAGGGGGCTTGCTCCCATTTGCCTCGATGGTAGGTATAGCGAATGAGCGTGGTGCTAGCAAAGACAATCTCTAATCGAGGACCATAGATGATATAAGCAGCTCCAATGAGTTTATCTGCTGCAAATGCCCCTGCATAAAAGCCAAAAATCGAGCCCACGCTTAAGTTTGCATCAATAATCGAAGAGCCATCAAGAGGGTCATAAGCGACTAAAAATGTGCCCTGATCTCTCAAAATAGCTTCAGATTTTTCTTCACTGCAAATACCACAGACAAACTCCAAGTCTAAAAGCTCTTTTTCAATCAAACAATCAGCCTTAACATCGACCCCTAGCTGCTGATCCCCGCTTGCGTTGGTGGAGTCAAGATAGTGGGTGGGGGTGGCTTTGAGGAGCTCTTGGATTTGGAGGGCACATTTTTGTAATGTGGGGATAAAACTTTCGCTCATTTTAGCTCCAAAATTTTTTGTTTAAATTATATCTTATTCGGTTTTATGATATTCTTTAACATTTCATTTTCAAGAAGGTTTTTATGCTCGTTGCTCCAAGTATTTTATCAGCAGATTTTTTGAATCTAGGCTCTGAAGTGCGTTTGATTTGTGAGGGGGGTTGTGATTATGTGCATATTGATGTGATGGACGGGCATTTTGTGCCTAATTTAACGATGGGTCCTGTCGTTGTAGAGAGGGTGGCTAAGGTAGCTAGCAAGCCTTTGGATATCCATCTGATGGTTGAGGGAGCTTCTTTTTTTGTTGATTTATTTGCCCCTTGTAAGCCCGAATTTATCAGCATACATATTGAAGGGGAGAAACATCTCCATCGCTTGATTTCTCAAATCCGTAACCACGGTATCCGTCCGAGTGTCGTTTTGAATCCCCATACAGATGAAAGCCTTCTCAAATATATCTTGACTGATATTGATATGGTTTTGCTCATGAGCGTAAATCCGGGCTTTGGCGGGCAGAAGTTTATCCCCAATGTGCTAGAAAAAATCCGTCATCTCAAAGAGCTCATTTTGACTAAAAACCCAAATTGTTTGATTGAAGTTGATGGAGGTGTGAGTGATAAAAATATTGCTGCACTCCAAGAGGCTGGCGTGGATATGGTTGTGGCAGGGAGTTATATTTTTGGCAGCAGTGATTATAAAAATGCGATTGCTTCTTTGCGATGAATTATTTTAGGCTTTATGATAGGCTCAAAAGCAGCTCTTTGAGCAAGGCAGAGTTTTTGAAGCATTTGGGGTTGGTGGGGCAATGTATCGATTTTGAGAGCGAGATTGAGGTATTAAAATCTTGCGGTTTTCCGTTGCTAGAAGACAAAGAGCATATTTTTTTAGAAACGACAAAGATTAAATGGCAAGAACAGACCTTTTGTTTTGTGGATATTGAAACGACAGGATCGAAGCCACAAAGTGGCTCTATCATTGAGATTGGGGCTTTAAAGTATCGCAATGGAGAGATGATTGGGAAGTTTGAGAGTTTTGTGTATGCTAAAGAAATCCCTGAGAAAATCACTGAACTCACAGGAATTTGTGCTAAAGATATTTGCCACGCCCCTAATGTGCGTGATGTTTTGAGGGATTTTAGGGTGTTTTTGGGGGATAGTGTTTTTGTGGCACATAATGTAAAATTTGACTATAGTTTTATCAGCCATCATATGGAATCGATTGGTTTGTATCCACTTTTAAACCCCAAGCTATGCACGATTGATCTTGCACGCAAAACAATCCTTTCGCCTCGGTATTCTTTAGGATTTTTAAACACATTTTTAGGGATCAATACGTCTGTTTCCCATCGGGCTTATGCGGACGCTTTGAGTGCATTGAGGGTATTTGAGATTTGCTTATATACCTTGCCTAAAGCAGTCAAGAGCACGCAAGATTTGATTGATTTTTCTAAAGGCAAGTGCAAAAATATACACTGAGTCTATGGGAATAAAGCCTTGATGAGGGCATTGATATTGTTTTTGTTGGTCTGCATATTGAGGGTTTTGGCTGCTATGTGAGAGCGCTGTTTGTAGCTGATAATTTCTTCATAGCTGAGTGCATTGATGGCTTTTGCTATGGTTTTGGGGTCAAAGTCTTTGGCAATATATCCATTTTGATAGCTCTGCACAAAAGGTATCATTTCAGGATTGGGAGCGATGATGAGCCCTAGCCTTGCTTGGATATATTCAAAAAATTTATTGGGTAGGGCGTGCTTGAGATTGGCATTGCTTGGTGGGATCATATAAAGCCCTAAATCATAAGCAGCTGTAAAAGGAATAATCTCTTCAAAAGGCACAGGTGGGAGGAGATTGATTTTTTTGCCTTGAGAGCGCATTTGAGCGATGGATTTTTCTAAAAATCTCTGATAATTCTTATCGGTATGGACTAACATCAAATCCAGCTCGAAGCGATCTTGC
This sequence comes from Helicobacter sp. 12S02634-8, assembly GCF_002272865.1. Lineage (GTDB taxonomy): Bacteria > Campylobacterota > Campylobacteria > Campylobacterales > Helicobacteraceae > Helicobacter_J. The sequence goes on along the minus strand of NZ_MLAP01000003.1, from coordinate 45,773 downwards.
AGATATGCAGCAAGCTCAATGCAGTGTTCTATCTTGCGACTAGGGTTGGCCCCGCCGTGATAAATGATTTTGATTTTGTCTGCTTTGGGGTGGCTTGGAGTGATGTTGTGGTATTTTGGTAGAGAATAAAACAACTCACAAGAAATGCCATATTGTGTTTGATACATTGTTTGGAGCCCTTTTGAAACGGTGATTATGCGATCAGCTAGGGGGAGGTAGGTCTTGCAAAGATAATCATTGAATCGCGCAAAAAGAAGCCGCCAACGCAGGTTGCTCTTGTTTTGTGCGGGGTAGAATTCTCTTGCATCAAAGAGTATTTTAGCCCCTTTTTTATACGCAAGTGCGATAGGGAGGAGGACAAGATCGCAGCAGATGATGAGATCAAAGCTATGTTGGGTGAGGATTTGGGCGATTTGGAGGCGATTGGGCGTGTAGATGAGTTGTTGCCAATTTTGAGAGAATACATTTTTATAAAGTCGGATTTCTTCAAAAATATTTCTTTTATGAAAGGCTGGGTAGCTAAAAACCTCTACGCCCCTAATTGCTGAAGCATTGATCCCTAGGGCTGTGAGTTTGTGGGTGTCTTTGAGGAGGGTGATGAGCCTTTGGGGTCGGGGGTTGGTCGCTGGGTTGGCCGCGCAGAGTATGAGGATTTTTAACATCAAGCCTGCTTTTTGCGTGCGTGGAAATAAAATATCTTAGCCCCATCTTTTGGCAAAACAAGCTCAAAAAAATCTTCAAAATCAAGCAGAAATCCATAGCGTTTGATGATGGCTTGTGTGTCTTGAAAGATTCGGATATGCCCTTGGGAGTAGAAATTAGGCACCGAGGCAAGGATATGGGTGCGAGGGGGGATTTTGCTCAAAAGCTCTAGGTCTGCACTGATGTGTTCGAGGACTTCAAAGAGGCAAATATGCGTATAAGGCTGGGAGATTCTATGCGTGGTGAGGATATTTTCTTGGATCAATCTTTTAGACCAATGGGGCGTTTTTGCTCGAGCGATTTTGATAGCTTGGGGGCTAAAATCAATGCCTGTGTATTCAAGGATATTGCGTTCATAAAGCATTCTAGCAAAATCCCCTGCCCCGCAGCCAACATCAAGCACACAGACCTCTTGGTTATCTTGCCTATAGTTTTCTAAGATTTCATAAGCATATTCCCAACCTCGATAATACACACTTTTGTCATAAGGCTCGCTATAAGCAGGGCTTGTGCGATATACATCATCATAGAATTGCTGGTTTTTATCAGACTTTGGAGTGTGCTCTAGGAGTGTGCGTAGCTTTTTTTGCAGGGCTTGTAAGTTTGGAGAATCTTCAAGGAGCATAGAGATAAAACAAGGCATATCGATAGAATCAAACCCATATTTGATGGAGTCTTGTAGCCAATAACGCGCATAGAAACAATCTGTATAAAGCCGTATTTTTTCTTCATTGACGCATAGAGTTTTGAGCTCATGGCATAAATGGGCTTGCAAGCTTGCCTTTGCTGTGCAGACAACTATGAGCGCACAAGCTTTGAGGGTGCTAAGATCTGTAGTGATGAAAGCTTTTGAGGGAGATGTATCACAAACAAAAGGAGTAGGCAAGGAAAGGTCTTGGAGTAAATGATAGAAATTTTCTCCGACTTTGCCAAAGCCCAATATCCCTATTTCATGCATTTTGGATAGCTTTTAGAAAGGAATTGATACTGGATTGCTTGCGTATGTTGTCATAGATTTTTCTTATCAAGGATCTTTGTTCTATCAGCCTTTGCTTGGCTTTGGGGGTGAGATTGAGGAGTGCGATGGCTTTTTGGTGGTAGTCTTTTGGGTCAAAGGCAATGCAAGAAGTGTCTTCAATCCAAATTTCTCTCAAAAACTCTGCACTGATATTTTCTTGCTGTTGTGCTACTTCTAGGGCTTGCTTCTGCGCTGCAAACCACTTTTCAAGCCTATGCAAACGCGCTTCTTTACCTTCTTTAGACAAGGTGAGGATTAGCCCGCCTTTGGCGTTAAATTCTACTTTGCTTTCGCCTTGTTCCATCGGGAAACTATCGGGCCAAAAATCAATGATATGCCCATAAAGTGAGCTATCAACATATCCAGGGAAGAAAAAGCGCTCCGTGATTGCTGGGTTGATTGCACTGATTTTTTGCTGGATTTCATAGACATTGCCCACACCACAAGCTAAAAATATGCTATCAGGGAAGTCTTGCATGATTTGGATAATGCATTGCAGATATGGGAGAGAGTCGATTTTAGTCAGTCTGCCAATGAGCCCTAATATTGTCCCTTTTGGGTATTTGGCCCGTTCGTTTTTGATGATTTCTGCTGGGATCGGTGGGTTATAAAATCTAGGTTCCATACCCACACTCACGCCCATAAATGGATAACCCTCACAATCAAGAGGGCCTGATTGACTGCAGATATGCGTGATTTTTAAGTCGAGATAGGGGCTGTCATAGACAAAGTTCCCATGACTCCAAAACACCTGTTTGGGTGCACTTCTGCTTGCGAGGATAAAATCACTGATTCCATAGCCATTATTGGGGCTGATGAGAATATCTACACCATCTTTGATTATCGATTCTCTGATACTCAAGGCCTTGGATAGATGGGAGTTGTAATAGCCTTCTTGATTGATGGGTGCAATCACATCAACAATAGGGATACCTAGGGCTTCATAGGAGCTTTTGATCAAGGGATCGTCATTACTTTTTTCCAAAAAGCCCATCAAATATATGCGGATTTCATAGTGCTTTTGGAAGTATTCATTTTGCACCAAAGTTTTTAAAAAGCTATATTCGACTTTATAAGGCGAATTTTCTACAAATCGATCCCGCAAAAAACCAATGATTTTTTTGGGCTTTGGTGTATGGATAGCTTGTGTGAGGCCAAAATCTTGAGTAAATTTTTCATAAACGCTCGAGGCTTTTTGTGTGATTTTTTGATTGAACTCTCGCCAATTATTTTGAGAAGTGAAGCTATTGCCACACATGTGATAGATAAAAAACTGCACATAAAGTGCTGCATCGATTTTTTGGGCATTGGGATTTTCTAAGAGCGTATAAAATATTTTCTCCCAGAAAGGATAGAGCCCTATCCAATCGCGATGATTGAAAAAATGCTTGATATTCCAAAACACTTGGAGTTGCCAATTGAATATCGAACGTTGTTGTGTGGGGTTTAGGCTGAAAAAATATTCAGGTGCTAAGACCTCTTTGAGTGCGTTGATACAAGTCTGAAAAGGGATTTCTAGCAGAGTAAAAGCCTTGATAATAAAATCTGCTGCCTTATGGGCGCTAGGGGTGCGCATATCAATCAGACAGATATTTTTGATATAGCCCTGCAGCCCTGCAGTTCTTTGACCCGATAAGATTCTAGCGATAGCCCCAAGCTCTAAGAGCATTATATTTTCTTCATCACTGATAGTGGGCGTAAAGAGATGTTTGTCTGAGAGCTCAATAAAGGGATTGAATCGTGGGTCTATTTGGGTATCTGTGTTTGTGAGGGCAAACAAACAAAGATAAGCGCGTTCTAAAATATCCCCTTTTTTCAAGACAAGATGATAGATTTTATCTTGAAAGAGTTCCAAGAGTTGTTGGCAAGTTTTTTTGTATGCGGGGTCTTTGAGCTGATGGGGGAAATCTGATAGATTCAAAAGCGCATTGAGGGCTGCGTCAATATGGGCTTTTTGCGTGGCTACATCAAGGAGCTTGTTGATCTCTTCGATTGAGTGGGGAGCGGGATTTGGGGGCATTATTTCAAGTCTTTGTTGGAGGAATCAAAATGTGTTTGTATGATTTTAGTATCGATAAGCCATACATAATCCAGATGGTTTTTTTGCGCATAGGGGGCGACTTCAGCAGTGATATAGCCGTAGTTTTGGGCTACTGAGATGACTTTGCCTACAGGGATACCAGGGGTAAATATCCCATCAAGCCCACTTGTGATGACTTCATCGCCTGCATTGATCTTGAGCCAAGAGGGGATAAAATCAGCTAAAATCTTTTTGGGATCAGCATTGTCATAACGGATAATAGCAGGGATTTTTTGCTCCCCTACATAGACAGCATAGCTACTATTTTCATCACCATTGAGTAAGCCCATCAATCGTTTCTCTGTGATGATAGCAATACCCAATGCGTTGCCATTTTGCACGATACCAAAAATTTTGTTTGTGGGGTAGCCTGTGATATCTAAGTCGAGCCAAATGCGATTATAATCCCCAATCCCCACATAAGAATACGCCCTAGTTGCGATGAAGTTTGGATTTTGATAGGGGGATTTTTGACTGATGAAGTTTGAGAGTTCATTGAAGCGCGTTTGCAAGGTCTGGAGCTCTAACTCTAGCTTGGAATAGTCTTTGAGTTTTTCTGCGTATTCTTGGATTGTGTTGGCTTGTCGGAGGTATTTTTGATAAGAAAGCTTGATATTTTCTTGCGCATTGAAAAACCAGATTTTGATCTTATCGCTCAAATCAAGCACATCAGATCGCAGCGTCTGGTTGGAGTCAAAGGTAATAAATATCAAAGCCACTATAACAACGATAAAAGAAAGCGGCCTATATCTCATCTGTGCCCTAAAATCAGTCTTGAGCGCCTATATGGTGCAATAAATCCAATTCTTCGATGGCCTTTCCTGTGCCTTTAGCGACAGCAAGGAGTGGTTCATTGCCTACATATACTGGGAGCTTGACAATATCAGAGAGGTATTTATCAAGTCCTCTGATGAGTGCGCCACCACCTGTTAAGACGATACCATTTTCGACAATATCCCCTGCTAGGTCTGGGGGCACAGATTCTAAAACACTCTTGAGTGCATTGCTGATTTCTTTGAGTTGGTCTTTGATAGCATCGCGGATATCTTCGCTCGTGAGCTCTATGGTATTGAGTAAGCCACTGACTTGATCCCTGCCTTTGACCTGCATAGAAAGTGGAGTTTCTAGGGGTGAGGCCGATCCGATTTGGATTTTGATCTCTTCTCCAGTGCGCTCGCCAATGAGGAGATTGTATTTTTTGCGGATATAATCTACGATAGCTACATCGAGTTTATCTCCAGCTACACGAATCGATTTGGATATGACAAGCCCACCTAAAGAAATCACACCAATCTCAGTAGTCCCCCCACCAATATCCACAATCAAGCTGCCTTGGGGCTCTCTGATGGGTAGGCCTGCTCCGATAGCTGCGGCCATGGGTTCTTCGATGAGAAATACCTCTCTAGCCCCTGCGCTCATTGCTGATTCTTTGACAGCTTTCCGTTCGACACCTGTAAGTCCATAAGGGACACAAACCATAATCCGTGGTCGAATCAAAGATTTGCGTTTATGGGCTTTTTCGATGAAATAACGGATCATTTTTTCGGTGATATCAAAATCTGCAATCACGCCATCTTTCATCGGTCGGATCGCTTGGATACCTCCGGGGGTTTTTCCAATCATTTCTTTTGCTTCATGCCCTACAGCTAGAATCGCACCATCTCGATTGTATTTGTTTGTCTTGACAGCTACGATTGAGGGTTCATTGATGATGATACCCTGTCCTTTGAGCAGCACAATCGTGTTGGCTGTCCCTAAATCGATGGCTATATCGTGAGAAAATAGCCCTATTACTTTATCTAATATCATTATGCTCCTTTATCGCCTTGAGAAAGTTTTTTCTTTTTGATCAAAAGTGGTTTACTCATCTTTGTGACACAATCTTCTGTTATTATAACCTCATAACCTTTTAATTCAGGCAAATCAAACATAATATCTGTGCTGAATTCTTCGACAATTGCCCGCAGACCTCTTGCCCCTGTCTTTCTGCCGATAGCAAGTTCGGCTATTTTTTCGATAGCGTCTTTTTGGAAAACAAGCTCTGCCCCATCGAGTTTAAAGAGTCTTTGATACTGCTTGATGAGTGCATTTTTGGGCTTGGTTAAAATAGCGATCATTGCTTCTTTGGTGATAGCTTCTAGGGTGGTGATGACATGGAGTCGTCCGATGAGCTCAGGGATCAGTCCGTAATTAACAAGGTCATCGGGCTCAACAAGATGTAAGACATCATCTTGTTCTATCTGTGTCTTTTTCTCACTGCCAAAGCCCATAATATTTTGACTCGAACGTTTTTTGATGATTGTATTCAAGCCATCAAATGCCCCCCCGCAGATAAAGAGAATATTGCTAGTATCTATCTGGATAAAGTCTTGATTGGGGTGCTTTCTCCCGCCTTTGGGAGGGATATTAACGACACTGCCCTCAATGATTTTTAGCAAGGCTTGCTGCACGCCCTCTCCAGACACATCGCGCGTGATGGAGCGATTTTCAGAAAGACGCGAGATTTTATCGATTTCATCAATGAATACAATTCCATTTTGGGCTTTTTGGACATCACCATCAGCTGCTTGGAGCAAGCGAGTCAAGATATTTTCCACATCTTCGCCGACATACCCAGCTTCTGTAAGGCTTGTCGCATCGCAGATAGCAATCGGGATATTTAAAAACCTCGCTAAAGTCTGTGCCATGAGTGTCTTGCCACTCCCTGTAGGACCAATCAGCAAGATATTGGACTTAGATATTTCTACCCCATCATCATTGTCAGGGAGTTTGTTGAGTATGCGCTTGTAGTGGTTATAGACAGCTACAGAAAATACTTTTTTGGCATTTTCTTGCCCGATGACATATGCATCAAGGGCTTTTTTGAGTTCTTTGGGCGTGGGGATTTTTTTGAGTGGAGATTCTTGGGCGTGTGAGGGGTCTATCAACTCTTTTTGGTTGTCTTGGTTGCCAATAATCCATTCATAAAGGCTTTTGACACAAAATATACAGATATGTGCTTCTGTGCCTGCTTTGCCAGAAAATATCTGGCACTCTTTGGATTCAAATTTACCGCAAAAACTGCAACGTCTTGTTTTAGTCATCTAAGCTACCTTTTTTGATTGGGATCCCTCGTTCTGATTGCAAGATAAAATTACAAATTTTGAGTGTGTATGGATTGTTAGGATCTTTTTGAATCTCATCGCGTGCAATCTCTCTGATAGGGGCTGTGCCAGAAAATAATCTTTTATAAAGCTGACTGATAAAATCAATATCTTGATGGGAGAGGAGCTTGCGCATACGGTGTTTGTTGAGTCCGCGTATGAGAGCCCTATTGCCCTCTGCCATACAAAATGGCGGTATATCTTGTGTCAAGGCCGAGCCCCCAGCTATCATCGCGCCATCTCCGATTTTGACAAATTGATGGATAGGGGTCATGCCCCCGATATTGATATGATCACCCATAACAACATGCCCGCCTAATGTCGCGTTGTTTGCTAAAATGCAGTGGTTGCCAATGATACAATCGTGTGCTACATGCACATAAGCCATCAAGAGATTGTGATCTCCAATCAAGGTCTTCCCGATACCTCCTTTTGTGCCAGGGTTTATCATACAATGTTCGCGTATGAGATTATTATCCCCAATGATAAGCTCTACTTTTTCACCACTATATTTGAGATCTTGAGGCATTGTGCCTAGCACTGCATAAGGGAATATTGTGTTGTTATGACCAATCTGCGTATCGCCTAAAATAGTCACATTATTATAGAGCTTACTGCCGGCTTTGATTTCGACATTTTCCCCTATCACACAAAAATCACCAATTTCAACATCTGCACCAATCTTAGCACCTTTTTTGATAATTGCTGTGTCGGCTATTAATTGTTGTCCTAACATTTGTTTTAGTCCTTTTCTCTATCAGCTACCATTGCTTTGAGCTCTGCTTCAGCGACCATTTTCCCATCAACAAATGCCTTGCCCTCTAGCTGCCAAACAGCTCCTTTGTGCTTGAGGACTTTGAGTTGGTATTCTAATCGATCGCCAGGAACAACAGGTATGCGGAATTTTACTTTATCAATCGTCATGAAATAAACGATTTTATCCTCAGCCATTGCTACATCATCACCCCAAGTGCTTACAAAGGCAAGAATCCCGCCAGCTTGCGCCATACCCTCTACAATCATCACACCCGGATAGATAGGCTGCTTAGGGAAATGCCCCAAAAATACTTCTTCATTGATCGTGATATTTTTATATGCCCTAATGCTGATATTAGGTTCTATATCAATAATTTTATCGACTAAAAGCATCGGGTATCTATGAGGTAGTATCTTTTTGATTTTGTTTATATCCATCATTTTTTGCCTTTGCGTGTTACTGGTCTGTGATTTTAGCAAAATATCTTTTAATTACAAATTTTCTACCACCCTAAAAACTGCCTCCTCTTGAAAAATCCCTTGAATCTGCACACAAATATTGCCAGAAAAAATCTCATCGACAACCACAATGGGATTGATACTCTCTTGACCACATAAAATATTTCTGAAAAATAGCTCATCTTCATATTTGGGTGGGTGGTATGCTAGCTCTTTGATAGATGGATAATGCGTATCGAGTAATAAATTCAAAAGGTGCAAATGCACAAAAATAGTATCGTCTTTTTTTGAAACCCCGATTAAGTATTGCTTGTTCTGATATTTTTCTTTTTTGTCTTCCATCGCATAGAATCGAGGCAAGTTTTCAAACAGATTGGGCTTGATCCAGAGGATAGGCCCCGTCCTTGCGTCTTTTTTATTTTGGGATTTAGCGATGATATAGCTAGGGATTACCTTGCTCAGACTTTGTATTTTGGCATTGAGTAACCTCCATACTATGTATTTTCTTTGGAGCAAAACATATTCTCTGCCCTCTCTCTCAAGGGTATCTCTATGGGCAAAAGTTTTTTGTCTTTCTTCGATACTGCCTGGGAGGATCTGTGCACCGATATGGCTCATCATCTCAAGAGAGAATCGGTTTTGCTTGCTTCTTTGCTGTTGGAGTGCGAATTTACAACCACAATAATTTTGTCTATAGAGATTATCGGCCTTGGCAAGTTCATTTTGTTTTTGCGTCCCGCCATTTGCGCGCACATTGATTTTGATAAACTCTAGGCCGTGATTTTTAGCGATTGTATCCCCTTGCATATAGAGCTTTTCTTGCTCTTTCATCGGACTAGAGAGCAGCGTGGTGGTGAATTTTGTTTCATTGATTTCTTTAGCGACTGCAGCGCTCCTAGCCAAACGGATATCAAAACATTGCGTGCATCGATCGCCCTTTTCTGGTTCTAGCTCAAGCCCCTTGACGCCCTCTAGCCAATGGTGCGTATCATAATCCCCTACAATCAGCTTGACTCCTAGCATTTCGCAGCTTCTTTTTACATCATTGAGCCGCAGATCGTGCTCGCTTTTGGGGTGTATATTAGGGTTATAGAAATAGCCTGTAAATGTTTCTTCAGGATAGACCTTTTGCAATTCACTCAAAAAATAATGGCTATCGACAGAGCAACAAATATGCACCAACATCAATCACTCCTTGCTTTTAAGAACAACCCAGACATAGTAGCCTATGCCGATTACAAATACTAATATCAAAAATATCAGTAAAGACAAATCCAGTAAATCCATTTTGACTCCTTTATCAATGTTTCATATGAAACATCAAGATATTTTTTCTAATTCTTTTTCTCTGAGCTGCCCGCAAGCAGCATCAATATCAATGCCTTTGGACTCTCTGATGGTGCATAAAAGTCCTCTTGCTATCAAAAAGTCAGCAAATGCCTTGACTTGATGGGGGTCAGGGCGCTGGAATTCTGAGCCTTCGTGGGGATTAAACAAGATGAGATTCACTTTTGCTTTGATACCATCGAGTAATTTGAGTAGTTTTTTCGCACTTTGGAGATCGTCATTGATATTTTTGATGACTAAGTATTCAAACATCACCCTCTTGCGTTCATCTACAGGGAAGCTTTTGACTGCTTGGATCACACTTTCTATGTTATAAGCCTTATTCATTGGGATCAGTTTGCTTCGGAGTGTATTATCTACAGCGTGCAATGAAATGGCAAGCTGGACACCGAGCTTGAGTTTGCCTAGCTCGATAATTTTAGGCGCAATCCCGCTTGTAGAGATCGTCTGCCTCCTAGGAGAGATGGATAATCCATCAAGCTCACTCAAGATTCTGATAGCATTTACGACATTTTCCATATTATTGAGTGGCTCGCCCATTCCCATATACACGATATTGACTCGTTTTTCAGGGGCAATGGCATTATCTCTTTTGAGCTGCACGACTTGCTCGACGATTTCACCTCTACTGAGATTGCGCTCAAACCCTCCCTTTGCTGTGTAGCAAAAAGCACAGCCGACCTTGCACCCTATCTGACTAGAAAGGCAAAAAGTCCATTTTTCACTTTCAATGACCTGCCCATCGGGGGCATATTTTTTATCCCGCATTTTGATCAAAACACTCTCAAAACTCAAGCCATCTTTTGTTCGGAATAGATATTTTTTGCTCCCATCTTTGCTTGTTTGGACGCGCATTATTTCTAAATTTTTGATTGTATAGGTATTGTCGAGCTCTTCTCGGAGGTCTTTGGGGAGATTGAGCATTTCTGAAAATGTATCGGCATAGTGGATATAGAGCCATTGATAGATTTGTTTGGCACGAAATGCGGGCGAGATAGTGTTTTGGAGTTCTTTGAGTGCGTAGTCATAAATATTTTTTTTCATCATCTTTCTCGTTTATAGGGGATAGTTTTTGCGGATAAAGTCTTCAAGCTTTTCCTTTGCTTGTGCGTGGCGGGATAGGAAATCTTGATGTGCTTGCTTGTTGCAGTGATTGGTGATACAAAAAATCCCATAACAGGGGATTTGGAATACTTGGGCGACTTTTAGCACAGAGAAAAATTCCATATTTTCTAGCAAGATATTTGCGTGGCACATTTTTTTTGCGAAGTTAGGATCGGTGTGGATATAGTTGCTTGAATTGATGACAGCACTGAATGTTTCATATGGAACAATTGCTTGGCTATCGATATGGTTGTCAATGGGCGTGTAACTTTGAGAATCAGTATAGCTAGCTTCGATTTGTGTTGCTTGCGTGCTGATAAAGATTTCTAGGGGCGAGATATGGGGATTATATGCCCCTGCTGTGCCGACAAAGACCAATAAATCAACAACTTCACGACCGCAAAGATTGCTGAGGTTGATAGCCGTATCGATAAGACCGATACCAATAGGTTGCGCGAAGCTAAAACTTTCAGATTTTCCAGCACAGATAAACATTTAGAGCCTTATGGGGATTTTGTTTGTATGGAGGTAGCGCTTGAGTGTATCAATTTTAATCGTGTCAAGATGGAAGATACTCGCAGCGAGCGCACCATCAGCAATATCTTTTTGAAATACTTCTAAAATATGCTCTTTTTTCCCCGCACCTCCACTAGCAATCAAGGGAATATTGGTGAGTGTTCTGATGGCCTTGAGGGCGTTAATGTCATAGCCTGTGCGCGTGCCATCAGCGTCCATACTTGTCAAGAGGATCTCGCCTGCACCTCTTTGATAAGCTTCTTGCACCCATTGACACATATCCTTTTGAGTATTTTCTCTACCCCCTCGGACATAGACCTCCCATCGATCAGGCAGAGCAGAATGCTTTTTGACATCAATAGCGACCACGATACATTGTGTTCCAAATCGTTTGGCCGCTTCTGTAATCAGCTCAGGGTTTTGGATAGCTGCACTATTCAGACTGACTTTATCGGCCCCTGCATCTAAGAGCCGATAAATATCTTGCAAGTCTTTGATCCCTCCTCCTATGGTTAAAGGGATAAAAGTAACCTTAGCTACAGAAGTCACCACATCAATCATTGTGTGGCGATTTTGATAGGTCGCACTGATATCAAGCAACACCAATTCATCAGCCCCTGTGTCATTGTATTTTTTGGCTATTTGTGCAGGATCGCCCATGTCCTTGAGTCCGATGAAATTAACCCCTTTGACAACCTTTCCATTATGGATATCCAAGCAGGGGATAATCCGCTTTGCAAAGCAGTCCATATTTTCTCCATTTAAAGTTGTGGTGCATTTGGTTAATTATAATATTTTTTACCTTAACTCCACTATTTACAAATGGCGAAAAAATGGATAGAATTGAGAATAAATTTTGATGGAGATACACATACACTACAGAGCCAAAAAGCACTTTGGGCAGAACTTTTTAAAAGATACTGTGTATGTTGATAGGATTGTCCAATCCATTCCCAATATATGGCAAGGTCAGCAGCTTGTAGAAATTGGGGTTGGCTTGGGTGATTTAACAGATAGGCTTCTTGAGTTTTATCAGCTTAAGGCCTATGAAGTCGATAGAGATCTGTGTTCTTTTCTCGTGCAAAAATACAACGACTTTTTTATTTCTGGGAAGCTAGAGCTCATCTGTAAAGATGTCTTGGAATTGCCTTGTGAGCAAGGTTGGCTAGATCCTAAGGAATATATTCTTGTGTCGAACTTGCCCTATTATATCGCTACAGCGATTGTGTTGCGATTGTTGCGAGATAGTCAATGCAAGGGCTTTATAGTGATGACTCAAAAAGAAGTCGCCCAAAAATTTTGCGCTAGGAGTGGGGAAAGGGAATTTTGCGCTTTGAGTGTCATAACCCAAACACTCGGAGAGCCCCAAATACTCTTTGATGTCCCTAAAGAAGCCTTCAGCCCTATGCCAAAGGTCACCTCATCGGTGTTTATGGTCAAAAAAAATGGGAATTGTTTGCAAGAGGGCTTTGAAGCCATGCTTAAAGTTTGTTTCAGTGCTCCCAGAAAGAAACTGCTTAGCAACCTTGCAAGTCAATATGGCAAGCAAACGACAAGGAGAGTGTTTGAGCATTTACTCCTTACACAGAGCGTTCGAGCACACGAAATCGATACAGCGACTTATCACCAAATATTTGAAAATCTAAAGGTAGAGAAATATGGAAAATAATAACGAAAATAGCAACCAAACAGCGACCCCCCCAAATGGGCAAGAAGGACACAATGGACAAAATGGGTCAAATGGACAAAATGGACAGAGAAGGAGATTTTTCAAACCGCGTTTTAAAAAACCTCAAGAAGACAATGAAACACACACAGAAAATCCCCAAACAAGACCCAGAAGATGGATAGGGAAAAACAAAAACACCCCCACAAACCCCAATACCCAACAAAACTCGCTTGCAGAGTCTAAAGATGGTATCAGAGATATTCAGAGTGTCAATGAAAGGGGGAATCTGGGCTTCCATAAAGACCTAAAAAAAGGTGTTGAAGCCAATACACGGATCCAGAAAAATAGCCTCAATCCTCATTTCAAGCTCAATCTCAATACCAAGGCAAAAGTTCGTATCACTCCCTTAGGGGGGCTCGGTGAGATCGGTGGGAATATGATGGTGATGGAAACAGAGCAATCAGCTATCATCATTGATGTGGGTATGAGTTTCCCTGAAGAAAATATGCACGGGGTGGATATTTTGATTCCGGATTTTAGCTACTTGCACGCTATCAAGGATAAAATAGCAGGTGTAGTCATCACGCACGCCCACGAAGACCATATCGGAGCAGTCCCTTATTTGTATAAACAGATGCAGTTTCCACTCTATGGCACACCATTGGCACTCGGTATGATCGGGAATAAATTTGATGAACACGGATTGAAAAAATATCGTTCATTTTTCAAGATTGTAGAAAAGCGCTATCCGATCAAAATCGGGGATTTTGAAATCGAGTGGATCCATATCACACACTCTATCATTGACGCATCTGCACTTGCTATCAGGACAGAAGCAGGCATTATCGTGCATACAGGGGATTTTAAAATCGACCATACTCCTATTGACAATCTCCCCACTGACTTGCATAGGCTCGCTCATTATGGCGAAGAGGGCGTGATGTTGTTGTTGAGTGACTCGACCAATTCACACAAAATCGGTGTCACTGCTAGTGAAGCGAGCGTAGGGCCTACTTTTGATAATCTATTCAAAGGCGCAGAGGGCAGGGTGATCATGAGCACTTTTTCTTCGAATATCCATCGTGTTTATCAGGCCATTACTTATGGGATCAAATACAATAGAAAGGTCGCTGTTATCGGACGCTCAATGGAAAAAAACCTCGATATAGCTAGAGAACTCGGTTATATTGATTTGCCTTATAATATTTTTATTGAAGCACATGAAGTGAGTAAATATCCCGATGAGGAGGTGTTGATTGTCACTACAGGCTCACAAGGTGAAACGATGAGTGCTTTGTATCGTATGGCAACTGATGAGCACCGACACATCAAAATCAAGCCCACAGATATGGTTATCATCTCAGCTAAGGCAATCCCTGGCAATGAGGGCTCTGTATCTACGGTTTTGAATTTCTTGATGAAGGCAGGGGCGAGGGTGGCATATCAAGATTTTAGCGAAATCCACGTCAGTGGGCACGCTGCCCAAGAAGAGCAAAAGTTAATGCTCCGATTGATCAAGCCCAAGTTTTTCTTGCCAGTACACGGAGAATACAACCATGTAGCCAAACATCGTGATACAGCTATCAAATGTGGTGTGCCTGAAAAAAATATTTATTTGATGGAAGATGGGGATCAGATCGAAGTCAATCCTAGTTATATCCGCAAGGTTCGCACGATTAAAAGCGGGAAAACCTATATCGATAACCAAGTCAATCGACAGATTGATAATCATGTTGTTGCTGATAGACAAGCACTCGCAGATTGTGGTATGGTCTTGATCATTGCTTTTATCTCTTCCCAAGAGCAGAAATTGCTTAAAAATACGCGCATTACGACTTTAGGTATCGCAGGCTTCAAGGAAGAAAAAGATCTGGCTAAAGAGATTGAAAACGCACTAGAAATGTATATCAAAACACTCAAAAAAGAGGTTTTGACCCATCAGAAAACACTTGAAAATGAAGTGAGAAATCTAGTCAGAAAGCTCATGTTTAAAAAACTCAAAAAATACCCAACAATCATGAGTAATATTTTTGTGTCCTAAGGAGTGTTTATGGAATTTGCACCTATTGCCAAAGAAGTCCTTGAAATCGAAGCAAAAGAGCTTTTAGACGCAGCTTCAAGGACTCAAAACACATCTTGGAATCATATTGTTGCAATGATTGCAGGTATGCAGGGCAAGCTGATTGTATGCGGTGTGGGTAAAAGCGGCTTGATAGGGGCTAAAATCGCAGCCACTTTGGCAAGCACAGGCACACCTAGCTTTTTTTTACACCCCACAGAGGCAATGCACGGGGATTTGGGTATGGTTGGGAAAGATGACATTGTCCTTGCGATCAGCTATAGTGGCGAGAGTATGGAGCTAGTTTCTATCATGCCCCATCTCAAAAGACTCAGTGCTGGCGTGATTACGATGAGTAAAGATATCAATAGTTCGATTTCTCAATGGGGTGATTATTTTATTTCTATTGCGATCACCTCCGAGGCTTGCCCCCTTGATACAGCCCCTACAAGCTCAACAACTCTCACGCTTGCACTAGGAGATGCGCTAGCAGTTTGTTTAATGCGTAAAAGGGGGTTTGGCAAAAAGGACTTTGCAGCCCTCCACCCAGGGGGGAGTCTGGGGAAGAGATTGTTTGTAAAAGTGGGAGATTTGATGCAGACCCAAGACCTGCCACTCATCGCTCCCACACTCAGTCTCAAAGAAGCGATTATCAAGATGAGTGCAGCGCGTTTGGGTAATGCTATCATCGTGCAAGATGGGCGTTTGGTGGGTGTTTTGAGCGATGGGGATTTGCGCCGTGCTTTAATGCGCCAAGACTTTAGTCTAGAAGATCCTGTAGCTTTGTATGCTTCTAAAGAGCCTAAATATTGTGACAATCCAGATTTGCTCGCTGTCGATGCGCTGCGGTTTATCGAAGATAATAAAATCCAGCTACTCATCATTACAGATACCCATAAAGTCGTTTTGGGAGCTATCCATTTGCATACATTGATTGGTATGGGAATCCGATGAGTGCATACAAGGCAGGCTATCGAGAATCATAGCCTATGGGAGGTGGCATGTGTTTGAAAAAATAGATACGATTTTCAGAAATATTGAGTCTATCCGTGATGAAATCCAGATTTTACTCAATATGGCGCAGATTACTTTGGTCGATTATATTATGATCAAAAGAGGCGCACAAGATATGCCCGAGGGTTTGAGTATGGCTGTATTTTCACAAATCAATGAACAAATCGACGCACTCAAGCTCCAAATTGATGCACTCAATAAACTCAAAAAAGACCTACTTGTCTTTTGAATCCTCGCTATTTGTTTGCTTGATTTTTTTGGCTTGTGTCTTGGCTTGTTCTTTTAGGGCTTTTTCTGTTGGTATCTTGTCAGTATCAAACCCACTGCCTAGTGCGTGGTAGAGATCGATGAGGGATTGGATATAGAGGGATTTGAGATTGGTGATTTGTATTTGGAGGTCTAGGCTGGACTGCTTAGCATTTAAGACTTCAAGATAAGAAGAATAGCCGCTTTCATATCGACTTTGTGCATATTTTAGGGATTGGATAGACATTTGATATTCTTTGACTAAAGAATATTGTTGGTTTTTGATCCACTGAATACTTGCTTGGGCGTTTTTGATTTCTTTGAGGGCATTTAAAACGATTTTTTTATAAGTGTATGCAGCTTCATCTCTTTGGGCATTGGCTATGGCAAATTCTCCTTTGAGCTTACCTCCCTCAAAGATAGGGGCTAAGATACTCGATCCCAAAGCCCCTACAGGGAGCACTGCACCAAGACCGGTAAAATTAGAAGACATAAAAGCCCCGATATTAGCCACTAAGTTAAAATCAGGCAAGAAATTTGCCCGCGCTTTAGCCAGTGAAGCGCTGCTAGCAGCGAGCTTGAATTCTGCATAGGCAATATCAGGTCTGTTTCTCAAGATAGAAGATGGGATTTTTGTAGGCAAATGGGGCTGGGCGATGAGGTCAAGACTTTGGGTGAGGGGCAGGTCTTTTGCGGGGATACCTGTGAGTTCTTCGAGGGCATTTTTTGTTTTGATGATAGCTAATTGCACGGGTGCGAGCTGTGATTTTATGGCTTCATATTGGATTTTGGCTGCTTGTGTGTCATATGTGCTAGTGTATCCTGTGGAGGCTTTGCTTTGGGAAATATCAAGCTCTTTAGCCTTTGTTTTGAGTGTGTCTTGGAGGAGTTTTTGGCGCTCAAGGAGAGAAAGGAGATTGATATAAGTTTTTGCTAAAGTGGCTTCGATGGAAATATCGGTGGCATATTTTTGGGCGATGATGGCTTGGGCAGTATAGAGCTTATTTTTGCGTTCATTGAAATCTTTTTTGAAAAAATCAAAATGATAAGAGATGTTGAGCGAAGGGTCAAAAACTCCAATAGGTGTTGTAAAGCCAAAGAGTGAAGTGAGAGGGTTTTTGCTGTATTGGGGGTTAGCACTGATATCAACAGATGGAATCAAGGTCGCTCTAGCCACTCTAAGTGCACCTAAAGCTTCTTTGATATGTGTTTGAGCGATTTGTATATCGCTGTTATAGCTTCTTGCTTTTTGTATCAAAAATATCAAATTTTTATCATCAAATTGCTCCCACCAATCTCGATTGACGCCCTCATTAGCGCTAGGATCAATGGCGATGGTGATTTTTGCGTCTTTTGGGATTTCAGGGATTTTAGGTGCGCAAGCCCCAAGTATGAGCCCAGAAATGATGACTCCCATCACTGACATACGCATTTTAGTCCTTTTGTGTGTGGATCGTCGCGATCACGCTCATACCAGGCTTGAGCCTTTGGGTCAGTGGGTTGCTTGTGTCAATCTTGATACGCACAGGGATTCTTTGGATCACTTTGATGAAATTGCCCGTGGCGTTATTGACTTTAATGGCACTGAATTCACTCCCTGTAGCAGGCGCAATCCTCTCAACCACGCCTTTGATGACAGCGCCCCCTAAGGCATCAATGCTAAGGCTTACCTCTTGACCGATACGGACATTTTTCATTTTCGTTTCTTTGAAATTAGCTTGCACCCATTTGAGTGTGGGGATTAAAAAAGTTAGAGGTGTGCCTTGTGATACAAACTGCCCTAACCTTGCGCCCACTTCACTGAGTTGGCCATCGATAGGAGCTTTGATGAGTGAATAATCCAGATTGATTTGCGCGAGCTCTAAAAGTGCCTTGCTTTGCTTGACATTAGCCTCTAAGACGGCTTTATTGATTGCATAGGCTTGGAGCTCTTCTATGGCCTTATGGTATTGGGCTTTGGACTCTTCTAGGGCGTATTGTGCTTTTGTCAATGCTGTTTGGGCGTCTTCAAACTCTCTTTGACTCACTGAGCCATTGGTTACAAGCTTTGCTGTGCGCTTGTATTGGGATTGTGCGTTGCGGTAAGTGGCTTCATTTGTGCCAATGATTGCCTTTTTTTCATCGACATCTGCTTGACGCAAGCGATAATTTTGCTCATAGCTATCCAGGGCAGCTTGAGTGCTTTGGAGATTGGCTTGTGCTTCATAGACTTTTTGGATAAATATTGATGGATCGATTTGCAAGATAGGATCGCCTGCTTTGACTTGAGCAAAGTCTTTGACAAATACTTCAGTGACATAGCCATCTACGCGCGGTGCAATCAATGTGACTTTGGATTCGACATAAGCGTCATTAGTGCTTACAGAGTCGTGGAAAAATGGTGGCAACTCCCAAGCATACAAGATAGAAAGGATCGCGCACACAGCAATGATTCCTGCAGCAATGCTGATGATGAGGTTAGGTTTTTTAGGTCTCCAAGGTTTTGAAAATGGCATGATCGATCCTTCAAGATTGATTTTTGAGTTGCTGCATGAAGAGCTGTGTTTTTAGATTGTCTTTAGCACTTTTGCGGGCTAAAATCCCTAGCTCTCGATCCACAGGAGAGGCCTTAGAACGCGCATAATACAGCCAATGTATCGCTAAGAGCACAAAAGTCACACTCGCTACCACACCGATAACACAAAACAAATCATTATAAGCAAGCACGCCTGCTTGTTTGATCATCTCTGCTTGCAAATGCGGGGTGAGGGTCGTGAGTGGGTTGGTATCAGGTGCGTGGTTGATGAGTGTTTGGAGATGTATAGAAGTTCTGACTTTGATGAAATAGCCAATCAATGCAGACCCCAATAGCCCAAAGACACTTTGTGAGAATCCAAAAATAGCAATGAAAGTGATCACATAGTTCCCTCCGCGCGGTATAGAAATTGTCATACCCTCAGTGAAAAGAGGTCCGATAAAAAACACACTTGAGGCTGCGATAAGAAACTGAGAAAAATAAAGATTGGAGGGCATGACAGATGGCGAGAGCCCTGTAGCTGCAAAGGAGCCAACAATCAACATCGCAAAAGAAATCACCATAATCAAGCTAGTCCGCTTATAATTCATCACGACAATGCAAGATAAGCCGCCAAACAAAGCACCCAATGTCACCACACCATAATAGGTGATGAGCTGGTAATCTGTATAGCCCAAAACATTTCTAAAAAGTCCTGTCGCCCCCGTTGTCTGCTCGGCTAGACACATACGAGCAAATGTCGCAGCAAGAGAGAGTCTGAGCACTTGGAACTTGCCGATAAAAGAGAAGTTGATCAAGGGCTTTTCGCGCTGGACTTCAATGATAAAAAATAATGTGATACAAGCTATGGCAACACACAATCCATAGGCAATCCAAGGCTGATCCCACCAGATGGTATTGCCGATACTAAAAATCAGGCAAAAAGTCGCTGTGCCCAGTGCATAGAAAAATATCGAGGGAGCGTCTTTGATGGAAAATGACTTGCCTGTTTGGGAGGGAGGGAGCTCTAAGAGCAAATAGACAGCTAAGGACAAGAGCACTGTGCCCATATCGATAAATACTGCTAATTGCGTATTTTCATTGACCATCAAATAAGGGATCATCCACCGAGCGCCCGAAGATCCCACTTGCATTAATCCCATACTCAAGCATATCGCAAGGTATTTCTTTTTGGCTGGGAGCATTTGGAGGACATAATAAACACACAAAGTCGATAGGCTGCTCCCCACTAAGCCATTTAAAAATCTTGTAGCAATCACAACATAAAAATCTTTATAAAAAATCTGTATTGTATGCACCCCTATCAAAATAGTAAGGGCAAAGCCAAAAAATATTTTCATACCAAATTGCTGCCGTATTTTGAATAAAACGACACTCGTCCAAGCATAGCCCATATAATAAGAAGCTGTGATGATTGTCCCCTCAGCAGGAGTCAGCCCCAACCCCCCTTGCACTTCATAGATATTAGCAATGACAATGTTGTTTTGCAAGCCTGCAGCAAAGAGCAAAACGATCCAACCAAAGGCATAAAACCAACGGATTTTTGCAGGCAGATCAGGCCGCCCCAAAGACCCCCAAAACATCGGCATTTCATTGGGTCTGAGTATCTCAGTGAGGTTGGGAGATGGTTTCATATTGCTTGTGTCCGTATGTTGAGAATTCCAATATTGCTAGGGATTGACTCTAAAAAGGAGTTGGCTTTCTGGCGATATTCTAAGATTTGCCGATAGAATCGTGTGTTTGGCGTTGGGTATCGCTAGATGGTTGTGACTAAAAAGAATCAGCTTTTGTTATTTCTTGTATAAGGCAAACCAATCCTATTTTTAAGCGTCAATTATATGCCTTATTGTTAAATGATGATAACATAAAAGGACTGCTTTTATCAAGGGGTTGGCAATATGAGAAAAATATTTTTTAATCTTTTAAAATAAGTTGAAAAATGCATAGAAATATATACCCATAACAGACAGAGTCAAGAGAAATAGACTTGAATTATGAATTTTTATTTTTAACTATTCTCCTGAGGGTAACAAAAAATTTCTTCCAATCATCAAGCTCCATCAAAGGATGTCCGCCCCATTTTGTGTGTGGTGGGAGGTTTTTGCCTACAGCCCCCCGTCCTGCAATTTGTGTGAAATCACCGATATGGATATGCCCTCCTGTGCCTGCTTGCCCGCCAAAGACGACATTGCGCCCTGTAGTTGTTGAGCCTGCTAGCCCCACTTGAGAAACCAGCAGAGAATGCTCGCCTATAACGCAGTTATGGCCGATTTGGACTAGATTGTCAATTTTTGTGCCTTTTTTGATTCTTGTTTCGCCAAATACAGCTCTATCAATCGTGTTATTTGCTCCGATTTCGACATCATCTTCAATGACAACCAGACCATTGTGTTCTATTTTGATATGCTCGCCTGTGGGCGTGTGTGCGTATCCAAACCCATCAGAGCCGATCACAGAGCCAGCGTGGATACAGACATTGTTACCAATTTGTGTGTCTTTATAGAGTGTTACATTGGGAAATATCTTGCAATGACTGCCAATACTCACACGATCAGCGATCACCACACCAGGCATGAGGAGCGAATTTTCTCCGATACAAACACCGCTACCGATAAATACATTAGGCATAATCGTAGTGTTATCGCCTATGGAGAGAGTGGGGTTTTGCTGGAGATGGATATGGGCTTGGTTTTGCAAAGAGGCTGTGGCAAATTCAGTGGGAGCAAAAAACCTTGAAAGCTGCGCAAAGGCTAAATGTGGATTGGGGACAATGATGGGCTGGATATGGCTAGGGAGCATTTTGGCATCTTCTGTGCGGAGGAGTATCGCTCCAGCACTGCAAGCAGAGAGTTGGCTCAGATATTTGCTTTGGTCGATGTAGCTAATGTGATTGGGCGTGGCCTTGTCTAAAGGGGCGATTCCTAGGACTTCAAAATCTTCTTTGATTGGGGTATGGATTCCTATGGATTGGAGCATTGCAGAGAGTTTCATTGGCGATCCTTATGGGTGAGGGGTTTGGATATTAAGGGGCTGGCTTGAATAATGGGATAAAAATTCTCAAGAGTGAGTGCAGCACTCCCCACTAACACGCCATCTACCTCATCTAAAGCTAGGATTTCTTTTGCATTTTGAGGATTCACACTCCCTCCATAAAGCAGAGGGGCTTTTGCTTGATTTTTGATGATTTGGTGGGTCTGACTGATTTGCTCTAAACTCGCACTCACGCCTGTCCCTATCGCCCATATGGGCTCATAGGCGAGTATGAGCTTGTCATAAGTTGTATCAATGCCCTCTAACTGTGCGTGGATAAACTTTTCTACAGCGTCTAAGCCCTTTTCTCTTACAGATAAATTCTCACCGATACAATAAAATATCTCAAAGCCCTTTTGGGCAAAGAACGCAAACTTTTTGGCACAAATTTCTTGCGTTTCAGCTAAAAGATTGCGCCGCTCACTATGGCCAATGATGATGGTTGTGATCCCTAGTTCTTGGAGGATTTCTAATCCGATTTCCCCTGTGAAAGCGCCATTATAAGCCGGATATGCATTTTGTGTCCCAATAGTAATCATACCACAAGGACTAGACATCAAATTAGAGAGTGCAGGGAAGATATAAACTTGCACCCCATCTTGTGGAGTCAGCTTGCTTTGGAGGGTCTTGAGGTAGGCTTCTGTGCTTGCTCTTGTGAGATTTGCTTTAAAATTTGCTGCGATGATTTTTCGCATATAGCTAGCTCCTTATGTGTGGGATTCTCTCAGATATTTTGGAGTAATTGTAACAATTATTTGATGAGTTTCATAAAATAATACACACTAAAGATAGTAGGGATTTTTAACAAATAAGTTCTAAAATTTAAGAGAATTTTTAATTGTATTTGTTTTATAATATGCACAACCGCTTATGAAATTCTCACTCATAGTGTCGATGAGCGGGGACAAAGGAAAAATGCGGAGTGCAGTGATATTTGGATTCCTTGAGCAGTGTGCTTATTTTAAAAGCCCTAAATTTACAAACACAAACAGGAGAGATCAATGCAACAAGAGAAAATCATTGAAAGCTACTTGGGGGTTACCCCAGAGCGCAAAAAGAGCAAAATGCCTGCTAAGCTTGATTTTTGGCAGAGTGCTACGGGGTTGGTGTTAGCTATTTTTATGATAGCCCATATGTTTTTGGTATCGAGTATCCTTATCAGTGATGAGGCGATGTATAAGGTCGCTAAATTTTTTGAGGGGAGTTTTTTATTCAAAGCTGGTGAGCCTGCTATTGTCAGTGGTGTTGCAGCAGTGATTATTATTATTTTGGTGGTGCACGCATTTTTGGCAATGCGAAAATTCCCTATCAATTACAAGCAATTCATTGTTCTAAGAACACACAAACACTTGATGAAGCATAGCGATACAAGTTTGTGGTTTGTCCAAGCAGTGACTGGTTTTGCGATGTTTTTTCTTGCAAGTATCCATTTATTTGTAATGCTCACCCAGCCTGATACAATCGGACCTAATGGTTCAGCTTATCGCTTTGTGAGTGAGCATTTTTGGATTTTATATATCTTTTTGCTGTTTGCTGTGGAGCTACACGGCTCAATAGGCTTGTATCGGATATGCGTGAAATGGGGGTGGTTTGAAAAGGTGGGTATCAAAAACTTGCGACGAGTCAAATGGTGCATGAGCGTGTTTTTTATCGTTTTGGGCTTATTCACTTATGGTGCTTATGTCAAAAAAGGATTGAGCCAGACAGATACAAGTATCGACTACAAACATCTTGATGTGCAAATATATGGCAAGGGAGAATAAATGAAGGTAACATATTGTGATGCATTGATTGTCGGTGGAGGATTGGCAGGCTTGCGAGCTGGGGTAGCAGCCAAACAGCGAGGTTTGAGCGTGATTATCTTGAGTCTAGTGCCCGTGCGTCGCAGCCACTCAGCTGCAGCCCAAGGGGGTATGCAGGCTAGCTTGGGTAATGGCAAGATGAGCGAGGGGGACAATGAAGACTTGCATTTTATGGACACGGTCAAAGGGAGCGATTGGGGTTGTGATCAAAATGTCGCGCGTATGTTTGTTACAACTGCACCAAAGGCCATCAGAGAGCTAGCAGGGTTTGGAGTGCCTTGGACACGGATTAAGGCAGGGGATCGCCCTGCTGTCATCAATGGTGAGCATGTCACAATCACAGAAAAGACCGATCGCCACGGCTATATCCAATCAAGGGATTTTGGTGGGACTAAGAAATGGCGGACTTGCTTTACAGCGGATGCGACAGGGCATTCAATGCTATATTCAGTAGCCAATGAAGCTTATAAACACGGAGTAGATATTCGTGATAGAAAAGAAGCTGTTGCGATCATCTATGAAAATGGCAGATGTTATGGCGCAGTGGTGCGGGATTTGATTACAGGGGAGATTTCAGCTTATGTATCCAAAGGCACGCTTTTAGCCACAGGGGGGTATGGGCGCGTGTATGCACACACGACAAATGCAGTGATTTGCGATGGTGTTGGTGCAGCAATTGCAATGGAAACAGGCATAGCCAAGTTGGGGAATATGGAAGCTGTGCAGTTTCACCCTACTTGCTTAGTCCCTAGTGGTATCTTGATGACAGAGGGCTGTCGAGGAGATGGGGGCGTGTTGCGTGATAAAGATGGCTATCGTTTTATGCCTGATTATGAGCCAGAGAAAAAGGAGCTTGCAAGCCGCGATGTTGTTTCAAGGAGAATATTAGAGCATATCAAAAGTGGCAAGGGCGTGAAATCGCCCTATGGTGAGCACGTTTGGCTAGATATTTCTATATTGGGTCGCGCCCATATTGAACGCAATCTCAGAGATGTCCAAGATATTGCCAAGACTTTTGCAGGTATCGATCCTGCTGATGAGGGGTCTAAGGGCTGGGTGCCTATCAAGCCCATGCAGCATTATTCTATGGGTGGGGTGCGAACAAACTATAAAGGTGAAACCCATCTCAAAGGTCTGTTTTGTGCTGGAGAGGCTTCTTGCTGGGATTTGCACGGATTTAATCGCTTAGGTGGGAATTCAGTGAGTGAGGCTGTGGTCGCTGGAATGATTATCGGGGATTATTTTGCTGAGCATTGCGTAGGGGCTGATGTGGATATCCATACCAAAACAATCCAAGCTTTTATCGACAAAGAAGAGAGATATTTGGCCTCTTTACTCAATAATAGCGGGAGTGAAGATGTCTATGAAATCCGTAATAAAATGAAAACGATTATGGACGAAAAAGTCGGTGTATTCCGTGATGGACCTTTGCTCCAAGAGGCAGTCAATGAACTCGAAGAGCTTTATAAACGATCCAAAAATATCAATGTCAAAAACAAAAAAATGCATAACAACCCAGAGCTCGAAGACGCTTATCGTGTCCCGCGTATGCTTAAAATCGCACTATGTGTCGCTAAAGGAGCACTCGATAGGACAGAGTCCAGAGGGGCGCACACACGCATTGATTATCCCAAACGCGATGATGCCAATTGGCTCAAGCGGACTTTGGCTTCTTGGCCTGATCCTATGCAGACCTTGCCTACTCTCGAATATGAGGAGCTTGATATCATGAAGATGGAGATCACTCCTGACTTTAGGGGCTATGGAGCTAAGGGCAATTTTATTCCCCATCCACTCAAAGAGCAACGCGATGCACAAATCCGCAAGATCACAGAAGAGATCCAGTCCCAAGGTGGCGATAGATATGCACTGCAAGAGGCTTTGATGCCATTTGATTTGGTGTCTAAATATAAAGCAAAAAACCAACGACTAGGAGATGAGAAATGAGTGCGCAAGAACAACAAGCAAGGGTGATCACAATCAGAGTTTTGAAATTTGACCCCCAAAGTGCAGTTTCTAAACCCCATTTCAGAGAATACAAGCTAGAAGAAACGCATTCGATGACAATTTTTATCGCACTCAATATGATCCGAGAAACACAAGATCCGGACTTGAGCTTTGATTTTGTGTGTCGAGCTGGGATTTGTGGGAGTTGTGCGATGATGATCAATGGACGCCCTACATTGGCTTGCAAGACCTTGACTAAAAGCTACCCTGATGGGGTTATCACATTGATGCCTTTGCCAGCTTTTAAGCTGATTAAGGATTTGAGTGTCAATACAGGAGAGTGGTTTGCAGGTATGAATAAACGGGTTGAGAGCTGGATACACACCAACGAAACTATCGATATTTCTAAGCCCGAAGAAAGGATAGAGCCTGAAGTCGCCCAAGATGTGTTTGAATTAGAACGTTGCATTGAGTGTGGCTGCTGTGTAGCGAGCTGCGCTACAAAGCTAATGCGAGAGGATTTTATCGGTGCAGCAGGTATGAATAAGGCTGTGCGGTTCATGATAGACCCTCATGATAAAAGAAGCGATGATGATTTTTATGAGCTAATTGGCAATGATGATGGCGTATTTGGCTGCATGAGTTTGCTAGCTTGTCACGATACTTGCCCCAAAGAACTGCCCTTGCAGACTAAAATTGCTTATTTGAGAAGAAAAATGGTATCTGTAGGGCTCAAAAAATAAATCAAATCCTTATAAGATTTTAAGGTTTTTATAGAGATTTGATTGTATTTTGTGTTGCTTGGGCACATAGCAATACAGCAATATAGTAAGCACAGCCAAATATATTGATCCAATTGATCCATAGGAGCATTGAGCCCTGCTCTTACATAGAGAGAGGGGCATAATAGAGAGATATGAGAGAGGGGGAGCTTTGGATTTGGATCGATAGTTTTTAAAATTTTGTTATGATTGCCCTAAGAAGATCTTTGAGTGGGTAGGGTATGTTTACTGAAACAAATATAGCTGTGATATTGTTTGTGGTGTTGTTTGTCTTGAGTGGCTGTTCATCTATCATTGCCTCAACGCACGATATCCCGCCCACTAAACTCCCCCACGAAATGTCTATACCGCAGTTTGATCCCCTAGATACAGAGATTGGCAAGGTCTATGCTCCTGCCCTCAAGCACTCCCCGCAAAAAAGTGGTGCAATGATTATCGAAGATGGCTCTTATGCGCTCTTGCATCGTGCGAGTCTGGCTAGAATGGCACAAAAAACTATCGATATACAGACTTATATTTATAAAAACGATATTGCCTCACGCGTTTTAATGCACGAGCTATGGGAAGCGGCCAATCGAGGGGTAAAGATCCGAATTTTGGTCGATGACAATGGGCTTGATTCGGACTTCTCTGATATTATCGCTTTAGACAATCACCCCAATATCAGCGTGAAAATATTCAATCCCTATAAAAACAGAATCCGATTTTTCAGATATTTTGAGATGGTCTATGACTTTGGCAGGATCAATAAACGTATGCATAATAAACTTTTTGTTGTTGATGGGATTGCTTTGATTATCGGGGGGAGGAATATAGCAGATAATTATTTTGACAACAATCTGTCTGTGAATTTTTCTGATACTGATGTCTTTTTCTTAGGGGATATTGCCCATCAAGCCCAAGAGAGCTTTGATAAATATTGGGATTTCCATCGTTCTGTGCCCGCGTCATTGCTGCCCTCTAAGTCAAAAATGAAAAAATACACCAAAAATTATTCCAAATATATTGCTAAGATTGAGGGGTCGCCGAGTGATTGGAAAATCTATGAAACAGCCATCAGTAGCTTTATTTCACGATACCAAAAACATCAAAATATCATCTATTGGGGCAATGCGAAGTTGATTGCTGATCTGCCTCAAAAGATAGAAGAGCCTATTGAAAGCCCATTGACACAGGCCCTAAGAAAGATTTGGACGCACACAAGGGAGTCTATTTATATCTCTTCGGCTTATTTTGTGCCGGGTAAAAAGGGTATGCAATACCTCAAAAACGCTATTGACAGGGGGATTGATATCAGTATTTTGACTAATTCTTTGTCTTCAACAGATGCGTTGGTGGTTTATAGTGCGTGGGAGCGGTATCGAGATGATTTGGTGCGTATGGGAATGAACGTCTATGAATACAAGCACAATGAATGGCGGGTCAAAATCCGCGGGCGATTGAGCTCGGGGGCTTCATTGCATAGCAAGACAATTGTGTTTGATAATAAAATCACTTGGGTAGGCAGCTTCAATCTCGATCCCCGTTCTGAGTCCATCAACACTGAAGTGGTCGCTATCTTTGATAATGAAGATTTTGCACAAGAAACTAAAAAACTCATGCAAATCGATATGCAAAAGTCTTGGCACCTTATCTTAAAGGACAATCGGGTTATTTGGGAGGGGGTTGAAGATGGCAAAGTGATCGATACAACGCATTCGCCAGATACAAGCTGGTTTGTGCGTGCTATCAACTACTTAGCTAGGATATTCCCTGAGAGTCAGATATAGCTATATGCTGATGAGGACAGCTAAATCAATGATACGATTGGCATAGCCCCATTCATTGTCATACCAAGCCATGATTTTTGCCATTTTGCCGATGGTGAAAGTCAAGTCTTTTGCAACAATGCTGCTGTGAGGGTTGTTGAGAAAATCTGTGCTGACCCCGTATTTTTCATCAATATCTAAAATCCCCTTAAGGCGAGTCTGTGAAGCTTCATAGAGGGCGTCATTGATGGCTTGGGCTGAGGTGCTTGTTTCAAGCGCTAAATTCAAATCGACCATAGAAACATCAATAATCGGCACACGCACGCTATGGCCATCGAGTTTGCCCTTGAGCTCAGGGAGGACTTTATAGATGGATTTGGCCGCACCTGTTGTGGTGGGAATGATATTGAGTGCAGCAGCGCGTGCGCGTCTTTTGTCTTTTTTGTGCGCGCTATCGAGGAGGTTTTGGTCATTGGTGTAGCTATGGATAGTAGTCAAAATACCAGATTGTA
Source organism: Helicobacter sp. 12S02634-8 (assembly GCF_002272865.1). Taxonomy (GTDB): domain Bacteria; phylum Campylobacterota; class Campylobacteria; order Campylobacterales; family Helicobacteraceae; genus Helicobacter_J. Next base: position 17,324 of record NZ_MLAP01000003.1, on the reverse strand, counting down.
TGCCAAAGTTTTGGTGTAAGACATCACAGATAGGGGCTAGGCAATGCGTTGTGCAAGAGGCGTTGGATACGATGGGTTGGCCTGCGTAGAGATGTGCATTGACCCCGATGACAAAAGTCGGCGTGTTTCCATCAGTAGCAGGGGCAGAGAGGATTACTTTTTTGATACCTTTTTGGAGGTGGTGCTTGACTTCTTGTTGTGTGAGGAATTTCCCAGAAGACTCAATCACCACTTCAGCCCCACAGCTTGAGAAATCAAGCCCATCAGAGTGGGTCGATGAAAAAGTCTGCACAACTTGATTGTTGATAGATAGCTTGCCTTCTTCATAGGCGATGGGCTTAGGGAAACGCCCGTGCGTGCTATCGTGTTCGAGTAAATACGCAAGCATTTCCCAATCGCTTGTATCATTGATACCAACAAGCTCTACATCATCTCTGCTAGCAATCACCCTTGCGATACTCCTGCCTAATCTCCCAAAGCCGTTGATAGCGATTTTTAGTCTTGGCATACCCAATCCTTGCAATAGGTAAAATCATCAGCATTATTGTATCTCAAGGCTAGGGAAAAAGCCATTTATTTAATTTACATTTTCTTGACATAAATATTGTATGATTCTCGCCTAAACTTAAGATTAAGGGGTCAGAAATGGGACTATATGATAGAAATTATATCAACGAAAAAGCCCAAAGTTATAATAACGCACTCAGTGATAGTGCTTTGGTGGGCTTTGTGAAGACAACTTATAAGTTCTTTGCTGGCAGTTTGCTACTTGCGACAATCGGTGCATTGATTGGTTTTCAGTATTTTGAAGTGGTTGTGCAGAATCGATGGGTATTTTTCATTGCTGAAATCGCAGCGTTTTTTGGATTGATGTTTTCAAAAAGAAAGCCAGGGCTCAATGTGGCGATGTTGTTTATCTTCACATTTTTATCAGGGGTCACATTGGTGCCATTGCTAGGTCTTGTGATAGCCAAATCAGGCGTGGGCGCTATCTGGCAAGCATTGGGTATGACAACTATCATCTTTGGAATCATGAGTATTTTTGCACTCAAGACTAAATCCGATCTTGCCAATATGGGCAAAATGCTTTTGATTGCTTTGATTGTGGTTTTGGTGTGTTCAGTGGTGAATATATTTTTGGGCTCTCCTGTGTTCCAAGCTGTGATTGCAGGGGCGTGTGCGATTTTATTCAGTGTGTATGTAGCTTATGACACTCAAAATATGGTTCGTGGTCTGTATGATAGCCCTATAGATGCGGCTGTGAGCTTGTATTTAGACTTTTTGAATATATTCATTTCTATCTTGCAGCTCATCGGTATCTTTGGTGGAAGAGAAGACTGATCTATCAAGTATCCAGCGGATACTTGATGCCAACCTAAATCGCCTCAAAGAGGGCATTAGGGTGGTTGAAGACACCGCTCGCTATCTCCAAAACGACAAAGAGCTCGCCTCCAAACTCAAAGACTTACGCCATCGGGCTTCTTTAAAATCTTTCACTCTTTTACTATCAAGCAGAATTGTTACCTCAGATGTCTTGAGAGATACAATACCATCAGAAACTCGCCGTGATGGGGTTTATGGAATCGTGCTAGCTAATTTCAAACGCGCCCAAGAAAGTGCTAGGACGCTAGAAGAATATTTGAAATGTAAGGAATTGCAAGTCTTTGGAGAGAGCGAGTGTTTCAAAAATATTCGCTATGATCTTTATGAGATTGAAAAAATATTTGTATTGCGATATTTTAAAGAGATCTAAAAGACTCCTAAGAGCTAAGAGTCCTAGGGATTAAAGGGGCTTATGGATTATTCTTGCGGTATTCCATAATCATTGCATAAACTTCATCTTTGAGCTTGAGTTTGAGCTTTTTCATCTTGTCGATTTCTAGATCACTCAATGGGGCGATACCCTTTTCTGCGTTGATGATTTTTTGGTCTAGTTCGTTGTGCTCTTCAAAAATCTTTTCAAAATGAGCATTTTTGATTTTTAGCTGTGAAATATCTTCGCGATACTCGTGGAACATTTCAGACTCCTTTCTTTTTTGATTGATAATCCCTCTATTTTAGACTATTTTTCCCAATAAATCACTTAAACTATCCTAAGCCCTCCCCCATCATTGCCCCTTGTATCAGAGCATTTGGCTGCTGGGGTTTGAATAGTGATAAAAATACAGATGTGAGAAAATGAAACAATCTAAAAAATAGAAAATTTTATCTGCTTGCACTCAAGTTTTGGGGCAAGGATTTTCCCAATCGATAGAATCTCTCAAGCAAATATTGAAGAAAAAATTTTATTTTATGGGATAAAAATCAAAAAATATGTATGGAATTTATAATTTTTGCAATATCATATAAAGGATAGTTCTAAAAATCTTAGGAGGTTAGTATGTTTGGTTGGAGTAGGGGGCAGTTTTTTACTGCTTCAGCTTGTTTTAGTGCTTGGGTGATGGACGCGTTTGATTTTTTTATCTTAGTGTTTGTGCTCAGCTATATGGCAAAGGATTTTAATGTCGAGATTTCACTGATTAGCTATGCTTTGGTGCTGACGCTTGTGTTTCGCTCTTTGGGGGCGTATTTGTTTGGCAAATATGCCGAATCTCATGGCAGAAAGCCCATTTTGATTATCAATATTTTAGCTTTTTCAATCATTGAGGTCTTGAGCGGCTTTGCTCCAAATTTAGCGGTTTTCTTTGTATTGCGCGCTTTGTATGGGGTGGCTATGGGTGGTATATGGGGCGTTTCTTCATCTTTGGCAATGGAGAGTATCCCCGATAAGGCCCGCGGCTTTATGTCGGGGGTTTTTCAAGCAGGCTACCCTTTTGGCTATCTCATTGCTGGGGTGATTTATGGATATTTTTTTGAATATTTGGGCTGGAGGGGAATGTTTATGATCGGTGCGATCCCTATTTTGCTGATCCCTTATATTTATTTTCTTGTCGAAGAATCTGTATAGTTTCATATAAAATAGAAGTGAGAGAAAAAATAGAAAAAGAGCTTGGAAGTGCCTAGGGGGTAGTGATTGGGGGTTATGAGGGAAAAACAAAAGTGAAAACTTAAACTGCACTCTATCTACAAAAATACTGCACTTTGAGTATCAATAACTGCATATCATCTATCATTTAAACGCTAGAAGCTCGGTTTTAAAGGGATTTAAAGGCTCTTTGAATTTTAGTGTTTAAAAATTTAAAGCTGTCTCCCAATCTATTTTTAGAGCCCAGAAGAGCGTATTTATCGTTTAAGGTTTGGAGGACTTAGGACATATTGGTGGACATTGATGGACACTAAGGACACGACTTAGGACATATTGGTGGACATTGATGGACACTAAGGACACGACTTAGGACATATTGGTGGACACTTAGGACAACTAAGAACATAATAAAAGATTGAAACTTATAGAGAACCATGCAAAGAGTTTTTTAATTGTCCAACTACCACACCAATAAGCTCAAAATCTTCATTATCTCCAACAATAATAGGATCATAATCTTTGTTATCGCTGACTAGTTTGATTTTAGGTCTCTTTTGGAGTCTTTTGACATAATATTCATCTCCAATTCTCACTACACAGATCTGATTTTCTCTAGCTTCTCGTTTTTGAACTAGAAGCTGACACCTTGTAGGTATGGTTGGAGACATAGAATCACCACTTGAATTAACGATAAAAAGGTCTTCTGTTGTGATGAGGCCAAAATATTTTTTTAAAAAAGAATCTTCAAGCTCAATATCACCAACTGCAGCATCTTGATTGTTTGAATTAATAAGTCCGTGTCCTGCAGAAACACCTAAATCAAAAATAAAAATCTTTGATTTAGGTGTGCCTTGAGAACTACTGCAAGAATTCTCTTCTTTTTCCAATAAAAAACCTATATCAACATTAAGTGTTTGTGCAATTTTTGTTAATTTCGAAATTTTAATATCGGGACTTTCGCCATTTTCCCATCTCTGTATCGTTCTATAAGGAACTTCTACTTTTTCGCCAAGCTCTGTTTGACTCAACCCTCGCTCTTCTCTGAGCTTTTTTATTCTATAGCCAACCTTTTTGATTTGCTCCATTTTTGACGCTTTCCTATTGACAATATGATAAAAATGTCGTATAATTCTATTAATTTCATTAGAATTATTGCATATTAAAAATAATCTCTAACTGAATTTGTGTTTTTTGACTTTGTAGCGGCGAGACTTCCAAGCCGTTTTTAAATCTCTTATCCCAAGCAGGTGGGCTCTCTCTGATATGGATTTCCATAGAAGACTTTGAGTCTGCTAGCTGTTGCGAAGCTGCCAATAGGACAGAAGCGGGATAGGACAATTCCCTTAAGTGGGGGGCTAAAGCAAATAAATCCTACAAACTCCTAAGCCATCAAAGCTACTAGCCCCCTATTTAAGGGAATCAAACATAAAAATAAAGGAGTCAAAATGAAGAAAAATAAAAAACAAACTCCTATATATAGGGCATTTGATAAAAAAGGTATGAAAATGGCCACTTGGGCAAAGGCTAAGGGGCTATCAGAAAAAGATGTCTCAATAATTAGGAATATGAGCTTTGGACAAACACAAGGCAAGCGTGGCAGGGCAAAAGAGCTCAAAGAGCTTCTCATCAAAGAGAATCTTTGGTGGGGGGTGGCGTGATGGGGGAGTGGCTAGATACAGAAAGGTTTTTAAAATCTTTAAAAAAATTTGATATTTATTACGACAATAATATCGTATCAGCAAGAACGATAAGAAGAAAAGCAAAGAAATCTAGTTCTTATTTTGATTTGAATAGTAAATTTTTTTATTTTAATTATGAAAAAGGTATCGGGCGTGGTGGCAAAGTCCTCCAGATTTGGAGTGAGCCTATTGATCCTGCAGATTTAGAGGCTTTTAGAAACAATGCAAGCGCAAACACAGGAGTGAAAGCAGGAGTAAAAGATGGAGATGCAAGCGATGGATATCAAAGACAAGGAGTAGAAAACGATGGAAATACTAGAAATGATCCTTATCATAGCAAACATTGCAGTAGTAATCTATGGATTGCTAGTCCTAGTGATCCTATTTGGGGATTGAAACGTTTAAAGGGCTTGGAACACTCCGAAAAAGACAAAGATAGTCAAGAGGATAGGAATCATAAAGAAGACAATCATAGTAAAGATAGGGCTGAAGATAAAAATATCAAAGAAGATAAGAGTAGTAGAGAAGACAAGAGCAGAGCAACTCAAGGCTTTAGCACCACTCAAGCTAGCAAAGAAAATATTCCCCCAGTGTCTGAAGGCAGCACTAGCAAAGAAAAAGCCTTGACCCTCACGCCCTTTGGCAAAGCAAGTCCTAAGGCGCAAGAGGGGGCAATGCTAAAAGCTAGGGTCATCAAAGAGTGGGAGGGGGCAAGGGCTAAGGGTGTGAAAGGGGGTGATTTTATCCAGAGTATCAATCACTCTAGGCTCTATCCCTTTGTCCTCACGCCTGCTAAACTCTATGGCTGGCAGAGGGCTTATAAAAGTTTTGGGATTGATGGGCTCATTGAGAGTCGGGGGAAGCATAGGGAGGATATAGGCATTATCAAGAGCAATCAGGTGATTGCTGATTTGGTTATTCGCTTGATATTAGCGTCTAAGGCTAGATTCAATTTAGCCTTGATCTATGAGAGTGTGCATTTTAATCTCTGGCAGATGGGGTTGTTTGAGGATTTGGAGGGGTTTTTGAAGAAGCAATCGTGTCTGTTTTCTTATAACACGCTCAAGCGATTCATTGACTCCTATCTGAGCGATCATAGAGAGGTCAAGCTCTTAGTGGAGGGCGGGGAGAGCAAGCTAGATTCGCATATGATGCCATCAATTGGGGACGCGTCTTGGGCTGTGGGCTCTATCAATGAGATTGTAGAGATCGATGCCTCGCCCATTGATGTGATCCTTGATGTGCCACGGCTTTGTCGTGATTATAACTATGATATTGACACGATGGAGGTGATACAAGCAAGGTATAGCCTGATTTCACTCATTGATGTGTATTCAAGGGTGTGTGTGTTCCATATCTGTGAGAGTGAGAATTCACTAGGGGTTGCACGGGCGATTGCTAAGTATATTTTGACCTATGGCAAGCCTAAGATCATCAAAGGCGATAATGGCAGGGCGTTTAAGAGCAAATATATTCAAGAAGTTTGCTTGAAGCTTGGTATTGACTTTTTACATACTGCGCCTTATAGCGGCTGGCTCAAGCCTTATGTAGAGAGTAATTTCAAAAAGCTCCAGCATAAAGCCGTTGAGCTCATGGCAGGGTATATCGGCCATAATGTGGCACAAAGAAAGGCCATCGAAGAGTTCAATAGCCGCAAGGAACGTAGGCTTTTAAAGGGCGAGAAAACGCATTTAAAAGGGCTTTTAACACTCCAAGAGTTTGAAGAGCAAGTTGAAATCTATAACAAGATAGCGCTCAATAAATTTAACTCCAAGCTCGGCGATTCGCCCATGAATATTTATAACAAAAAGAGCCATGAAGCTGTGGGAATGAGTGAGTGCGAGCTGACATTTTATCTTTCTCATCTTGAAGAAAGGCGCGTGCTTAAAGGCGGGGTGATGTTGAATAACACACTCTATCAGCTTCCTGAGCTTTATGAGCATTCTAGGGTGTTTGCAGGGGTGAATATCAATAATGTCGCGCAAGCCTTTGTCTATGACAAAAATAAGAAGTTCTTAGACATAGCGCTTGCACAAGGGACTTTCAAAGACACACTAGAGGTCGCCAAACAAAGCCGCAAGGTCTTTGAGAGGGCAAAGAAAAAGGTCAAAGAAGAGATGGTCAAAGCAAGGGCGCAGGTAGAGAGTGAGAGTCCTATGCTTTATCAAGAAGTCGCTAGCAAGCTCACTGCAGCCAAAAAGCCCAAAGTCGCCACGATCAATGCAGAGCTTGAGCACTCAAAGCTCAAGGCTCAAGCAAAGATGGCTTCAGGGAGTGAAGAGTTTTTATCATTGATTGCTAACAAGGAGGAAAAAGAAAAAATAGAAAAATCAAAACAAAAGGTCGCAAAAAGACCTACTTGGGAAGAGATCGCAGGTGTGTCAAAGACATAAAAAAACCACCTCCAAATGCTTTTATTCTTAATTTGAAAAGCAATCAAAAGAGGTGGGAGTCATAGAGGAGAAAATTATATGCAAAAAGAATTAAAAAATCAAGGCAAGGTATCAGAAGACAGAGCTATAGAGCTAGGATTAGGCGAGCTCTCAAAGCTTCCCTTAAAAGAACAAGAGGAATATGTCCAGAAAATCAGAGATTTGGTGGAAGATTTCTTGAAAAAAGAGGGGATCTCACAAGTTTCTCTTGGCAAAGCCATTGGCAAACGCGATGGATCAGCACTTTCGAGCTTTCGAAAAGGCGAATACAAGGGCAAGAATTTAGAGCTCGCACATGACTTAGAACTCTATATTAAAAACTACCTTGCTAAAAAGCAAAACAAGCCCTCCAAAGAAGAGGAATACCCAAAGGGCGTGTTTGCTAGCAAGGATAAGTTGATGGCAGAGCTTGTGATTGATATTGCTGTAGATGAAAAGGAGATGGGGATTGTGTATGGCAGTCCTGGGACAGGTAAGAGCGTGATTGCTAGTGCATATGCTAAGACCCACCCAAATGCAATCTTGATTGAAGCGACTTTGCATACCACGGCTAAGACACTGCTAGGGATCTTGAGCGAGAAACTCAGGCTTCAGAAGAGCTCTAATCTTGATGAGAGTGTGCGAGTGATTGCTAAGGAGCTTTTTAAAAGAGATGCTGTGCTATTGATTGATGAGGGCGAGCATTTGCCTATTAGGGCGCTTGAAGACCTAAGGCGGCTGCAGGATTTTAGCGGTGTACCTATTATTTTATTTGGCACGCATATCTTGATGAAAAACCTCTTGGGTAAAAATGGTGAACTCGCACAGCTGAGCTCTCGCATTGGCAGTCGCTATGAGATGAGGGGGTTAGATGAGAGTGAGTGTGTTGCATTTTTTGGAGAGCATATTTTTGGTTTTACAAAAGGGAACTTCAGAAAGGCTGCTAAGCTCACAAAAAGAGTGGCAAAGCTCGCAAGGCACGGCTGTGATCCTAAAGACAAGGAGAGTGTGATGGAAGCAGCAAAAATGATGTTTTTATGAAAGGAGTCACAATGCAAATCAAGATATTTAGGCTCATAGGAGTCAGTGGCAAGGGCTATGATCCGAGGTTTTATTTTGAAGAAAAGGGCTTGATTAGGCTCAAGGTCAAAACAGAGGAGGGGGAGAGGGTCAGAGGGGTGTTATCGCCTTTTGTTGAGGGGTTAAGGGCTATTGAGAGGGTGATTTTATGACGGAATTAAAAGAAATATTTTGGGATGATTCAAGGGGCTGTAAAGATTTGGAGTTTTTAATGAGGCATTGGCAGCATGAGTATATTTTAGCGAGGATAGAAATAGAAATACTCATATCCCAACAAGAGCCAAAGGTTTGGAAAAAGCCCAAAGACAGAATGCGGGCAATGGTGTATGAACGGGCTATGGATAATGTAGAGTTTTTAAAAGATATTTTGAGCGTGCATATAGACCATTGTGATAGCTTTTATTTTATGGGGGAGCGTGGAGAGATAGTTTTGAGGCAAGCAGAGAAAGATTTGTTTGCGTGGTTGTATCTAGTTTTGAGTGATATTTTTGCCATTGACTTTTTACCCAATCCTATCATCAAAATCAAAGCACACCCTTTAGCAAAGAAAAGCACACACGATGTCAGTAAGAGGTATTCAAAAGCAAGCCTAGAGAAGCTTTTAGAAAAGTTTAGCACAAAGGATCTTGCAAAAATAAGGGAATATTATCAGTGGTTACTTGAGAATAGAAAATTCCATAGTTTTAAGATGAGGAATCTATGAATCCCCTATCCTGCCACGCTTAAAGACAGAAAACCTCGGCTTGTTGTGCCTTTGCTCGCGTAGGAGCCAAGGGTGCAAAAAGACAGATTTAAGACTACAGAAGTGCGAACCTCTGAAAACGAGTTGATGAGAAGCTTTGCTTATCATAACTCTATCCTTTAGGAACGCAAGGGATTTTTAATCGTGAGAGTGGTCTTAGGATTCTTCAGAATCCTAGTAAAAATAGATAGGGGGAGGTTGCGAGCTTCCCCCTCCATCGTTTGATGATGGTTTGGGAGAAAAAAAGAGTTTTTTCGGGGTTAAGGTTTTGACCCACCCACCCATTAGGTTAGGGGAGGATAAACCCCTTTTTTGGAAAAGAAGAAATTGGGTCTTAGGATTCTTCAGAATCCCAATTAAAAATAAAATAATGACATAAGGAGTCAAAATGGAAATCAAAAATTATGGTGATGTAGATCTAGCATTGAAGAGAATTTGTGAGTGTGAGGTGGGGATTACCCAGATTGAGGGTGAAGTGACCTTGAAATGCAATCAGATCAAAGAAGAAGCCAAGCCCCAGATCATCGAGTTGCAAAATGAACGCAATTTCTTAGAGCAAGAGATTGAGAATTTTTGCAGTGCCAATAAGGCTGATTTTGCAGATAAAAGGAGTAAGGAGCTGACCTTTGGGACAATTGGCTATCGGCTTTCAAAAAGCGTGAGCCTGCCTAGGGCTAAAGCAAAGATAGAGGGGCTGATTAGCGCGATCAAAAAGTTTGGCTTTAAAGACTGCATTGTTTATGAAGAAAAGCCCAATAAAGAGGCTTTGTGCGAGCTTGATGATAGTGCTTTAGTCAAGCTAGGGATCACAAGGGTTATTAAAGATAATTTTAGAGTTGAGCCCAAGATTGAAAGCTTGCAAAATGTTTCTTAAGAAGCATTGAAGCCTCCTATCAAGGGGGGCATTAAATTCTTTTTGAAAGTCGTTTTAAAGGGCTTTGAAATAGGATTTAAACAAACAAAGGATAAAAGATGACAAAGAAACAAGGATTCTATAGAAAGCAGCTTCTTACTAAAATCCATATCCACCCAAGGTATCAAGAAATCAAAGCCGCAGGGGCATGGGAGGATTGGCTGATTTTACGCTATAGTGAGAAAACTTCGGCAAATCTCTCTTTGAGCGAACTCCAAGAGATTTTATTGATATTTAATGGTAAAAAAAGAGATAGAGACTTTGCTGTTCTTGACCCTAATAGAAAGTTTTTCCTCAAAGATGCTATCTCTTTTGCTCAAAAACAAAAGATCCAAAGACTCCAAGAAGAGCTAGGCTGGAGTGATGAGGACTTGAGCAGGTTTATCCAAAAGCAGATTAAATCCATCAAAAAAATCCTTGATCTGAGCTCTAAAGAAGCCTCTAAAGTCATCACAGGACTTGATCGCACCCTAAATTACAAACTCAAGCAACTCAAAAGCTCTGAGCTCTATAGCAGGGCTTTTAAAGCAGTAAACAATCCAAACTACAAACGATAAAGAGGTGACAATGACAAAGCACAAATTGCACGAGATTTGCGAAGACTACAAGGCAGGAATGAGCTTTGAGAAGATTTGCAAGAAATACGGGGGACTTAGAGTCTATATCCCTCAAGTGATCCCTGATGTTAGAGAACGAATTATTGAAGAGTTCAATGGCTATAACTATGAGCTTTTAGCCACTAAATTTAATCTCTCGGTTGAAAAGGTTAGAGAAATCATCAGAGAGCACAGAAAGCTTACTATGAAGCAGATGGATTAGACTATCCAAAACTAGAGTTTGATTTTAAAATCATAAAAGGCTTGAAGCTTGGATTCTCTTTGCTTGCCCTTGTGTTCTTTAACAAAAATGAAATCAAAGGGTTTTTCTATGAGAGGGGAAGGGGGCTCAAATTGCGAAGTCCGCAGTTTGGGTGGGAGGGTCAAAATTCCCCCTCAAACTCCCCCTTACCCCTGCCACGCTTAAAGGCAGAAAGGCAAAGGCAAATACAGAAAGGCAAGGATAGAAAACTTCGGATTGAATCATATTCGCTCGTCCTTGCGTGGTGCAAAAAGGCAGATTTAAGACTACAGAAGTGTAGTCGCTGGCTTTTTGCTAGCAAGGAGAAAGCGAGCTTCCCCCTCCATCGTTTGATGATGGTTTGCCGAAAAAAAGAGTTTTTTCGGGGCTAAGGTTTTGACCCACCCACCCATTGTGTTAGGGGTGGATAAACCCCTTTTTTGAAGAATAAAAAGAGTTTTTATTAATTCTTGAAAGCCCACAAAGGCAAAGATAGATAGGCGAGGGTTTAACCCTCTGTAGTGGTCTTAGATTCTTTAGAATCAAAACCTTTAAAACTGAGTTGATGAACGACAAAGTCGGGAATAACTCTATTCTTTAGGAACGAAAGGGATTTTCAATCCCTTGAGTGGTCTTAAGGATTTCACAAAGAAATCCCAATCAAAAATAAATAATGACACAAGGAGTAATGATGCCCCTCACACCCCCTACTCAAATCCTATGCAAGCATACAGAAATGGCACAAGCCCCGATAGGAGAATCCACTTTTGAAGGCTTAGCCCTAAGAATCTCACTGAAAAACTATGTCAAAAAGAGCTTGGGAGAGGAGCTTGCAGAGCATATCACCTATTGTTCTATCAAAAACAACACATTATTCATCATCTTAGACCATGCCTCTGCACTCAGCCTTTATCGTATCAGAGAAAAAGAGCTTTTAGACAATCTGCGTAAATGGTATAAAGATCTCAAAAAAGAAGCCCCTAAGGCGTATTGGACAAAGGTCAAAGCCCAATTGAGTAATGATTTTAAGATATTTTCAGAAAAGCCATCGATACAAACCCAAGATTCATTTTTAGAAGCAGCAAAGGGGGATTTTAAGATCGAGTGCAGCAATCCCAAGCTCAAAGAGAAGTTTGAAAAAATCAGAGAAGCCATCAAGGCTAATCAAAATAAACGCCCCCAAAGCACTGCGACAGATGGCTCTGAAGTGGTTGTGATGGGGGAGTTTTAGGTAGAGATTTAATAGTAAAAAGGCTACCAAAAGAAAGACAAGAATAAAAAAGCCCTTTCTAAACCCTCAAATACTTCCAAATAAACCCCTCGATCTCTTTTTCTAATCCTTGAGGTAACTCACCTTTGTTGTTGATAGGCAGATAAGGGCGAGCAGGGATTTTGACTTTTTTATCTCTGCCCCCATAACCTCCAAATTGATGGATAGCTGCATAGCCTTTGGATACATTTGTGCCTAAAGTCACAGAATTGCTTGCTATCTTTGTGCCAATTGAGCGTCTTAGATGTCCGCTGACTTGCAAGATATCGCTTTGAGAGAGCTTTCTTTGTCTTAAGAGCTTGAGTTTGGTCGCAGGGGCTCTGTCTTGCCAAGCTTCTCCAAAAGGACTTTTCTTGTTTTCAAAGCTTTCATCAGAGGTTGATTGCAATGTCTGGGCAGTTGTTTTTAAAAGCTTTGCCATTGATTCAGACTTTTTAAAGTCTTGCAAGGCTTTGATGTCTTTGATGAGTCTTTGGAATTCTTTGAGATTTGGCATAGAGATCCTTTTGGTTTGGATATTTAAGAATTTTAATTGTCTTTTAAAGCGTATTTAAAAATATATATTATAATTGCGAACGGTTCAGATGCTAAAAACGCCTGGCGAATGCGAAGCAAGAGTCCTGTGGAAAAGTGAATAGTGGGTTAAAAGGCTTACCACACATCTGAATGCGAAGAGGTGGGCTCACTCTTCCATTTTTTTTATTTCCTCTTTGTTTCTTTTTAAATTTTCAACATCTTTTAAAAACATCTTATCATCTCTACTATACCTAACTAAACTCGTTACATAGATTTCATTTCTATCTCTTGTCGCTTTATACACAATGCGATATCTCCCTCCTAATTTCTCTACAAACACCACACTATAATCCCCATCTCTGAACTTATATAAAGGCTTATTTCCCATATGGGCGATCAAGTAATAATCAAATGCTCCTAGCTCGGGGTGCTTGTTTTTTTGTTTTTGCATGGTTTCACCTGAGAGATAAATATTGCTTGCTTTTGTCTGTAGAAACTTTTTTAACTCTTCTGAACTTTGAGCAATGACTATTATTTTTCTCTTATCGCTTGGATCTCTATACAACCCCTTAATCTCCCTCCATCTCTTTCTATTTTCTACAATGCTTTGATAATCACTGAAGATTAAAGACTTTAATAGCTTAGAGGGTTCATTGATCCCAATGATTCTTCTGGCTTTTTCTAAATAAATCTTATCTAGGGCTTGATCGCTATTTTCTAAAATATCACCTTGAAAGCTTTTATCAGCAATATTGGGTAATTCTCCCTTGTGTTCGCTCCAGCCTCTTTGGTCTAGCTGCTCTTTTGTATAAGCATAGACTCGACATTGGCAGTTATAGCCATTGGGTGGGTAGTTTTCTTTCCAAAAAGGATCATCTCTGTGCTTGATGATCCCATGCATTGCTTTATGCTTTTCTCTTCTGTTGCCATACATAAGACTCACATAACGCAAATACACAGCTCCATTATCAGGGTCAAACTGAGCTTGTTTCTTTCCCTTAGCATAAGCACTTGCCATATTGGTTTCAAAGATAGTTTTCAGCCTTGAAGCACCAATGATGATATTTTTTATTTCACCAGTCTTTGGGTTTGTGATTTGTTTCTCGCCCCACCAGCCTCTTCTTTGCAGCTTTGGGATAATCCCCATCTTCCACTCACTAAATCCCTCGCCTTTTGCTTGGGCTTTTATCAAGCTTGCTTGGATATCTTCTAACAAATCAATTTGCATCATCTTAGCTACGCTAAAGGCTCTTTGATGGGCTTGGAATTTGAGCTCATCATCATCAAAGCTTATCTGTGGCTTCTTGGCAAGTAGATAGGCAATATTTTCTTCTAGCGGGAGGTTAAAATCAATTTGAATCATTAGTATTCTCCCCCCTCGCTCCCCTCTAGCTCACCTTTGAGCGCTGCATTGCCAATGAGTTCAAACAAGACATCTTCAGCCACTCCAATCATCACGCCCTTAAAGGCTCTTAAAATCTCATTATAAGCGCTCTCAAAGCTTTCAGATTTTTCCACAATTTCTAAGACCTTAGATCTAGTGTCTTCTGTAGAGGCTTGCAGAGCTTTATCACTCACTTCTAAGTCGCTCAAAGGTTTGTCTAGGGCATAGGTTTTAAGAGTTTTTTCAAGAGTCCCCTCTTTTTTATCATCTCTAGCGTTGTAAGCAAGGGATTGACTTCTGTTGTCATAATCCCCACCATCGCCATCACTCAGACTCTCAAAACGCTTTAAGCCTTTGATTTTAAAGGTCTGCTCTAAATGTTCGATGGGGACATCAACTCCGATTTGCTTGAGCTTGACAAACACCTCCATCTGCTCGTTTTCATCGGTTTCTGTGTTGGTATCCATCTCAAAGCTAAAGGGTGCAGGGGTAGAGAAGTTTAGCTTGAGGGCTTTGTCTAAAAGACCCTTGATACTCTCAGATAGCAGCGCTGCATCGTATTCTTCTGTGTTCTTCCTTATCTTATCGTGGATATTCCCTAGGGCTTGTGTGCCATTTTGTGTGGAGTTGCCTGCTAGAACCTGCCCTGTAATGACTTTAGAGATCGCTTCATCACAATATTGGATAAACTCTAAAAATGTGCCTTTATCCACATTGCCGTTTAAAAGCTCAAATACAGAGTTTTTATCAAAGATCCCTACACTATTGCTGCGTAGATTAAAGAGCATTTCCATCATCTTTTCAATGTCTTGCTCGTTGCTAATATCTTCTGTCTTAACGACTAAAGGAGGGATAGAGAGCGAATCTAAATAGTTCATATATTTAGAAAGGGCAATGTATTTTAACGAGGCAATGGAGATGACTTTATAAAACAGCCCTTGATAGATCAGTTCGCCACTATCGGTTGGGTGGAAATGCACCCAGATATCCTCTCTTTCATCTAAAAACACTTGGTTTGAGCCCATTGAGATATAAAGCCTATCTTCTTTAGAAGAGATGAATTTAGTAGAGATATAAGAGAGAGATGGGAAGACTTGATTGTCCTTTAAGTCCCAGTTGAGGATAAAAGGAGCAAAGCCATAAGCAATCGCAGAGCTTGCATCAAATAAGAATCGCCTGAAGTGGGCTTGAGCGCAAAGTTTCTCTAAAAATGCTTGCTGGGTCTTATCTTCACTTTCTACCATAAAGGGGAGGCGAGAGAGGGATATGCGGCGTTTTTGAAATTCGCTAGAAATTTGTGCATCAAACCTCAAGAAATGTGCGTAGATACCAAGCAAGTCTGCGATATTATCACTCTGCAACGCGCCTTTAATACGTTCATAGGGCACAACAGCAGGGATTGCGTTTTTATAACGCGGGTTTAGGTCTAAGTTTGATAACTTAGGGGGTTTGGGGGTTTTGGGATTCATGGTATATCTCCTTTGTTTTTCATTTATTTTTTATTGGGATTTCTTGTGAAATCCTAAGACCACTTTCTGCTTTTTCAAAAGACTTTTTGTTTCTTTCAAAAAAGGTTTTGACCCACCCACCCATTATGTTAGGGGAGGTTAAACCACTTTTTTGAGATTTAAAAAGCCTTTGAAAATAGGAAACAAAAGCCTTTTTGAGTTTAAAAAACCTTTTGATTCATTTTGTTAAAAGAACACAAGAGCCCCACAATGCAACTTAAAGCTCATAGCCTCTGCTTTAAGCCCTGAAATCTCGCTCCACTCCTACCCATTGCCTTGAGCGCTAAAGAATAATCCAGCCTTGCTCCTCCTCTTGCAATCCGTATTGCAAACTCTAGACTATCCAACAAGTCATCATATTTGCTCTTAGGGTATGTGTCTAACTCCAAGATGAGCTCATGACAACTGCTATCAATCATTAAAGCTTCTTCAGAAAGCAGAGGGGCGAGCGTGTCTAGGCGCAGTTCTTTATTCTGCGTGTTTTTAAGCTCAATCACAGGGATAAGCCCTAAGCCCCTTTCCCTTGCTGTTTTCATTAATATCTGTTTGAAAAACTGCTGATAAGCCACAACTTCAATACCTAAAGTCACAAAGGGAGAGATAGTGAGATTTTTGAGATAAGTTTCTAAGATGATTCCAATCATTACTTCAGGATTGACTTGATAGCCTGTGGCTCTGGCGTAATATTTTTGATGGGCTTTAGAATAAAAGAGCGAACAGATACCAAATAAATCCCCCCTTGCCCTGCCCAAAGAAGGGTCAATCCCCATATAGATCGCATCAATTTTTTCAGGTAGGGCTTCAAAGGTTCTATACCTTGATAATGGGGCGTTCTCTTTGGAGAGTGGGGTGTTTTGATATTCGGAGAAAAAAGAATCTTTGTCTTCTAAAAATTCTAAAAGCACACCCCTTTTATCCAAACTCTCATCATCAATAATCATTGCTTGATAAGGCTTTTCTCCCCTCTCTTCATTGGCTAGCAAAGATTGCTTAGACAGCCCCTCAATTTGAGTGCCAAAATCAAGCACCAAGGGAAAATTAAAGCTTTCCACATCGCTCCTCTCTTCTAATCTGGCTAAAAGCGAGTCATGGTGGAGTGTTGTGCCAACAATGAGGATATTATAACTCTGAGTCCTAGCAGGGAGTTTTAAAACAGCTTTTAAAAACCAAGAGTGCAGCTTGTCCCTTTGGGCTTTGCTCTGGATATTCTCATCATTTTCAATATCATCACACACAATCCAATCAGGCCTTTTGCCCAAGAAATTTGTCCCTCTAATTTTTTTCGCTGCTCCAAAGGCTTTGACCTTTACAGAGCTCTCTGCGACTTTTAAGATAAATTCTTCAGCACTCCATACCACGCCTGCACTCAAGGCAAAATCTGCAATCAGATTGGCATTGTCTTCGCACTCAACTTTTAGAGTTTCAATGCTTTCTTTGGCAATATCTAAAGTAGAGGAGATAATGAGGGCATAGCTTTTTTGATGGGTGAGTAAGAGCCAAAGGGAAAGGAGGCGAGAGAGGATTGTTGTTTTAGCTGCTCCTCTATAAGCTTTGAATAAAAGAAGTTTGTGCTCTTGGAGCAATCCATTGATATTGTCATAGACAAAATTGCGAAATAATGAAGTTTCGGGCTCTTGGATATAGTGGGAAAAATAAGTCTTGACAAAGAATCTAAAATCACTCTTAGCTCTTTTGATCCTCTCTTCTCTGTCTGTATCGCTCAGGGCTGGGAGGGACTTGAGGAGGTTACGGAGTTCGCTGAAAGCTTGGGGTTTCATCTGACCCCCGTTTTCATAACACCAAGATAGGGTTTTCTTTTTTGAGATTTAAAAAACAAAAGCCTTTTGAAAGAAAAAACCCTTTGGTTTAATTTTGTTAAAAAAATACAAGGGTGAGTGCAATCTATAACCCCTTTGAAAAGCCGTTTAAAACACCTTGAAAAATCTTTAAAAACTTTTTGGAGTATCAATGTAGCACCCATTGTATTAAAGCCTTTTAAAATGCCTTTAAATGAGTTTT
>NZ_MLAP01000038.1 GCF_002272865.1 Helicobacter sp. 12S02634-8 | reverse complement strand
CCACCGTCTCACCTCCACCACCTTTGCACCACGCACACTCAAAGTCGATACAATCAATGGCGCTAATGGAGTCTTTCGCTTGATGGCAGATATGCAAAATGGTCAAACAGACAAGATAGAAGCAGGGGCACTCAATGCAATGGAATTTATCCAAATCTATCAAAACCCCTCTATGATTGCCCTCAATCCTCCTCATACTAATATGGTTGTAGCTTCTGCAACGACAGAAGCTATAGGGGCTGATTTCAAAGGGATTGCTACAATCATTGGGCTTTATGATTATTTACCTCTTTTAGAAAAAAGACCTGCAGGGGGTGGTGGGAGTGAGTGGATACTCTCTAAAATAGAGCGCACGCCCAATCAAACAGCCAAAAGTCTATTCAATATCCTCTCTCTACCCTATCAGATCTTTCGCTTGCAAGCAGACAGTCTGCATACGCGTATCCAAGATTTCATCTATCCCCCCACACTCAATGGAGCGTGGGCAAAAATCAGTGGTGGAGGGATTTATGCAAAACAACCCTTAGGGAGCAAGACAACACAAGATCTTTTTTATAACTTCCAAGGGGGCTATGATTATGGAGAGAGTTCTGAGAGTGAAAGGTATTTTTATGGAGGGAGTGTGAGCTATACCCATCTCAATGCAATGGACGCAGGATTCAAAGGCAGTGCTTCTGCTATAGGTCTAGGAGCTTATGGAGGATATATCCATCAAGATGGCTGGGTGTTAGATGGGTCTGTGCGTTATGTCTATGCACCCATCAAAGCAAGCTTGAATCAAGCTGATAGAACAAGTAATTTTGGAAGCCATATGTTTTTAATGGGTGGGAGGGCAGGCTTTCGTTTCTATCCCTTCCATCAATACCGCAGCAAGGTCATTGAGAGATGTGTGCAAGAAGTCTTTTGTCGGAACGCACACATCAATGTAGCCATCAGAGATGATAGCACTTATTTAGAGCCTTTTATCTCTTTAGACTCAGGAATCATCTTAGGCAATCAATTCTCCTTTGTCGATAAACAATCCCAAAGCATTGTCCAATCCCAACTCGACTGGACTCCTGCTTTGATCACTAAGCTTGGCTTGCAAGGAGTCAAACGCCTTGATTATGAACTCTCTTCTTTGCGCCTTAAGGCACTCATCGATTATAGTATGGATCTGAATCTAGGAGGGAAAGTCACTTTAGTCGATCTTGCAGGTGTGCCTTTGTATAATAATCCCAACCATATGGACCATCGCTTAGGGCTTGGTGTGGGTGTGGATTGGCTGAGTTTTAATGATAGCTTGAGCTTGCATACAGATTTTAAAACAGAGTTTTTTGGAAAGCTCAATACCTATTGGCTTTTGAGTGCTGGGTTGCGCTATAAGTTTGGTCAAGCCTATAAGACCCACCGCCAACTCAACTATCGCCCTCTGCCTAAAAGAAACCCTGCCCCTCAAAGTCAGAGGATAAAAAACAGACTCAAGCCCTATGAACCTGCTTTGCAAAAAACTCCTGATAGTTTCTATGAAAATAACCATTTCAAACCCACTAGCCGACCTCCACAATCAAGTAACACACAAACAAGCCCTAGTGCTCCTAACAACTCCAACTCTCCTATACAATCCAATCGGACAAGCCCTAGACAATCAATGCAAGAAAGCCAGATACAAAAGGCTAGCCCTGTGAGTAAGAATAGAGAGTTTGAAGCCACTAGGAGACATTATCAAAGGAGTAGGGTGAGGTGAGGAGATG
>NZ_MLAP01000037.1 GCF_002272865.1 Helicobacter sp. 12S02634-8 | reverse complement strand
GGTAATAAAAAAGGTAAAATTAATAATTCTTACGGGTGGCGAGGAAATAAACAAAGAGTATCCACCCCAAAGTCGTTCTCTAATATAAATTAAGGAGAATTGACTATGAAGCAAAAATTAATAAAAGATGTTATTCAAGGTATGTTATCACACCTTAATAACGCACAAATTGAAAAACTACAATATGTTTTGCAGCACACATTATTCTGTTACGAGATAATAGACGATAAAAGAAACAAAGAGGATTCAAAACAAGATTTTGTTGAGCTATTTCTTGCGGCAAAACGGATTGAGGGCTGTTCTGAAAAATCTTTGAAATACTATAAGGCAACCATTGATGCAATGCTTGTGGATCTGAATATGAGCGTCAAGCACATTGAAACAGAGGATATTCGTAATTACCTTACAGAGTATCAGACAAGAAAACAATCTAGCAAAGTAACAATTGACAATATTCGTCGTATTCTCTCAAGCTTTTTCTCTTGGCTTGAAGATGAGGACTATATTTTGAAAAGTCCAGTAAGGCGAATACATAAGGTTAAGACTGGGACAAGCATAAAAGAAACATACACAGATGAAGCATTGGAACTTATGCGCGATAACTGCACAGAACTTCGGGACTTAGCAATGATTGATATGCTAGCTTCTACTGGAATGCGCGTGGGAGAAATGGTGTTGCTCAACCGCAACGATATTGATTTTAACGAAAGAGAATGTATTGTTTTTGGCAAAGGCAATAAAGAGCGTGTCGTTTACTTTGATGCAAGGACAAAATTGCATTTACAGAATTACTTGAATAGCAGAACAGACAATAACCCCGCACTTTTTGCTACACTCAATGCTCCGCATAACAGATTAAAAATCGGCGGTATCGAAGTCCGCTTGCGTGAATTTGGAAGAAAGCTAGGGTTGCAAAAGGTTCACCCCCATAAGTTCAGAAGAACCCTTGCGACCCTTGCAATAGATAAAGGAATGCCCATCGAGCAGCTTCAACAGCTCTTGGGACATCGGCGAATAGATACGACTTTGCAGTATGCTATGGTTAAACAAAGCAATGTTAAAATAGCCCATAGGAAATATATAGGATAGGAGATTGAGTATGATATATAATGGTGGAAAATTCAACTCAACTTGGGCAACAAAAAAATTGACAGACTTAGGCGATTTTTCAAGAGGTGTTTCAAAACATCGCCCAAGAAATGACCCGAAATTGTTTATAAACGGTAAGTACCCATTGGTTCAAACGGGTGAAATAAAGGAAGCAAATTTGTTTTTAAATAAGCACTCACAAGAATATGGTGAGTTTGGGCTAAAACAAAGTAAACTATGGAATGCGGGAACACTTTGCATTACGATTGCAGCAAATATTGCAGAAACGGCTATTTTATCATACCCTATGTGCTTTCCCGATAGTGTCGTTGGGTTCAAAGCATTTCCGTATGAATCGTCCGAATTATTTATGTATTATGTATTTGAGTATATTCGTAATTCAATTCAAAATGCAGCAACTGGAAGTATACAAGATAATATAAATATAGATTACTTAACTTCATTGGATTTTAAAATACCAACGAAGTCATATCAAGACAAAATCGCAAACCTTTTATCTGCGATAGATAAAAAAGTGCTTTGTAACAATCA